>NZ_DDOK01000006.1:0-9820 GCF_002341635.1 Methylophaga sp. UBA2496 | reverse complement strand
CAACCTTATTTAGGACGGGTCATAAAAATAAAAAAGGGACGTGAAAACGTCCCTTTTTTTATTCATTCAAACCCGGTTATTACTTTTTTCTATCAGAATGACCTAAATCCTGTTCCGGAGCAATGACATCACGAACACGTTGTTTTAGTTCGGTAATATCAGGAAAGCGGCCTTCCTGTTTTCTTGACCAGACCAACGCATTATCTGCCGTTACTTCAAAAACGCCACCGGTAGCCGGTTTAAGCGTTAATTCTGCAATCTCACCGTCAAAAGTGCTGAGCAGTTCCTGGGCCATCCAGGCGGCCCGCAACATCCAGCGACATTGTGTGCAGTAGGTAATGGTTATGTTATGCATTAATCAGCTTTAATGGCTTCAAAAGTTTGACTGGCCAGCTCCATTGCCTGGGACGCGTCGGCAGAAAGCACATTAAAGTGACCCATTTTCCGACCAGCGCGTGCTTCTTTTTTTCCGTAAAGATGCAGCTTTATATCAGGCTGAGCAAGCAGTTTATCCCAGTGTGGCTGGCTATTGCCCCAAACATCACCTAGCAAATTAATCATCACTACCGGCGAAATTAATTCCGCATTTCCGGCAGTAAGCCCGCAAAGCATCCGAACTTGTTGTTCGAATTGAGATGTGCGACAGGCATCCAGTGTGTAATGTCCGGAATTATGCGGCCGTGGTGCAATTTCATTGGCAATGATATCCCCTTGTTTGGAGACAAAAAATTCAACTGCCATGGTGCCAACATAACGAAGGCCTTCAGCAATTGTACTGGCCATTTCAATCGCCGTTTGCTGAAGTGATTCTGCCGCAATACTTGGCACGGTAGTCGAGTGCAAAATACCATTGATATGCACATTTTCAGCTACTGGAAAAGCGCTGATCTGCCCGTCCTGACTACGCGCCAGCACAACGGATATTTCACGTTCCAAATCGATTCGTTGCTCCAGAACGCATTCTTTTTGGCCTAAGGCCTCGAAAGCCTTATGGACAGCCTGTAAATCTTCACAAACAATCTGACCTTTACCGTCATAGCCAAAGGTTGCGACTTTCAGGATCGCCGGGAAGTTGATCTGGTCACCGATGCTGGCAATATCATCAGTGCTGTTAATACTGACAAACGGCACGGTGGCAATGCCCTGGGCACGAATAAAGCTCTTTTCAACATTACGGTTTTGCGTACTGGCCAGGGCGGTTGAGGAGGGATGGACAACGGTGCGTTGTTCCAGAAAGGCTAATGTGCTGGCAGGAATATTTTCAAATTCGGTTGTAATTGCAGCGCAACGTTGCGCAAGCTCAGCCAGGGCGGAGTCATCTGTGTAGGCAGCACAAATATGCTCGTCGGCAATAATTCCTGCAGGACTGTTCTTATCGGGATCCAACACAATAACTTTGTAGCCCATGGTTTGTGCTGCAGTCGTAAACATGCGGCCTAATTGACCGCCACCCAGCATTCCTAATGTTGCTCCTGGTAAAATCATTACATCCTCAGTTTTATGCTAGTGGTGGAAGTGTCATATCCAAGACAGCCTGGTACTGGTCTTTACGAAATTGTTCTAATTTAGCCGCCAACTTCTTATCGTGAATTGCTAACTGGGCAATAGCGAATAATGCAGCATTAGCGGCACCAGCTTCGCCAATTGCAAATGTGGCAACAGGTATACCTTTAGGCATTTGAACAATTGATAATAGAGAGTCCTGACCTTTTAGATAACGCGATGGAACCGGAACACCAAGAACCGGAACTAAGGTGTTCGCTGCGAGCATGCCGGGTAGATGCGCGGCCCCACCGGCCCCAGCAATAATGCAACTTAGCCCACGTGATTCGGCGGTTTTGGCGTATTCGGTGAGTAGATCGGGTGTACGGTGAGCAGAAACAACTTGGGTTTCGTAGGCAATGCCAAAAGCATCAAGTTGTTCCACGGCTTTTTGCATGACAGGCCAGTCACTATTACTACCCATCACTACGCCGACCAGTGGTTTGTCCATTGTTAGTCCGATTGTATTGTCAGAAAAGCAGTGCATTTTAGCTATTTTATTGAAAATAGGAAAATTTACTGCAGTTAGTTGCTGTCTAAAAAAAGCAGCTAGAATTGAATGGTGTCGGATCAATCGTTATACTAGGTGATCCTTTCTGCCGTGTTTTTGTGCGACGCTCCTCAGTTTAGACATAGCTGTGCCGGTTTTACCACCGGAATGGAGCTGCGACGGCGCTAACAAACGATGAAGGTATGTGACGTGAGTCAGCCAACAGAACTAACACAAGGTCTCTACAGACCTGAATTTGAGCGCGATAACTGCGGATTCGGACTGATTGCTCAGATGGATGGTAAACCCAGTCATTGGCTTATTAAAACAGCCATTGAAGCGCTGGGCAACCTGACCCATCGGGGCGCAATTGGTGCGGATGGCAAGACCGGTGACGGTTGTGGTTTATTGCTTAAAAAACCAGACAGCTTCTTTAAAGCTATTGCGGAAGAACTCGGTTTTTCGCTGGCGCAACGCTATGCGGTCGGTATGGTTTTTCTGTCACAGGACGACAATAAAGCACAGTTAGCGCAGGATGCTGTTACCGAAAAGCTCACCGAACAGGGTCTGCAAGTCATAGGCTGGCGTGAAGTGCCGGTCGATGCCGAAACGGCTTGTGGTGACGAGGCTTTGCGTTTGCTGCCGAAGATGCGCCATGTATTTGTGAATGCTGGCGAGTCTATGGATGACGCCACATTTGAACGCAATCTCTACATTGCACGCCGTAAAGCTGAAAAAGCCATCACTGACGATAAAGACTTCTATATCCCCAGCCTGTCATCACAAGTGGTTTCTTATAAAGGTCTGGTGATGCCGTCCTATCTGCCGGTTTTCTATAAAGATCTCAGCGATGAGCGTATGGAAACGGCTATATGCGTATTCCATCAACGTTTTTCTACCAATACCTGGCCGCAATGGCGTTTGGCTCAGCCTTTCCGTTATCTGGCACACAATGGTGAAATCAATACCGTTCAGGGTAACCGTAACTGGGCCTTGGCTCGTGGCGCAAAATTTGCGACCTCACTTATTGAAAACATGGAAGACATCCGACCTTTAGTTGGAACAACCGGATCGGATTCATCCAGCATGGATAATATGCTGGAAGCCTTATTGGCGGGTGGTGTCAGTATGTTCCGTGCCATGCGTTTACTTATCCCACCTGCATGGCAGAACGATCCAACTATGGATGCCGATCTGAAAGCCTTCTATGATTTTAATTCCATGCACATGGAGCCATGGGATGGTCCTGCCGGTGTGGTTATCACTGATGGTCGTTATGCCGCATGTACATTGGATCGCAATGGCTTGCGTCCAGCACGTTATGTGATAACCAAAGACCGTCATATTACGCTGGCGTCTGAAGTTGGTGTTTACAACTATCAACCGGAAGATGTTGTGGCGAAAGGCCGTCTGAAACCAGGCCAGATGCTGGCGGTTGATACTCAGACTGGTGAATTGTTGATGCCGGAAGATATCAACGAAATGCTGAAAACCGCTCAGCCGTATCGTGAATGGCTGGATAATAATCTGCAACGTTTGCAGGATACCCAGGACGATGATCAACACACATTGCCTGAGATTCAGGGCGATGAACTTGAAGTGTTTGAAAAAATGTTCGGTGTCAGCTTTGAAGAGCGTGATCAGGTCATTCGTGTTTTAGGTGAGCTGGGTCAGGAAGCAGTCGGTTCAATGGGTGACGATAGCCCGTTTGCCGTCATGTCACAAAAAGCCCGTTCGTTATATGACTATTTCCGTCAACAGTTCGCGCAGGTCACCAATCCACCTATTGATCCATTGCGTGAAAACATTGTTATGTCGCTTGAGACCTGTATTGGTCAGGAACGTAATCTGTTTGAAGAAGGTGAAGATCACGCACAGCGTGTTGTACTGGATTCTCCGGTACTGACCGAGAAACTGTTTAATCATATCCTCAGACTGGGTGATAACGACCCGGAATATAAATCTTATCGTATCTCGTTGAATTACCAGCCGGAAATCGGCCTGGAAAAAGCGATTGATGCGATTTGTGCTGACGCAGAAAATGCGGTGCGTAACGGCAATGTGGTAGTGATCCTCAGCGATCGGGATATTTCCAAAGACACATTACCGGTACATGCCCTACTGGCAACTGGTGCGGTGCATCAGCATCTGATTAAAGCCGGTTTGCGTTGTGATGCAAATATCATTGTAGAAACCGCGACAGCCCGTGATCCACATCATTTCGGTGTGTTACTCGGCTATGGTGCTACAGCGATTTATCCCTATCTTGCTTATGCCTGCCTGCAGGATCTGCGTGCCACCAAGGAAATCCAAAACGTTGAACATGCCGAACTTTGCCGTCTGTACCGTAAAGGTATTAACAAAGGGCTGTTCAAAATCACCTCTAAAATGGGTATATCAACCATTGCCAGCTATCGCGGAGCGCAATTGTTTGAAATCGTTGGCTTGAATGATGTGGTTGTGGATAAGTGTTTCACTGCTACTACCAGTCGGGTAAATGGAGCGGATTTTCAAGCATTACATGCAGATCAGTTGCAATTGGCTAAACTGGCCTGGAATCAACGTAAAAAACGTGACCAGGGTGGCCTGCTGAAATTCATCCATGGCGGTGAATATCATGCTTATAACCCAGATGTTATTGGCACATTACAGAAAGCTGTTCAGGGTGGCAGTTACGATGACTATCAAACCTATGCTGCGTTAGTTAACGAACGGCCGGCGATGGTGTTGCGCGACTTGTTGGATGTCAAGCTAGCCGATACGGCATTAGATATTGAAGAAGTTGAAGATACCGGCGCGATTCTGAAACGTTTTGACAGTGCTGGTATGTCTTTAGGCGCTTTATCGCCTGAAGCGCATGAAGCTTTAGCCATTGCGATGAACCGTTTAGGCGGTCGTTCCAATTCGGGGGAAGGTGGTGAAGATCCGGATCGTTTTGGTAACGAGCGTGTTTCCAAAATCAAACAGATTGCCTCAGGCCGTTTTGGGGTAACACCGCATTATTTGGTTAATGCCGAAGTTTTACAGATCAAAATTGCTCAAGGTGCTAAACCAGGCGAGGGGGGGCAGTTACCGGGTGGCAAAGTTAATCAGATGATCGCTACGCTGCGCCATTCAGTGCCAGGCGTAACATTGATCTCTCCACCGCCGCATCATGATATCTATTCGATTGAAGATTTGGCTCAGCTGATATTCGATTTGAAACAGGTTAATCCAGATGCGCTGGTCTCTGTGAAGCTGGTTTCTCAGGCGGGTGTTGGCACGGTTGCTGCCGGTGTGGCAAAAGCTTATGCAGATTTGATTACCATTTCCGGTTATGACGGTGGTACCGGCGCGAGCCCGTTAACTTCGGTGAAATATGCCGGTGGTCCTTGGGAGCTCGGTTTAAGCGAAGCGCATCAGACTCTGCGTGCCAATGACTTACGTGACAAAGTACGTCTGCAAACAGACGGTGGCCTGAAAACAGGGTTGGATGTCATCAAAGCAGCCATTCTCGGCGCGGAAAGTTTTGGTTTCGGTACCGGACCAATGGTCGCCTTAGGTTGTAAATATCTGCGAATCTGTCATTTGAATAATTGTGCGACCGGTGTTGCAACGCAGAATGAAAAGCTGCGCACACAGCACTTTATCGGTTTACCACAAATGGTAATGAACTACTTCCAGTTTGTAGCTCGTGAAACCCGGGAGTGGTTGGCTAAACTGGGCGTGCGCAGTCTGCAGGACTTGATTGGTCGTACCGATTTGCTTGAGGTCTTGCCGGGTACCACTGCCAAACAGCGTGGCCTGGATTTGCAACCTTTATTGTCGAACGCAGGTGTTCCTGAAGATAAACCGCAATTCTGCCTTGAGCCGAAAAATGAGCCTTATGATAAAGGTGAATTGGCTGAGCAGATGGTGTTGGATATTAAAGACACCATAGTGAACAAAACGGGTGGTGAATTCAGTTACAGTATTCGTAATATTAATCGTTCGATTGGTGCGCGGTTATCCGGTGAAATTGCCAAACTTTATGGTAATTACGGCATGATTGATAAACCGATACGCCTTCATCTGACCGGGTCTGCCGGACAAAGCTTTGGTGTGTTCAATGCGGGTGGTCTGGAAATGCGCCTTGAAGGTGATGCCAACGATTATGTCGGTAAAGGCATGGCCGCAGGCAAGCTAACTATCTATCCGTCACCTGAAAGCGACTTTGAAACGCAAAATGCCAGCATTATCGGTAACACTTGTTTGTACGGCGCTACTGGCGGAGAGCTTTATGCTGCCGGTAAAGCCGGTGAACGGTTTGCCGTGCGTAATTCCGGAGCGATTGCTGTGGTTGAAGGTGTTGGCGACCATGGATGTGAATACATGACTGGCGGCGTTGTTGTTGTGCTGGGCGAGACCGGGCTGAATTTTGGTGCAGGCATGACCGGTGGTCTGGCCTATGTACTGGATGTGGATAACACTCTGGCGGAACGTTATAACGAAGAGCTGGTTGAATTGGTGCGGATCGATGGTGACGAAATGTCAGAAGCCGCTTTGCATCTAAAAGGCCTTATTGAAGACCATGTGCGTGAAACCGGTAGTGTCTGGGCGCACCAGATTCTGGATCGTTTTGAACAGGCGATTAAAGAGTTCTGGCTGGTCAAACCCAAAGCAGCGTCATTGGATGGTTTATTAAAAATTGCCACCAAAGCGGCCTGATACAACTGGTAAAACTATATAACGATGAAAAAAAATACGTTTCAATTTTTAGATGTAGGTCGAGTTGACCCCAAAAAACTGGATGCAAGTGTTCGCAAGCAGCAATTTGGCGAAATATACGGGCAATTTGATGCGCCACAGGCAGCAGAACAGGCTGACCGCTGTTTAGAGTGCGGTAATCCTTATTGTGAATGGAAGTGCCCGGTACATAACTATATTCCGAACTGGCTGAAACTTATCAGTGAAGGCAATCTGGAACAGGCTGCTGAATTGGCCCATCAAACCAATACGTTGCCTGAAATCTGTGGTCGTGTTTGCCCACAAGATCGGTTATGTGAAGGTGCTTGTACCCTAAATGACGGTTTTGGTGCAGTCACCATTGGCTCAGTGGAGAAATACATTACCGACACTGCTTTGTCACAAGGCTGGCGTCCGGACTTATCCAATGTGGTGGATACTGGTAAGCGCGTGGCGGTGATTGGTGCGGGACCTGCCGGTTTAGGTGCTGCGGATGTATTGGTACGTAATGGTGTTAAGCCTGTAGTGTTTGATCGCTATCCAGAAATCGGTGGACTGCTGACATTTGGTATACCAGAATTCAAACTGGAAAAAGAAGTTGTTAAACGTCGTCGTGAAGTATTGGAAGGTATGGGAGTTGAATTCCGCCTGAATACGGATGTGGGTAAAGATGTCGAGTTTGATGCCTTGCTGGAAGAATATGATGCTGTTTTCCTCGGTATGGGAACCTACACCTATATGAAAGGTGGCTTTCCGGGTGAGGAATTACCGGGTGTCCATGAAGCTTTGCCGTATCTGGTCGCCAATAATAAAAAACTATTGGACTTGCCATCAGAAAACTATGTATCGCTTGAAGGTAAGCGAGTCGTTGTTCTGGGTGGTGGTGACACCGCAATGGATTGTAATCGTACGGCTATTCGTCAAGGTGCGACCAGTGTTATCTGTGCCTATCGTCGTGATGAAGAAAACATGCCGGGTTCACGTCGCGAAGTAAACAATGCACGTGAAGAAGGCGTTGAGTTTATGTGGAACCGTCAGCCGATTGAAATCATTGGCGATGGCAATAAAGTCACTGGTGTAAAAGTCGTCACCACAGCACTAGGTGAGCCTGATGAACGTGGACGCCGTCGTCCTGAACCAGTACAAGGCAGTGAAGAAATTATCGCTGCGGATGCAGTCGTTATCGCCTTTGGTTTCCGTCCAAGCCCTGCGCCATGGTTTGAAAAATTTAATGTCAGTATCGATGATGGTGGCCGTGTTGTTGCTCCCGCTGAAGGCGCCTGCGCTTACCAAACCACTAACCCGAAAATATTCGCTGGTGGTGATATGGTGCGCGGTTCTGATTTGGTCGTAACTGCTGTTTGGGAAGGTCGACAGGCAGCTGAAGGTATTCTTGAATATCTGGAAGTTTAACTCTCCAGTTTTATCTGAACACGTGGCAATTTTATCGCACTGAGTTGGTCATACTCGCTTGAGTCTGATCTCTCAGTGCGATTTTGTTTCTGAGTTAGGGCTTGTTTATCTTTCATATCCGCCTCTGTTGTGAGCTGAAAAAGCGTCAATCAAGGCACGAGGAGCGCCTTTTAGTTATTCTAAATAAGCGACGAGCAACGCAGAGTGACGCTTTTTCAGTCACAACCCGAAGGGCTGGGGCTATTTTTGCGGCCGCCTGCGTTGTCAATCACTTATGTAGGGTGGCTACACTGCGTGCTTTCCGCCTTGTCGGACACAAAAATAGCCGCCAGCAGTGGTGGATATGAAAGATCAACAAACCCTAGTAATTGCCATAAATAAAAAGGTGGTCCGGTGTCCGAATTAAAAAATGATCGTTATCTTCGTGCTTTATTAAAGCAACCTGTCGATAAAACCCCGGTTTGGATTATGCGTCAGGCTGGTCGTTACTTGCCTGAATACCGGCAGGTACGCGAAAAGGCCGGTAATTTTATGACATTGTGTACCACGCCGGAACTGGCCTGTGAAGTTACCTTGCAGCCCCTGCGTCGCTTTGATCTTGATGCTTCGATAATCTTTTCTGACATTCTCACTATTCCTGATGCTATGGGGCTGGGGCTGCATTTTGTTACCGGAGAAGGCCCAAAATTTCACAAAACAGTACGCAGCGCAGCAGAAGTAGCCAATCTCAGCGTACCGGATATGGAGGATAGTCTGGGGTATGTGATGGATGCCATTCGCATGACCCGTAGGGAAATTGATGGCAAGGTGCCGTTAATTGGTTTTAGTGGCAGTCCCTGGACACTGGCGTGCTACATGGTCGAGGGAGGTTCGAGCAAGGATTTCGCTAAAATCAAAGCGATGATGTTTGATACGCCACAAGTGATGCATGATTTGTTATCAGTTCTTGCCAAGTCAGTAACGGCTTACTTAAATGCTCAAATCGCTGCAGGTGCTCAGGCCTTAATGTTATTTGATACTTGGGGTGGGGCATTAAGTGGACCAAATTACAGAGAGTTTTCGCTGGCCTATATGCAGCAGATCATCAGCGGCCTGACCAAAGAAAATGAAGGAAGACGTGTGCCGGTAACGATGTTTACAAAGGGGGGTGGCCAATGGCTAAATCATATGGCCGAAGTCGGGGCCGACGCATTAGGCCTGGACTGGACGACCGATATCTCATTGGCACGCTATCAGGTGGGCGATAAAGTGGCCTTGCAGGGCAATATGGATCCCTGTGTGTTATATGCTCAGCCTGAACGCATACAAACGGAAGTAAAAGAAATTCTGAAAGCCTATGGTCATGGAAGTGGCCATGTATTTAATCTGGGGCACGGTATCCACCCTACGATTAACCCGGAGCATGTAGCTGCATTAGTGGATGCCGTACATGCTGAAAGCGTCCAGTATCATCAGTAATTTGTTGAGTTTTAAAACTTTCAGTGTCTTGTCCTGAAATAAGTTGACACTTATTTCGATTAAAACGCCCGATGCACCGCATCGGGCGTTTTGTATTTTAGGGCCATGTGCGGCCGCCTATGATTGTATAGCTGGATGGACTGTTTAACCATCATCGCCGCCTCGTTAAGATCTTTGGGTATTTGTAGAATATATTCATTCTTCAAAATACCA
>NZ_DDOK01000004.1:586028-778126 GCF_002341635.1 Methylophaga sp. UBA2496 | reverse complement strand
CAGTGGTCGGTTTTTGCTCCTGTAAAAATAGGGGTGGATTTTGCTAAATATCAATAAACTCCGTTTCGGAAACCACCACCTGATTTCGACCGTTATTTTTAGCTTCATATAAAGCGACATCAGCTGCCTTGATTATGTCTGATTTTTCGATAAGCGTGTTATGCAGATAGGCCACACCACAGGAGGCTGTGATCGTTGGTAGCGGTTTATTTTGATATAAAAGTTCCAGTGAACTGATTTCCTGACAGAGTATTTGGGCGCGCTTTACCAAGTGGTCTTTGTTAATATCAGGCATGATAATAATGAATTCTTCGCCACCATAGCGACAGATAACATCACTGCTGCGAAAATGATTTTTGAGAATATTGGCATATTCGACAAGAACCAGATCACCAGCATCATGGCCATAATCATCATTAAATTTCTTAAAATGATCGATATCTGAGAGGATCAGACCCAGTCCATGCTGGGCTCGGGCACATCTGTGAATTTCACGCTCAAGGCTTTCCTCCATGAAACGTCTGTTAAACAGAGAGGTTAATGGGTCACGTACTGATTGTGATTGTAAAGCTTCTTTGAGTTTCAGGCTAACCAGTGATAAAGCAAGGTTATCAGCAGTAATTTTCACCAGACGCTTTCTGGACTCAACGTAATAGGTTTTCTCTTCTCCTACTTTATGTTTTGCACCATTAAATTCGATATGTAACATGCCAAGCATTTCACCCTGGGCAATTATCGGTTCACAGATATAGTTGCTCACACCTTCGCTGACATGCTTACATCGAAGTCTGCCATCGTTATCAAGAGTAGTGTGCTCCTTACCTTGACGTAGCGACCAACAGTCATCAGGAGCTATGACGGGTGCACTTTTAATATCATCTGTTATGCCCCATGTCGTCATCGATTCAACAAGTGTTTTCTTATCATTAAACAAATACAGTGCACCGGTACAATCTGGAAAGATCTGTTCTGCATAATATGAAACGATGGGGTAGGTTTCATCAACAGCTCTGCATACTTGGAGGTAAGAGTTAAGCTGATTGATGAGATTCATCTCATAGTTGTATTGTGTGAGTTCCTGATGAGACTTTTTCAGTTCATCTTCAGATAATTTTTGTTCAGTGATATCAGTTGAGGACCCAACAAAACCCGAAAAACGGCCATGGCCATCGATATAGGGTTCACCATGGTCGATAAAATGCCTGTATTCACCATCACGACGACGTAATCGGTATTCCATGGTAAAAGATTTGTAAGTCTCAAATGCATCCTTAAATACAGTCAGACAATAATCACGGTCGTCGGGATGTAAGGCATTGAACCAGGCTTTACCACCCATCTTTTCAACTTTTTCTCGTCCAATAAAATTTTTATATTGGTTATTTGTAAAAATTATATTGCCATGTATATCAGTTAGCCAAAGGGTAACTGGGGCATCTTCAGCCATCGTCTGGAAATTAATTTCTTCAAGTGAAATAGCGGGTGTTCCAGTGTTTACTTCATTCATACTTGAATTCAACTCCATTGTTGAACTGTCTCCATGTTTGAAAATTCATCCGGTGAAAATTTTATATAGCAAACAGACTTTATATAAGAGTTAATGCTTTTTTTTGTGCCTGTTTACTTTATATATGAATTAAGGATACACCATGTGAAGCAATAATCTGAATTAGGTCAATTCTTCTTGATAGTTATCAGCTGTAAATCGCGGGGTACATAATGCTAGAAATACCAGATCCTCATTACTGACATTGGTGATACGTTGGCGAGTATTTTCAGGAATAATAACAACATCTCCCGAAGTAACGGTATGAGGAGACAAATCACCGATCTCTACGATTCCCTGACCTTGAATAATCACATAACGTTCAGTGGTTGACTTTAACCGGTGCCACTGTGTGGTTACTCCGGGTGAAACCCTTGCTTGAGCAATTGATAACGCTTCATCTTCGATATCATTAGACAGTTCATTGATATAGCATCCTTCAATAAAATAGTATTCGTTATCGGCTTGAAATGGTTTTATTATGGGTTTCATAATGAAAATGTAATCATGTTTGGGGCCTTTTAGCAAAATATCGGGCAATCCAGATAAAAATCATGTTGAACGGATTTGGCATCATCTATGCAAAATTTTTCATGTCACCCTTAACGGAGGTGCTCCATGAAAACGTTCATGCTTCTTTTTGTATTGTCATTTTCAGTACAAGCGAATGAAATATCTACATGGAATCGTCTGATTCTTTCTGGCGGTTCACATATCATGATCGGCTTTGCACCACCAGAGTTAAAGCAAGCTGAAATACTTAATATTTTTATTGAAGGTGATGGAGAACCCGGCGTGGCATTAAGGCTGGCGCAGGAAACCCGAGGAGACAGTGTCTATATAGGACGTCCCTGTCAATATCTGAAAGCTACCCGATTTAACTCGTGTAACCGTGAGCTGTGGACTTCACATCGATATTCTCAAGCCGTAGTGGATTCGATGGATATGGCAATTTCTATAATGAAACAGCAGTATCAAGCGAGTCAAATACGTTTGGTAGGGTATTCCGGAGGGGGAGCAATCGCATCGATTATTGCATCAAAAAGGAGCGATGTTGCACTATTAGTGACCGTTGCTGGCAACCTTGATCATAAGTGGTGGAGCGAATTTAATGATTCAGCACCTCTGTCGGGTTCATTAAACCCAGTTGATTACAGCTCAGCATTAGAGGCAGTACCCCAGATACATTTGATAGGCGATCATGATTTTGTGGTACCCGGGTCGGTATTAATGTCTTATCTGTCGAAATTCAAATCACGTGAAAAAGTAAAAAGCTATCTGGTGGGAGGAGCTGATCATACGTGCTGCTGGTCGGTGGCTATCGCTGCGGTACTGACGGATTAGACTGGAATGGCTAGCCAAGGCTGGCCAGCCATTCATCATCGGAACCTTCATTCATGCCTTCAAATAAATAAGTTGATAGATAGCGTTCGCCAGTATCGGGTAGCATTGCGAGAATAACCGAACCTGGTTCTGCATTTTCAGCGACTTTCATTGCGGCTGCCACAGTGCCGCCACAAGATAAACCACAGAAGATTCCTTCTTCACTGGCTAACCTTAATGCCCAGCTTTTGGATTCTTCATCAGTAACAGGGTATAACTCGTCATAAACATCGCGATTTAATACATCTGGAATGAAGTCTGGTGTCCAGCCCTGAATCTTATGGGGATGCCAGTCATCTCCTGCCAGCATCGATGCCGCAGCTGGTTCAGTGGCGACAATTTTGGTATCAGGTCTGGCAAGTTTTATCATTTCACCAGCCCCGGTTAACGTGCCGCCAGTTCCCCAGCCTGAGACCCAGTAATCGAGCCTTTTACCGGCAAAATCGCGAAGAATTTCAGGGCCGGTAGTATTTCGATGAAAAGCTGGATTAGCAGGATTTTCGAATTGTCTTGCGAGAAACCAGCCATGTTTTTCAGCAAGTTCCTCGGCTTTTTTCACCATTCCTGTCCCTTTTTCCGCTGCGGGAGTGAGGATAACTTTGGCACCGAGTGCCCGCATAATTTTCCGGCGTTCAATGGAGAAGGTTTCAACCATCGTGGCAACAAATGGATAACCTTTCGCTGCGCAGACCATTGCCAGGGCAATGCCGGTATTACCCGATGTTGCTTCAACGACAGTTTGTCCAGGTTTTAATACACCACGTTTTTCAGCGTCATCGATTACGGCAAATGCAAGGCGATCCTTAACCGAAGCCATCGGATTGAATGCTTCCACTTTGACGTACATTTCGACGTGCTCAGGAGCAATATTATTAAGTTTAACAATAGGTGTATTACCGATAGTGTCGAGGATGCTGTTATAGATCATAATTTCTCTGTCGGTCTGGTTAAATTAATCCAAAGCTTACACTAAATTGTTGATGCAAAAAAATCCACTGGTCGTCTAACAACAGCTATAAACAAAAACAGCCGCATGGCGGCTGTTAGTAGCGAAGTCCAGCTAAATGTCAGGAAACATTATTGCTTACATGAATATTTTGTTTGGTGGATTGTTTTGCCGGCTGTTTGCTATCCGGGTTAGATGTCAGCTCAAGTGCCTTCAAAATATTTTGTCGGGTAATTGAACCAACTAAGCGATTTTCTTTGATCACTGGCAAACATTTGTAAGCGGTTTGTAAAAATTTCTCGGCAACCTCAATGATGGAAGCTTCAAAATCAATGGTTTCAACTTTATTATGCATATATTCTTCGACTTTGCCGGCCGATTCGCCCTGATAAGCAGCATTAAGGGCGACTTGCATACAGTCTTTTTCAGAGAGAAAACCAATCAGGTTGCCATGATGATCCACTACCGGTGCCCCGGAAATTTTCAACTCAATCAGCTGATGAATCGCCCGCAACACATCCATATCAGGAGTGAAGGTGATCTTGGTGCCATTCATATGATCTTTTACTTTGAGTGATGCAAGCATGGACTACTCCCTGATGCTGATTAGTTTTGTTGTTTTTCCCGTTTCCGGGCTTCACACTCTTCTTTTTCCTGGATTGAGCAGGCACCACCACAACTTCCTGACAGTCCAACCTGATTCAAACCACCACAACTACCTTTTATTGCTGAACGGCCAAAAATTACACCTATAGCCATGGCTATAACAGCCAACAGAAGAATAAAAAATGTGGCGAGGAAAGTATTCATATTAGCCTCCAAAATCATCAAGCATGATGTTTTCAGGTTCAACACCTAAATCTTCGAGCATTTTGATGACGGCTGCGTTCATCATCGGTGGGCCGCACATGTAATATTCGCAATCTTCTGGAGCCGGATGATCTTTCAGATAGTTTTCATAAATAACATTGTGAATAAACCCGGTGTAGCCAGTCCAGTTATCTTCCGGCAATGCATCAGATAAAGCGACATGCCAGGTGAAATTATCATTTTCAGCGGCCAGCTCGTCAAAATCTTCGGTATAAAACATCTCACGCAGACTGCGGGCACCATACCAGAAAGTCATTTTACGTTTAGATTTCAAACGGCGCAGCTGATCAAAGATGTGTGAACGCATTGGCGCCATACCGGCACCACCACCAATGAATACCATTTCTTTATCCGTATCTTTGGCAAAAAACTCACCAAATGGACCGGAAATAGTGACTTTATCACCAGCTTTGAGATCAAAAATGTATGAAGACATGATTCCCGGTGGCACATCATCAGCATTAGGCGGTGGTGATGCAATCCGTACGTTCAGCATTACAATGCCTTTTTCTTCCGGATAGTTGGCCATAGAGTAGGCGCGAACCACGTTTTCTTTCACCACGGATTTGTAACGCCACATATCAAAGCGATCCCAATCCGGACGATATTCATCGGCGATGATAAAGTTTTTGTATTCCACCGTATGTGGCGGACATTCAATCTGAATAAAACCACCGGCACGGAAGTTAACACTTTCACCTTCAGGTAATTCAAGGATCAGCTCTTTAATAAAAGTGGCAACATTATCATTGGAACGAACCGTGCATTCCCACTTCTTCACGCCGAATACTTCTTCCGGCACCTGAATCCGCATGTTTTGTTTAACGGCCACCTGACAAGACAACCGATCACCTTCAGCGGCTTCACGTTTAGTGATATGTGATTCTTCAGTGGGCAGAATAGAGCCGCCGCCTTCAAAGATCTTTACCTTGCATTGCGCGCAGGTCCCACCACCGCCACATGCTGAAGATACAAACAGGTTAGCATCGGCTAAAGCCCCTAAAAGTTTGCCGCCAGCCTTGGTTTTAATCGTTTTTTCATCATTGACAATAATGTCGATATCACCGGTCGCTACCAATTTGGAGCGGGCGCTGATAATAACGAATACCAACGCCATGATGATCAGCGTGAATAAGACGATGCCTAAAATGATTTCCATTAGAGTTGAATCCCCGAAAATGCCATGAATCCTAACGCCATCAAGCCCGCAGTGATAAAGGTGATGCCAAGGCCTTGTAAGCCGTCAGGAACGTCGGAATATTTAAGTTTCTCTCTGATGCCTGCGATTGCAGTGATAGCCAGCGCCCAGCCAAAACCACTTCCCACACCATATACGGCACTTTCTGCAAGATTGTAATCACGTTCTACCATGAACAATGTGCCCCCTAAAATGGCGCAATTCACCGTGATTAAAGGCAGGAAAATACCTAACGCGTTATAGAGTGCCGGCACATATTTATCCATGGCCATTTCGATGATTTGCACCATAGCGGCAATAACACCAATATAGCTGATCAGGCCCAGGAAACTCAGATCAACATCTGGTAAACCTGCCCATGACAGGGCGCCTTCTTTAAGAAGGTATTGATAAATCAGATTATTGGTTGGAACGGTTATTGCCTGAACCAGAATAACCGCGATACCCAAGCCCAGAGCGGTTTCGATTTTTTTCGATACTGCGAGGAAGGTACACATCCCCAAAAAGAAAGCCAGAGCCAGATTCTCGACGAAAATTGAGCGGATAAACAGACTGAGATAATGCTCCATTTACAAAACCTCCGTGCGGTGTACCTGGTGAATCTGATAGTCCGGCGCCTCAACTTGTTGTGGTTTCCAGCTACGAATTGCCCAGATCATCAGGCCGATAATAAAAAATGCGCTGGGTGGCAGCAGCATCAAACCATTGGGCATATACCAGCCACCTTCGTTAGCGACAGGAATAATAGTTTGCCCAAACAGTTTGCCAGCGCCCAGTAATTCACGGAAGAAGGCGACAACCAGCAACACTAAACTGTAACCCAGACCATTACCTAAACCATCAAGAAAGCTCATTCCCGGCGAGTTTTTCATGGCATAGGCTTCTGCTCTGCCTAAAACAATACAGTTGGTGATGATCAAACCGACAAACACAGATAATTGTTTGCTTGCCTCGTAAGCGTAAGCTTTGAGAATCTGATCAACGATAATGACCAGTGAAGCAATGACCGTCATCTGAACGATGATGCGAATACTTGACGGGATATGATGACGAATCATACTGATAATCGCGCCTGAAAATGCAGCAACCGTCGTCAAGGCGATACACATGATCAGCGCCGCAGTCATATTGGTTGTCACCGCTAATGCGGAGCAGATTCCCAATACTTGTAATGTAATAGGGTTGTTATCGATTAACGGGTCGATAACATTGGTTTTTGCTTGGCTTGCCATCAGTTATTCCCCACGTCTGAACGCATGTTTTGCAAAAAAGGACCAAATCCATTTTCACCTAACCAGAAGACCATCATATTGGATACACCTTGGCTGGTCAGAGTAGCACCGGATAATCCATCGACTTTATACTCAGCTTGTGGTGTATTGTTGTCGACATAACCCCGAACAACTCTGAATTCCACATTGCCATTTTCATCAAATATTTTTTTACCTTCCCATTTGGCTAACCAGCGCGGGTTTTCTATTTCGCCGCCCAGGCCTGGCGTTTCTGCATGCTCGTAAAAACGCAAACCACGAATGGTATTAAAGTCACTCTCCAGGGAGAGAAAACCGTACATAGTCGACCATAAGCCGTAACCATGAACCGGAATGACCAGTTGTTCGATTTCATCACCTTGACGCAGAATATAAACAGGTGCGTATTTGGCTCTGCTGCCGATTCCGGCAATATCCTCACGATTACCGAGGCGTACTCCTAAATCTGGCGACCCGGAGGCTTTGCGCTGATCATACGTCGTCGGATCAATATCGTTTTCCGCAAACTCCCCGGATGCCAGGTCAACTAATCGGACTTCAAATTGTTCAAAGGCAACTTCCATGTCCATGCCGGGTTCATACTGTCCGGTAACGGCCAGTATGTTCTGCCGAATATCATTCTTTTTATTTACAACCTGCTTGGATTTGAGTGCTACGGCTGCCGTCGACACCATGACCGAACAGACCAAACACAGCATGATTGCAATAAATATGGTTTTTGTCGGGTCATCATTGGGCCGCTGCATCAGCTGTCCAAAAAAACCTTTTTTCCGAGTAATTTCTGCCATGGTTAGCTTCGCTGTAGTCTTCGTTTAATGTTGGACTGAACGACAAAATAGTCGATAAGAGGGGCAAATATATTGGCAAACAATATGGCTAACATAATACCTTCGGGGAAGGCAGGATTGATGACCCGTATCAGCACAGTCATAAAACCAATCAGAATGCCGTAGATCCAGCGGCCTTTGTTGGTCATGGCTGCAGAAACCGGATCCGTGGCCATGAAAACCATACCAAAGGCAAAACCACCCAGTGATAAATGCCAGTACCAGGGCAAACCAAACATTGGATTGGTCTCACTGCCAATCATATTAAACAGCCAGGTCGTGGCAACCATGCCGATAAACACACCGAAAATAATTCTAAAAGAGGCAATCCGGGTATACAGCAGGAAAGCCGCTCCAAGTAAAATAGCCAGAGTAGATGTTTCACCCAGCGAACCAGGCATATGACCAATAAAGGTTTGTGTCCAGGTATAACCCGCTTCAGTCACAGCTTCCAAACCACCCAGGGCAGCCAGGGCAAGAGGAGTGGCGCCGGTATAACCATCAATTGCTGTCCAGATAGCATCTCCGGACATTTGTGCCGGATAGGCAAAGTACAAAAATGCACGGCCGGTTAATGCAGGATTCAGGAAGTTTTTGCCGGTACCACCAAACACTTCTTTACCAATCACCACACCAAAGATAATACCAAGAGCAACCTGCCACAGAGGCGTAGATGGCGGTAAGGTGAGACTGTAAAGCATGGAGGTAACCAGAAAGCCTTCATTGACTTCATGATTTCGCACAGCAGCAAAAATGACTTCAAAGGTACCTCCGGCAATCAATGTTGTCAGATATATCGGCAAAAAATATAGTAGCCCATGGAACATATTAGAGAACATGCTATTAGGATCGTAACCGATACCAAAACTGGTCAGAATCCAGCCACGCCAGCCTTCCAGTGTCGACATACCCAATTGGGCCATCGCGCTGTTTGCCTGATAGCCGGTATTCCATAACATCAGCATTAATACGGGCAGGGTCGCGAGCACGACATAACTCATTACCCGCTTAAGGTCGATACCATCTCGAACATGCGGGGAGCCACGAGTTACATCGCCCGGGCTATAGATGAATGTGTCGATCATCTCATAGACAGCAAAATACTTTTCGTATGGTCCGCCTTTTTGGAATGATGGCTCTATCCGGTCTAGGAATCGTCTTAAACGCGCCATGGTTATCCTTCTTTTTCTATTTGTGTAAGATTGGCTCTCAGCGCTGGGCCATAGTCATATTTGCCAGAGCAGACGTATGAACATAAGGCCAGATCTTCTTCATCCAACTCAAGACACCCCAGAGCCTGAGCAGAATCAGTATCTCTGACCAGTAAAGCTCTCAGCAGTTGCGTGGGTAAAATATCCAGTGGCATAACCGTTTCAAATACACCAACAGGCACCATGGCTCGCGGACTACCATTTTGTGAGGTAGTCAACGGTAAATCTTTTTTGCCGAAAATTTTGCTGAAGAACACATTCAATGCGGAATATTTATTGGCGCCGCCTGGACGAATCCAGCCTAATACTTCACGGTGGGTGCCTTCTTCAAGCACAGATATCTGAGAATGAAATCGACCCAGGAAAGCGGCCCAGTTATTGGCTGTATGACCATTGAAAACTGATCCGGAAATGACACGGGAACGAACATTCTGAACTTCGCCACGGACTAAATCTTCAGTATTGGCGCCCAGTCGTGTGCGAATTAACCGAGGTTTATTTACCATGGGGCCTGCCAGCGAGATAATTCGTTCTACCCAGAGGTGACCGGTGGTGAATAGTTTTCCTACAGCAATGACATCCTGATAACCGATATGCCATACGGTTTTTTTGACACTAACCGGCTCGATACAGTGGATATGAGTTCCAACAAGACCAGAGGGGTGAGGGCCCGAGAAAGTCGGGGTTTCAAGATTTTTGAGATCAGGAGTCGGTAATGCAGCCTGTGGTGACTGGCATAGATACAATTTACCGCTAGTCAAATGACTGAGTACTGTCAAACCATTACGAAAATCGTCAGCGTACTCATTAATTATGAGATTGGGGTCAGCGGCCAGTGGATTGCTATCAATGGCAGTAATAAATATTGCTTTAGGTTCGCTATCCAGTTCCGGACTTTTACTGTACGGCCGTGTCCGTAATGCTGTCCATAAACCCGACGCCACCAGATTTTCCTGGACTTGCTCACGGCTGAGCGACGTCAGTTCTTTCGGGGAGTAATGTTTAAAAGTGATTTCATCATCACCTTCTAGCTCAATTACCACAGATTGTAATGCGCGTTTAGCGCCACGGTTAATGGATTTAATCACGCCTGAGCCTGGAGCTGTATAAGTCACACCGGGAATTTTCTTGTCGGTGAACAAGGCTTCACCTAATTTAACCCGCTGCCCTTCTTCAACCAGCATAGTCGGTTTCATCCCGACGTATTCGTGACCCAACACAGCAACCGATGCGACCGGATTAGCCTGGCTAATTGTTTGTTCCGGGGCACCAGCAAGGGGCAATGTCAGCCCTTTCTTAATTGAGAAATGCATATCCCACCTAGTCAGAAGCAGTGCATGAGCACTGTTGGCTTTTGAAATTATCAACGCAGGAGTATAGCGGCTTTGCAGTACTTATGGGAAGCTTACCACGTTATTTGAATGGTTATTTTCCAGCAGTGGATTTAGCTGTTTTAAGCCATACAAAACCAATCAGAAATGCAGTGCAAGCCGTTAGTGCCGCCAGAATGAAAGTCATTTCCGGTCCGGGGGTAATCCATAAATAACCGCTTAATAAGCTTCCCACCGCACCTCCGGCACCAAAACTCATACTGCTGTAAAGCGCCTGTCCTCGTCCTTGATTGCGGCCGGTGAAATGTTGGTGTACCCATGCTATTGAAGCGGCATGATAGGCACCGTAACTGGCCGCATGTAAAGATTGTGCGGCAATCAATATAAAAATCTGATCGGCATATAGCGCAATCAACAGCCAACGAAGCGCTGCCAGCAGCAGGCTGGCCAGTAGCACTTTACGTATGCCAAAGCGTGGTAACCAGCGGTGCATCACCAGAAATACCATTAACTCTGCTACCACACCCAACGCCCATAACTGTCCGATCAGGGTGCGGCTGTATCCATGCTGTTCAAGATAAATACTGTAAAACGTATAGTAGGGTCCATGGCTGACCAGCATTAAAAAACAGATGGCTAAAAATGCCCGCACTGCAGGTTGTTTAAGTAATTGCTTTATAGGGATGTGATTGAGACTGAGATGACGACTTGCTGATTCAGGAACGGTCAGGCTGATTAACCAGATACCACTGATTGATACCAGCAAGGCATAGGGGACGATGCCGGCATCGTAACGATCTAACAGCCAACCGAGCAACACCACTACACAGATAAAGCCGATAGATCCCCACACACGGATCTTGCTGTAATGATGGCTATACTCGCCCAGATGCTGCAGGGTAGTGACTTCAAATTGGGGAAGTGACGCATTCCAGAAAAAACTGAATAGCATCAGTACAGCGGCTATCCAGTAATAACTTTGCGAGATAAAAATGGCAGAGAAAGCCAAAATACTGAGAAAACTTGCCAGTCGTACAATACGCATTCGCTGACCACGATGATCAGCAATCCAGCCCCAGACATTTGGTGCAATAATGCGGGTGGCCAGCAGAATGGCGGTTAATTCACCAATCTGCCTGGCACTGAAGCCTTCCCACTGCAGGTAGAGGCCCCAGTAGGGAACCAGAATACCCAGAGTAGCAAAATAAAAAAGATAAAATCCTGACAGTCGCCAGTAGGGTAGACCAGAAAAAGGCACCAGCGATCAGATCAGGCTTGCGCCGGAATAATTGGTGTATCAGTCGTGACATCCATGTTCTGTGCCCGTTGACGTAATACATGATCCATTAACACCAATGCCAGCATGGCTTCAGCGATTGGTGTAGCCCGAATGCCCACACAGGGATCATGACGGCCATGTGTAACCACTTCAATAGGCTCACCACGTGTGTTGATACTGCGACCCGGTATGCGCAAGCTGGATGTAGGTTTGAGTGCCATGCTGACCAGTAAATCCTGGCCGCTGGAAATTCCACCGAGCGTACCGCCAGCATGGTTGCTCAGAAAGCCTTCAGGGGTTATTTCATCACGATGTTCGGTGCCTTTTTGAGTAACCGACTCAAAACCTGCACCGATCTCAACACCTTTAACGGCATTAATACTCATCATCGCATGAGCAATATCAGCATCCAGTCGATCAAAAATAGGTTCACCCAGACCGGGGGGGACATGGCGGGCAATGACATTGATACGAGCACCAATTGAATTGCCTTCCTTGCGTAGGGCATCCATATAGTCTTCCAACTGACTTTCAATCTTCGGATCCGGATTGAAAAACAAACTGTTTTCGATATGCGACCAATCCAGTGTTTCAGCTTTAATCGGTCCGAGCTGACTCAGGTAACCCTGAATTTCGATACCATATCGTTGTTTGAGAAATTTTTTGGCAATACCGCCCGCGGCGACTCGCATTGCAGTTTCACGAGCTGAGGAGCGACCACCACCCCGGTAATCACGGAAACCATATTTATGCTGATAGGCATAATCGGCATGAGCCGGGCGAAATTGCTCTGCAATATTGCCGTAATCTTTTGAACGTTGATCCACATTTTCAATCAACAAACCAATGGGAGTCCCGGTGGTTTTGCCTTCAAAAATGCCTGAAAGAATTTTGACCTGATCGGGTTCGCGACGTTGTGTTTCATGACGGCTTTTACCGGGACGACGACGATCCAGATCTCCCTGCAGATCGGCTTCAGACAATTCAAGTCCCGGTGGGCAGCCATCCACAATACAACCTATCGCTGTACCGTGACTTTCACCAAAGGTGGTGACGGTAAATAGTTTTCCGAAACTGTTGCCTGACATAATCAAATATCCGAGTTAAACAATAAATAAAGTAGCAAATCCAAGGAAAGCCATAAATCCGACGACATCTGTCACAGTGGTCAGTAACACACTGCCGGACAATGCGGGATCAATACCAATACGTTTCAATCCCAATGGAATTATGACGCCTGCAAGTGCAGCACAAGTCATATTAACAATTATGGCCGCGCCAATCATGATTCCCAGTAAAAAATTACCAAACCACAGATAAGTAACAAAAGCGATTGCTATTGCCCAAATCACACCATTAGCCATGCCGACCAGAAATTCCTTACGTAACAACCATCGCTGGTTTTTATCATTCAGTTGCCCTAAAGCCATGGAGCGAATCACCAATGTCAATGTCTGGCTACCGGCAATGCCGCCCATGCTGGCAACAATCGGCATTAATACTGCCAATGCCACCAGTTTTTCAATGGTAGTATCAAACAGACCAATGACCCATGCGGCGAGAAAAGCGGTGAGCAGGTTGATGCCGAGCCATACCGAGCGGCGATGGATACTTTTTTTGACCGGCGCAAATGTGTCTTCATCCTCACTCAAACCGGCCATGCTCAATAAAGAGTGTTCGGCTTCATCGCGGATAACGTCTACCACGTCATCGATTGTGATACGGCCCAGCAGATGGTTGTCTTTATCTACTACGGGGGCAGAAATCAGATCGTGTTTTTCAAAACGGTGTGCCACATCGTGGTCAGACATATTGGCCGGAATTGGCTCAACCTGATGCGACATCGCTTCGCGTACAGTGAGCGAACGACTGCGACTGACAACCTGCGACAAACGTAAAGTACCGAGATATTTATCCTGATGATCAACAACGTACAAGCTATCCGTGTTTTCAGGTAATTCGCCGTACATACGCAAATAACGTAATACCACTTCCAGGGTAATGTCAGAACGCACCGTGACCACATCGGTGTTCATCAGACCACCGGCAGTATCCTCCTCATAAGCCAGAATGGCTTCAACCCGACGTCGGCGCTGCGAGTTCATGGCCCGCAACACTTCCTGCATCACATGGCCGGGCAGATCCTGCAAGATATCAACGACATCATCGGTATCCAGATCTTCAGTCGCACTTAATAGATCAGCCGTGTCCATGTTGGTCATCAGACCTGTACGAACATCTTCACCAATATAGGAAAGTACTTCACCGCGTAATTCGGGGTTAATGATCGGCCAGCAAACCAGACGTTCGGCTGGCGGCAAAGATTCCAGTAAATGTGCTGTTTCAGCGGGATGCAGGCTGGCTAATAAGCGGCGCATTCTGACGAATCGTCCACTTTTTAGCGCCTCGGAAAATGCATTCAGCGAGTGATTGAGACTGCGATGTTGGTCCAGCTCAGACATATCCGGTTCCAGGTGGCGTCGGTTCTTGTACGGGGAGGTTTTGCAAGCTATTTTAGCCTGCTTGCCTTGTGCTGGATAGCGTTAAATTGTCAGGCCTGTTTATCTCTTACAACAGATTTGGTTATTTGAGATAAACAGACTTTAGTGATGAATCGGCGCGTTGATTTGTTCAAGCAACATATCCGCCTCAAGTGCATCAGAAACTTCCATGATGCTAAGGGTATTACTCGGCAATAAACTCAAATCAGTTTCGTTAATGATTTGCTTTATTTCTAACAAAGCATTGGGATGCATACTGAAATGCTCCAGCCCCATTGCCAGCAATAGACGTGTATAACGAGGATCACCAGCCATTTCACCGCACATTGATACTGGTACATTAAATTTTCTGCCAGCTTCCAGTGTCATATGAATCAACCGTAAAACGGCAGGGTGCAATGGGTCATAAAGATAGTTGACTGTGTCATCAATACGATCGATTGCCAAAGTATATTGAATCAAATCATTGGTGCCGATTGACAGGAAATCGACATGGCGAGCAAACATTTCCGCACAAACTGCACTGGCAGGGATTTCGATCATGGCACCAATTTCAACCCGATGATCATATTCCAGTCCTTCTCTGTCCAGTTCCAGTTTGCATTGCTCAAGTAAGTTACGTGCCTGCAACAGTTCATGCATTGTGGAAATCATCGGGAACATGATTTTGATTTTGCCATAGGCTGATGCCCGTAAAATAGCTCTTAACTGGGTACGAAACATAGCCGGCTGAGTCAGACACAAACGAATGGCGCGTAAACCAAGCGCTGGATTTGTGACTACTGTTTGAGTGAGATGACGGCCACCATCAACGGTTTTATCAGCGCCTAAGTCGAAGGTTCGAATGGTGACCGGCTGATTATTCATGCCTTCCACCACATCACGATATGCCGCCAGCTGTTCTTCCTCTTCGGGTGGTGCCAGACGGTTCATGTAGAGAAATTCGGTTCGATAAAGTCCAATGCCCTGTGCCCCGGCATTACTGATAGTCGTAATGTCTTCGGGCAATTCCGCATTTGCGAGTAGCGTAATGGTTTTACCATCGCGGGTACGGGTCGGTTGTGACTTATAGCGACTGAGTGATGAAATATGTTCATCAAAAGCAATGCGCCGCTGTTGATATTCTCTAAGTGTGCCTTCATCGGCACCGGCAATCATGATGCCAGCTTCACCATCGACGATCAGTGGCTCATTGTCCTGCACATAGCGACGAACAGATTCCACACCGACAATGGCCGGAATACCCAGGCTGCGTGCCAGGATTGTGGTATGCGAAGTCGCACCACCATGCTCAGTGACGAAGGCAGCAATACCCTGATGTTGCATTAAAACGGTATCTGCAGGCGTCAAATCTTCAGCAATGATGATATGACCTTTCAGCCGTCCATCAGCAATTTCGTGATCAGCAACTTCCTGATCGGCCAGAATCCGATGGATACGATTGACCACATGATCAACATCATCACGACGGGTTCGCAGATAGGGATCATCCATTTCATTGAAGACGTTGATCAGTGCGTCACGTTGAAGTTGCAGTGCCCATTCAGCATTACAGCGACGCTGGCGGATCATCTCGACTGGGACTTTGGTCAGAGATGAGTCATTGAGCATCAAAATATGTGTATCAATGAATGAGGTTACGTCTGCAGGCGCGTTGGCGGGAATATGATTACGTATCGACTTGAGCTGCTGCTTGGCCTGTTCAATGGCGTCGAGCAGACGTTCAACTTCCTGTTCAATCGAAAAGGCAGGGATCAGGTATTCACGTACATCCGGCTGATTGTGAAACAGAATATGTGCGCGGCCGATCGCGATGCCTCGGGAAACACCAATGCCCTGGAGTTCAAGCGTCATTGGCCTTCCCCAAAGTAATTGGCAATCAGCTCACCGATAGCCTGTAAAGCAGGTTCAGCATCATCGCCTTCTGCTGTAACCTGGATTTCAGTGCCTTTGGCCGCTGCTAACATCATCACTCCCATAATACTTTTGCCATTTACCTGACGGTCATCCCTTGAAACATGGATATCCGCATTGAACTCAGAAGCTGTGGTGACAAATTTGGCGGCAGCCCGGGCATGTAAACCCAGTCGGTTGATAATGGTAAAAGTCTGTTCCTGTTTCATGGACGGTATCCTGAATGATGACACCGAACTATGCCTTCCTGGCCACCACTTACTGCTTTGTGTTCCAGTTCATCAAGGCTTAAGGTTGGATAATTCAAAACGCGGATTAGCATGGGAAGATTAAGCCCTGAAACAATTCGAATATCTTCACGATCAGAGACCGCACAGGCAATATTACTAGGAGTTGAGCCAAACATATCTGTCAAAATCAAAATACCATTACCCTGATCCAGTCCAATCAATTCACCATCAAGCTGTTTCCGAATCGCGTCGGGATTATCTTTTACTTCGATAGAAATGACTTTGGTAGGCAAGGGACAGCAGGACAACATTTGTCTTGCCGTGTTTATCAACTCGGTGCCGATATGGTTGTGCGATACGATCAAAATACCTACGGTCATCTTGGTTCTCTTGGTCACCAGTAAAAGTCAGACTGGAAGGGCAGTTTACCGCCAATGAATGTAATGGATATGAGCCTTTTAGGCAAATATCTGTGTTTAAAATGCCATTTTAGCCAGTTGCCAGAGCTGCATTTTGGCATGGCTGTGTTGGTGGGAACTCTGCATTGCCAGCCAGCTGTCAATTCGGGTTTTTAATGATGCCGGATTCTGGACAGATAAGGTCAATACTGCTAATGGTTTACCAAGAATAAATTTACTGTGAATTGGTGTGGTGACGCTGACTGGAGGTTGATGCACTGATTTCAGCTCAATACAAAAATCTGCAATGCAGCTGCTCCGCCAGCTCTCTTCACCATATACTTTGCGAATATCGATCAAGCCTAATTCACGGCTATGCAATAGACCGGAAAGCATTTTGGGGCAATGGCCGATTAGCTGATCAGCTTCCAGTGAAAAATCCACTACATCATCGGCAATCAAAATCGCCCCATGATGAATCAATTCAAGCGCAAGACTGCTTTTGCCAATACCTGCCTCACCCGTTAGCAGAATTCCTTTTCCCTGATAATGAAGCATTACGCCATGTTGACTATTTATGGCTGCTGGCAGAGACATTGTGAATCAGTCTTCGTCGATGGAAAGTAATAATTCAAAAATGGCTTCCGCATTGGGGGCCTGCCGAATACGGCTACAAACTTCTTCATCACGGAACAGTGTGACAAGACGGGACAGATGCTGTAAATGATGTTCAGTATCATCCTCAGGGACCAATAAACCAAAGGCAATATCAATCGGTTTACCATCAGCCGCTTCAAACTCAACGGGCGTTTCCAGCGTCAGCATGGCGGCCACAGTATGCGTCAGATCCGGGACACGGGCGTGGGGGATAGCCACGCCCTTGCCTAATCCGGTACTGCCCAGACGTTCCCGTTCAAGCAGAACTTGAAAGATTTTTTCAGCAGTCGCTGCACTGGTGTTGGCTCCCAGCATCCGACTGAGATTTTCGATCACCCGTTTTTTACTGGTAGCTTCATCGTGGAAACTGATGTTGTCCGCATTTACGAGCAGTGCAGCAATAAGCATGAAAAATACCGCTCCTTAACTAGCGTTATGTTTTTGAATTGCACCATCAGCTTGATGGTGGTTAGTGATTTTATCTTTGTGTTTAATGATCTGTCGATCCAGTTTGGCAACCAGATTTTCAATAGCGGTATACATATTTTCCTGCTCGTCAGAAGCAAATAAGTCTGCTCCACTGGCATGCACGGTTGCTTCAGCTTTCTGCCGAAGTTTTTCAACAGATAGCACCACATGTACGTTGGTCATGTGATCAAAATGACGAGTGAGTTTCTCGAATTTTTTATTGACGTGATCCCGGAGGCTGTCAGTGATATCGATATGTTGTCCGCTTAGATTTAATTGCATAATGCATCACTCCTGTTGGTGGACTAAAACTGGTTCTACACCAGTCGCTTACGCTCATTTGAGGGCGCTATCGCCAATGTTTCACGGTACTTTGCAATAGTACGGCGAGCGACATTAATGCCCTGTTCTCCCAGAATATCAGCAATTTTGCTGTCACTGAGAGGTTTTCTTGGATTTTCTGCGGCGACCAGTTTTTTGATGATCGCACGAATGGCTGTTGCTGAACATTCTCCGCCACTTTCAGTTCCGACATGGCTGGAGAAAAAGAATTTCAATTCAAATATACCGCGCGGTGTGTGCAGATATTTGCGTGTGGTGACTCGGGATATAGTGGATTCATGCATTTCCACTGTCTCGGCAATATCGGCTAACACCAAGGGTTTCATGGCTTCTTCACCATGGTCAAGAAAATCACGCTGCCGTTCAACAATGGCTTGCGTGACTTTCAGCAATGTCTCATTACGGCTTTGTAAACTTTTCAGAAACCAGCGTGCTTCCTGCAGATTATTTTTCAGGTAGGTGTTTTCTTCACTGCTATCGGCACGATTTATTAAGGATGCGTAATGTTCGGCAATCTGCAGTTTAGGAGCATTGTCCGGGTTAAGTGACAACTGCCATTTGCCGTGAACTTTTATCGCATAGACATCCGGTACGATATATTCAGTTTTGTCAGTTTGGATACTACTGCCGGGACGCGGGTTGAGCAATTGAATCGAGCGCACCAGATCGGTTAATTCATCATCACTGACTTTCAGCGTACGTTTTATCTGCGCGTAATCGCGCTTAGCCAGCGTATCCAGATGTTTGTCGATCAGTTCGGTCAATAATTCGATATGTTTCAGGGCAACGGAGGATTCATATAAACGCAGTTGTATCAGCAGACATTCGCGCAGATCGCGGGCGCCGACACCGACCGGGTCAAAGTGGTGAATCCGATGTAATACCGTTTCAATTTCATCAAGTTCTACTTCAGCAAATTCTTCGCCCAGACTTTGCTGAATTTCTTCCAGAGTGGTTTTCAGATAACCATCATCTTCAATCGAGTCAATGATAGTGGTGGCAATCGCCTGTTCGGTTTCGGTAAATGGTGTGAGGCGCATCTGCCAGAGTAAGTGCTGTTGCAGACTATCGCTGCTTTCATCCTGATTATCACGTTCAAAATCGCTGTCACCGGAAGGTCCTGAGCTGCTGATGCTCGGAGAATTATCGTAGGTATCTTCCCATTTGCTATCAACGGGCAGATCTTCTGGAATATCGGTGTTTTCCAGTTCGCTGATTTCGCGACTGCCATTATCTTCGTCACGACGAGCGATACCGGGCTCGTCATAATCGTAATCCTCCTCGACTTCCAACAGGGGATTGGTTTCGAGTGCTTCCTGAATTTCAGTCTGCAATTCCAGGGAAGATAGTTGCAACAAACGGATCGCTTGCTGCAACTGAGGCGTCATCGACAGGCTTTGACCAATACGTAGCTGTAATGAGGGTTTCACTTAATTTTTAGTTTTAATGTTGTGACCATGAGTTTATGTTACCGCAATCGTCGCGCCGTTGCCTATACGTCTCTCTAAAATAAAAAATCACAATAAGGTAACCGCCGTGGCTTTAAAACTTAACCACACAGAATTACCCAATGTGAGTTGTAAAGCGGACAAAGCCTGATGACTGATAATGACTTCAAATTTCTCTCCACAATCAATGGTCAGGCGAATTGCTTTGCCCGATTCACTGATGGCGATAAGTCTGCCTGGCAATTGATTTCGGGCACTGGTATCAGAATGCGGGTGCGTGCTGATGGTTATTGCCAGGGGATCAATTGCAATATGTCTTGCGGAGGCAGAACCCTCTGCGGCAAAGATTTTTAGCGCATTGGTATGAAATATTTCGCCATCATAATAGCCATGAAAAAGATTCAGCAAAGGAGCTGAAATGGGTTTTCCTTTAAGCAGTTGAATAGTGTGAGGTGTTATGGCCGAGGCCTGCACCCGATCATGCGTTGAAAACAGTACGGTGCGTTTACCACTGGCGCTTATCTCATTGATTACATCCTCCAACTGACGTTGATGGAGGCTGTCCAGATTGGCAAACGGCTCATCCAGCAACAATATCTCCGGTTCAAAGGCTAACACTCTGGCGATAGCAACACGGCGTTGTTCGCCACCGGATAATGTGCTGGCGGGTTGATTGGCCAGCCGGGTTAAATTGACGGTTTCCAATACGTGTTGTAGCCGGGACTGGTGAAATGACTTATCGACTTTTTGGAGCTTTAACGCCAGAAGAATATTATCTGCCACAGTGCCAGGCAACATATAAGGATGTTGATCAACCAGGCCTGTTTGCTGACGATGTTGCGGTTTTGGCGTAGCGATGTTTTCACCGAATAAGCGGATATCACCGGAGTCGGGTCGCTTGAGTAGGGCCAATAAATGAAATAGCGTGGATTTTCCAGCCCCATTTTCACCCAATACGGCCAGGCATTGGTTGGCTGTAATGTTGAGTTGTTCAATATCCAGCACCAGCTGATTGTCATAAAGAACTTTGACGTTGTCGAGTTGATAAGCGTAAGTCATGTTAATCGCCGATTTATCCAGGACAGGGCAAAATTCAAGATAAAAGCGATCAACAACAACACAATGCCCAGTGCCAGAGCCAGTTCAAATTCGCCCTTGCTGGTTTCCAGCGCAATAGCCGTGGTCATCGTGCGGGTATACCCTTCAATATTCCCGCCGAGCATCATCGCTGCACCTACTTCACCAATCGCTCGGCCAAAGCCCGTCAAAATGGCTACCAGTACAGCCAGCCGAACGGCTTTTAATACCTGAAAGCATTGTTGCCATTTATTGGCACCAAGGCTTTTCAAGGTCAAAAGTAATCGTGGATCCGATGTGTTTACGGTAACCAGTGTCAGGTTCATCATGATGGGAAAAATCAGGATGCTCTGGGCGATGATCATTGCTGATTGTGTATACAGTAATCCTAACTCACCTAAAGGCCCCATCCGGCTGAACAGTCCGTAGAGGAGTAATCCTATGACGACAGTGGGCATGGCCATCAAAGTATTAAGGAGATGTTGCAGAGCTGATTTGCCCGGAAAATCCGTCAACGCAGTAAACACCCCGGCAGGAATTGCCATTAAAGCGGCGATAGATGCCGCAGCGACAGAAATGCTGACAGAGGTCTGGATGATTTCCCATACAGTCGCATCAAAAGAGACCAGGAGTTTAATAGCAGCGGTGAACGATGCGCCGAAAAATTCCACGGTTAATTCAACCTGATAATCAGCGAACTAAACCCAGACGTTCGCATACGGTTAGTACAGGTTGGCTTTTATTCATGGAATAGAAATGCAATCCTGGTACATCAAGCCCGAGCAGTTTCTCAGTAAAATCCGTCAGGTAATCCGTAGTAAATGCCTGCATTGACTCGGTGTCATCATAAAACTCTTCAAGACGTTTTTTCAGCCAACGTGGAATTTCCGCCCCACAGGCGGAAGAAAAACGGGCCAGCTGGGAATAATTATTAATCGGCATAATGCCGGGAATTATCGGGATATCAATGCCTTTTTTCTGGCAACGTTCGACAAAGTACAAATAGGAATCAATATTGAAAAAATACTGGGTGATGGCACTGTCGGCACCGGCATCGACTTTACGTTTGAAATTTTCCAGGTCCACGCCGGCATCCTGAGCTTGCGGATGCACTTCGGGGTAAGCAGCAACTTCGATAGTGAAATGATCGCCGGTTTCTTTACGGATAAATTCCACCAGTTCATTGGCATAGCGGAAATCACCCGGATCCCGCATACCAGAGGGTAAATCACCTCTTAATGCCACCACACGGGAAATATCGTTATCAATATAGGTTTGTAAAATAGTGCGAATGCGTTCCTGAGAAGATCCTACACAGGATAAATGTGGAGCCGCATCGATTCCGGTTTCAGCTGCCCGCTGTTGGACAGCGATAACGGCTTCGAGCGTATTGTCCTGAGTCGACCCACCTGCACCAAACGTCACAGAATAAAATTCAGGTTTTAATACTGCGAGTCGCTCTTGCACGACTAAAAGATTTTGTGCGCCTTTTTCCGTTTTTGGAGGGAAGAACTCACAGCTGATAACAGTTTTTTTGGACATGATGCTTACTTCAGGTAAAAGAAAAAGGGCTAACTTTTACGTTAGCCCTGCTTAACTTAGTAACGATAGTGTTCCGGTTTATAGGGGCCCTGCTGTTCAAGACCTAAATATTTAGCCTGTTCAGCATTTAACTCGGTCAGATTAGCACCGATTCGGCCTAAATGCAGCCGCGCGACTTTCTCGTCGAGACGTTTAGGTAATACATAAACCTTATTTTCGTAATTAGCACTGTTATGCCATAACTCGATTTGTGCCATTACTTGATTGGTGAAAGAGGCTGACATGACAAAACTTGGATGACCGGTTGCACAGCCCAGATTAACCAGGCGACCTTCAGCCAGCAGGATAATACGCTTACCATCAGGGAAAATAACGTGGTCAACCTGAGGCTTAATGTTTTCCCACTCGTAGTTACGCAGTGAAGCAACATCAATTTCGTTATCAAAGTGACCGATGTTACAAACGATAGCTTCGTTACGCATCGCTGCCATGTGATCATGATTAATGACATTGATATTACCGGTAGCTGTAACAAAGATATCGGCTTTATCAGCGACTTCGTCCATGGTGACAATACGGTAACCTTCCATTGCTGCCTGTAAGGCGCAAATAGGATCAATTTCAGTGACCATAACGGTCGCCCCCATGCCACGGAAAGCTTGAGCACAACCTTTACCGACATCGCCGTAACCTAAAACCACACAGATTTTACCGGCAACCATGACATCAGTTGCACGCTTGATGCCATCAAGCAATGATTCACGGCAGCCGTACAGGTTGTCGAATTTTGACTTAGTGACCGAATCGTTGACGTTAATCGCCGGGACTTTCAATGCACCCGCTTTCATCATTTCATATAAACGGTGGACGCCGGTAGTGGTTTCTTCTGACAGGCCTTTAATGTCTGCCAGTAATTCAGGGTAATCCTGATGCATCATCGTCGTTAAGTCGCCACCATCATCCAGAATCATATTCGGGCGCCAGCCGTCGGTACCAATGATAGTCTGACGAATACACCAGATAGCTTCTTCTTCGGTTTCACCTTTCCAGGCAAAAACCGGAATACCCTGATCGGCAATCGCCGCTGCAGCGTGATCCTGAGTTGAAAAGATATTGCATGAAGACCAGCGTACTTCAGCACCTAATTCGACCAGGGTTTCGATCAAAACGGCTGTTTGGATGGTCATATGCAGACAACCGGCAATACGGGCGCCTTTTAAAGGGGCTTGACCGGCATATTCTTCGCGTAACGCCATCAGACCGGGCATTTCGCTTTCGGCAATTTTAATTTCCTGATGGCCCCATTTTGCCAGACTGATATCGGCAACTTTGTAATCCGGTGTCAAGTTTTCTACTGCTGATTGCATGATAAATTCCTGTGTTAGTTGATTTTTGCTGCTTCACGTAAGACGGGAGCAAGATCGGTTCGTTCCCAGCTGAAGTCAGCTTCTTCACGTCCAAAATGACCGTATGCGGCAGTTTGCTGATAAATAGGACGGACTAAATCCAACATTTTGATAAGGCCAACCGGGCGCAGATCAAAATGCTCGCGAACTAATTCGACAAGTTTATCTTCAGCAATTTTGCCGGTACCGAATGTATCGACACTGATAGATGTTGGCTGTGCGACACCAATCGCGTAAGACACCTGGATCTCACACCGATCAGCAAGGCCTGCTGCAACAATGTTTTTTGCAACATAGCGTCCTGCATAGGCCGCGCTGCGATCCACTTTGGAAGGATCTTTACCGGAAAACGCACCACCGCCATGACGCGCCATACCACCGTAGGTATCGACAATAATTTTACGCCCGGTCAGGCCGCAATCGCCGACCGGCCCACCGATAATAAATTGTCCGGTCGGATTAATATGATATTGCGTGTTTTTGGTCAGCCATTCAGCGGGAAGCGTTTTTTTGATAATCAGTTCCATTACTGCTTCTTTGAGATCGGCCTGGCTGATTTCAGGGTTATGCTGAGTCGATAACACCACCGCATCGATACCGACAGGAACACCATCCTCATAAATAAAGGTCACCTGACTTTTAGCATCAGGCCGTAACCATGTGAGTTCACCACTTTTACGCACTTCTGCCTGACGTTTGACCAAACGATGAGCGTAAGTAATAGGGGCGGGCATTAGCACTTCAGTTTCGTTACTGGCATAACCGAACATCAAGCCCTGATCACCTGCACCCTGATCTTCTTCTGTCTCACGATCAACGCCCATGGCGATATCACCGGATTGTTTCCCGATAACAGACATCACGCCACATGTTTGACCATCAAAACCGACGTCAGAGCTGTTATAACCGATATCCGTTATGGTTTTACGGACGATATCTTCCAAATCCACCCAGGCGCTGGTTGAAATTTCTCCGGCAACAATGGCAACACCTGTTTTAATGAGAGTTTCACAGGCAACACGGGCGTGGGGATCTTTTGTCAGGATGGCATCTAAAACAGCGTCGGAAATTTGGTCTGCTACTTTATCTGGATGACCTTCTGAAACCGATTCAGAGGTAAAAAGATAAGCATTACTCATAGACAACTTCCTCATTATTAAAATTCAAATAAGGTAATGATAGTCGGACTATGGGTAAAGTTCGGATGAAACGCCCATTACTATCAGTGACCTGTTAATAATGAACGCCGTTTTGAAAATGTGACATTGAATAAGCCTAGCAGAGCTTCCTCTGTCGCAGCGTTCCTCATTCAATGGGGCATATATTAATTCATATTCGAAAAATTACAAGTTAAGGACTAATGCTCATATAACTAGCTGATGTCCATGATTTTTCAGCCAACCACGATGTTGACGGTAATTCGGGTCGAATTGTTCCACCAACTGCCAAAAAGCTTTCGAATGATTGTGCTGTTGCAGATGACACAGCTCGTGAATGATGACGTAATCACTGATGGGCTGTGTGGCCTGAACCAGTTGCCAGTTAAGTTGAATATCTCCTCGGATATTACAGCTGCCCCAGCGGGATTTATAGCTTTTGATCTGAACCTGATTGGGCTGCAGGCCGGTATGCTTAGCAAGTTGTTTTACGCGGGCAGTCAGTAATGCTTCTGCCTGGTGTCTGTACCACCTCGCTAAGGCCTGCCTTATTTGTATTGATGAAGCACTGGCTGGAGCCATAATGAGAAATTTGTGTTGATCAAACTGAACATGTAATCGTTGGCGCTGGGACTCATGAATGATATGTAAAGGATAGTGTTCGCCCATAAACGGCTGCAATTCACCGTCGATGAATTGCCTTTCTGGCGGACGTTGCTGGTAATGCCGCAATTTATCCTGAATCCAATGTTGTTTGCGCATTACAAACTGCTTGGCCAGCCATAAGGGCATGAGTTTGGGTAAATGCACCGTCACGTTGCCATCCTGGATTTTAATGGCCAGAGACTTTCTGCGCGGGCTTCGAACAACTTCAACGGATAGATCGTTAATCTTAATGATACTCATCGCATGACTTAAAAAGCATATTAACTGGGCATTTTAGCGGCTGATTTGCGAAAATGTCGGATTAAACAGGTTTTATTATGACTCTGACAGCCAATATTAAATTCGCTCACCGGTTATCGCTGGCCCCCATGCTGGATTGGACTGATCGCGACTTCCGTTATCTATGCCGGCTCATTTCCAGACACACTATGTTATATACCGAAATGGTGACAACAGGTGCGTTATTGCATGGAGATTATCAACGTTTTCTGGCACATGATGAGCTGGAATATCCCATGGCGTTACAGTTAGGCGGTAGTGAGCCTGCTGAACTGGCAAAATGTGCCATATTAGGTGCCGAAGCGGGTTATCAGGAGATAAATCTAAATGTGGGCTGTCCAAGCGATCGGGTGCAAAATGGCCGGTTTGGTGCCTGTCTGATGGCTGAACCCAGACTGGTTGCTGAATGCGTGACAGCAATGAAACAGGCCGTCGATATCCCCATTACGGTAAAAACCCGCTTAGGTATTGATGAGAGTAATAGCTATGAATTCCTAAAAGAATTTGTTGAGTCAGTTTATCAGGCTGAGGTGGATGCATTGATTCTGCATGCCCGCAAAGCCTGGCTAAAAGGGTTAAGTCCTAAAGAAAATCGGGATATTCCGCCACTTGAATATGAAAAGGTGTATCAAATCAAGCAGGAATTTGCAGATTTGCATCTGGATATCAATGGGGGAATCCATATGCTGGATGAAGCTGAAAAACATCTGCAACAGGTGGATGGTGTCATGATGGGGCGCGCGCTTTATCATCAGCCCTATCTTCTGGCCGAGGCGGACAAACGGATTTTTAATGATGATCGATCAATCCCGAGTCAGCATGAAATAGTTGAATTGATGCTGCCGTATATTGAAATGCGCATGAAAGAGGGGAGACCCTTAAAATCGATAACCCGTCATATGCTGGGTTTGTTTCAGGGCTTGCCCGGCGCACGTCGCTGGCGACGGCATTTAAGTGAAAACGCCCATTTACCCGGGGCCGGGGTTGAAGTGGTTCAGGATGCGCTCAATTTAATAGGCGGAGATTAAAAGTAACCACAGAGACACAGAGGGCACAGAGTTTTATAAATAGTTTGTGGTTTATGATGACTGGCGTGTAAGTGGTGTTTGAAGACTTTCAAAAAATAGTCCGCAGAATACGTAGATGGACGCAGATTAAATAAATGGTTTTCAGTTTGATGCAGTAATGCATCACGAAAGAACTATGAGGGCTAACTTCTTTCAAACTGACTTGTTAAATCATTCATAAAGCATCTGCGAAAATCTGCGTAATCTGCGGATAAACCAATAATAAAAACTCTGTGTCTCTGTGGTTCATAAAAATCAATTCCTCAAGCCAGTACCTTTATGCAGCAGATACAACGCATAAGTGGTCAGGGCAGCGATAAACAGCAGGATGATGGCAAAAGCAGCGACTACGGGAATATCCGAGACGCCCAATAAGCCATAACGGAACGCGTTGACCATATACAACACCGGATTCAACATGGAAACGTTCTGCCAGAATTCCGGTAGCAGCGAAATCGAATAAAACACCCCACCCAGATAGGTGAGGGGGGTCAGGATAAAGGTTGGAATAATCGAGATTTCATCAAAACTGCGAGCATAAAGTGCGTTAATGAAGCCGCCCAATGCAAACATGATCGCGCTGAGAAACACCATGCTGATGGTGATGCCAATATGTTGTATGGTGAGTTTAGTAAAAAATAATGACACTAAAGTGACTATCAGTCCAACACACAATCCACGCGCGGCACCACCGACGACATAGCCTGCGAGAATGATGTAATTGGGAACTGGTGACACCATCAGTTCTTCAATATGGTTCTGAAATTTTGCACTGAAAAAAGACGAAGCCACATTGGAATAAGCATTGTTAATGATCGCCATCATGATGATCCCGGGGGCGATGTATTCCATATAGCTGAAGCCATCCATTTCACCAATTCGGGTGCCAATCAGGTTACCGAAAATAATAAAATACAAGGTCATGGTGATCGCTGGCGGTAACAGCGTTTGCGCCCAAATCCGCAAAAAACGTCTGATTTCCCGTGTTACTAATGTTGAAAATGCGATCCAATGGTGCTGACGACGATGATTCATTCGACAGACTCCGGACGCTCAACCAGGGTTAAGAATAATTCTTCAAGACGATTTACCTTATTTTTCATGCTTCCCACTTTTATGCCCCGTTCTGTCAATACACTGAACAAACCATTCAGTCCTTCATGTCGATGCAGCTCTACTTCAATGGTCGTCGGGTCCACCTGATGATATTCAATTCCTTGCAGTAAATTGTTATCTGTCAGTGGTTCAAGTAAATCGAGCACAAACGTCTCTTTATCCAGACGGTTTAATAACGATTTCATATCGGTATTTTCAACGATGCGGCCTTTATCGATAATGGCGATATTACGACACAGGTTTTCGGCCTCCTCAAGATAATGCGTGGTCAGGATGATAGTGGTACCACGTTGATTGATTTCGCGTAAAAATACCCACATAGAGCGACGCAGTTCAATATCTACACCAGCTGTTGGCTCATCCAGTATGAGGAGTCGGGGATTATGAACCAGGGCTCTGGCAATCATCAGCCGGCGCTTCATGCCGCCAGATAATGAGCGTGAGGCGGTATGTCGTTTTTCCCATAAGCCCAGTTGTTTAAGCAAGGCATCGGCTCGGGGTTCGGCCTGTTTGGCAGGCACACCATAGTAACCGGCCTGTGTGACCAGAATATGTTTGACCTGCTCAAAACCATTAAAATTAAATTCCTGCGGCACCAGCCCGATATAACTTTTAGCGAGTTCGGTTTGAGTGTCCAGATCGGCATCAAAGATTTTTACCGCCCCGCTGGTTTTTGTCACCAACGAGGTTAATATACTGATGGTCGTAGACTTGCCAGCGCCATTTGGTCCGAGCAGTGCAAAAAAATCACCTTCTTCTACAGTCAGGTTGATATCTTTGAGCGCTTCCAGACCATTGCGATAGGTTTTATTCAGATGTTTAATAGTCAGCGCTTTCACCGGAATCGCCCCAAGCAGATTTAAACGTACTAGATTATCATGTCACCCATGCCCGAGGATATTGACCAATTAATGCTTCCCGTTACAGCGCCACTGTCAGAAGAAGAATTGCTGCGGCGTTGTGAGCTCATTACGGGAAAAACAGTTGCCCAGCTGGCGCAACAGTATAATCTGCCTGTACCTGCTGATTTGCGACGACATAAAGGCTGGCTGGGCAATCTGTTGGAACGTATTCTGGGGGCAGATGCCGGCAATCAGGCTGAACCGGACTTCGTGGCTTTAGGTATTGAATTAAAAACTATCCCGTTAAATAGCAAGGGTGAACCAAAAGAATCCACTTATGTCTGCACGGTGAATCCACGGGCAGTGGCAGAAACCCATTGGCAGACATGCTGGTTGCGTCGTAAACTGAGTAAGGTTTTATGGTTACCGCTCGAGGCAGAGAATTCTATTCCACTTGAGGAGCGATATATCGGGCAGGCAATTTTGTGGCAACCTTCAGAGCATCAGGAAACTGTGCTGCACCAGGATTGGGAAGAGTTGATGGAAATCATGATTGCTGAAGGTGGTGTTACCGCGAGACTAGGACGTTATCTGCAGATTCGTCCCAAGGCTGCACATAGTCGGGTGACTACCCGTCAAGTCGGCCATGACGGTGAGGTTGAATTGCATCATCCATGTGGTTTTTACCTTCGTACAAGTTTTACGCAACAAATTCTGTCAGGGAAAGCTTGCTGTTAATGTTCAGCAACAGGCAGAATGCACATTAGATAAAAGGATTGGCTAAGTGCAAAAACTCAATGCATTAGTAGTAGACGCTTCTACTGAATTTAGAAATAAAGCCCGCGCGCTATTGTCGGCAGCCGGATTTGAAGTCGATATTGCTGAAACGGGGTATCAGGGGCTGGAGCATGCTCAGCAAACACGATATCGATTAGTCTGCTGCAGTGATGATCTGTCTGATATTGCCGGCAGTGAATTCTGTGGTCAATTACGGGCTATTAATGGTTATGATTATGCTGCTGTGCTGGTCATGACGGAAAGTGACAACGCCCGGACGCTGAAACAGGCCCTTCTGGCTGGCGCTACTGATATTTTCAGCAAACATGATGAAGCCGAACTGGGTATTTATGTGCAACGTCTGGCTCAACGGGAGACCCGCCAATTATCCGGCCGGGTATTGTTCATTGAAGATTCCCGGGTATTGCAAACCATTATTATCGATTTACTGACTGATATGGGGCTGGATGTTGATGCCTATACCTTTGCAGAGGAAGCATGGGATGCTTTCAGTGGCGGAGACTATGAGCTGGTGATCACCGATATCATGCTGGAAGGCAGTATGAGTGGCATTACACTGGTCAGAAAGATCCGCCGATTGCGGGAGGATTATGGCAATGTGCCGATCATAGCGACTTCAGGCTTTGATAATGTGTCACGCAAAATCGAGTTATTCCACCTTGGCGTCAATGATTTTGTCTCCAAACCGATTGTTCGCGAAGAATTGCGTCAACGGGTATTTAATCACATTACCAGTTACCAGAATTTTCGTGAACTGAGAGCGCAGCAGAATTCATTATGCAGTCTGGCAATGCTGGATGAATTGACACAGTTATTTAATCGTCATGCGTTACGGGAGTTTGCGGGTAAATATTTAAGCGAAGCTTATCGTTTCAAGCGTGATTTGGCGATGGCCGTCATCGACCTGGATCATTTCCGGGCGATTAATGAGCAGCATGGTTTTGTGCGGGGTGATAATTTATTGGCAGAACTGGGCAATTGGTTAAAACGCCATGTGCGTGATGTCGATATGATTGCCCGCTGGTCCGGTGAAGAGTTTGTCCTGCTCTTGCCAGGATGTGACGAGCAGGCCGCTTCAGCCCTGATGCAGCGTATGCAGAAACGTTTAACCAGATTCAAACCCGCCAGCATCAGCATTACTATCAGCGTGGGTGTGGCGATCCTCCGCCATGATAAACAAGACACCTTAAATAGCCTGTTTGAAATGGCTGATCGCGCAATGTATCAGGCAAAAATGGCAGGGCGGAACTGTGTGCGGATTTATCAGGCAGAGTCAGAGAAAACCGTTAGCGAAACTCAGGAATGAACGGATGCAAACTCAACACACTGTTTGTGAGTCAGCATAAAGATTCCATGGCCGCCTTGTTCTAATTCCAGCCACAAAAAATGGGTTTCCGGCCATCTCTCATCTACTGCCAGATCGCTATTGCCCACTTCAACAAACAACAAGCCGTGTGGTGTTAGAAACTTAGCTGCTCCAATAATGATCTGTTCAACCAGAGCAAGCCCGTTATCTTCAGCCTGCAACGCATCAACCGGTTCATGATGATATTCAGCTGGCAGGCTGGCCATTTCAAAATCACCAACATAAGGTGGATTACTGACAATCAAATCATATTGCCGCGAACGCTCCAATTCAGACCACAAATCCGATTGGATAATTGTTAGCTCATCTCCGAGCAAATGTTTATTTTTATTTATCTGGGCGACGGCCAAAGCTTCTTCGCTGATATCCACAGCATCTACTTCTGCGCCTTCAAATGCCATCGCCAAAGCGATCGCAATACAGGCACTGCCGGTACACATATCCAGAATGCGTTCTACACCCTCGACATTCAGTAACCAGGGCAAAAATTGGCTTTCAATTAACTCAGCAAAGGGTGAACGGGGAATCAGAACGCGTTCATCAACATAAAATGGCAACCCTGCAAACCATGCTTCACGCGTTAGATAGGGGACTGGTACACGTTCCTCAACTCTGCGTTTGACCAGATTGAGCAAAATCTGTTTTTCAGCACTACAGAGTCTGGCATCCAGAAATATTTCGGGTAACTCGGTTACTGGAAGTTTAAGACTGTGCAGAACAAGTTGAGTCGCTTCATTAAACGCATCGTTATTGCCATGACCAAAAAATAACCTGGCTTCTTCAAAACGCGAAGTCGTCCAACGCAGGAAATCGCGCAAAGTGCTGAGTTCGGCCTCAGCAGCTTGATAGTTGGTTGTCATTAATGGGCGGTGATATCAACGAAGTGACCAGCTATAGCCGCTGCTGCAGCCATTGCCGGACTCACTAGGTGGGTACGACCGCCCTGACCTTGTCGGCCTTCAAAGTTACGATTAGAAGTTGAGGCGCAATGCTCGCCGGCTTCCAGACGATCAGCATTCATTGCCAGACACATGGAACAACCTGGGTCGCGCCATTCAAATCCGGCCTCAACAAAAACTTTGTCCAGACCTTCCTGCTCAGCCTGTTGTTTGACTAAACCTGAACCGGGAACTACCATCGCCTGTTTGACTGTCTCGGCAACTTTCCCACCCTTAATCGCAGCTGCAGCTTCTCGAAGATCTTCAATACGTGAATTGGTACAAGAACCAATGAAAACGCGGTCCAGACGGATGTCCTGAATCGGCTGATTGGCATTTAATCCCATGTACTTCAATGCTTTTAACATGCCATTACGTTTTACTGCATCATTTTCCGCATCAGGATCGGGAATTCTGGCATCAACAGGCACGACCATTTCGGGGGACGTGCCCCATGTGACTTGTGGTTTGATTTTGCTGGCATCGAGAGTCACGACTTTATCAAAATGTGCATCTGCATCACTGTGTAATTCATGCCAGGCTTTTACCGCTTTATCCCAGTTTTCACCTGTTGGGGCAAACGGACGATCACGTAAATAATCAATGGTCGTGTCATCCACAGCAATCATACCGGCACGCGCACCAGCCTCGATCGTCATATTACAAACAGTCATCCGGCCTTCCATGGATAAGTCCTGAATAGCTTCTCCAGCAAACTCAATGGCATAACCTGTACCGCCAGCAGTACCGATTTTACCTATAATGGCCAGCACAATATCTTTTGCGGTAATACCGGGATTGACATGACCTTCGACGTTGACCAGCATATTTTTGGATTTGCGTTGGATCAGACATTGGGTTGCCATAACATGCTCAACTTCTGAGGTGCCGATACCGAAGGCTAATGCACCAAAAGCGCCATGCGTTGACGTATGCGAGTCACCACATACGACAGTCATTCCCGGAAGTGTCGCACCCTGTTCAGGCCCGACAACATGCACAATTCCCTGACGTAAATCATTCAAGCCAAATTCAGTAATACCAAATTGTGCGCAATTTTGATCAAGGGTTTCAACCTGCAATCGTGATATTGGGTCTGAAATACCCCGTTCCCGATGACTTGTTGGCACATTATGATCTGGTGTCGCCAGAATCGAATTCAAACGATATGGAATTCTTCCCGCCAGGCGTAATCCCTCAAAAGCCTGCGGGGAGGTCACTTCGTGGACCAGGTGGCGGTCAATATAAATTAACGCAGTACCATCCTGTTCACTGCGAACAACATGTTGATCCCATAATTTGTCATAAAGTGTTTTGGCGGACATAAATCTCAAAACCGGTTTAATTCAGATAGCAGAACATTATACCGTTTTGCGCTGAGTTGCTCTATCAGCTCATATTGATCTTCCTTGCTCTACTCAGTCTCGATCTTGAAAAAAGGTCATCCGGGCGGTGGAATGACAGGCATAAAAAAACGGGCAACCCGAAGATTGCCCGTTCTTAAATTACAGAATAGAAAAAGTGATTATTCCATATTAGCGTGTCTGTATTTCATTTCCTCTTCAGGAATACCTTTCTCATGAATAAGATGAGAAACAATGGCTTCCAGGAAAATCAACGTAGACAGTTCAAACATGGTACCCATCGGCATGCCTTTTGTTGGAGCAAAGCTTGAATCAGTACCAATTTGAATGGTTTTATCGGCCAAATCGCCAATCGTCGAGCTGGATTTTGAACAAATCAAAACCACTTTAGCTTTCTCAGATTTAGCTTTGTTGGCAAATGAAACCAGCTGTGTTGTCTCACCAGAACCCGAAATAACGATTAACAAATCGCCTTCACGGATACTTGGTGTGCTGATTTCGCCCTGCACATACACGGTATAACCACTATGCATCAATCTCATACCCAGGAAGTTACCAACCAGTCTTGAACGACCTGCGCCAGTGATAAAGATGCGTTTGGCATCATCACACATAGCAACAAATTCAGCTTCAAGGGAACTGTCAGTCGCTTTCAGGATATCAGTGATTTTGTTTACAACTAGATCACGATGCATTGTCATATTTCTAATCCTTTATGCTGCGTCAACCAAAGCACGTAATTCTTTAGCAGATTCTGCTGGAGAAGGTGCACCGTAGATAGCCGCACCAACAACAACGATATCCGCGCCAGCACGAACGGTGCTTTGGATAGTGTCTTTGTTGATACCACCAGCAACAGAAACTTTAACATTCAGACCCAGACCAGCGATGGTTTTCAGATCTTCGAATGGAGTTTGACCAGCAGCTTGTGCGTCCAGACCAGTGTGAACACCGATGATGTGCGCGCCGTTAGCAGCAGCTTCTTTAGCTACAGCAGTTTTATCTTCAACACCGATTAAATCGATTTGAGCTTCAGCATTGTTAGCGTTTGCAGCTTTAATAACGCCTTTCATGGTAGCCATATCAGAAGCACCCAATACAGTAGTGATATCACCACCAGCTTCAAAGAAAGGAGTTGCTTCGTATTCACCAGCATCCATAGTTTTCAGGTCAACCAGGATTTTTTTGTCCGGGTGGGCAGCTTTCAGAGCTTTAACCAGTTTCAGACCGTTGTACTTGATGCAAGGTGTACCGATTTCCAGAATATCGACGTAAGGAGCGACTTGTTCAGCCAGCGCCATAGTTGCGTCAAAATCCAATGAATCCAGAGCCATTTGAATTTCAGCCATGTTATTTTACTCCTAAAATTTTAATAAAAATTATTGCCACGCTTCATTGTGCGAGCGGGACTATAGTTCAGAATTTGGCGGCAAGTCAATTGAGCCAAAATCTGTTGAATCAGGTCGCGACAATTAAGCCGCAACCTGACAGCAGATTGCTAATAAATAATTAGCTTTCCAGATTTGCCAGACGTGTAGCCAGCAGTTCTTCCAGTGATTCCAGTGCTTTGGCAAAGCCATCAATACCTTCAGACAGTTTTTCTGCCGCCATGCGGTTTTCAGCGTGCATGGCATCGAAAGTGGCTTTATCCAAATTCAGTTTTGCAACATCAGATTTTGCAGCAACTTCTGGAGAAAGTTTACGTTCCAGAGTGCCTTCTGTGTTTTGTAACTCATCCAGCAATGCTGGAGAGATTGTCAGCAGGTCAACGCCCGCCAATTCAGTAATTTCACCTACGTTACGGAAACTTGCGCCCATGACTTCGGTGTTATAGCCAAATTTTTTGTAGTAGCTGTAGATTTCAGTAACAGACAAGACACCTGGATCTTCGTTTGAAGGATAAGAATCACGGCCGGTATCTTTTTTATACCAGTCAAGGATACGTCCAACAAATGGAGAAATCAGTGTAATGCCATTTTCCGCACATGCAACTGCTTGGTGCAGACCAAACAACAACGTCAGGTTACAATGAATACCTTCTTTTTCCAGTACTGCTGCTGCCTGAATACCTTCCCAGGTTGAGGCAATTTTGATCAGAATACGATCACGTGAAACACCAGCGGCTTCATATTGCGCAATCAGATCACGGCCTTTGGCAATAGTCGCTTCAGTGTCGTAAGACAGACGTGCATCAACTTCTGTAGAAACACGACCCGGAATGATTTCCAGAATTTTCAGACCAAATGAAACGGCTAAACGGTCAAAAGCCAGAGAGACAACTTCAGATGCCGGTGCATCCGCACCCAAAGATTGACGGGCTGCTTTCAATGTATCGTCAACGATACCTTGATATTGTGGCATTTGCGCCGCAGCAGTAATCAATGATGGATTAGTTGTTGCATCACGTGGAGTGTATTTTTCAATTGCTTGAATATCACCCGTATCAGCAACAACGACGGTCATTTGCTTTAATTGATCAAGTAAATTCGCCATTTTCTTACCTTCTTGAGTTAGTTTGTAGAGCTATTGAGCTTAATAATTTTTAGTATCACAAAATCTGTTTACGGTTAAAAACCGCGAGCAACCCACCATTGGATACCCAATGGTGGGGTAGTAAATTCGTAATAAAGGCTATTTAAGCTTTGCTGCGAATATAACGCTCAACACCTGTTAATGGTGCTGCATTGGCTTTGCTGCGAATATATTTTTCAACACCAGTCATGGGTTTATTTGTTGCTAATTGGTTGCGAATATATTTTTCGACACCAGTTAACGATGAACCACCGTTTGATTGAGCACGGATGTAACGCTCTACACCAGTTAAACCATCATTCGCTTTAGTTGGTGCTGACGCAGCTGCTTTCGATTCAGGTTTGCAACAACTATCGTTGTCAGACGAGAACAATCCTTTGAAAAAGCTGCAGATTGAAGCAAAAAAACCTTTATCACTCATGAGTATACCCCTGTTACGTTCTTAACCCCATCTGCCCAACATGATGAGGTTGGTGCAACGGGTAAATTACTATTTTAGATTCTGTGTGGCAAGCCAGCTGGATTGCAGATCAATGATTATAATCATGCTCTGCTGTTTTAGACCAATTTATCTGCATGGTCAATAAGTTATGCTGGCAGAACTGGCACAGTGGAATCCGGATGAGTCAGTTAAGCTTAAAAAAAACGAGTGGCACTGGGCCACTCGTTTTTATTCATGCTACTGTTTGTTCTGCTTACGCAGCATCAACCAATGCGCGCAGTTCTTTAGCAGATTCTGCTGGAGATGGTGCACCGTAGATTGCAGCACCAACGACAACAATTGTTGCGCCAGCTTGAATTGTTTTCTGGATGGTGTCTTTGTTCAGACCACCAGCAACAGAAATGCGTACACCCAGATTCAATGAAGCGATTGCTTGCAGATCAGCAAATGGTGTTTGACCAGCTGCCTGTGCATCCAAACCAGTGTGAACACCGATGATTTGCGCACCGTTTTTAGCGGCTTCAGTTGCAACAGCTTTTTTGTCTTTAACGCTGATCAAGTCAATTTGAGCTTCTGCATTGTTAGCATTGGCTGCTTTGATAACGCCGCCCATAGTTGCTTTGTCAGATACGCCCAGAACAGTACAAATATCAGCACCCGCTTCATAGAAAGGTGTTGATTCATATTCACCAGCATCCATAGTTTTCAGGTCAACCAGGATCAGGTTGTTAGGGAATTTGGTTTTCAGGGCAGTGACGATTTCCAAGCCATTATACTTAATGCAAGGTGTACCGACTTCCAGGATATCGACATAAGGGGCAACTTGTTCTGCCAATGCGAGAGTTTGATCGAAGTCCAGAGAATCCAGAGCCATTTGGATAAGTGCTTTTGCCATGCTGACATGCTCCTAATAATTGATTTAGTTTGTAGTTATACGTTGAAAATACGCTCGCAGACTATAAAGCACAACGTTCATTTATGTCAATTTTTCCGGCTTTTACACGATTTTCGCGATCATTCATTACTGGACAGTCTATTTTGTTCTATGCGACGCTTTTTGCCGGTTCAGTTAACTTAACATTATTTAATAAGCAGGTAATCATGCAGACAATCAACAACCTGAGTGGATTCATCATCGATATGGATGGTGTGTTATGGCATGGCAATATGCCGCTGCCGGGGTTAACGGAATTTTTTTCTATTCTGCGCTACGTTGAGATTCCTTTCGTGCTTGCGACAAATAATGCAAGTCTTACGCAACAGCAATATCTCAATAAACTGGCTGATATGGGGGTAGTCGTATCAGAAAAAGAGATTCTGACTTCCAGTATGGCCACGGCGCGTTATCTCAAAGAAACCTTGCCGGCTTCAAAAAAGAGGGTATTTGTTATCGGCGAGTCGGGGTTAATTGAGCCGCTTCAGCAGCAAGGGTTCGAAGTTACATCAACTTACTACCCAGCTGATCCGCAATCCAACACTGAGAATATCTGGGCGGATATAGTGGTGTCAGGTTTAGACAGGAAACTGACATGGGATAAGCTGGCCACAGCAACGTTAAATATACGTGCCGGAGCTGAGTTTTATGCCACCAATGCAGATACTACCTTACCCACCGAACTTGGCGAGGTTATGGGAAATGGTGGTGTACTGGCCGCTTTAACAGCGGTAACGGGTGTCGAACCTATAGTGATTGGTAAGCCCGAACCCATTCTGTATCAGCAGGCTTTTGAAATTCTCGGTACAAATAAACATAACACGGTTGCGATTGGCGATAGATTAAATACCGATATATTAGGTGCCGTTAACGCCGGTATGCGCAGCATTATGGTGTTAACCGGAGTGTCATCGGAAGCCGATCTGGCGGATATTGATTATCGCCCCGACTGGATATTTAAGGATATTCAGGAAATCACGACAATATTAAAACAGCTCTGATAATCAGGAGATTGAGATAATGAAAAAAATAATGAACCATGTTGATAAAGTGCTTGAGGAAAGCCTTAACGGCTTTGCCAAAGCGCATCAGGATATTGTTTATTTGCAGCAACAACCCGCATTTGTCCGTCGTTTAACTTTGTCAGAAAAACCAAAAGTTGCACTGATTTCCGGTGGTGGTTCAGGACACGAACCGCTTCACACCGGGCTCGTAGGGAATGGCATGTTGGATGCCGCCTGTCCTGGACAAATCTTTACCTCACCAACCCCTGATCAGATGCTAGCTGCTGCCGAATCAGTAGAAAATGGTGCTGGTGTGTTATTCATTGTCAAAAACTATGCTGGCGATGTGATGAATTTTGAAATTGCGGCTGAAATGCTGGAATGTCAGCATGAGACGGTACTGGTAAAAGACGACGTGTCTTTACCCGAAGCACATAGTACCGGTCGCCGCGGGGTGGCGGGCACATTGATTGTGGAGAAAATTGTCGGTGCCGCGGCAGAACAGGATTACGATCTGTCCCGGTGTAAAGCGCTGGGTGATCGTGTTGCTGATAATACAGCCTCAATGGGTTTTGCCTTAAGCAGTTGTACCGTACCCGCTGCGGGGCGTCCTACATTTGAAATCAGTGAAGACGAAATTGAAATGGGCGTCGGCATTCATGGTGAAAGAGGGCGTGAACCGATGACGATGGCTTCGGCAGAGGAACTGGTTCAGCATGTAACCGCCGCCATTGATAAGGAATTAAATCCTCAGCCTGGTCAGCAGGTGTTGTTACATGTAAATGGTTTTGGCGCGACACCGTTGATGGAGCTCTATCTGGTCTACGATTTGGCGGCAAAATTCTGGGAAGGGAAGGGGATTGAAATCAAACGCTCGTTAGTTGGTAACTTCACAACCTCTCTCGATATGGCTGGTTGCTCAGTGACATTGACCTTACTGGATGAAGAAATGCTCGCTCTGTGGGATGCCCCTGTACATACTGCCGCACTTCGTTGGGGTTGTTAAAAGCGTTAACCACAGAGACACAGAGGGCACAGAGATAGTGATAGATTTCTAAATTGTAATGTCTCAGGGAGGAGGCTTATGAGTAATGAATTAACAGGTGAAATTATTGGTGCGGCAATTGAGGTGCATCGTCAAGTTGGTCCGGGCCTTTTAGAAGCAATTTATGAAGAGTGTCTGATAAGCGAATTAAAGCAGAGAGGTTTACGATTATTGAATCAATATCCCCTGCCAATTTTCTATAAAGGTAGACAACTTAACTCTGCTTATCGACTAGATTTGCTGGTTGAAGACAAAGTAATTGTGGAGTTAAAAACAGTAGAAAGTCTTACTGGGCTTCATAAAGCTCAACTTTTAACCTACCTGAAACTAGCAAAGCTGAGATATGGATTATTACTCAACTTTAATGTTTCAATGATGCGACAAGGCATTGTGAGAATGCTAAACGATTAACCCTCCGCTCCGCATGTTTTTTTTAATTCTCTGTGCCCTATGTGTCTCTGTGGTTAACCATTTTCAAGAATCACATCAGCAATAGCACACAGCATCAACTGGCTGGTGCGGGCACCGGCATCGATATGGCCCCGGGCGCGTTCGCCGAGAAATGATGCTCGGCCTTTGGTGGCGAGCATATCCTCCGTCGATTCCATCCCTTCAATTGCCGCTTGTTTCATACTCTCCAGTGCAATGGACAGTTCGGCTTCATGGGTCATGCTCTCCTGCAGACTGGTTGAGGCTGGAATCAGGGTATCCAGCATGGTTTTTTCACCGATATCAGCTTTCCCACGGGCTTTAATGGATTCCACGCCCGCCGTAAAAATCTCGCTGATACTTTCCAATGCAACAGGTTTCTCTTTGGCTGTTTTACCCATCGTGACAAACATGGATCCAAATAATGATCCCGATGCGCCACCCATGGTCGACATCAATGTCAACCCGATTTTGCTCAACGCGGCTGAAAAGTCCAGTTGTTCCAGTTCATCACGGTTTTTCAGCAATGCGTCAATTCCCCGCTGCAGGTTAATCAGGTGATCACCATCGCCAATCGCCTGATCCAAATGCGCAATTTCATCTGCATGACTGTTTATGGTATCTTTGATAGCGTGGATAAACGGTAAAACAGAAATACTGCTGTCAGACATACATACCTCTTAACCTGGTTATTAGCATAATCGGCTTAGCATAACGTAGCTTTTGATTTCCGAAAACGTCAGAAGCTAAAAAAAAGCCCCAACCCGAAGGTTGAGGCTTTTTATCAGTTTTAAACTAAACCCGGAGGTTTAGAAAATAACTGCTTACCAGCTGATGAAACCACCGATAGCTAATACGTCAGTGTCTAACTCGCCACCGCTGTGGAATTCATCTTCCATTTGCGAGTATTCAGCAACCAGTTTCAGGTTTGAAGTCACATCGTGGTAAACACCTACAGTCCACATGCTACGTTTATCAATATCATAAGTAGCAATCGTGCCTGCTTTTTCAGCAGAAGTCAGGTCTAATGTTGACTCACCATAAGATGCTTTAACTGCTGTTACGCCAGCGAAAGTGTAGCCAGCTTGAACGTAATAACCATCACCATCACGCTCTTTGCCATTAGCATCAGTTGCAGAACCAAACGCAAGGCCACCTAAGTCGCCCACACCTTTGTTGTCATAATAAGCTGCAACAAAGTCAAAGCCGCCTAAACCAAGGTTTGCACCTAATGTCCATGCATTTGATTTGATATCGCCACCAGCACCATCAATTTTTTGAGTCATGCCGCTCAACCAAGCTTTAAACATGCCGCCATCAAAGTTAGTTGCATAGCTCAGGTCAGCTTCATAACGTGGATCTTTTTCTGCGCTTCCGCCAGCTAAAGTGCCAACTTCGTCAGCATCCATAACCGCTAAAGCAACCTTGAAACCAGCCATATCAACTGAAGTCCAACGCATTTGTGAACGCCAGTCGGCATAGTCATAACCGTAACCGATACGACCTAAAGTTGTTTGGCCATTATCCGAGTTACCAGCTACAACAGCACCAACGCCGTATAAAGTTTGGTCTAACAGAATGTTGTGTGAGCCATAAAGACCTAAGCCTTTACCCAGCATTACTTGACCGAAAGCACCATCAACAGTTGCAAACGCTTCACGTTGCTCCATTGCTGAACCGTTCTGGCCTTCGTTAAAGTAGCTACCACCGTTAGTTGATGGAGAGATAGAAACACGTGCACCAACTGTCAAGCCATTGATTTCAGGAGCTTTAACGTTGAAGCCAAAGAATGTTGGCAATAAACCGTTACGAACACGGCTGTTATCGTTGCTGCCACCACCGGCAACGTCTGCATCTGATTGTACGAAGAATTGGTTGATGTTACCGTCAACACTGAATTCGTATCCGTTTTCGCCGCCAACGACGATTGTCGCGTTAGCTGCGCCGGCTGCTGCAAATGCTGCTGCGCCGACTAATGTAGCTAGTGTAGTTTTTTTCATGTCTGTTCACCTTCTAGTTGTTAACAGATTACTTTAAGTTTCTCTCGTAACCGGAATGTTTCGCGGTTAAGACTGTATTTTCCACATCTGAAAAACCTTTGCAACACTTTTACAACAAAAAAATGTGAATTTGGTCATTTTGCCACGAATGTGTGTGTTTTTTACAACAATGAAGGTTTTCATACTATATATGTTAGGACAAAAACAAATTAACCACAGAGACACAGAGTGCACAGAGATTAATATTTGCAGGTAAAGTTGCTGAAACCACTAGTAACAATGAGGAAGAAAGGTAATCCGCAGATTACGCAGATGAACGCAGATTAAACTTTGAAGACTTAATGATTGGTTTTTCGGCCTATCAACAGATCCTATACTAACAATTTAACAAGAGCTTATTGGTTTCGGTGTCTCCGTGGTTAATTTTTATACCCAAACACAAGCAGCCTTCAAAGCTACCTCAATAAATGCAGCTTTATAATATCTGTGAAAATCTGCGTAATCTGCGGATAAACTTCTATTAAATCTCTGTGCCCTCTGTGTCTCTGTGGTTAGTTATCAAAGCAGGAATAGCAGCCAATAAAAAAGCCCGGTTTGCAATGCAAACCGGGCTTTGAATTCGATGGTGGCTCGACCTGGAATCGAACCAGGGACACAGGGATTTTCAATCCCTTGCTCTACCAACTGAGCTATCGAGCCAACAAGGTGCGGTATTAAACCTGCCCGAGTGCCTGCTGTCAAGTCATGTTAAGCATCCCGGGAAGTTGTCCTTGTGGCATTTATGCAGCCATGCTGTAATGACGGGCAGTTTTGCATCGGGGCAGCAAATAAAAATGAATTCAAGCCAACGTATTTTATTGTGGGTCATCAGTGTTTTAGCGATAGCTTCGGCTGTTTATTTTTTTTCGCCATTATTTGATTCGCCAGTCCCTTCAGATAACAGAACGGTTGAAAATCCGGATAGGGATGATAATGATGATGAGAAGCAGCATCATCAATTTGCGCTATCGGTTGAGGTAACTGAAGCCGCCCAGGAATTGGCCTCTATCAAAAGTCAGACGTTGATGGAAAGCTTCCATACTCCAGAGATGCGTGCCTCTGCCGTGGTTATTCCGACACAGGATTTACAATTAGCCCGTTCACGTTGTGTTGAGGCGGAAATGCAACATCGTCTTGCTCAGGTGAATGAACAGGGGATGAGCAAAGAGCTTTCACGCCTGAAAACATTACAGCAGGCAACGGGAAGTGTGGCATCAAAAGAGGTTAATTTCGCCCAGAGCAATTTATTGGTGGCTCAGGCCGAATCCGGGTTAAAACAGCAACTGGTCAACAACTGCCATGCCGAAATACGTCAGCAGTGGCCAGCCCCCATTGCTGACTGGATTATTAAGGGCGGTGAAGATTTCAATCTGCTGATGGCAAGGGAGCAGACCGTTATAAAAGTCATATTGCCGGTGAATCAAAGCTTGAATCAGCGCGCGACTACCATTCGTTGGCAACAAACCAATCAGGAAAATAACGTGGGGCAGGCGCAACGATTGGCCGCTGCCTTTACGGCCGATCCGGTATTAAGTGGTGAAACCTGGTATTTCCTGAATAAATCCTCATCGTTGCGGGAAGGGGCCCGATTACAGGTATGGGTGCCCAATTCCGATAACGCATTATCAGGTGTGATGATCCCATATCAATCCGTCATCTGGTACGCGGGACAACCGTGGACATACCTGCGAATCAATGATGAACGATTCCAGCGGATATCATTGGCGGAAGGCATTCATTCTGTCGAGGGTATTCATCTTCAAAGAGGGATTCATCCGGGTGATGCTATCGTCACCTCAGGGGCTCAGACATTGTTGTCGGAAGAGTTTAAATGGCAAATCCATGATGAAGACGATGATGATGACTAATCGAATTCACTACAAACCATTATTTGATAAATAACAGGAACACGGATGCTCTCTCATTTGGTTGCCTTTTCGGTTCGTGCACGGGGTGTCGTATTGGCTATAGCCGTGTTGATGCTTGGTTATGGCTGTTATCAAATTTATAAAGCCAGTCTGGATGTGTTTCCTGAATTTGCACCGAAGCAGGTTATTATTCAGACCGAAGCATCGGGGTTTACTGCCGAGCAGGTGGAAACGCTGGTTACCCAACCGATTGAAAATGCATTGGGCGGCTTACCGGATGTCATGTTTGTGCGTTCGGCCTCCACTCCCGGTTTATCTGTTGTCATTATTACTTTTGAAGACAAAACCGATATTTATCTTAACCGTCAGTTGGTTTCAGAACGGTTGATGCCGGCACAGGGCCAGTTACCGCAAGGTGTCGGTCCCGCTTTGATGGTGCCGCTTGAGTCGTCTTCCGGCACGATTATGACCATTGGTTTAACGTCGGATCAACAGAGCATCATGCGTTTGCGGGAAATGGTCGACTGGACCTTAACACCCAGATTGCTTGCTGTAGATGGTGTGGCGGATATCAACGTATTCGGCGGTGCTGAAAAGCAAATGCAAATTCAGCTGGATCCGCAGAAGCTTGCCATGTATCAGTTGTCGCCATTAGATATCGTTGCCGCAGCACGCGAAGCTACGGCATTGCAGGGTAGTGGGTTTATTGAAAATGCCAACCAGCGAATGATGCTTCAGGTGATCGGCCAGCCGGTGAGTGCTGAAACGATGGCGAATGTGGTCATTCGTCAGCAGGGCCAATCGGTATTACATCTTGGTGACGTTGCCACAATTGAATATGGTCCGGCTCCAGCAATCGGTGGTGCAGCCATTGGCGGCAAGGCTGGCATTGTGTTGATGGTCATTGGTCAATATAAGGCTAATACGCTGGCTGTGACGCAAGGCGTTGAAACCGCTCTGAACGAGTTTCGGGATGGGTTTGAGGTCGATGGTATTGAGTTACATGCGGATCTGTTCCGCCCAGCCAACTATATACAAACATCACTGGCGAATATTCGACATCATTTGCTGGTGGGCGGCGGTTTGGTGTTATTGGTGCTGTTTTTATTTCTGTTTAATTTACGCACCGCGATAATTTCCATGACAGCGATTCCGTTGTCATTATTTGCGGCATTAATCGTGCTGCTCGAATTCGGCGTCAATATCAATATTATGGTGTTGGGCGGTCTGGCGATTGCCTTGGGCGAAGTTGTGGATGATGCCATTATTGATACCGAGAATATCTTCCGGCGACTGCGGGAAAATGCGGTGTTGAGAGAACCACGGCCCGTTATTCAAATCGTCTATGAAGCGTCCATGGAGGTGCGTAGTTCGGTGGTTTATGCCAGTTTGATTGTGATGCTGGTATTTGTGCCGTTATTAACACTGGGCGGCGTAGCGGGACGAATGTTCGAGCCTTTGGGACAGGCGTATATTCTGGCGATTCTGGCATCCTTATTCGTTGCGTTGACTGTTACGCCAGCACTTTGCCATGTCTTGCTAAGCCGGATTGGCGTCACACGCACTACCGAGCCACCGTTAATTCACTGGTTACAAGTCGGCTATGGGCAGATATTACGAGTCACTTGCCAGTTTCCCAAGCTGATGGTGTTATCCGTACTGATCTTTTGCCTGGCTGGTGCCAGTTTGCTGCCTTATTTCGGCGGACGATTTTTACCTGAGCTGCGTGAAGGACATTACATTATTCATACAGCCAGTGTGCCCGGAACCTCGTTGCAGGAATCATTACGCATAGGTGGTTTAATAGAACAGCGTGTGGCGGCTATACCCGGCGTGCGAGCGACTTCACAATGGGCCGGGCGTGCAGAACGGGGAGCCGATACCTTTGGCACCCATTACAGTGAATATGAAGTGGATCTGGAGCCACTGTCAGGTTCTGAACAACAGGCGATTTTGGATGAAATCCGCGAAATCCTTGAAGAATTCCCGGGGATCAGCTCTGAGGTGAATACCTTTCTGACAGAGCGTATCGATGAGACTATCTCGGGCTATACCTCGCCGGTTGTCGTCAATATTTATGGTAATGATCTTGATGCTCTGGATTACAAAGCACGTGAAGTGGCTGATGTGATGGCAGACATTGAGGGCGCAACGGATATTCAGTTACGTGCACCACCAGGCGAACCTCAGTTGCAAGTGCGGATAAAACTCGAAGAATTACCCCAATGGGGCTTGCAACCGGCGACGGTGATGCAAAACATTAAAGCTGCCTTTGATGGTATTAAAGTGGGTCAGATTGCCGAAGGGAACCGTCTATTTGATATTAACGTGGTTCTGCCACCGCAATTACGTGAACAGCCACATCACTTATTAAGTTTGCCGTTGCGTACTCTGGATAATCGTATGCTGACGTTAGGCGATGTCGCCGAAGTACAGCAGGTTTCAGGTCGTCACGCGATTCTGCACCATGGTGCTCAACGACTGCAAACCATCACTTGCAATGTCAGCGGTCGTGATTTACGTTCTTTCTTTAATGAATTACAGCAACGTGTGCATCAGCAGGTACAGTTTGATGCGGATAACTATCCTGAATTTACCGGCACCGCTGTGGCTGAAGCCGAATCGCGTAAGGATCTGTTAGTGCACTCGGTTCTGGTCGGGCTGGTAGTGTTGATTTTGCTGTTTATGGCTCTGCGCAGTGTGCGGAATACCTGGCTGGTGTTATTAAATCTGCCTTTTTCATTATTAGGAGGTGTGATGGCGGCCTGGTTAACCGGTGGGGTGTTATCTATTGGTTCGCTGGTCGGATTTGTCACACTGTTTGGTATCACACTGCGTAATGCGATTATGCTGGTGTCACACTACCAGCACCTGATTGAACATGAGGGTAAAGTCTGGAACATGGAAACAGCTATTCAAGGTGCACTTGAGCGTCTGCCATCAATATTGATTACAGCGTTGGTAACTGCATTGGCGATGCTGCCGATTGCTATCAACGCGGATAGTCCGGGACGCGAAATAATGGGGCCGATGGCTGCCATTATTATTGGAGGATTGATTTCGTCAACTTTGCTGACTTTGTTAGTTTTGCCCAGTGTGATGTTGCGTTATGGCGAATTTAAAAAACGTCGGGTCAGTCAAATGGAAACCACCATGCAAACGCAATAATGCCGAGTACAAATGCGATCAAAATGATTTCAACAATCATCAGCGACCAATAGCAAAGGTTTCTGTGGTGTTACTTTTCTGTTCAGCAAAGAATTGATAGATATCTTTCAACTCTTCGCCGGAAAAACGGATCAGAATCAATTCCTGTCCCGGATGAATGATGTTTGGATCATATCCCATGGTATGGGTATTAAAGTTATAGACATAACTGGTCGAGACTTTCTGATGCAGGATTTTACCAAGAAAAGAACTTAAACCAGTGGGCAAAGGTTCATCGGCGTCCGCCGGAATAAGCACACTGACATTTTGTTCAGCACCGTTTCGTTGCAGACGGATACCCTGACGAAAATTACGAATCAAACCTGTTTGAATAATGCCCCACAAACCTTGGACATCTTCTTCTGTTACCCGATGCAGATAAAACAGACTGTCCTGCATTTCGGCTGTATCACTATCAATTAAATCGGCGATATCCAGCTTCTGTACACCACGACTGATCGTCACAGACATTTCCTGATCCGCTGGTATATCAGCATCTGCCAGTTCGCTGGCTTTAATCTGCCTGACCTGTTTCTGTTGACGGATCTGTGTAACAGGTGCTGTGTGATCGATATCATCACGTTTTAATAACTCCACCAGCGGAGCAGTGATGGTCTCGCCCTGCTCAGTCACAATGGTAACGGGAGCGATATGATCCTCTTCTTCAGCTTCCAGCTCCTGTAACGTGGTATTTTCGCTGATTTGTTCAGTATAGCGGAGAGTCAGGGGGGTATTAGCGCTAAGCGATTTATCATCCATCAGACTTTTCAGTGTCGTGACACGTTGTTCCAGCTCCGGCAGAGCAATAATACTGTCTGGTCGGACAAACATATCTTCGTATTCATTGACAATAATCGAATCCGAGTTGGAATCAGCCAAACGATCTACAAACTCTTCTGCTTCCTGCTCACGAATGGTTTCACTGTCGGGCAACTCTTCTGCGGAGCGGATTATTTCCAGCGGTAAATCCGGTTCGATGACTTCTATCGGAGGATCAACAGTGAGCTCACTGCGATTTGGCGGGGCGTCACTCCATAACAAGTAGCCAAACAGTAATAACACGATAACAGCGAGTATCGCCGCGACTATTGTAGAACCTGTACGGGCTCGATCCATTTGAAAACCGCCTCAGTGCATGTTTATTCAGTCCGAGAATAAGCTACCCAGTGTTAGCAAATCAAGTTTCCGGCACCATGACTGATGAATACATTCCGACGGGGATACATTCTGCAGCCATTGCTCAGTCTGTTGCGGTTGAATCGTGTCAGTCGTTTGCAGCAGGTTCAACAGATGTTGACCCAGCATTGTGGCATCCATATTTTTTTGGCTGACCGCATCTATGACGCTGATCACCATGGTTTTCAGATCTAACTGTGCCAGCGCGACAGGAATTTTTTTAATGATGAGTGAATCATCCTGTGGCTGCAGTTCGAAACCAAAGTTGTCCAGCAAGCTCTGTTGTTCAGCAACAGCTACTTGCTGAGCGGCAGTACAAGGGATATTCAGTGGAACTAATATCGGGCGGCTTTGTAATGGCAGTTTTTGCAGATGCCCGGCAAATTGTTGCTGGCGCAAAGTTGACAGAGCCCTGGGTAAATCAATCAGGTAATGCTGTTGCTGAAACAGTGCCCAGGCAAAGCGTTGATGCAATACCTGTATTAACTGAAAACCATCTGTTGAATTGGATCGATTCACCGGAAATGCTATCTGCAGTGACGATTCATGCCGGGCATTGGAAAACTGGTGCTCCTGATAGCTGGCAGTGGATTCTGCAATACGTGGTGCAGAAGAAGCTGATGACGGTACGGAGTGCACAGGTCTGATTTGTCCATGTAATTCATCGCTAATGGCCCGATGAATAAGGCCGTGAATCAGTCGGGTCTCGCGAAACCGAACTTCGTGTTTGGTAGGATGCACATTAATATCCACTCGGTCCAGTGGAATTGTCATGTATAAAACATAAGCCGGATGCCGGCCGGCCGGAATGAGATCCGCATAAGCCTGACGAATCACCTGACTTATCAGTCGATCCCGGATGACCCGGCCATTAATAAAAAAGTATTGCTGATCGGCTTGTGGCCGATGTGCTTCGGTATGACCCAACCAACCCTTGATATTGATGACATCAAATTGCTGGTCAATAACAAGTGCTTGTTTGACGAAGGTTTGTCCACAGATTTTCCCAATCCTGGCTAATTGCTGTGCATCGGTCTGAGCAATCGGCAGATTTAATTTTTGCTGACCATTTAAATTACACTGAAACCGCACATCAAATCGGCTTAATGCCAGACGTTGCAGTGTCGTGAGAATCTGTTGCTGTTCGGTGCGGGCACTACGAAGAAAGCGTCGGCGTGCAGGCAGGTTGAAGAAAAGATCACGCACCGCCACGGTCGTACCTTTCGGATGTGGAACCGGCTCAGGCATATCTGTTTCAAAATGGATTTGCCAGCCACATTCACTATCATGTTGTCTGGAAATCAAACTCAGATTGGAAACCGAGCTGATACTGGGTAAGGCTTCTCCACGAAATCCCAGACTGGAAATCTGGCTCAGCTGATCACTGGAAGAAATTTTGCTGGTGGCATGGCGACTGAGTGCCAGACAGAGATCATCAGGATGAATACCTGAGCCATTGTCCCGAACCTGAATCAGCTGACTGCCGGATCCTTCAATGGTGACATCAATTTCCGTTGTGGCTGCATCAAGGCTGTTTTCGACCAGCTCCTTAATGACTGATGCCGGGCGTTCGATAACTTCGCCAGCCGCAATCTGATTGGCGAGTTGCAAGGGGAGAGCATGGATACGTTTCGGTGTCAGCATTGACACAGTTTAACAGTTGCGAAGAGGAATTCCGCAGTCAAAAAACGCTTAAGGAATTTTCAGTATATCACCAACATGTAAGGTACTGGTTTGCAGATTGTTGGTTGATTTAAGTTCCATCATATTCACACGATAACGCTGTGCAATGGCACTGAGTGTATCTCCACGGCTGACAATATGCTGCTGAGGTTTGACCTGCTGTGTGATGGGGTTACGCTGGAAATAGCTGCGAATCCCGGCCAACATGGCTTGAGCAAGTTTGTTCTGGTGATTGACATCGTTGAGCTTGCGTTCTTCTTCGGGGTTAGAAATAAATGCTGTTTCTACCAGAACCGATGGAATATCCGGTGACTTAAGTACCACGAAAGCCGCTGATTCAACTTGTTTTTTATGCACAGGTCCAACCCGCTTCAAGCCACCCAGAACACTGTTGCCGACTTCCAGACTGGCTTCCAGACTGGCAGTTTGAGACAAGTCGAGTAATACCGACGCCAACAAATCATCTTTGTCTTCCAGACTGATTCCACCAGCCAGATCTGCAGCATTTTCCCGATCAGCCAAAATCTGGGCTGCTTCACTGCTGGCACCGCGGGAAGACAGAACATAGACGGAAGAGCCTTTGGCACTGGTACGCTGAAACGCATCGGCATGGATAGAGATAAACATATCAGCACCGTTTTGTTTGGCACGTTGAATACGCTGTCTCAGGGTAATAAATTCATCTCGATCCCGCGTCATATAAGCTCGCATGCCCGGCTCGTCGTTAACCAGTTTAGCCAGTCGTCGTGAGATGGCCAGTACGACATCTTTTTCCCGCGTACCGTTGCGGCCAATGGCTCCCGGATCACGACCGCCATGGCCAGGATCAATTGCGATAACAATATCACGACGTGGTAATACTGGTCTGCTTCTCACGGTTGTTGCAGTTGCCTGCGGCAGCTCACTGGATGTTGTTTTAGCCTGCGAGGGAGCGTCATTATTTTTTGCCTGATTAGACGAAGGCTGATCAGTCGATGTTTCAGCATTGGGGTCTGGAGATTGGGTCGTTTTATTTTTGGCAACAGCAGCAGTGGCTGGCCCATGTTTTAAATCAACCAGCAGACGATGGGAGTATTCACCTTCAGGAATCAAGGCTCGGATTTCATAATCTGTGGCTTGTTTAAGATCAAATACCAAACGATAGGTATTTTGATCGTGCTGGGCATGGCGAATTTTATCGACCACGGCACTGTTGAAAGTGGGGGCAATTAAGGCTTTATTGACTTTGGCCGCTTTAATATCCACAACTAAACGATGCGGGTTGGTCAGGGTAAAACTCTTGTACTCCAGTGCTTTATCCAGATCCAGCACAACGCGGGTCAGGTTTTCATTTTGGGAGACACGGATATTTTCTACCGATGCGCTATGCGCCGTGGCAGTTAATATCAGCATTATCCATCCCAATAATAAACGAGACATAGTCAGTTCCTGCAATTTACTCAGCCTTAGTTTGTGATTGAAGGAATAAAAAATCAAGACTTTTTTCTATATTTTTAAAAGAGATACAGAGTAAAGCTGAATTAATTGTGAAGTTTTTCGCAGATATCTGACGCGACTTCTGAATAAGCAGTAAGAATCACTTGTCGGCCGGAAGACTGATAATTCAATGAGATCAGCAGATCCGGTTCAGGTAATACACCTTTACCTTGCTCCGGCCATTCGATTAATGTCAGGGTATTTGCAGAAAAATAATCCTCAATACCGAGATAGAGTAATTCTTCCGGATCCGCCAGGCGATACAGATCAAAATGATAAATATCCCGCTGATGGATAATGTAATGTTCCACCAGAGTGTAGGTCGGACTTTTGACTTTTCCAGTATGTCCCAGAGCGGTAAGTAGCCCCCGGACAAAAGTGGTTTTGCCAGCTCCAAGATCACCTTTCAGATGAATGCAAAATGCTGATTCGGGCAATAATACTGCCAGTTTAGCAGCCAAATCCAGGGTGGATTGTTCGTCAGCGAGCCAGAGCATTAATAGATAAGGTTCGCTAATCGACGGAGATGTGGCATCAAATCCATTGCCAGTGTCCCGCGTTCACCATCCAATTCAGCAGCTCTGTCCGCTGCCATACCATGTAATGTCACGCCAACACAGGCTGCATCCATTATCGGGAAATGTTGTGCCAGCAAACCGCCTATGACACCAGCCAGTACATCACCCATACCGCCACTGCCCATTCCTGGATTACCCCAGGTGGAGAGGCGGGTAGGCGCTTCTCCGTTTGAGATTAATGAGCCGGATCCTTTCAGCACGACCACACCACCATAACGTCTTTGCAGCTCATAAACGGCTGCAAAACGATCGGCTTGAATATCTTCTGAGCTGCAACCCAACAAGCGTGCAGCTTCACCCGGATGTGGTGTGAGCACCCAATTGTCATGATGTTGCGGATTTTTGCTCAGCAGGTTTAATGCGTCAGCATCCACTACCATGGGTAAGTTGGTCTCAATCGCTTTGTGGAATAACGCAATACCCCATTCACTCTGGCCTAAACCGGGACCAACCGTTAAGGCATTGGCCGGACGTAACAACGCTTCCAGATCACCGGCATCCTCCACGCCGTAGCACATCAATTCCGGTCGGGCCAGATTGAGGATTGGGCCATGCGTGCTGCGGGTGGCAATACTAATCAGTCCTGCGCCAACACGCGCCCCTGCTTCTGCGGCAACACGTGCTGCTCCCGGCATTCCGTGGTCACCACCAATAATAAATAAATGACCGTATAGACCTTTATGTCCTGTGCGCTCACGCGGTGCTAATCCAGCTGCGTCATTTTCAAGACTGACGCGACGTGCAATTGGAGTAAAGACGTTATAAATGGCGGAAGGGACTTTTAGCGAATCAAAACAGACCTCACCGCAAAAGTTCGGCCCTTCACCGGTAAACAGGCCTTTATTCAGGCCAAGAAAGCTCAAGGTGATGGTAGCGTGAACTGCTGTTCCCAGAGCTCGCCCGGTATTGGCGTGAATGCCGGAAGGAATGTCCAGCGCCAGAACGGGAATACGTTTGGTATGCTGGTTGATAGCATCAATGGCGAGAGCGTAGTCACCACTTACTTCACGGTTAAGACCTGTCCCTAAAAGCGCATCCACAATAACGTCGGTCGTGGGTAATTTATCTTCAAAGCGATGAATTTCATTACCCGTTGCAATATAGGCTTCACGGGCCGCGAGCGCTTCCTGGCTCATTTCCTTCTCGTCGCCAACTTGAAATGCCACGACACGGTAATCTTTTGCTAACGCCTGACGAGCCAACTCAAAACCATCGCCTCCATTATTACCGGTACCGCAGACCACCAGAATGCGTTCGGCTTGAGGCCAGTAATTTTTAATTGCATCCAGCGCCGCTTCTCCAGCACGTGACATTAATTTTGCTGGGGAAATGTTATGTTGCTCCGTAACGATACGTTCCAGTTCACGGGTTTGCTCAGCAGTGTAGAGTTCATGTGGCAAGGTCGACATAAAATAATATCCCGATGAAAAAATTCAGTTCTTTATAATAGCCCGCATGGCCGATCCAAATACAGTGCAGTTCTCCCGTGCGCTCCTTGCAGATATGCAAATCTGGGCGCGTTCGCTGGGCTTTCAACAGCTAGGGGTCAGTGATATTGACTTGTCTGTCGCAGAAGATCAATTACAACACTGGCTGGCACGCGGATTTCATGGCGAAATGGACTTCATGCAACGTCATGGCAGCTTGCGGAGCCATCCTGAAGAATTAGTGCCTGGCACGGTTCGTGTGATTACGGCGAGAATGGATTACTGGCCGGAAACCGCGGCCGATGCCTGGCAGGTGATGGGGAACAGTGAACTTGGTTTTGTTTCCCGTTATGCCCTGGGCCGGGATTATCACAAATTGATACGTAAGCGTTTACTCCGCCTTTCACAAAGAATTGAAGAGGCTGTTGGGGAAATGGGCTATCGTGTATTCACCGACAGTGCCCCAGTGATGGAAAAGGCATTGGCACAGAAATCCGGTCTGGGCTGGATAGGCAAGCATACTAATGTATTAAACCGTCAAAATGGTTCGTATTTTTTCCTGGGGGAAATTTACACTGATCTGCCTCTGCCGTTAACCGAACCGGTATCCGAGCATTGTGGCAGTTGTACTGCGTGCATTGATATCTGTCCGACTCAGGCCATTGTCGCGCCTTATGAACTGGATGCCCGCCGTTGTATTTCCTATCTGACCATTGAGCTGCGTGGCAGCATTCCAATTGAATTCCGCTCAATGATGGGCAATCGTATTTATGGCTGTGATGACTGTCAGCTGGTTTGCCCGTGGAACAAGTTTGCTCAGATGACCACGGAATCAGCCTATCTGCCGCGACAAGGTCTGGATGCGCCACAGTTAGTCGATTTGTTTGGCTGGACAGAACAGGAATTTCTGCAGCGACTGGAAGGCAGTCCAATACGACGTATTGGCTATGAATGCTGGTTGCGTAATATTGCAGTTGCCCTGGGGAATGCTCAGACTAGTGACAGTGTGTTGGCAGCATTAAATAACCGGGCAGGGCATCCTTCCGAGTTAGTTCGCGAACATGTGCTTTGGGCCTTGGCGCAACACCAACGATTGTCATAACTTTGTCACGCCGTCGCATTAAGTTGTCTTTTTAGTGATGGAGTTATCCGCTACGGAATAGGTCAGAACCACTCGTGTGATAAATACATTCAGGAAAAAGCATGTTGGAAAACAGCTTCGATAATCTTATACAGAAACAACTCAGCCGCCGTTCTGTGCTGCAATTTGGTTTGGGAGCGATGCTCGCATCGGCTATGCCATTGTCTTCTGCGGCAACCATATTGCAGCTTCATCCTCAATTAATGGGCTTTAAAGCGATTTCTGTGGCGGATTTACTGGATGAAGTGGTGGTGCCGGAAGGCTATCGGGCAGAAGTATTTTACCGCTGGGGCGATCCAGTTTCTGACGGTCCTGTGTTCAATATGGATGCCAGTAATTCGGCGGCAGAACAGGCTCTTCAGGCCGGCATGCATCATGATGCGATTCATTTTTATTCCTTGCCTGCCGATTCAGCCAACTCGGATCACGGTTTGCTGGTGATGAACCATGAATACCTGGATCTGGATGTCATTCACACTGATGGCAGCCATACACATGCTCCAGAAACCTATACGGCTGACAAGGTCGTCAAAGAACAAAACGCGCATGGTGTGTCGCTGATTGAGGTCAAGCGTGATAATGGTCAATGGCAAATTGTCCGGCCGTCAAAATATGCACGGCGTCTGACGGCGAACAGCGAAATGCAGATAAGCGGCCCGGCGGCGGGGCATGATTTGTTGAAAACCCATGCCGATCCTGAAGGCAAAAATGTGTTGGGTACATTAAATAACTGCGCCAATGGCAAAACTCCGTGGGGGACTTATCTCACCTGCGAAGAGAATTTTCATTACTACTTTGTTTTTGATCCAAAACATCCAAGGGACGCTGAGACTGAACGACGTTGGAAGCGTTACAAATTAGGGTTCAGTTATTACGGCTGGCAGCAGTTTGATTCACGTTTTGATCTGGATAAAGAACCCAATGAAGCCAATCGTTTTGGCTGGGTGGTTGAATTTGATCCCTACGATCCACAGAGTATTCCGGTTAAACGCACTGCACTTGGCCGTTTTGCTCATGAAAATGTCGCCATCAAAGTTGCCGCCGATAATCGTATTGCCTGTTATTCCGGTGATGATGCCCGCTTTGAATATATCTATAAGTTTGTCACCCGTGACAGCTGGGATGGCACCCCGGGCGCACACCATGGCAAATTGCTGGATGAAGGCGTGTTATTCGTTGCCCGATTTGATGACGAAGGTATTGGGGTCTGGTTACCTTTAATATATGGGCAGAATGGTCTGATCCCGGAAAATGGATTTAGTGATCAGGGTGATGTGTTAATTCATGCCCGGGCCGCGGCTGACCAGTTAGGGGCCACCAAAATGGATCGTCCGGAATGGATCACCGTGCATCCTGAGACAGGCGAGGTATTTGTCTCACTGACCAATAACAGTGAACGCAGTGAAACCAATCCGGCTAACCCCCGACAGCCAAATTTATATGGGCATCTGCTTCGGTTTAATGAGGTCGATGCCACTTCCACCGAATTTACTTGGGAGGTGTTTGTACTGGCAGGCGGGGAAGAGCATGGTGCGACTATCAACGGAGATATTTTTGCTAACCCCGATGGTTTGATGATTGATCAGCGAGGCCTGCTGTGGGTACAAACCGATATCAGCTCAAGCAAAATGAATGAAGGCGAATTTGCTCAGTTTGGTAACAATCAAATGTTGGCAGTAAATCCGGCTACTGGCGAAACCAGACGTTTTCTTACCGGGCCGGTGGGATGTGAAGTTACCGGCGTCACCATAACGCCCGACATGAAAACCATGTGGGTCAATATTCAACATCCCGGTGAGATGCCAGCGGTTTTAGAAAAGCGTGGCATTGTGAAATCCCCCCAAAACCCCAGCGCCGCCAGCAACTGGCCGGATCATCTGCCTAATGGCCGACCTCGTTCCGCTACCGTGTTAATCACTAAAGAGGATGGTGGGGTGATAGGGACGTGATTCTGAGTGATTTACCACAGAGGCACGTAGGGCAGAAAGGTTTAAAAGCTATTTATCCGCAGATTACGCAGTTGGACACAGATTAATTGAGAGCAACTTTGATCTAAACTCGCTTCATAAATCATCACGATTGGTGAATTCAAAAAACTTCCGTGGGGTGGCGCGAGGCAGGAAGCCCAACAATCACATCATCTATGTCGGGTTACGCTGCCGCTAACCCGACCTACATTTTTTATTAATCTTTGTGTGCTCTGTGTCTCTTTGGTTAATCCAAAAAAATCTGCGCCCATCTGCGTAATCTGCGGATCAAATTATGGTAGTTTTGGCTGAGACTACGTTTTGATTAATATTTCAGGCAATTCCCAGCCATTTGAGGCCTAAATGTTTTCATCCCTGACGCTCAACCTGATCGTCTTTGGCATTGCTGCTATGGCCATTGTCCTCGCGGGCAGTCGGCTGGCAAAGTTGGCAGATGAACTGGCCGATCGTACTGGCATGGGCGAGGCCCTGTTCGGAGTATTGTTGCTGGCGGGGGTGACTTCGCTCCCGGACTTTGCCGCGACCTTAAGTGCCTCGATGGATGCACGGCCCGATCTGGCCATGAGTAATGTTATGGGTAGCATGGCGGTGAATCTGGTATTTCTTGGCATTGCAGACATCGTTTATCGCAAAGCCAATCTGGAGCATGCGGCCGCTTCCCCTGTAAACCTGATGCTGGCAGGTTTGTTGATCGTTTTACTGACCCTGCCGTTACTGGCGATCGTCTCGCCTTCAGTTTCATTCTGGGGCGTGCATCCGGTTACACCGGTGATCGTTGTCGCCTATCTGTTTGGATTACACTTGGTTCACCGCACGCAGGTAAGACCCATGTGGTTCCCACGTTCAACCCGGCAGACAGTTCCGGATAAACCCGAAAAACTGCATCATGGTAGCTTGACGGCAACATGGCTTGGTTTTATTGCCCTGGCTTTGGTGACCTGCATCGCCGGTTGGATGGTAATGGAATCAGCCAAAGGCATTGCCGATCACACCGGACTTTCTGACACCCTGGTGGGTGGTTTGTTTACCGCCCTGGCGACTTCCACTCCCGAATTGGTGACCACTATCGCCGCGATACGCTACGGTGCGTTGACCCTGGCAGTAAGCAATATCTTCGGCACCAACTGTTTTAATATTCTTGTGGTCGCCGCGGCCGATGCAGGTTATCCGCATAATTCTATCTATCACGACATGTCGCCAGTGCAGATGACATGGGGGTTGGTCAGTATTTTGATGACGGCCATTCTTTTGCTGGGCATGGTGCGACGCGAGACTTATGGCATTGGCCGAATTGGTTTCGAAAGTGCCTTAATCCTCTCTGTTTACGTCATTGCTTTGGGCATTATTGTGTTAAATGGCTGAGACCTTTCAGGTTAGTAACCACAGAGACACGGAGGACACAGAGGTTTATATGGATATTTATCCGCAGATTTCGCCGATGGGCGCAGATTAATGGAAAGTAACTTTGATTTAACCTTGCTGCATAAACCATCATGATTGGTGAATTCAAAAAAACTTTTGTGGGTTGGCGCTTAATTAACGAAGCATAACAATCACATCTTCATATGTCCGGTTACGCTGTGTTAACTCGATCTAAATCGTTTATTAATCTCTGTGCGCTCCATGTCTCTGTGGTTAATCCAAAAAATCTGCGTCCATCTGCGTAATCTGCGGGTTAAACCTTTGGAGTTCAGTTACCAAAAGCTTCGGATTCAATTGAAAATTAATCTTTCGGCAAATCCTTAAATGCCGCAATGGCATCTTTTCTGGCCTGTTTGTAATCCACCACCGGTTGCGGGTAGCCGCATTGGTCTCGTAGCTCTGCTGGTGGATTATGCAGTTGCTTGATTGGCACATCCTTTAATTCCGGAACAAAGCGTTTGATAAACAATCCCTGTGGGTCATAACGTTCGGATTGCAATGTTGGATTAAACACCCGAAAGTAGGGCGCGGCGTCGACGCCGGTTGATGCACTCCATTGCCAGCCGCCGTTATTGGCAGCGAATTCACCATCAATTAAAGTTTGCATAAAATATTGTTCACCACGTCGCCAGTCGAGTAACAGCAGTTTGCTGAGAAAGCTGGCGGTGATCATTCTGAGTCGATTATGCATCCAGCCGGTTTGGTTGAGTTGACGCATAGCAGCGTCAACAATCGGAAAGCCGGTTTTGCCTTCGCACCAGGCTTTGAAACCGGCTTCATCATTACGCCAGATAACTTTTTCGGTTTCCGGTTTGAATGCCTTACCCATACTGATGCGTGGAAAATACAGCAATAATTGTTTGTAAAAATCCCGCCAGGCGAGTTCACGTAACCAGTCATCATGACGCCAGTCACGATTAGCTTCGCCACAATAAAACTGAATGGTGGCCAGTAATCTTCTCGGACCTAACTGGCCGTTGGCCAGATATGGTGACAAGGTGCTGGTGGCCGGTTTGCTGGGAAAATCGCGTTGAGTTTTGTAATCATCGAGTTTGATTTCACAAAATGCCGAAACACGTTCTAAGGCTTTTTGTTCGTTGCCGGGCCATAAATCATCACGAAATTCTCCGGCCCAGTCACATGCCAATAGATCCGGTTTTAGGGCTTTACCCTGTGATTTTGGTTCGGCATACGGGGCTTGCTGAATATCTTCGAGGATTTGCAGCCAGCGACGGTAATAGGGCGTGAATACTTTAAAAGGATCATCCTGCTGGGTTTTTACCGGTAAGGCGACCAGTAAATCTTCGGCGAGCAGATGCACGTTTATATTGGCTTTGGTTAATGCAGTATTAACGGCCTGATCACGACGTTGTTCATCAAGCGGCGTTTCGGCTTGAAACCATATATCACTGATATTTTGTTGCTGGCAGAATTTTAATAATTCATCGGGCACATCGGTAAAAAAATCGACTTCAAGTAAATAAAAAAGTATGCCAAGCTGGGCAAGTCGATCAGCGATATCCTGTATCGCTGCGGCACGAAGACCCAGTTTGGCGGGAGATTCATTGTGTTGCTGCCATTGTTTGGGGGTGGCGCAAAACACTACCTGGATTGGTCCTTTTTCAGCCGCGAGTGCTAATGCCGGATGATCATCGAGGCGTAAATCATTGCGTAACCAGACCAGTTGCGTTGCTTGCATGATGTTTCCTTACGGTAAATTTCTGAACAGGTATTCAGCGCGCTGGCTGATGGCCTGTTGTTCATCTTGAGATTTGTTGTGCCAGTTTTTGACCTGCATACCAAGGCGAGGATTTTTACTCAGCAGTTCCTGATGCCGGTCGACAAAATGCCAGTACAACGTGGTAAATGGGCAGGCGTTATCGCCACTGGCTTTTTTGGGATTAAATGGGCAGGACTGGCAATAATTGGACATGCGATCAATATAAGCGCCGCTGGCAATATACGGTTTGGAGCCGACGATACCGCCATCAGCGTATTGGCTCATACCCAAGGTATTCGGGAGTTCCACCCAGGCAACAGCATCAACATACATCGCCAGATACCATTCGTGAATGGCCTTGGGTTTGACGCCCCATAACAAGGCAAACAAACCGGTGACCATCAGCCGTTGAATGTGATGACCATACCCATGATCCAGAACTTGTTTGACGCTGTGATGCAGGCAGGTCATGTCGGTTTCAGCAGTCCAATATAATGCTGGCAGATTGCGCCGGGCATTCAGCGCGTTCATTGTTAGCCAGTCATCACGATAGCTCCAGTACAGACCCCGTACATATTCACGCCAGCCGAGGATTTGCCGGATAATACCTTCCACCGCATTTAATGGTGCTTTATCGTTGGTGTGCGCCTTTTCAGCCGCTGCAATCACTTCTGCAGGAGAGAGTAGTTTGAGATTCAGGCAGCTTGATAAGCGTGAATGATAAAGCCACGGTTCATCGGTCCACATCGCATCCTGATAGTCGCCAAAATGTGGCAGCCGATTTTGAATAAAATCTTTTAATGCCGCTAACGCTTGTTCACGGCTGACCGGCCAGTTAAAGCTTTCAATATTGCCGTAGAGATCCGGCAGAAAGTTTTCAACATCCGCTATAACTTGTTTCGTGATGTCATCCGCCTCAAACAATAAAGGCGAAGGCAATTTGGATGGGCCTTTTTTGCCAAAGCTTTTGCGGTTGTCCTTATCAAAATTCCACTGATCTCCAAGCGGCTGGTCATCTTCCATCAGAATTTGCCGACTTCTACGCAGTTGCCGATACCAAAATTCCATTCGCGGTTGTTTGCGATTGGCTAACCAGGCTTTGAATTCACCTTTCTCACTGATGAAATGCTGATCGGCCAGCCATTCAATCTCAATATCAAATTCATTGGCGCATTGCTGTATTTCATTCATAACCCTGACATCACCAGGTAATACGCAGCGAATTTTTTCAAATGAATCCTGTTTTAACGTGGATGATAAAGCGTCACGGAAACTGGATTTTTTATCATTTAACGTCCAATAAATCAGCGGATAGTTATTCGTTTTGAGTTGCTCAGCAAAATGGCGCATCGCCGATAAAAATAAAACCGTGCGCTGTTTACTCGATAAATATTCTGTGGACTCAGCCGACACTTCCGCCATCCACAACCTATCATGCTGTTGATCAAAGTCATCGAACAGCAGACTGCTGGCATCAAGTTGATCACCAAGAATAATATTAAGATAGTGCAACTTAGCCATTTAACGTTGAAAGCGCCGCCAGCCATAATGCAATCGCGGCCCCATAAGATAAATGTCCACGCAGACGCATCAACTCGGCAGAGTAGATCTCGCGTAGTTGCTGCCGTTCATATAAGTGCAGACCGATAAATGATAATGCGGCCAGCCATAACCAATAATGTGTTGGAGATAACAACCAGCACCAGGCCCATAACATGGTGGACACACTGACTATCACGACATGACGTGGCAGATCGTAAATGCTGCTGACATACCAGAGCAGTCCGCCGAGGAAGGTGAAAATCAGTGCGGCATAACTCAGCAGCCAGTCAAAAGCATACAAAAATCCCAGCCAGCTCATAATGGCCAGCCCAAAGAAAGGCAGCAATCCGGCGTAGCCTAAAATCCGATGCCTGGTGGTGATCATGAAGCCTCCTCTGCAGGTAAATGTAAGGTTTCAATCAATAATTGTTTGGGACGAAGTTTTAACAAAAAGCGTAGCTGGATTTTGTAGGCATCCAGATCAAAATATTGTGGTTCAGCATATTGCTGCTGTAATCGTTCAAAGGCATCGTGTTGGTTTTTTACGATGCCGAGATAAAGCCATTGATCGACCAGATGAAAATGTGCCGCTTCATAATCGCCATCAGACGGCAGTTCGGTAATCACTATTGGGCCTTTCCATGGCCAGGCCTGATTTTTAATACCCGATAACGCAGTTTGCAAACGCAGGTTGTAGCGTATTGACGGTTCTTCACCACAGCAGGCACCCAGACATTTTTTTAACTGATAACCGAAACAGCCGTTTTTGGTTTTTTCCAGCCCGCATAGTTTCTGACACAGCTGATGTTCATTAATTAGATCGAGCAGTTTTTTTTCCGCTTGTTTTTGGCTACGGAATAATCCATAACGCTGACTGATATTTGGCGATTGATGTAAGTCGGCCATCTCGACACTGGTGCGATGATAGCCATTTTCATCTGTTGCCAAGGCGATTTGGTACAGCCGTTTGGCTTTGGTCTGTCGCCGGTTATAGCGTGGCGTTTGGCTTTTGATTAACTGATTTTCCAGTAACTGCGCGCCAAAGTCGGAAGGCGTTTCAATAAAGTCGATGTGTTGCAGTTGTTGTTGCATCTCGCTGTTGCGCTGTTTGCCATTTATGACAAAGTGACTCAAAACACGTTGTTTGATATTGACGGATTTACCTATATAAAGAAGTACGCCTTGTTCATCAAAGAACTGATATACACCAGGCCGTTCGGGCAGTTTATTAATTTCATTAATATCGAGATGACTGGGCAGTCGGGTTTGTTGGGACAGCTGCTGACAGGCTTGCTGAATGGTTGATTCATCAAAGTCATGTTGGGTCTGCTGGAATAATTCAAGAATGACCTGTGCATCATCCATTGCCCGATGGCGTTGATTAATAGTCAAACCGAGGCGGGAGACAATGGCATCAATGCCATGACGACGCTGTTCCGGGTAAAGCAGTCGACTGATTTTAACCGAACATAATGTTTTGGCTGAAAAGGTAATACCTATGCGGCGAAAGGATTCTCGAATAAAGCCATAATCAAAGCGCACATGATGGGCAACAAATACTTTGTCCGCTAAACGTTGGTGCAATTCTTCAGCAATGTCGGCAAAGGACGGTTGGTTTGCCACCATTGAATCGGTAATGCCGGTTAATTTGCTGATCCATGGTGGAATACTGATACCGGGATTGATTAAGGTTTGCCAGCGATCGGTTTCCACACCATCGGTGATTTCGATCAGGGCAACCTCAGTGAGCCGATCACGTAATGCATTGCCACCGGTTGTTTCGCAGTCAAGCAATACCAATTTTTCCGGAAAACCCAGTAGCGGTTTCATGGATGAATCGCTGATTTACGGTTACGGCGACAGCGTTCGGAACAGTACAAAACCTGCTCCCAACAGTCACGCCATTTTTTTCGCCAGCTGAACGGACGGTTGCAGACCATACAAAATTTGGATGGTAAGTTTGGTTTGAAATGCACCATTACAATCACAATTTAATTGAGTGTAATGATCATCCTGCGGTTGTCGTGAAATTACCGTGAATTGAAATTGTTATAAATTGTAAATTTACTCTGGCACTTTAATCATGTGCTCGCGGTAATGCTGCAGTTCGCGGATGGAGTCCTTGATATCGTCCATTGCCAGATGTGATGATTTTTTCTTGAAGGCTTTTTCAACTTTGGGGGCCCAGCGACGCGCTATTTCCTTGAAACTGCTGACATCCAGATTACGATAATGGAAATAGGCTTCCAGATCGGGCATCAACCTCGCCATAAATCGACGATCCTGACAGATACTGTTACCGCACATGGGTGATGTACCGGCGGGTACATATTTTTTTAGAAATTCCAATGTTTCCTGTTCGGCCTGCTCAACAGTGACAACACTATTACGCACCCGTTCAGTGAGGCCGGAGCCACCATGTTGTCTGGTATTCCACTCATCCATCCCTGCGAGAATCGAATCTGGCTGATGAATTGCGAGAATGGGCCCTTCTGCCAGGATGTTGAGCTCGCCGTCAGTGACAATGGTGGCGATTTCGATAATATAGTCGTTATTGGTGTCGAGACCGGTCATCTCCAGGTCAATCCAGATCAGGTTATGTTTGCTTTTGGCCATGGGCTCCATCTTTTTATTACTACAGATTTAGGTGAACTATGTTGCCATTAATTGTATCAAAGGCTAATGTACGCAACACATTATAGGATTCTAACTGGTTTAAAAAATTATGAATGAATTTAGCTGGATATTTTTAATTGCTCTCGCCCTGATGACGGGGATTGAGATCTGGTTGTCATTGCGTCAACGTCGCCATGTGCTGGCGAATCGCGATGAAGTGCCTGCCGCATTTCGTGAGCAGATTGGTCTTGCCGCACACCAGAAAGCCGCTGACTATACCGCTGCCAAAGGGGCTCAAATGCGCCGCGAAAGTTTATTTGGAGCTGTAGTGTTAATCCTCTGGACCCTGGGCGGTGGTTTGGCATTATTGTCCGGGGCATGGGAAAGTTTAGGCTGGTCAGCGATGACCACTGGTGTCGTGTTGATTTTGAGCTTTTTGCTGATTGGCTCAATACTTGAACTGCCTTTATCCTGGTATCGCACCTTTGTGATGGAAGAAAAATTCGGATTTAACCGCAACACGCCAGCCTTGTTTATGGGGGACTTTGCCAAACAGTTACTGTTGATGCTGGTATTAGGTGCGCCAATTGCCTGGGTGACTTTATGGCTGATGAACAGCACCGGTGATTTCTGGTGGTTATATTTATGGGCAGCCTGGATGGTTTTTGCCGTGGTAATGATGTGGGCTTATCCTGCGTTTATCGCACCATTGTTTAACAAGTTCACGCCGTTAGATGATGCCAACCTGAAACAAAAGGTTGAGAGTTTATTGCAACGTTGTGGTTTTAAGAGCCAGGGCATTTATGTGATGGACGGTTCGCGCCGCAGTGGACATGGCAATGCCTATTTCACTGGCTTGGGTAATAACAAACGCATCGTGTTTTTTGATACGTTGTTGAATACCCTGAACGAAGATCAGATTGAAGCGGTATTGGCCCATGAGTTGGGACATTTTCGTCGCAAGCATGTTATAAAAAATATGCTGATGATGGCTGTGATGAGCCTAGTTGGTCTGGCGTTGTTAGGTTGGGCTTCAACTCAAACCTGGTTCTACTCCGGTCTGGGCGTGGAAACACAAAATAATGCGATTGCATTGATTCTGTTTATGCTGGTGATTCCGGTATTCAGTTTCTTCCTGCATCCTTTAATGACATCTATGTCTCGCAAATATGAATTTGAAGCGGATGCCTATGCTGCTTCGGTTTCCAGTGCGGATGATTTGATTACCGCACTGGTGGCTTTGTATAAAGAAAATGCCAGTACGCTGACACCGGATCCATTGGTTTCAGCTATTTATGACTCGCATCCACCGGCATCACTGCGTATTGCCGCGTTGCAGACTCGAGTCGCCGGATAGATGCGTTATTTAGTGACTTTGATTTTTCTGTGTGTCAGCGCAACGGCGCTGGCACAGGGAAAACAATTACACGATGCCAATTGTATGCAATGTCACGCGTCTTTGGCAGATGGCCAACCCAATTCAATCTATAGTCGATCGAATAGAGGGGTTAAAACACTGGATGGGCTGGAAAAACGGGTGGCAAATTGTGCGATTGCCGCCGATGTGAACTGGACCCCTGCTCAACAAAAGCAAGTTGTAGAGTATCTCAACAGTCAGTTTTACAAATTCTGATTAACGCAACGTAAGACAATTTCTGCCAGCGGCTTTTGATTCATATAAAGCGACATCGGCACGCTCGATAATATTCAATGAGGTATCACCAGGCTGATACTGACTCAACCCTACAGAAACAGTGACCATACCAATTGTTTCATCACTGTCTTTTTTCTTCAGATTACTGCTCGCCAGCTGTTGGCGAATCCTATCGGCAATTTGCACGGCTTTATGTGAAGGGGTGTCGATAAAAATTAATGCCATCTCTTCTCCGCCAAAACGTGCTGCGATATGCGGTTTGTCTTCACAATGTTTTTTCAATATGCTGGCAAAAAACTGTAAGACTTTATCGCCGAGCAAGTGGCCGAATCTATCATTGACCTGTTTGAAATGATCGATATCAAATAAGGCGAGGGTGAATGTCGTTTCACTGTGCAGGCACAACTCACTTAATTCTTTATTCAGACAGGCACGATTCACCAGACCTGTTAAGCCATCAGTCTTCGCCTGCTCTTTAACGGCCTGTAATTCTTTCCTCAATTTAATAATTTCCTGACTGGTTTGCGCCAGTTCTTGTTTTAATTCGCTGCTTGACTGTCCCATTTTTCGTGTGTTGACAAGAATTTCAGCCAGTACTCCTTTAATCTCGGACAGATCTTGTGATTGTTCCAGTTTATTTTGTTGAAGTGCTAAATCTTCAGAAAAATCATCTGCAGCCAGTTCAACCCGATTAATTTGATTCATCGTGTTGTCGACGACCAGCCGGAGTCCATTATTGGTTGCCTCAAGCCTTTCTGGCATACCCATTAAAACGTACTTTTCATAAAGCTGTTGAGTCAGTTCCGGGGTGATTTTCTCCTGTTGTTGCAATCGACTGTCAATGGCTTTCTTTAATGCCTGATTGGTCCCTGCCACATATTCGTACCAGACGGCGTAATTAACCGGGTTAACAGGTGTTTGGTGCTGATTGATAAAGGGTAGTGCACGGCGCAGGTTTTCAGAGGCCTGATGAAAAGGTTCAGTGTAAACGGGAGGGAATGAGGATGGCGTTGACACAAAATATCCTTACTTAGTGAAGGTTGTCCAAGTTAATCCAGCTTAAATTAAAACCGTATCAATCATTTAACTATTTGAGATGAATTAGCCACAGGGCTGGTAGGGAATAATAAACAAACTATTGTAAAAAACAAAGCAAACTATTATGCAGTGACAAATAACAGAACAAAGTTGGAATGAGGCATGACAAACTTTTCCTCGTAATAAATTCAATTAAAAACCAGTTCTGATTAATGAAGATAGAATGATCACAATATGACCATTACGGCAGAAAACAAGCCGCAGATGATGTCGGGAACTGGTTAATGGATCTGCATGATAACCTGTTAAGGTAGATAATCAACCAAAGCTGACACATCCCGAAACAGTCAGACATATGAGTCAGATGCGGGTTAGTTTTCGTCCAGCAATCTGACGGCCAATACATCGCAACGGGCATGATGCAGAATAGCGTTGGCTGTTGAACCTAGCAGCATTTTAATTCCTTTGCGACCATGAGATCCCACGACGATCAGATCGACATTATTTTCTTCGGCAATACGCACAATGTCTCGTCCCGGACTGCCATATTCAATCCATTGATTGTTGGGGGCGATCTCAAATTTTTGTCCCAAAGCGGATAATTGTTTTTTACCGGCATCGAGTAATGCTTCGCGCATATCCGCATCAACGCTGATCATTGGCTCATAGGCAAAATCGGTGAGTGGGAAATCTTCAACAATATGACATAAGCTCAAACGGGTATTGTTAGCGGCTGCCAGTGCCTTGGCGCGATGAATCACCATGTCGGTATGGTTGGAAAAATCAGCTGCAATCAAAATATGTTGATAAAGGGCCATTGGTATTTCTCCTAAAAGATGCATAAGGCAGGACAGGGCCTGCCTTATCAGTTTTATTTTTCACTTTCCAGAAAACGTTCAGCATCCAGTGCTGCCATACAGCCAGCGCCAGCAGAAGTAATTGCCTGACGATAAATAGGGTCCGAAACGTCACCTGCAGCAAATACACCAGGAATACTGGTTTGAGTGCCTTTTTTGAGAATTATGTAGTCATGCTGCATTTCCAGCTGACCTTTAAACATAGAGGTATTCGGCTGATGACCAATGGCAATAAAGACACCTTGAACGGCAATTTCCTGTGTTTTTTCAGACTCGGTACTTTTAACTCGAATGCCAGTCACACCGGCATCGTCACCTAAAACTTCATCAAGTGTGTGATTCCAGAGAATTTCCACATTACCTGTTTCGGCCTTTTTCAGTAACTGATTACTGAGGATCTTTTCACTGCGGAAGCTGTCACGACGATGGATTACAGTGACTTTTGAAGCGATGTTCGATAAATACAATGCTTCTTCTACGGCGGTATTACCACCACCGATAACGGCGACGGGCTGATTTTTATAGAAAAAACCATCACAGGTAGCACAGGCAGAGACACCGCGGCCTTTAAAGGCTTCTTCAGAATCCATGCCCAGATATTTTGCTGAAGCACCAGTGGCAATAATCAATGCATCGGCCGTATATTCACCGGCGTCGCCGATTAATTTGAATGGGCGCTGGCTTAAATCAGCTGTATGGATATGATCAAAAATAATGTCGGTGCCAAAACGTTCTGCATGTTTCTGCATACGTTGCATCAACTCCGGCCCTTGCACACCATCAGCATCACCAGGCCAGTTATCGACATCAGTCGTTGTCGTTAATTGACCACCTTGTTCAATACCAGTGATTAATACAGGATCTAAAGCAGCACGAGCAGCATAAACCGCGGCTGTATAACCAGCTGGGCCTGAACCCAGAATCAGTAGTCGGCAGTGTTTGCTGTCCGCCATAAGTGTATCTCCCAGTATCGAATAAAAAACGAATAGATTAGAGTACTCATTGCTTTGCCTTTGGACAAGCATCAGCTGCTAAAACCTGTGTTAGAATTTGCGCTTAATCAATTGGCTTCATTGGAATTATCACATTGGCACAAGCGACACGGGCAAACGACAAAAATAAACAGGATGTCACCGCTGGCGCAGTCGGATTCAGACTTCGTGAAGCGGCACTGATTCTGGCGCTCGCATTAGCGGCTTATTTATTACTGTCTTTAGTAACCTACGAACCTACCGACCCCGGCTGGTCAACCACCGGAACAGATGATCTGATTGCCAATCGCGGTGGTATTGTCGGCGCATGGCTTGCAGATGCTTTGTTATACGGATTTGGCTTTCCTGCCTATCTGGCTCCGTTAATGTTGGGATTCAGTGGATGGCTTTTATTCAGTTGGGGTAAACGTGCTGATGGTGACGATGCCTTGCATTTCTGGGTGTTGAAATCCGTTGGTCTGGTCATGGCATTGGCTGCGGCCAGTGGTTTGTCTTCCCTGAGCTTGATGGATTACGCTGAGTTATTGCCTTTGGGGTCTGGCGGAGTATTGGGGGAAGTAGTAGGCCATGGTTTTGAATCGGTATTTGGTGCTTCCGGTACCAGTTTATTACTATTAGCCTTGTTGTTGACGGGGGTAACATTATTCACTGGCCTGTCCTGGCTGATGGTGATTGATCGTCTCGGTGCAATCGCGATGGTGGTACTGATTCATATTGCTCGCTGGAGCCGTGAATTAAAAGAAAATCTGCAGGTGCGTCGCACCCGCCAGCAACGTGAAGAAAGCTTTATTGCGCAGAAAGAAAAAATGCAGCACAAAGCCAAGGTGAGAGTAGAACCTCAGCTACAGGTTAAAGAATTAAGCAAACGCGAAGAAAAAGAGCGGCAACAGCCGTTATTTGAAACTGCTGATGCTCCGGGTATGCCCACCTTGTCTTTACTGGATTTGCCCAAAGCTGTGGCTGCCGGTTACAGCGAAGAAGTATTGCAAGCCTTGTCACGTCTGGTGGAGCTGAAGTTAAAAGATTTCGGCGTAGAAGTTCAGGTCGTTGAAGTTCAGCCGGGACCGGTGGTGACCCGGTTTGAATTACAACCGGCAGCCGGTATTAAAGTCAGTCGTATCAGTGGTCTGGCAAAAGATCTGGCCAGAGCATTATCTATCAGCAGTGTGCGTATCGTTGAGGTTATTCCGGGTAAACCGGTGGTCGGACTGGAAATTCCCAATGAAATTCGCGAAGTGGTTCGCTTACGCGAAATTCTGGCCTGTAGTGATTATGAAAACAGCAAATCACCATTAGTGATGGCTTTGGGCAAAGATATTGCGGGTAGACCTGTCGTTGCGAATCTTGAAAAAATGCCGCATTTATTAGTGGCAGGTACGACTGGCTCCGGTAAGTCTGTTGCAGTTAATGCGATGATTTTGAGCCTGTTATACAAAGCCACACCTAAAGAGGTTCGCCTGATCATGGTCGATCCGAAGATGCTGGAATTATCGATTTACGAGGATATTCCGCATTTGTTGACACCTGTTGTGACCGATATGAAAGAAGCCGCCAATGCATTGCGTTGGTGTGTTGCGGAAATGGAACGCCGTTATCCTCTAATGGCCGCCCTGGGTGTTCGGAATATCGCTGGCTATAACAAAAAAGTTCAGGATGCCATTGATAGTGGTGAACCGATTCCGGATCCCATGGCAGAAGTATTGCCCGGTGAACCCATCCCAACGCTTGAGACGTTACCGTTTATCGTGGTTATTATTGACGAATTAGCCGATATGATGATGGTGGTGGGCAAGCAGGTTGAAGAACTGATTGCCCGTCTGGCGCAAAAAGCACGTGCTGCCGGAATCCATTTGATTCTGGCAACGCAAAGACCTTCGGTAGATGTTATTACCGGATTGATTAAAGCCAATATTCCGACCCGAATGGCGTTTCAGGTGTCATCACGTATCGATTCGCGGACCATTCTGGATCAGATGGGCGCCGAGCAATTATTGGGACAGGGCGATATGCTGTATTTACCGCCTGGCAGTGGCTTGCCGGAGCGGGTGCACGGTGCCTTTGTAGACGATCATGAAGTACATGCGGTGGTCGATTTCCTGAAAACGCAGGGTGGTCCGAATTATCTGGAAGAGATTACGCAGGACAATACCGATGATGGCGACAGTGCAGGCGTTGGTGACGCCAGCGATGGTGAAACCGACCCCCTTTACGATCAAGCTGTGCAAATTGTTACCGAAAGCCGCCGTGCCTCTGTTTCCGGTGTGCAGCGTCGATTGAAAATCGGTTATAACCGCGCTGCACGAATTGTTGAAGCGATGGAAGCTGCCGGAGTGGTTTCTGCGATGCAAACTAACGGTAGTCGAGAAGTATTGGCGCCACCGCCACGCAATTAGTTGCTGCATTAAGTGTCCAAGGGATTGTCGTGAAACAATTTGGAGTAAAAATAATGATAAAACGCTGTGCAACACAGTGGTTGCTGCTTGGAGGGTTAATTCTGCCGACATTGGCGTTTGCAGAATCAGCTATCGATAAGCTTAATGCGTTTGTTCTGGAGGTGACCCGGTTGGAAGCCAACTTCCAGCAGACGGTAATTGATACCGATGGTCAGGTAGTGGAAGAAGCCACCGGCCAGTTTTTATTATCCAGGCCGGGAAAATTTCGTTGGGATTATGACACGCCTTTTCCACAACAAATTGTTGCTGATGGTGAGCGGATCTGGTTTTACGATGTCGACTTAGAACAGATTACGGTCAAGCTGCAGGATGAAGCTTTAGCGGAAACCCCTGCCGGATTACTGTCAGGAAATACCCTGCCGGAAGCGGAATATAATATTCGTGAACTGGAATCGGAAGATGAACTGCAATGGGTTCGACTGGTGCCAAAAGAGGCTGATAATACCTATCAAACGGTTGCTTTGGCTTTTGATGCCAATGGCATTCGCGAAATGCTGATGGTTGATAGTTTTGATCAGCGAACTCGCCTGGTGTTCAGCGATATTAAAATTAATGCGGATTTACCGGCTTCGCGTTTTGAATTTACGGCGCCGCCTGGCGTTGATGTGGTAGGTGATATTCCTTAATGAGTCTGTTTGACAATCTGCATCCACAGGTCGGCCGTCCATTAGCTGACCGGATGCGGCCACAAACGCTTGATGAATATATCGGCCAGCAACATTTACTGGCTGAAGGCAAACCGTTAAGGCAGGCGATTGCCACGGGACAGCCGCACTCAATGATTTTCTGGGGGCCACCGGGTACCGGAAAAACCACGCTGGCAAGATTAATTGCCGGTTATTGCGATGCTGAGTTTATCAGCATCTCCGCGGTATTAGCTGGTGTGAAAGAGGTGAGGGAAGCGGTTACCCGAGCCAAGCAGTTGCAACAGGAACGTGGTCGTCGGACCATGTTGTTTGTGGATGAAGTACACCGTTTTAACAAGTCCCAGCAGGATGCTTTTTTACCCTACGTTGAGGACGGCACATTTACCTTTATTGGTGCCACCACCGAAAATCCCTCATTTGAATTAAATAACGCCTTGTTATCACGAGCCCGCGTCTATGTGCTCAAGTCATTGGAAATAAACGATTTAAAGCTGATCATTGAGCGGGCAATGCAGGATGGAATTCGCGGGCTTGCCGGTCGGGATATCAAGCTGGATGACAGACTTCGTGAACAATTGGCACAGGCCGCGGACGGTGATGGACGGCGGGTACTGAATCTGCTGGAAATCGCCGTTGATCTGGCGGATAGCAAACAGCAAACCGAAGTAGATGAAACTGACCTGGCCGAAGTATTATCGGGCACATTACGACGCTTTGATAAGGGCGGTGAAGCGTTTTACGACCAGATTTCTGCCTTACATAAATCGGTTCGTGGTTCTTCACCGGACGGAGCCTTGTATTGGCTGTGCCGGATGCTTGATGGGGGCTGTGATCCGGTTTATCTGATGCGGCGCATTGTTCGAATGGCAGTTGAAGATATTGGTAATGCGGATCCGCGAGGATTACGTATCGCTCTGGATGCATGGGAGAGCTTTGATAAATTGGGCCGTCCCGAAGGCGAGCTCGCAATTGCTCAAGCGGTGGTGTATCTGGCCAGTGCGCCTAAAAGTAATGCAGTGTATACCGCCTTTAAAGCGGCGATGCAGGATGCCAAAAACTTTGGCTCTGCAGAGGTACCACTGCATTTACGTAACGCACCGACCAAACTAATGAAAGAACTGGATTACGGTAAGGAATACCGTTACGCCCATGATGAACCGGATGCTTATGCGGCGGGGGAAAACTATTTCCCGGAAACCATGCCGCAACGGCAATATTATCAGCCGGTCAATCGCGGTCTGGAAATCAAGATTGCCGAAAAGCTGGCGCACCTCAGAGAGCTGGATAAACAGCGCCGTTAGCAAATTTAACGGGTGTAAATATCGTAACGGGTATTTTTGCTTTCAATACTGACATGCGGTTGTTGGTTGGCAAAAAACTCGGCCCCCTTTGGCCGCTTGACGGCAACTCGTTTCAACGCGACGTCACGTGACACAGTGAGTAATTCTGAACTATTGCTGTCAGGCCCCACCAGCTGATGTAAAAGCTGCATTTCCTTTTTGACCAACGCGGATTTATCTCGTGAGGGATACATCGGGTCAAGGTAAACCACTTCGGGTCTGTCAGTATCGGAAAGGCCCGCTAAATAATCAATGGCATTACCTTGATGTAATTGCATGCGTGAAATGATTTCAGTGACGCCTTTATCGTCCATAGCCCGCTGTAGCGCATCAGCCAGTAAGGCAGCCATGACAGGGTTCTGTTCAATCAATGTGACCCGGCAGCCTAAACTGGCAAGTACAAAAGCATCTCTGCCAAAGCCTGCTGTTGCATCAATAATATAAGGTGTAGCGCCTTTTTTAAGGCCAACTGCTTTGGCTAAGGGTTGCCCCCGCCCCCCACCAAACTGCCGGCGGTGCTGGTATTTACCTGCGGTGAAATCTATGAAAATCGGGCCGCCAATTTCCGGTACGCGAAGTTCAAGTCGTGAAGGCGAAAGCACCAGCTGAGCGCTCTGGATATCGAGCGGGGCGACGGGCAAACCCAAACCATCAGCAAACAGAATTGCTTTGTCATCAAGCTCTGAATCGGTTACTGCCAACGAATGGATTTGCACGGTCAAAAATTATTGACTGATAATAAAGTCACCAAAGGCGCGGCTGCCATCTCCGGTTTTAATATCTTCGATGCGTTTACCGGTTTCGGTATCAATGATGGAAACACTGCCGCTACCCCAGTTGGAAACATAGAGATATTTGCCATTGGCGGTAATATCAATGCCTTCAGGACTATCATCCACCTCAATCGTGTTAATGGTTTCTGCAGCTGCAATATCAATTACAGAAACACTGTTTTCATCCTGATTGGTGACATAAAGAAATTTGCCATCAGGGCTGCTCACAGCGCAGTAAGGCCATTCTCCGACTTCAATAGTCGCGATTACCGCAAGACTGTCGGTGTCGATCATGCTGACACTGTTATCCTGCACATTGACACTGAATAGTCTTTGTCCATCAGCGGTAAGGGCAAGCCCGAAAGGCGATTTACCGACTTCAATGGTTGATTCCATTGTTTCGGTAAGCGTATTAATAATACTCACCGTGCTGTCATCGCGATTGGCCACGTACAGACGGTTGCCGGATTCATCAAAGATTAGCCCGGCAGGTGATTTACCCACATCAATACGGTTTCGAATAAGCTGTTTGTCCACGTCAACAATGCTGATTTTATGCTCATACCAATCAGCAACATAGGCCAGGCTACCATCATGATTGGTGGCGATACCGACTGGCCCCTGACCAACTGGAATCTGGCTGATTTCAGTTAATTGGCGGGCGTCTAATACAGATATATTCTGACTGTCTGGATTAGTAATCAGGACACGCTGACCATCCCGACTTAATGCCACACCGGCAGGAGCCATACCCGCCGTAAGAGTACCGACAACCGCCTTTTTATCGATATCAATCACACTGATGTCATTACTCAGCTGATTTGTAATAAAGGCATAATCAGCTGGTTCAGCACAAGCCGACAAACTAAAACTGAGAGACACAAAAAAAGCGACCCGGTTAAGGGTCGCTTTCACTAATGCATTTTTGTTCATCAAAACGAGCATTATTTTTCCATGATGTTTTTCAGGTTTTCCAATCCACTTTTATAAACAGCCGTAACTGCTTCTACTGCTTCAGCATCAGATTGACCCTCTGGTACAGGAGGGTTGTCCATGAAAGAACGGTAAAACTTGGCACGCCATCTTACTTCTGTACCGCCATTGACTTCTTTTACAAACATCCATGATTTATAGGTTGAAACCGGCAGTGTGTAATAAGGAGTGTCTTTACTGTTGAACGTAATTGTTTTGACGACACTCATATCTGTGATTTTGTAAATTAAAGACATTTTTTCGTCATCAATTTTATCCAGCTCTTCAGTAATTGTTGGATTACCTTCGCTTTTCAAGGTTAAAACACGAACGTTGTCATCTTTCATTTCAACGCTTTCAACCGCCGGATGCCATTTATCGATGGCACTGAAATCTTTTAGCATGGCCCATACTTTTTCAGGGGCTGCATTAATAACAATTTTTTCATCAACTTCTTGGCGAGTTGGGCCATGAGCTGTTGCTACCAGAGGTAAAGCAATAACAGTGGCTGCAATGAGTTGCAAAAATTTCTTCATTCTTAAGAGTCTCCGTTTGAGTCGGTTGTTTACCAAGATATCCACATGAACTAAGAGTCAAGACTGACATAACTAGTTCCTGAAACCTAAAATGGCGACAACACTTTAGCCGATACCGATGGGTTTTTCCACACAGCGATTTGACTTAACATCAGCGATTCAAGAAAATTAGCGGTCTTTCATATTAATATCGGCAATAAATAATGGCACCACTGATCAAAATCAGGGATTTGCATTTTAACCGTGGAGACAAAGTTATCTTCAATGGGGTAGATATTGATATCTACCGGGGTAAGGTAACGGCCATTATGGGGCCGAGTGGTACTGGTAAAACTACACTGCTGAAGCTGATAGGCGGTCAGTTGAAACCGGATCGTGGCAGCGTTGAAATTGATGGGCAGAATGTTCATAAACTTTCTCACTCAAAGCTTTACGAATTGCGCAAGCGAATGGGAATGTTATTTCAAAGCGGTGCTCTGTTGACAGATATTAATGTATTTGAAAATGTCGCTTTTCCGTTGCGGGAACACACAAAACTGCCTGAATCAATGATTCATGATTTGGTGTTGATGAAACTACAGGCTGTTGGTCTGCGAAATGCCCGGAATATGATGCCGGCGGAATTGTCTGGCGGGATGGCAAGAAGGGTTGCTTTGGCTCGGGCTGTTACTTTGGATCCGATGATGATTATGTACGATGAGCCGTTTACCGGACAGGATCCGATTTCGATGGGTACGCTGGTCAATCTGATTCGACGTCTAAACGATGCGATGGGCCTGACCAGTATCATTGTTTCCCACGACGTGGCGGAAACCACGCAGATTGCAGATGAAATTTATTTGTTGTCCGGCGGGAAGGTCGTTGAGAAAGGTACGCCGGAAACACTTAAAACCTCTGGTTCAGATTGGGTTAAACAGTTTTTGCAAGGTTTGCCTGATGGGCCGGTTCCATTCCATTATCCCGGAAATGATTTTGGTAAAGATCTGTTGAATTCAGAGGGAAAACGATGATTGAGGTGCTACGCAGCCTCGGTCGCTGGGGATTAGATACCTTTCAGCGACTTGGCAGGGGCCATATTTTTCTGATGCAAATGCTGGCAGGTATGCCAAGCCTTGCATTCCGCTTTTCCCTGGTAGTTCAGCAATTATTTTATGTCGGTGTATTATCAGTCTTGATAATTCTCATATCAGGCCTGTTTGTCGGCATGGTATTAGGCCTTCAGGGGTATAATACGCTGGTTGATTTCGGTGCGGAGGAATCACTCGGGGTACTGGTTTCATTATCGCTGGTCAGGGAGCTTGGTCCTGTTGTCAGTGCATTGCTATTTGCGGGACGTGCCGGTTCTGCTTTAACGGCTGAAATCGGCTTGATGAAAAGTACCGAACAGTTGTCTGGAATGGAGATGATGGCGGTGGATCCGATGCGTCGTATCATCGCCCCACGGTTTCTGGCTGGTTTGATTTCCATGCCGTTATTAGCGGCTATTTTTAGTGCGGTAGGGATATTCGGCGCTTTTCTGGTTGGTCATGGCTTGTTGGGCGTGGACGACGGGGCTTTCTGGTCTCAGATGCAAGCAAAAACTGACTGGTACGAAGATATTCTGAACGGTGTGATTAAAAGTATTGTCTTTGGTTTTGTTGTGACATGGATTGCTTTGTTTGAAGGTTATGATGCAACACCGACTTCTGAAGGTGTAGGGCGTGCCACAACGCGGACAGTTGTCCATTCCGCTTTTGCAATTCTCGGCCTGGACTTCGTTCTGACTGCGTTGATGTTTGGAGATATATAAATGAATTCTAAAAGAAGTGCCGAGATCCTGGTCGGTTTGTTTGTTGCTGCTGGGATTGCAGCGTTATTTGTTCTGGCGATGAAAGTAAGTAACCTGGGTGATTTTACCGACGATAAAGGGTATGAAGTCGTTGCCAATTTCCAGAATATCGGCGGTCTTAAACCTCGTTCACCAGTGACTATGGCCGGAGTCAGAGTCGGGCGCGTCTCGTCGATTTCGCTGGACCCGGATACTTATGACGCTAAAGTCACCATCAATATTTATCCGCAGTATGACAATATTCCAATGGACACATCCGCCAGTATTTTTACTGCCGGTTTATTGGGGGAGCAATATATAAGTCTGTCTCCAGGTGCTGACGACTTTTTTCTGCAAGATGGCGATATTATTGATTTGACTCAACCAGCAGTTGTATTGGAGCAGGTCATTGGTCAGTTCCTGTACAGTACCGCAGAAGGTGAATAATATGATTTACAATATCAAACGATTTTCTATCCAGCTGCTGGCAGTTGCATTTATGGGCATGATGGCGCTAAGTGCCTCAGCTCAGGCCATGCCGGAACCGCAGGCATTAGTGAAAGAAGCTTCAGACAACATGTTAAAAGCGTTGAAAGAACATGAGGCCGAACTGGAGCAGGATCCACAGAAAATTTTCTCATTGGTTCAGGATATTCTGATCCCGCATTTTGACTTTGAGCGTATGGCAAGACTGGCGTTAGGACGTAGCTGGCGTGATGCGTCAGCGGAACAGCAAGCCAAGTTTGTTGAAGAGTTCCGTCTGTTGCTGGTCAGAACCTATGCTACGGCGATGCTGGAATATACCAACGAAGAAATCCGGTTTTTACCATTCCGTGATGATATCGAAAAAGGTCGGGTAAATGTACCGATGGAAGTCGTACAGCCGAATGGCCCGTCCATTCCAATGGCTTTATCACTTTATAAAAATAAAAATGATGAATGGAAAGTTTACGACGTTAAAATTGAAGGCATCAGTCTGGTGACCAACTATCGTTCATCTTTCAATCGGGATATTCGTACCAGTGGCATGGATGCGTTAATTGAAAATCTTTCTAAACGTAACGACAGAGCCAGATGATGAATCTGATTTTTGATGACGTTGCGAAACGTATTCTGGTTTCAGGTGAACTGACGTTTGGCACGGCAGCCAGCGGAATTGATATGACCGAAGCGTTATTTGCTGAAACAGCCAATCTGGATGTTGATCTCAGCAAAGTCACTCACAGCGATAGTGCCGGTTTGGCGTTGCTGATTGAGTGGATGCGCCAGGCCAGGAAATTAAACAAACCAATTCGTTATTTCAATATGCCGGCACAAATGCTGGCGATGGCTGAAGCCAGCGGATTGGAAGAACTCCTTCCTCTACAATAAATTTACTATAAGTGGTGAAACATGAAAGCAGCAGATATCAAAATAATGATAGAAGCAGGCTTACCTGATGCTGATGTTGAAGTGTTTGGTGAAGATGGCCAGCATTTTGATGCCCGGGTTTTTAGTCCGTCATTCTCCGGAAAAAGCCTGATTGAACAACACCGTATGGTCAAAGCAACATTAGGTGACAGCTTCAGTAGTGGTGCTGTTCATGCCTTGTCACTTAAAACCGGTGTCTCTCGCTAATCCATTCCCTTATTCTTCCAGAGCAAACTCATGGACAAACTAATCATTAAAGGTGGTGTCGCGCTGGATGGCGAGATACGTATTTCCGGTGCAAAGAACGCAGCTTTGCCTATATTGATGGGCGCGTTGTTAGCCGATTCGCCTGTACGTATCGGCAACGTACCACATTTGCATGATATTACCACCACACTGGAGCTTTTAGGCCGCATGGGGGTAACGCTTACAGTTGATGAACGCTCTGGGGTATTAATCGACCCGTCGACTTTAACGATTACCGAAGCCGCTTATGATCTGGTCAAGACCATGCGGGCATCTATTCTGGTTTTAGGGCCGTTATTAGCTAAATTCGGTAAAGCCGATGTGTCATTACCCGGAGGTTGTGCGATTGGTTCTCGCCCAGTAGATTTACATTTACGTGGTCTGGAACAGATGGGCGCTGAAATCAAAGTGGAAAACGGTTATATCCGCGCGACCAGTGGCAAAGGCTTGAAAGGCGCGCATATCTTTATGGATCAGGTCACCGTAACCGGGACTGAAAACCTGATGATGGCCGCCACTCTGGCATCCGGAACCACAATCATCGAAAACGCTGCCCGTGAGCCAGAAGTCGTGGATTTGGCAAAATACCTGAATCAAATGGGCGCTAAAATTACCGGTGCTGGCTCAACAACGCTACAGATTGAAGGTGTTGAAAAGCTCAATGGTACGCATTACGCGATTCTGCCGGATCGTATTGAAACGGGTACCTATCTGGTGGCTGCGGCAATCACACGTGGTCGTGTCAAACTGAAAGACACCGATGCTAATCAGTTAGAAGCTGTGTTACTCAAGTTGGAAGAGGCCGGGGCTAAAATTGAAGTAGGAGAAGATTGGATTACATTGGATATGGAAGGCAGAAGGCCTAAAGCGGTTAATATCCGTACAGCACCATATCCTGCATTTCCAACTGATATGCAGGCCCAATTTACTGCGCTTAACAGTATTGCCGAAGGTCAGGCGACCATCGTTGAAACCGTATTTGAAAATCGTTTTATGCATGTGCAGGAAATGCAGCGTATGGGGGCTAATTTGCAGATCGAAGGTAATACCGTGGTTTGCAAAGGTCAGGAAAAACTGACGGCAGCGCCAGTGATGGCTACAGATCTACGTGCATCAGCATGTCTGGTGTTGGCTGCTTTGGTCGCTGAAGGCGAAACTCAGGTAGAACGTATATATCATATTGATCGTGGTTACGAGTGTATTGAAGAAAAACTACAGCAATTAGGTGCTCGTATACGCCGTATTCCCACTCAGGCACGGGTGGCTTCGAATGGCTGAAATGTTAACGCTGGCTTTATCAAAAGGCCGAATCTTTGAAGAAACATTACCGCTTCTGAAGGCGGCAGGCATCGAACCATTAGACGATCCGGAAAAAAGCCGTAAGCTGATTCTGGAAACCAATCTGCCGGATGTCCGACTCATCATCGTACGAGCTTCAGATGTACCGACATATGTTGAATATGGTGGCGCTGATATGGGTGTGGCCGGGAAAGATGTGTTGATGGAACATCCGGATGCCGAGCTGTATGAACCGGTGGATCTGAATATTGCCTGCTGCAAATTAATGACGGCTGGTAAACAAGATGAACAGAAGCCTCAAGGCCGGTTAAAAGTGGCAACAAAGTTTGTGGAAAGTACCAAGCGGTTTTATGCAGAACAGGGGCAACAGGTCGAGATCATCAAGCTCTATGGTTCAATGGAGCTGGCTCCTCTGGTCGGTATGGCGGATCGTATTGTCGATGTGGTTGATACTGGCAACACGCTGAGAGCAAATGGATTGACACCCATGGAGCATATTGCGGATATAAGTTCACGGTTGGTGGTCAATAAGGCATCCATGAAAACCAAACATGCACGGATTCAGCAATTTATTGAGCAGATCCGTAATGCAGTAAAAGAGCAGGCAAATGATAGAAATAAGTGAATTAAACTTCCAGCAAGCTGATTTCTGGCCCAAGCTTTCCGAGCTGTTGGCTTGGGAGGGTGTGTCTGATGCAGCGATTACGGATACCGTTAGAAGTATTCTGGCAGATGTAAAACAGCGCGGTGATCAAGCGGTGGTTGAATACAGTCAAAAATTTGATCGTGTTAAAGCTACTGTCATGACTGATCTGGAAATTCCGTTGTCTCGGGCTGCTGCTGCGTTGGAATCAATTCCTAAGGCACAACGCCAGGCTTTGGAAAAAGCAGCGGAACGTGTACGTCAGTATCACGAACATCAAAAACAGGACTCCTGGCACTACGTGGAAGATGATGGCACCGTGTTGGGCCAGCAGGTCACTCCTTTGGATCGTGCCGGTTTATATGTGCCAGGTGGTAAAGCGGCTTATCCTTCATCCGTCTTGATGAATGCCATTCCGGCCAAAGTGGCGGGTGTGCAGGAATTGATCATGGTGGTGCCGACACCGGATGATGAAGTAAACGATCTGGTATTAGCCGCTGCGGCCATTGCTGGTGTTGATCGTATTTTTGCCATTGGTGGTGCGCAGGCTGTTGCAGCATTGGCGTATGGTACTGAAACCATTCCACAGGTCGATAAAATTGTCGGTCCGGGTAATATTTTTGTGGCGACTGCCAAGGGTATGGTTTTTGGCACCGTGGGTATCGATATGATTGCCGGACCATCAGAAATTCTGGTGATTTGTGATGGAAAAACCGATCCGGACTGGATTGCCATGGATTTGTTTTCACAGGCCGAACATGATGAAGATGCCCAATCAATTCTGATTTCACCTGATGCAGACTTTTTACAAAAAGTTAAAGCCTCTATTGCTCGTTTGTTACCGACAATGGAACGCCAGAAAATTATTGAAACGTCATTAATAAATCGTGGTGCAATTATTCTGGTTGATGATATGCAGCAGGCGGTTGAAGTCTGCAATTATATTGCGCCAGAGCATTTGGAATTGTCAGTTGATGAACCGATGGAAATGGCTAAACAAATTCGCCATGCCGGTGCTATTTTTATGGGCCGATATACCCCTGAAGCTTTGGGTGATTATTGTGCAGGACCAAACCATGTATTGCCGACGTCACGCACAGCACGTTTCAGCTCACCGTTGGGAGTCTACGACTTCCAGAAACGTTCGAGTCTGATTCAGGTGTCACCGCAGGGTGCTCAAAGTTTGGGACAAATTGCATCGGTGTTGGCGCGCGGTGAAAGTCTTACTGCACATGCCCGAAGTGCTGAGTATCGTTTACAGGAAAAATAAATGAGCCGTTTCTGGAGTGATTTTGTTCATTCATTAGAACCCTATGTGCCGGGTGAGCAACCTCGCGGCCAGAATCTGGTCAAGCTCAATACCAACGAAAATCCTTTTGGTCCGTCGCCTAAGGTGTTGGAAGCGATTCGCATGGCAACTACCGACCGTTTACGCTTGTATCCGGTACCTGATGGCGGCCCCTTTAAACAGGCGATTGCTGACTATCATAATGTGCCAGCTGAATGTGTCTTTGTCGGCAATGGCTCAGATGAAGTACTGGCGCATGTGTTTAATGCCTTGTTCAAACATGGCAAGCCGGTGTTGTTTCCGGATGTCACTTATAGTTTTTATCCTGTGTATTGTCAGCTGTACGACATAGATTCGGTTTTAGTGCCTCTCAATGCAAAATTCCAAATTGATATCACTGATTACGAGCGTGATAACGGTGGGATTATTTTGCCGAATCCCAATGCGCCTACCGGCTGTTTATTATCTCTGGATGATATCCGGCGGTTAGTAGAAATGAACAGTGACTCAGTCGTGGTTATTGATGAAGCGTATATCGATTTTGGTGGGGAAACAGCGATACCGTTAACCCAGAGGTTCCCCAATCTGCTGGTGACTCAGACCTTATCCAAGTCTCGCTCTCTGGCTGGAATGCGCATCGGCTTTGCAGTCGGACATCCGCAATTGATTGAAGCATTGGTAAGAGTAAAAGACAGCTTTAATTCCTATCCATTGGATAGTCTCGCGATTGCCGCTGGTGTTGCAGCATACAAAGATGAAGTCTACTTTAAACAATGTCAGCAACAAGTCATCGCTGAACGCGAATGGGTAACTAAATCTTTAGCAGAGTTAGACTTTGAGGTTTTGCCTTCGGCTGCAAATTTTGTGTTTGCCCGTCATCCTCAGAATGATGCAGCAACACTTGCAGCCGGATTACGGGAAAAAGGGGTGATCGTACGCCACTTTAAAAAGCCGAGAATCGATCAGTTTCTGCGTATCAGTATTGGTAATCGTACTGAAAATCAGTTGTTGATGAGCCAGCTGGATCTTCTGGTTTAATCGGTCGTATCGGTTCCCAGTAGCTCTCGCAAACGTTGAAGATCCAGATCATATTGCATGTTGAGTGTCTCAATTTCAGTTTGTAACTGCTCCATGCTTGACTGATTGTTATCCAATTCTTGCTGGGCTGCCTTCAAACGACTTTTCAGGTTGGCACTGAGGCCAACACCACTTAATTCATTATCTGCTGCCTGTTGTTGTACCTGTTGCAGCCGCTGCTGTAATCCTTTGCGTTTGCTTTTTAATATTTCAATACGTTTTTCGCGATATTGCAGATCTTTATTGCGTTCATTCAGCAGATCTTCTTCAGATTGATAGACCGAGAGTAAATTATGATCGTAAATGGCTTGTTTACGGCGTTTTTCCGCTTCCATTTTTGCCTGTAGTTCTGCTTGTTCGCGGGCTTCCAAGTCAAGTTTCTTTTGAATTTCGCGCTCGGCGATTTCTGCTTCAGTGGGGGCAGGCGGGACACGCTCAATCACTCGCATCGATTTCTCATCCAGAATGTCGTAACCTTGCTGAGCCACTTCCGGTGGTAATGTTTTACTGAGTGTTGGTATACCGTTTTCATCGTTAAACCGGTAAAGTTGTGCCGCTGAAACGGTTGTTACAGAAAATAGTGTTGTGCTTAGCATCACCGCCACTAAAAAGCGTATTGAAATCATTATCTTTTCCCAGAGAGCATTGTTAATTTGAGCCTTGTTGAACATTTTATTCTGTTTGTCATTTCTTTGCTGGCAAATACGTTTTCGGCATTAAGCGGCGGTGGTGCAGGATTAATCCAGTTTCCGGTACTGATCTTCCTGGGCTTGAGTTTTTCCGTTGCCTTAGCTACCCATAAAGTGGCCAGCGTGGCGTTGGGTTTGGGGGCAGCTTTGCGTTATATTTCTACCAGCCGTCTGGAACGTCAGTTTGTGATCTTGTTATTGATCGCTGGCTTACCTGGTGTGGTGATTGGCGGTAGTGTGATTTTGTTAGTGCCAGACAGAATTGCCGAAATTGCCTTGGGAATATTAACCGGTTCACTTGGTATATATTCTCTATTCAAACCTGCGTTAGGGCAAACCTATTTGCCGGTTCATCGCGAGCGACGTGGTTACCTTATTGGCGCTTTGGTGTTGTTTTTTTTAGGTATTCTTAATGGTTCGCTGACGTCCGGAACGGGATTGTTTGTCACCTTGTGGCTGATATTGTGGTTTGGTATGGATTACCAGCGTGCAGTGGCCTATACGCTTATTCTGGTTGGGTTGTTCTGGAATGGAGCCGGTGCCATTACGCTGGGTATTTTGGGCGAAATACGCTGGGACTGGCTACCGGCATTGTTGTTAGGCTCTTTATTGGGCGGCTACCTCGGATCGCACTTAGCTCTGCTTTGGGGTAACCGCTGGATAAAACGCAGTTTTGAAGTTGTTACGTTGTTAATTGCGGTCAGATTGATTTGGGGGCCTTTTTAGCACTGGGAGGGGGGATCATCACTTTTAAGGAGATGATGATAGGGCTGGTGCTACTTTTCCACCTTATTGGACGAAAAAAATGCCTCCAGTAGTGGTGGCGATGAAAGAGCCAACAAGCCCTAGACCCCATATTGTTCCCGATAAGCTTTTACGGAAGGTAAGTGTTGTTGTAACTCGGGAGTGTCCTGCAGATAACTGAGTAAGTCGTTCAGACAAATAATACTCACGACAGGTATACCATGGGTTTGTTCGACCTGTTGAATAGCGGATAACTGACCTTGCCCACGTTCCTGGCGATCCAGGGCAATGATTACCCCCGCAGGTTCGGCACCTGCTGCACGGATGATTTCAACCGACTCACCTACAGACGTTCCGGCGGAGATGACATCATCAATGATCAATACCTTGCCTTGCAGTTCAGCCCCCACCAACTGACCACCTTCACCATGATCTTTCTTTTCTTTGCGGTTAAATACGTAGGGTACATCGCGATCATGTTGATCGGCTAATGCGACGACTGTTGTGGAAGCTAACGGAATGCCTTTGTAGGCTGGACCAAACAACACATCATAGTCGAGACTGGATTCACTAATCGCCTGAGCGTAAAAGCGTCCCAGCCGGGCCAGTGTTGCACCACTGTTGAATAAACCACTGTTAAAAAAATAGGGGCTAATCCGCCCTGATTTCAAGGTGAATTCGCCAAAACGTAATACACCGGTTTGCAGCGCAAATTCGATAAAAGCGTGTTGATAATCTTTCATGGGGTTCCGTTATGAATCAAATAAACAGCAATCTGGCCAAAAAGGTTGGGTAGTAAACGAATGCCAAGGGTATCTTTATGTTCGTGATTAACCACACTGCGGTTGACTACACTGAAGCCATACTGGCCACAAAGCTTTTCAAAATCTTTCAGAGTACATAAATGGATATTGGGCGTATCGAACCATGCATTCGGCAGGTTTTTGGATACCGGCATCTTACCGCGCATGCCTAATTGAAAACGGCATTGCCAATGGCCAAAATTCGGGAAGCCGATAATACCCTGTTTGCCAACCCGCATAATTTCTCTAAGTAAAAAATCCGGTCTTTTTACCGCCTGCAGGGTTTGTGACAGAATAACAAAATCAAAACTTTGATCAGCGAACTGGCTGAGACCTGCATCCAGGTCAGCCTGGATCACATTGACACCGCTTTGAATACATTCAGAAAATTTGCTGTTGTCTATCTCTAGGCCATAGCCTGTGATATGGCGCTGTTGCAGATGTTTTAATAATGCGCCATTACCACAGCCCAAATCCAGAACATGGGCATTATCTGGTATCCAATCACTGATTATTTGTAAATCAACGCGTAAAGCCATTAGCCATTCACCTCTTTAGCAACCTGCTGCATATAACTGGCAAAGATTTCCATATAACGTGGTATCGGCATCAAAAAAGCATCATGGCCCTGAGTGGCTTCGATTTCCGCATAGCAGACAGACTTACCTGCACTGAGCAAGGCATCGACGATTTCCAGTGAACGTAATGGTGAAAAGCGCCAGTCACTGGTAAATGAAATGATCAACGACTTGGCCTGAATTGCTTTGACGGCCTCATTCAGATCGTCATTAAATTCCTTGGCCGGATCAAAGTAGTCCAGCGCTTTGGTCATTAACAGATAGGTGTTGGCGTCAAACCGCTCGACGAAACTGGAGCTTTGATAACGTAAATAACTTTCTATCTGAAATTCAACATCGTAACCGTATTGAATTTTGCCGCTGCGCAGTTCACGACCGAATTTCTCGCCCATTGCTTCATCAGAAAGATAGGTGATATGCCCCAGCATTCTCGCCAGTCCCAGCCCTTGTCTGGGAACAGTATTAAATTCCTGATAGCGACCTTCGTGAAATTCAGGATCCGATTTAATTGCGGTGCGGGCGACTTCATTAAAGGCAATATTCTGGGCTGAGAGTTTTGGTGCGGCGGCGATCACCAGAGCGTGACCAACCCGTTCAGGCAGGGTAATCGCCCAGTGCAATGCTTGCATGCCACCCAGACTGCCACCAACAACGGCCGCCCACTTATCAATGCCTAATGAATCTGCCAGAATCGCCTGACTCTTTACCCAGTCAGCTACGGTCACTATTGGAAAATCAGGACCGTACAATTTGCCGGTTTGTGGATTAACCGTATTGGGGCCGGATGAGCCTTTACAACCACCCAGGTTATTCGGGCAAACTACAAAAAAATGATTGGTATCAATGGCTTTACCCGGACCAATTGCCGTATCCCACCAGCCAGGCTTGCGTTCTTCCAGAGAATGGAAACCGGCAGCATGATGATCTCCGGACAATGCATGACAAATCAGAACAGCATTGCTTTTATCTTCATTCAATGTGCCATAGGTCTCATAAATCAAATCAAATTGCGGCAGCACTCGACCACAATCCAGAGCTAGTGGCGTATCAATATGCAAGTGAGAAGGGGTTACCAATCCAACTGAGTCAGCTGGCAGGGAGTCCGACATAATGTATTGTGTCCTATAACAAAATTAATACTGGGGATAGGCTGTGCCGAGTAATAAAGGCATCACCAGCATCGACAGAACCTGCAGGCCTAATATGACGACTAACGGCGATAAATCAATGCCACCCAGTAAAGGCATTCTGCGCCTTACCGGATCCAGTAAAGGGGCATTAATCGCCTGGATCAGGCTGGCGACCGGATTGTAGCCTTGAGGGGCCAGCCAGCTGAGCAGAACTTCGATAATAATCGTGACAGTAAATAAGCTGATAAACAGTGAAAACAACTCTGCTACCGTGAACAGTATTAATCCGGTTAATGCCGGCCATGCACCTGCCAGACTGAGCAATAAAGTCAATTTAATCAGCGTAACCAGGATCAATAAAAGTAAAACAGCAGAATCAAATTTACGTGAGCTGGGCATAAAGCTGCGTAGTGGTGCACACAGCGGTTCAGTAATACGAATGATGGTCTGTATTAATGGATGCGTAAACGATGTTCTGATTAGCGGTAAAAGTAAGCGTATTGCAACGATGTACATATACAACTGAAACAGTGTTTCAATCAGAAACATCAATGGATTTGAGAAATAACTGTTAGGCATGGTGATCTTGTCCTAATTCATCTGCCAGTTCACGAGCGCGTAATGCCGCTGCCACTAACGCATTTTCAAATAGGCCGTGCAAACCACCATCCTCCAGTTCATGAATAGCTCTTTCAGTAGTGCCGCCGGGCGAGGTGACCTGTTTTCGCAACGTGCTGGCAGATTCGCCACTTTCCAGTGCCATTTTAGCGGCCCCAAATGCGGTTTCCAAACATAATAGTCTGGCTGTTTCCTGCGGTAACCCAAGCTCCACAGCTGCTTTTTCCATGGCTTCCATAACAAGAAAAAAGTAGGCAGGACCACTACCCGATAAAGCGGTGACAGCATCCATATGTTTTTCGTCTTGCAGCCAGATAGCTAGACCGCAGGCACGTAGAATTGATTCAGCCAGTTCATGTTGTTGATGAGTGACATTTTCATTGGCGAATAAAGCCGTAGCACCGGCTTCTACAAGCGCGGGAGTATTTGGCATGGCACGTACGATGGAGGCATGAGGTTTATCAAGCCAGCGGCTGATGTCTTTGATGCGAATTCCTGCTGCAATGGAAATCATCAGTTGCTGCTGTTGCCAGTCAGGATTGAGTTCCTTTACTACATCCTGAAGTTGCTGCGGTTTCACCGCAATAATAATAACGTCCGCGCCTTCAATGGCTTGACGATTGTCCGTAAATGTCTGAACGGGATAGCGACTGTTAAGTGATTCGAGTGTGTCCGGCTGTTTATCGGCAACATGGATATTGTCGGCAGAAATGCCATTGGCAATTAAACCACCAATCAGGCTGCGCGCCATATTTCCACCGCCGATAAAGGCGAGCTTACAAGGTATCATCTAATCAATCTCCATTGAGCCAAATGTTTAAGTGGGTAGTGTACTGGTTATTGTTTATCGGGTGTATGTCTCTCGCCAAACAAAGCGGTGCCAATCCGAACCATCGTGCTGCCCTGAGTGATTGCAGCCTGCATATCAGCAGACATTCCCATTGACAGTGTGTCGGCTTCGGGATGTGCGATTTTCAATTCAGAAAATAGCTGTTGCGCCCGACCAAAGGTATCCAGCTGTTTTTCCTCCGTCTCAGCAATAGCAGGAATGACCATTAAACCTCGCAAACACAGATTATCCAGTTGACTGACCGCTGCTGCGAGCTCCAGTAATTTTTCCGGCTGAACGCCGGATTTGCTGGGTTCGTTATCAATATTCACCTGCAGACATATATTAAGGGGTGTTTTATGTTGTGGCCGCTGAGCCGATAAACGCTGAGCAATTTTTAACCGGTCTACGCTCTGTACCCAATCAAAATGGACAGCAATTTCACGGGTTTTATTGGATTGGACCGGGCCGATAAAATGCCATTCCAATGTTAAATCATCTAACGCAGCGATCTTTTCCAATGCTTCCTGCAGGTAATTCTCACCAAAACGTGTTTGTCCGGCTTCGGCTAATTCTCTGAGCCGGGAGGCTGGCCAGGTTTTGCTTACTGCTAGCAATTTTACTGAGCCTGGATGTCTGTGCGCCTGTTGTTCTGCCAATTTGATGAAGTTCATCACAGATTGCAGACGTGTTTTTGAGTTTGTCATGTTGCAAGCCTGTCTGGAGCACGCTACCTTTAGCAGTATTCGCTATGTTGTCGTTGACGGGTAGCCGTAACTTTATGAATTAAGGAATGTGCATGGATATTACTGAATTGCTGACCTTTAGTGCAAAAAACAATGCGTCGGATTTGCACATTTCTTCCGGTGAGCCACCAATGATACGTGTTGATGGCGATATCAAACGTATAAACTTGCCGGCCATGGAGCATAAAGAGGTCCATGCCATGGTGTATGACATCATGAATGATCGGCAGCGCAAGGATTTTGAAGAGTTTCTGGAAGCTGACTTTTCGTTTGAGATTCCCAATCTGGCACGTTTCCGGGTCAATGTGTTTAATCAGAATCGTGGTGCAGCTGCTGTTTTCCGGACAATCCCTTCAACGGTCCTGACGTTAGAAGAATTGGGGGCCCCTGAAATTTTCAAACAGATTTCCGATAATCACCGGGGTATTGTACTGGTGACCGGACCAACTGGTTCAGGTAAGTCGACAACATTGGCTGCGATGATCAATTATCGGAATGATAAAGATAATGAACATATACTGACCATTGAAGATCCGATTGAGTTTGTTCACCGCAGTAAGAAGTGTCTGATTAATCAGCGTGAAGTTCATCGAGATACGCATGGGTTCAGTGAAGCCTTACGCAGTGCCTTGCGGGAAGATCCCGATATTATTCTGGTGGGGGAGTTACGTGATCTGGAAACCATTCGTCTGGCACTGACTGCTGCAGAAACCGGTCATCTGGTGTTTGGTACATTGCATACTTCCTCAGCGGCAAAAACTATTGACCGTATTATCGACGTATTCCCCGCCGCAGAAAAAGACATGGTACGTTCGATGCTGTCAGAATCATTACGTGCCGTTATTTCTCAGACCTTGCTGAAGAAAGTGGGTGGTGGTCGGATTGCTGCACATGAGATTATGATCGGTACCCCGGCGATTCGTAACCTGATTCGCGAAGACAAGGTGCCGCAGATGTATTCGTCAATTCAAACCGGTGGTGCCTTGGGCATGCAGACATTGGATCAGTGTTTACAGGATTTGGTCCGTCGTCAGCAAATCACCAAGCATGAAGCACTGCCTCGTGCTGTGAACAAGGACCTGTTCCGTTAGGAGATCAAAGTGGAAATTGTCACAATATTAAAAGCAGCTGTAAAACACGAAGCCTCTGATATTTTTATCACTTCGGGCAGACCTGCCACTTTAAAAGTAAATGGTCGAATGGCAACACTTTCACAGGAGCCTTTATCCGAAGAAGAGGCGCGTGAATTGGTATTGAGTACCATGAACGATGAACAGAAAAGGACTTTCGAGCGGGATAAGGAATGTAATTATGCCATCGATACCAAAGGTGCTGGTCGCTTCCGGGTCAGTGCACTTTATCAGCGTAGCCGTATTGCCATGGTTTTGCGACTGGTCAAAGGTGAGATCCCTACCATCGAAGAGTTGCATGTTCCTGAAATCATCAAAGAACTGGCAATGACCAAGCGCGGACTGGTGATGTTTGTTGGCGCTACAGGCAGTGGTAAATCAACCACGCTGGCGGCGATGATTGGCTATCGCAATCAGAACAGCACCGGGCATATTTTAACCATTGAGGATCCTATCGAGTTTGATCATAAACATGCAGGATGTGTTGTGACACAGCGTGAAGTTGGAGTGGATACGGATTCATACGAAATCGCCTTGAAAAACTCTTTGCGGCAAGCCCCGGATGTCATTATGATCGGTGAAATCCGGAGTCGGGATACCATGGACTACGGCATTTCATTTGCTGAAACCGGTCACTTATGTTTATCCACCCTCCACGCCAATAATGCCAATCAGGCGATGGAGCGGGTGATTAACTTTTTCCCGGAAGACCGTCACCAACAATTGTTTTTGGATTTATCTTTAAACCTGAAAGCCATTGTTGCCCAACGACTCATCCCCAAAAAAGATGGCGCCGGGCGGGCGGTGGCTGTTGAAGTGCTTCTAAATACGCCACTAATCGGTGATCTGATCGAGAAGGGGAAGGTATCTGAAATCAAGGATGTTATGAAACGTTCCCGTGAACTGGGGATGCAAACTTTTGATCAGTCCTTGTATGATTTGTACAGAGCTGGCGAGATTTCATACGAAGATGCGTTGCGAAATGCTGATTCAAGCAATGAAGTAAGGTTGATGATAAAGTTAGGTTCAGAGACCGGTGAACTCCCGGCCGAAGCCGGTGCCCAAGCTTTATCCCTTGAAATGGAAAATGAAACAATGGGCACACGTTTTTAGGTTTTTAGGGAGTTACAAAAAAAGGCAAATATGTCTTTTTTTTAATATGTTACACTTCAAACGTAAATCGTATTATTATGATGTTTGAGTCTGACACATGGAGTAACGGCCGTGTCAGTCAGGATATCAGCAAACGATTACCTACTAATAAGCAATAAATCTAAAGGAACTTAAACTATGAATATTACAGTTAAATTAACGGCAGCATTGCTGACGATTGGTTTGCTGGCTGGTTGTGCAGGCCCAAATCAACGTGCTTACGACAATTACACCTTATGTTCGGCGCTTGGTGGTGCTGTTGGTGGCGCAGCCGTTGGTGCTGCAGCGAGTGGCGGTTCTGGTGCAGTGGGTGGCGCTGCGGTTGGTGCAATGCTGGCATTATTACTTTGCCCTACCGATGAAGCGCAAGCAGAAGAAGTAACAGAAAAAACCATGTGTGAACATGAGCCAGTCCCTGGTGCTTTACTTGATGCCAATGGCTGCGCAATGGATTCAGACAACGATGGTGTCGTTGATGGTATCGATATGTGTGCCAACACTCCAGCGGGTGTAACTGTTGATAACGTTGGTTGCCCGATTGATTCTGATAGAGATGGCGTAGCGGATTACAAAGATCTGTGCCCTAACACTCCTGAAGGTGTAATCGTTGATGAAGATGGCTGCCCAATTGCTGGTCAAACCATTTTATCTCTGACGGGTGTGAACTTTGAATTTGATAAAGCGACTCTGACACCAGAAGCGCAAACCATTCTGGATGACGCGGTCACTGCTTTACTCAACACTGATGAAGTGGTTGAAGTGCGTGTAGAAGGTCATACTGACAGTATCGGTTCAGAAGAGTACAACTTGAAACTGTCTCAACGTCGTTCGGAATCTGTAGTTGAATATCTGGTATCTAAAGGTGTTAACGGTAACAACCTGATTCCAGTTGGTATGGGTGAGACTTCACCTATAGCAAATAACTCGACTGATGCTGGTCGCGCCCTTAACCGTCGTGTTGACTTCATTGTTAACACACAATAACAACCCGTTTTAGTTGTTACGAAAAAGGCCCTTAACCGGGCCTTTTTTGTGTCTGTTGTTTTTGATTGAGTCCTGGTTTGTATCTGAAATATTTACATTTCACTATGTTATTTCTTCTGATTTTTAAGGTTTTATTTCCAATGTGATTCTGTATAAACCATAAGGATCAACTGCTTATCGGAATGGCATGAATTCTGTAACACGCTGTGCAGGTTATAACTCCTTGTTGAAAACGGTTTCATCCAGGAGTTTTTCCGAGTCTTGAGATACAGAATGTTTGTTTTCTGTGTTCAGAGAGACGGACGTCTGGATATGAATTTAATGCCAGACTTTCCATTAATTAAGCGAAGAGGAGATTGTCATGAATAAAGATATTACCGAAGGTAAGTGGATACAATTCAAAGGTAAATTCAGAGAAAGCTGGGGTAAATTAACGGACGATGAAATTGAACAAACTAAAGGGAATGCTCAGCAACTTGCAGGCTTATTACAGGAGCGGTATGGCCTGGCAAAAGATCAGGCAGAAAAAGAGGTCGAAGCCCTTAATAAATAGTCATTAGTCAATTAAGCCTGAATATTATTTTTTCGGGTATCGATCAAAAGGCGTCGTTAAGACGCATTTTTATTTTAAAACGGTGGTTAAACATGAATATTTTCCCGATAGGGTTTGTAAATTATTCATGACGCCCTCTTTTTTGTTGCTGAATATCTGTCTAACTCATTGATCTTTATATGTATAAAAGGCTGGCATGGTTATAGCAAAATTTCATAAGTGACAATTAAATCGATAAGGAGATAAATAATGAAATTTAAAATGAATGGTTTAGCAATTTTGACTGCAGCGACATTAATCAGTACCCCGGCATTTGCTAATGATTGGCAAGGTGAAGCGAATGATGCCTGGTTGGATGGGAAATTGGAAACATCATTATTGCTCAACACGGAATTAAATAATTTTAAAATTGATACCGACATTGACAATGGTGTTGCCGTATTAACCGGGGAGGTTAATAACGAAACCCAAAAAGATCTGGCAGGTGAAATTGCTCGGAATGTAGAAGGAATTACCGACGTTAAAAATAATTTAACGATTGATCCGGATTACCGCCATGACGAAGCCAAAGATAACGATAACAAATCATTTAGCCGTGCTTGGCATGATATGACGGTTACTGCCGGTCTTAAAATGGAGCTTGCAGCTCATGATAAGCTCGAAGCTACATCCATTAATGTTTCAACTGATAATGGGGTTGTCACATTGAAAGGCAATGTGAAGAATGAGACCGAAAGGGATTTGGCTATCGAAATGGCAAAAGGCTACGACAAAGTTGTCGAGGTCAAAGATGAACTGGTTGTAACAAACTGAATGTCAGATGTTAAATAACAGAGATCAACAACTTATACATGAGTTGAGAAGTATCTGTGTAGATGGAGACAGCTTCTACAATATGATCGCAAGGAAAGCGATCAGTAGTGAGGTAAGAATGCTGTTTCGTGAAATGGCCCTTGTAAGGGCAGACATTGTTAATGATATAAATAAACGTTTTTCAGGGCTGAAAAATATTCAGCCCTGTAATACCGAGTTAGCGTTAACAATGCGGGCGATTTATAAAATTACATATGGAATGTGTAACCCTGCAATTGATAAGGAATGTCTTGCTGACCTTGAAACAATAGAAAGGCGTTCATTAGAGATTTTGAAAATCTATGTAAGAAGAATGAACGACCGTCGGATGTCCTCGTACTTAGCTGGTCATTTGGCTAATATACAGTTGAGCCAGGATCGTTTGCAAAGACTAAAAAATGATCGGCGACAACATCGGCGGGTAAGTTAGCCCGAATTTCACTCATTGAATTTAAAGAGGCTGGAACAATTGTTTCAGCCACTTTATCTATGTTAAGAAACCTGTAAATTGACCATGTTAGACTCAAAATCAACATTTAATTGATAACGAGTCTTATGCCAAAATTATTATTAATCTCACCGGATGACGAGCTCTCGGCGAAACTGAGCAATCAGCTCTCTGCGTGTAACTTTAGCCTGATTCAGGTTGCAGATTTGACTGAGCAAAGTTATGAAGCTGACCTGGTAATCTTTGCCCCCCAGCAAGTAACTGGGAGTGAATATAAATTATTCAAGGCACATCCATTATTAAGCACCGCTGACTGGATTTTATTAAGTGACGGCCTTCCCAATAAATGGCTGGATCTTATGATGAGTCAGGGGGTAGCCTATCATTTTCGACAGATGAGCGACTTTACTCCGCTCATAGAAATCGCTAAAGAATTTGCTGAAGAATTTAAACAACTTAAACGAAACCGTCATACTGCCACACTCACTTCCACTCTCGATCAATATGGTTCATTACTGGGGTCATCAGCAGTAATGCATAAGCTGTATCGCTTGATACGTCGTGTCAGTCAAACGGATGCCAATGTTTTTTTGATAGGTGAAAGCGGTTGTGGAAAAGAGGTCGCAGCAAGAACTATTCACGAACAGAGTGAACGGGCCAACGAACCAATGGTTTCAGTTAATTGTGCTGCCCTGGCTGCTGATTTGGTTGAAAGTGAATTATTTGGCCATGAAAAAGGCGCGTTCACTGGCGCGGTAAACCAGCATATCGGTTTTTTTGAGCAGGGTGGTAATGGAACATTATTACTGGATGAAATCACCGAAATGCCCCTTGCATTGCAAAGCAAATTGCTCAGAGTGCTGGAAAGCGGAGAATTCAGACGAGTGGGCAGTGACGTTGTTCGGCAATCCAAAGTAAGAATCATCGCCGCAACGAACAGGGAGCCCGACGAAGCGATTGAAGCAGGTTTTCTGCGGGAAGATTTATATTTTCGTTTAGCGCATTTTCCGATCAAAATTCCGCCATTGCGTCACCGTGATAATGATGTGATTGAGCTGGCAAAACATTTTCTTGCCTATCGTAATGAAGCGACCCAATCAGGAAAAGTTTTTGCCGATGAGGTTTTGGATATATTTGCTCAATACAGCTGGCCGGGGAATGTCAGAGAACTTAAACATTGTGTTGAGCGGGCTCATATTCTTGCGGAAGAACTTATTACTGTCGCTGATTTACCAAACTTTTCGAGTATCCAGTCTATAAAAGACAATGGTATTGGGCCAGGGACATCGATTAAAGATGCAGAAAAAAGTTTGATACTTTCAACGCTTGATGCTTGTAAGCAGAACAAAACTCAAGCAGCAAAACAACTTGGGATCACGGTTAAAACTTTATATAACAAACTGGATCAATATGGCCAGATGGAGCCGCCCCTCCAAACAGGTTCGGAGATTACTTAACCTGCCCTCGTAACAAGTCGATGTCGGAAAAGTGGTGCGCCTGACAGGAATTGAACCTGTGACCCTCGGTTTCGGAAACCGATACTCTATCCAACTGAGCTACAGGCGCTTTGACTTATTGCTGACAGCGCGAATTATACGGACTTTAATAGCCTTAAACCACCGAAAAAGCAGAAAGCCCCGGCCAGTAAGTATTTGCGTTTACGGGCAGAGGCTTTTTATAGCTGGAATCAGCTATCCGGATGTGGAGCGATTTTTTCCAGTTTCCAGATATCCTGATTATATTCTTCCATAGTACGATCAGTGGAAAACTTCCCGCTTCGGGCTGCATTGGTAATGCTCATTGCCGTCCACCGTTCTTTATCCTGATAGGCCTGACCCGCTTGGTGCTGGGCATCGATATAACTACGAAAATCCGCTATTGTCATCCACGGGTCATTTGGACTGGTAAAGGCACGAATGATGTTGTCAAAACAGCCAGGCTCAAACTGATTAAAGTGTCCACCGGTTAATAAATCCACTACACGTTTCAAATCAGCGTCATTGTCGATAATAGCCTGCGGATTATAGTGACCACGTTTTTCGGCAACTTCAACTTCAGAAAGACCGAATAAGAAAAAGTTGTCATCGCCCACTTCTTCGCGAATTTCGATATTAGCGCCATCCAGAGTGCCAATGGTAATCGCACCATTCATCATAAACTTCATATTGCCGGTACCTGATGCTTCTTTACCGGCAGTTGAAATTTGTTCAGATAAATCAGCTGCCGGACAGATGACTTCCATAACTGAGACTTGATAGTTCGGAAAAAACACCACTTTCAGCAAGTCACCAATATCAGGATCATTGTTTACGACATCGGCAACATTGTTAATAAGTTTGATGATCTGTTTAGCCATCACATAGCCCGGAGCTGCTTTTCCACCAAATAAAACACAGCGTTTGGGCAAACCTTCCGTTTGTCCTCGTTTGATCTGATCATACAAATGAATCACATGTAATACATTAAGCAGCTGGCGCTTGTATTCATGGATGCGTTTCACCTGAATATCAAACATGGCTTCTGGGTTAAAAGTGACACCGCAGTCTTTCTCGACCAAAGCGGCCAGGCGTTTTTTATTTTCATATTTGGCTTTATGCCAGGCGTCCTGAAAATCATTGTCATGGGCAAGTGGGGCAAGATTTTCCAGTTCGCTCAGACGGGTAATCCATTTGTCACCTATGGTATCTGTTATCAATTGGCTTAGCACAGGGTTACACCAGGCCATCCAGCGCCGCTGAGTCACACCATTGGTTTTGTTGTTGAATTTTTCTGGCCACAATTGATAAAAGTCTTCAAACAGACCTTTTTTCAGTAACTCCGAGTGGAGGGCAGCAACACCGTTTACTGAAAAACTACCGATAATGGCTAAATGGGCCATACGAACCTGTTGCTGGGAACCTTCCTCAATAATTGACATCCGCGCCAACCGCTCTTTATCGCCAGGCCAATGATTGGCAACTTCACGTAAGAAACGGGCGTTAATCTCGTAAATTATTTCCAGAATCCGTGGCAATAATCGTCCGAAAAGATTTGCAGGCCAGCGCTCCAAAGCTTCAGGCAGTAATGTATGGTTGGTATAGGCCATAGTGTTTGTGGTGATTTTCCAGGCTTTATCCCAGCCTAATTGATGCTCATCCATTAGCAGCCGCATTAATTCAGCAACGGCAACGGTGGGATGCGTATCGTTAAGTTGAAACACATTTTTATCCGCAAAGTTTTCAAAATCTTCACCGTGGGTAGTGACCCAGTAATCCAGAATATCCTGCAGGCTGGCTGAAGCCAGAAAATATTGTTGACGAAGTCGTAATTCCTTACCGTTTTCACTGGCATCATTTGGATACAGTACCATGCTGATATTTTCTGCTTCATTTTTAGCAGCTACAGCTTCTGTGTAGGAGCCGGCATTAAAATCTTCCAGATTAAATTCATCTGTGGCCGCGGCTTTCCATAAACGCAAGCGGTTCACCGTACCATTCTGATAACCGGGAACTGGTAAGTCATAGGGAACGGCCAGAACATCATTGGTATCAACCCACTGAATTTCCATTTGTCCGTTGGCATTGCGGCGTAATTCAGTATGTCCACCAAACTTGATCCGCTGAGTGTACTCCGGCCGTTCAAGCTCCCATGGGTTACCATCCCTTAACCAATGATCCGGCATTTCCTGTTGATGACCATTTTGTATTTTTTGCTGAAACATGCCGTATTCATAACGCAGACCATAACCTGTCACAGGTAGCTGCAGAGTAGCGCAGCTATCAATAAAACAGGCGGCCAGTCGCCCAAGACCGCCATTACCCAACCCGGCATCATGCTCAAACTCAGCGAGTTCTTCATATTCGAGCCCCAGGTTGATCAGGGCTTTTTTCAGTGGTTCTTCAATACCCAGATTTAATGCAGCATTGCCAGTTGCTCTGCCCATCAAAAATTCCATAGATAGGTAATAAGCTTGTTTACAGCGAGTATCCGCATAGGTGTGCTTGGTGTTTTTCATTCTTTCAAAAAGCCGATCACGCAGGGTGTGGGCCATGGCAGAATACAGGTAATGCCCTGAAGCACAGCCTTTGTCCTGACCGAGATATATTCCGAAATAGCGTTTAAAATCTTCGGTTAAAGCGAGCGTGTTCATCCCCAGTTTTGACGTCTGATAAAGCTCAGGCAAAGGGGTTGTTATCGCGGTATATCTTGGCGTCATAGCGGCAATCCTTGAATGGGAATCGTTATGGAAAAAAACAGATGTGGGTACGGGCTTTGGCTACGATGCCATGAAGCGCCAGCTTCAACATTGAACTTAATTATTCTATGGTAGCATTGCACCCATTGAAGTAAACGTTAGCAGAGAGTGGCGACATCTGCCATCACCTGCAGCATAAATTTTGTAATAAATTGATTCAGCAGAAAATTCTAATCTTGTGCTGGGGTTGAAAGCTCAAACCATTCATCAAGAACCTGTATCGCTTCATCACGACCCTGATGATTCAAAGATGAAAATAATTGTACTGAGGCATTTAATCCGGCTTCCTTCAATTCCTTTCGAACTTGCTGTAAAGCGTTGCCACCGGCTCCACGGCCCAACTTGTCAGACTTGGTTAACAGGATATGAATCGGCAGTTCAGCCTGTTTGGCCCAGCCTAGCATTTGTAAATCAAAGTTTTTTAGCGGGTGACGTATATCCATCATCAGCATTAATCCGCGTAATGATTGCCGCGTTTCAAGATATTTACTTAGTGTTGCCTGCCATTTCAGCTTCATTTTTTCCGGGACTTTGGCATAACCGTAACCGGGAAGATCAACCAGCGCTCTTTCATCATCAAGATGAAAAAAATTGATCATTTGCGTTCTTCCTGGTGTCTTACTGATGCGTGCCAGTGCTTTTATTCCCGTGATAGTGTTGATTGCACTGGATTTTCCGGCATTAGAGCGGCCTGCAAAAGCCACTTCAAAACCTGAATCGGATGGTAGTTGGGACAATTGTGTCGCGCTGACAGTATAATGCGCGCTGCGGTATAGCTCTGACATTTCAGTCTTTCCAGGTGCAAAAAAGTGCCAATAAGAGTAGCATACCGGAAGTTTTGTATCCGAAAGTTAGTAGCCAGGAACGACAATGAAAAAATTTATTTTTGCAGTGGTGTTGGGTTTTGGAGTAACAGCTTCACCGCTAGTCTTAGCTGCAGGTGACATTTCCGCCGGCAAAGCAAAATCAGCGGTTTGTGCAGCCTGTCATGGTGTTGATGGGAACAGTCCTTCTGATATGTATCCCAAACTGGCCGGACAGCATGCCAGTTACATCTATAAACAGTTAGTCGAATTCAAAAGCGGCAAGCGTGAAAATGCGATTATGGCACCAATGGTTGCCGGGTTATCTGAAGAAGATATGGCAGATTTAGCGGCTTATTATGCCAGCAAAGAGTCTACTCCTGGCGCCGTAAGTGAAGATTTGCTGGACCTCGGTAAGCAGATTTATCGCGGTGGCAACAGTGAATCGGGAGTGCCAGCCTGCATGGCCTGTCATGGCCCAAATGGCAGTGGTATGCCTGCAGCGAAATGGCCGAAACTATCTGCTCAATATCGTGCCTATACAGAAGCGCAATTACACGCTTTTGCAAATGGTGAGCGGCATAACGATCCTAATGGCATGATGCGTGATATTGCCTCTAAGATGACAGAGGAAGAGATCAAAGCGGTTTCCGCTTATGTATCCGGTCTGCACTAAATGCTGATAATGCTCCGGTGAAAATGATTCAACATTTCACCGGAGTCATAAATCGGCTCATGTTTGAGCTATATCATGTCTGAGTCCACTAAAAAAGGTCCATCAAGCCTGAGTTTTACACGCCGGTTATTTCTGTTTATCGGTTCGATGGAGCTTGCTATCACCTTATTACTGACGTTAGCAGTCGCCTCTGTTATCGGTACAGTACTGCAGCAAAATCAACCCTATGCTGATTACGTCATAAAATTCGGACCATTCTGGTTTGATGTGTTTGAGCAACTTGGGCTTTATGATGTATACAGCGCTATGTGGTTTATAACAATCCTTGCGTTATTGGTTATTTCTACATCAGTCTGCGTTATCCGCCATTTCCCTGCCATGACCAAAGAAATGTGGCAATTGCGCACCAATGTGCAGAAAAAATCATTAAAAGCCATGCACCACAGTGCTCAGTGGCAATCAAACGACAATCTGCAAACCGTTGCCAATAGCCTGCAAAAGGAATTCAAAAATCTCGGCTTTCGCAGCCGGCAAACCGTCAAGCAAGACGATGCGATCTTAATTTCGGCGATGCGGGGTGGGATGAATCGCCTTGGTTATTTATTCACCCATATTGCCATTGTGGTGATTTGTGTTGGCGGCCTGTTTGACAGCAACATGCCGCTCAAACTTGCAGAATGGCGTGGCGATATCAAAATTGAGACACGTGATCTTTCGATTCGTGATATTCCTGCGGAGAGTCGGCTGGGAGAGGGAAATCAGGGATTCAGAGGATCTGTCAGTATTCCGGAAGGTAAGGCCTCAGAAGTGGTTTTTTTGCCGGTCCGTGACGGGTATTTACTGCAAGCTTTGCCGTTTCGTATTGAAGTTAAAGATTTCCGAATTGAACATTATCCCAACGGTCAGCCGAAATCATTTGAATCTGATTTAGTTATTCACGATGATGAGCTGGATGCGCCGATGGAGGCAACAATCGCGGTAAATCATCCGTTGATCTATCGTGGGCATGCGATTTATCAGGCCAGTTTCAGTGATGGCGGTTCTTTATTGAGTCTGGATGCCTGGCCATTAGACAGTCGAGCCGGAACCGAACCTGTGTCTATCCAGACCAAAGTATTTGAAAATCGACAAATGCTCTGGGGTGAAGAAAGCATGCAGTTGGAAATGATTGATTTCCGTCCCTTTAATATCAATCCTGATCCTACTGAAGAAGATATGCGCAACGTACGTGATTTTGGCCCAAACTTCACATTCAAATTGCGTACTGAGACCGGCGAAGCCAGAGAATATGAAAACTACATGTTTCCGGTGGAGCGTGATGGCCGTGAATATTTTTTAAGTGGTGTACGCAATACCCCGGCTGAATCTTTTGCTTATCTCTATTTACCTGTTGATGAAGATGGCAGCCTGACACGTTTTCTTGAATATTCGGCCTTGCTGCGTGATGAGGCGCTGGTTTCCGGTATTGCAAACTCAATGATGAAAGAAGCACTTGCCATGCTACCGGAGCGTGATGAAGCACTGGAAGGCAGTTTGCAACAGACTCTGGAAACACTGATCAAAATGTTTGTCCGTGGCGGCTTTGATGAAGTAAGAGACTTTATTGATAACAATCTTCCCGATGCAGAGCGTGACAATTTAGCACCAGCCTATTTAGGCATGTTACGGGAAATGCTGGCACGTATTTATTTCAGCATGGACGGCATTGATCCACAAACGGTGACTAACGACCAGTTACTCTTTTTACAGGATACGGTTGATTCGATCGGCACACTGTCACGTTATGGCTCACCGGTATTTTTACAATTGACTGATTTTGAACATATACAATCTACCGGACTGCAAATTGCGAAGGCACCGGGTAAAAATGTGGTGTATTTCGGTTGTGCCCTATTGGTTATCGGTGTGTTTTTACTATTTTATCTTCCGCAACGACGCCTGTGGGCATGGATTGAGCAAGGGCCTGAGAAGACTGACATCATTCTGGCAGGATCAAGTAATCGCAATGCACGTGAATTTGATACATTTTTCAATGAGCAACAAACCGCATTACCAGCTAAAACGGGGAACTCCCGGCAATTGCCGGGTTCTTAGTGAAAGCGTTATAGAGAGTATGAGAAACCAATGACAACAAATACTGAAATAATGACCAAACCAGCCGCACATACATGGTGGTGGTATAGCCTTTTGTTGCTGGCAACCATTGGTATTTTGACGATTTATCATGAAGTACTGGATGTTTACGAAGTCTCTATTCTGATTTTTACTGCAGTCAGTATGGCATTGGTGGGAAATCAGTGGCCCGGGTTTCGCGGACACTCCATTGCTGTAGCAGTCTTAAGCTTAATGGCTTTGCAGTTGTACGGATCTGAGCTTGGCGCTGCTGAAACCAATGGTCTGCTTAAATATATGTTGGCCAGTCAGTCGGCGATTATGTGGATGAGTGTGTTTTTTATTGCTGCAACCTTTACCTATTTTGGTGGCTTGATTTTTCGTTCTGCTTATACTGAAAAAGTGGGGAGCGCTTTCACCTGGATTGCAACTACATTTGGTATGACAGGACTGATGGTGCGCTGGCGTGAAACCCATATGATGGGTGCTGATATCGGTTATATCCCGGTTAGCAATCTCTATGAAGTATTCATTCTGTTTGCCGTCGTTACAGCACTGCTTTACCTGTTTTATGAACGTCGCTATCAGGTGCGCAGCTTAGGTGGCTTTGTTTTATTGGTGATTTCCGCTGCCGTTATCTTCCAGCTCTGGTATGCATTTGAACGTAATGCGCATGAAATTCAGCCATTGGTTCCTGCACTGCAGAGCTATTGGATGAAAATTCATGTGCCGGCAAACTTTATCGGTTACGGTGCGTTTGCTATGGCAGCCATGATCGGTATCGCCTATTTACTGGTCAGTTGGCGTGCTGCAAAGAATCCTGACAGCGGTGTGGTAAAAGCCATGCCGCCACTGATGATGATGGACGATTTAATGTACAAAAGCATCGCCCTTGGCTTTGCCTTTTTTACAGTGGCAACCATTCTTGGTGCCTTGTGGGCTGCTGAAGCCTGGGGTGGCTACTGGTCCTGGGATCCAAAAGAGACCTGGGCATTGATTGTCTGGCTGAATTATGCTGCCTGGTTGCATATGCGTATGACAAAAGGCTGGAATGGTGTACCGATGGCCTGGTGGGCAATTGTTGGACTGTTCGTGACCTTATTTGCCTTTCTGGGTGTCAATATGTTTTTGTCCGGACTTCACTCATACGGCAGTTTGTAAATATAAAATTTAAGGATATTGAAATGACGAGATCTATTCGTGCTTTGTTACTGACTACGGCGGCATTGTTAATGCCATTTACTGTGTCAGCGGATTCAGCAAGCTACAAAGAGGGCGATCACTACAAGCCAACCACTGAGCGTATGGCGAAAAATACTTCAAATGAACAGATTGAAGTTATCGAGTTGTTCTCGTACTCCTGCCCACATTGCTTTACTTTGGATTCACAAATTATGCAGTGGAAAGAAACCCTGCCTGAAAATGTGAAATTTACTCAGGTACCGGCTATTTTCCGTGATAGCTGGTTACAGCTGGCAAGAGTGTTTTATGCTGCACAAGTTACCGGTGATTCCGAAAAACTGCATAAAGCATTATTTAATGCCATTCATATTGATAAGCGTCGTCTCGATACCGAAGATCGTTTGCTCGACTTTGTCGAAGAGCAGGGCATTGATCGTGAGAAGTTCGTTGAAACGATGAATTCGTTTACAGTCAAAACCAACGTAAAAAAAGCATTAATTATCAGCCAGACATCTGGCGTTCAGGGCGTTCCAGTTCTTATCGTCGATGGACGTTATTTTACTGACGCACCCCTGGCAGGAGGGATGACTGAAATGCTTAATGTGGCGGAGCATTTGATTGAAAAAGTTGAAGCTGAAAAATAATGCTAACTTAACCATTGTCCGAGGCCGGTTAACGAAGTTAACCGGCCTTTTTTTTACTTTTATAAGGCTGCTGGTAGCGTCTGATTCAGTTCAGCTGGCGGTGTGGTCGAATTACGATTTACTTCATCATGGTGCAACATAATATCGTAGTAACGACGAATATTGCCTACGTAACGAACCGGTTCACCACCACGGGCATAACCATAACGGGTCTGGCTGAACCATTGCTGTTTTGCCAGTAATGGCAAATTTTCCCGTACGTCTGACCAGCGATCCGGATTACCGCCATTTTTTTCAGTGAGAACTCTGGCATCTTCCAGATGACCAAGCCCGATATTGTAGGCGGCCAGTGCAAGCCAGGTCCGATCCGGTTCAGCAATACGTTCAGGCAAACGGTTTTTCATAATGGTCAGATAGGCGGTACCAGCAAAGATACTTTGTTCAGGATCCTCCCGGTCACTGACCCCCATTTCTTTTGCAGTAGCCTGTGTCAGCATCATCAAGCCACGTACACCAGTGCTGGAAACAGCTTGTGGATTCCAGTGTGATTCCTGATAGGCAATTGCAGCCAGTAACCGCCAATCATAATCATAAGCCAATGCCGCTGCTCTAAACATAGATTCATATTGTGGCAAATGTGTCTGAATCCGACGGTGAATGGCACGCGAATCCACATAATCAAAACGTCGAATATGACCGAAATAGGTTTCAATTAATTGATCCAGATAGCCGGAAGTTTCGATTTGATCAAAAAAAGCATTTACAGCGAGTTGTAAACTCATATCATCACTGCGTCGCATACCCCAGGCTAATGGTTGCGGATCGGATACATCAAATGCGACCCGTAACTCAGGATAAAGACTATGACTGGCGGCCATCTCGTTGGAATCAACTATGGTGTAGTCAATCAACTCAAGCTGGACCAGTTCCAGTAAACCGCTGGTATCGATTGTCTGATTTTCGGTCCAGGACAATAAAGGGATTTCCTGCTGCAACACAGTGAGTTGTTCGGCGTGACTGCTATTGGCAACTATTTCTAACTGACCGCTGCTGATTTCAGTTATATCGCGAGGTTTTTGACTGCCATGACGGTAAATAAGCTGTTGCGTCACTTCATGATAAATAGGGCCGAACCGCAATCTGTTCTGTCTTGCTCGGGTGATGGTTAACCCTGCCGCCGCAATATCTGCCTGACCATTTTCAATCATATCAAGCGTCTTACTGAGGTTATCGGGGACAGTGACTTTGAGCTCAACATCGAGATAATCAGCAAACGCTTTTGCCAGATCGTACTCAAAGCCGGCCAGTTGCCCCCCGTTATTGTAATAACTGGTCAAGCCGTAGCGGCTGACGACACGGAGTTCGCCACGCTCCAGAATCTGTTCAAGTTGATTGCTGGGGGCATTGCAAGCGCTCAATATGCAGAGCATGAAAATGAGAAAAATTGGCTTTTTCAAAACTTCACTCTGACAGTAGGGCATGAAATTATCCTACATAAGTATCGCTTTGCCCAACAAATTCCCCGAAACTTACAATTGAAAACTGGGGAAGTGTGATGTTCATCGCTTAGAGCGGAAGAAATCTCTTAGCATTTGACTGCTTTCCTCAGCCAGCACGCCTTGTTCACACTTAACCCGATGATTCAGCTGGCTGGTATTAAAAATATCAAAGCAGCTACCGGCCGCGCCGGTTTTCGGTTCAGTGGCCGCGTAAACCACCCGTTCAATTCTGGCATGCACAATGGCACCTGCACACATGATGCAAGGCTCCAATGTGATGTACATTGTAGAATTCGGCAGTCGATAATTCTGTTGCTGCAAACAGGCAGCACGTAAGGCAATAATTTCGGCATGAGCTGAAGGATCCTGTTGACTGATAGGTTGATTCCAACCCGATCCAATAAGTTCATTGTTTAATACAATGACTGCGCCGACAGGAACCTCTCCATATTGTTCGGCTTGTTGCGCCAGTTTCAATGCCTGGCGCATCCAGTATTCATCGTTGACCATGACGGATATAAATATCGATAAGGTTGAGCAAACGTTGGCTGGCTCCCTTGCTCTGTTCAATTAATTGTCTGCCTGCATCCCCCATTTCAGCGCGACGTTGGGGGGCTTTCAATAAATCAATCACCGTATCAGCTAATTGCTCAGGATTTTTAACTTCAATCGCCGCATGGTGTTCGAGAAACTGCTTGGTAACTTCAAGAAAGTTAAAATAATGCGGTCCAGTGATAACGGGTCTGGAAAGCGCTGCAGGTTCCAGTAAATTGTGGCCACCATGAGCAACAAGACTGCCACCAATAAATGCGACATCTGCAGTTCCATAAAAAATAGATAGTTCACCCATGGTATCGACAACCAATGCCTGGATCTGACTGCCACAGGGCTTATTTTCACTTCTACGAAGTGTGTTTAACCCTGCACGTCGGCATAAAGCGGCTACGCGATCAAAACGTTCAGGATGGCGCGGTACAATAACTAACAATAAATCACGAAACTGTCCGCGAATTTTGCGAGCAGCATCTATGATTTGTTCTTCTTCCCCTTCATGGGTACTGGCAGCAATAAACACCGGACGGTTTCCCCACAATGAACGAATCGCTTCTGCTCGTTCCACAGAGCTGGCGGGTAAGGTAATTTCATATTTGAGGTTTCCCACAGCGTGGACTTTTTCTTTGTATGCACCGAGCTGAAGAAATCTTTCGCGATCACTGTGAGTCTGAGTGGCAATTAATGGCAAGCTTTGCAGCATTTGCCGTGTCAGCTTACTGACCTTTTGATAGCCATGGGCACTGCGGGCGGATAGTCTCGCATTGGCAATCACGACGGGAATGGATTGTTCAGCACAGATCAGAATCAGGTTAGGCCATAATTCCGTTTCCATAATAATCCCAAATTGGGGCCGCATAGCCTTTAAGAAACGTTTAATGGCAAAAGGCAGATCGTAAGGCAAGTAAACATGTAGAACGCTGTCGGCAAACAGGCTTTTCACCCGTGCACTGCCGGTTGGGGTCATGGTGGTGATTAAAATCTGATGCTCAGGATATCGTTGCTGTAAACCACTAATTAAGGGTCTGCAGGCCTCTGCTTCGCCCACTGATACAGCATGAACCCAGATCAGGTTTTGTTCAGAAATGCGTTTGGGAATACTGCCAAAACGTTCGTTCCAACGCTTGAAGTAATCCGGTGCCTTGAACCCTCGCCAGATCAATCTGATCAGGACGAGTGGTAAAGCCAGATAAAATAATATTGTGTAAAAGACTTTCAAATTGGACTCACAACGGGCAGTTTTTTTAAGCTTAAATTGAGTTGGGATGATAGCATAGACGCTGTTTTGTATTGTTATTGAACAAATGAATATTCTCAGTAAAAAATTCCTGCACCCGCGATTCTGGCCAAATTGGATTGGTTTGTTCCTGATGCGACTCTCCATTTATTTGCCCAAAACCTGGCAATTGTTTGCTGGCCAGACTTTGGGAAGATTGATGCGATTGTTTATGAAAGATCGTGAGCGTGTTGCTAAGCGGAATATTGAACTATGCTTCCCCGACATGAGCTCTCTGGAGCGCAAGGAATTGCTTAGTGAAAATATGCTAACAATGGGGATGATGCCGATTGAAACAGCTATCAGTTGGTGGGCCAGTGACAAAAGTCTCGAAAAACGTGTCGAATACCACGGACTAGAACATATCCAAAATGCATTGGCAAAAGGCAAAGGTGTGCTGTTACTGACAGGACACTTTACCAGTATGGAGCTAGGCGGTCGGCTGATTATGTTGAAACAGCCTTGTTATGTCATGTTCCGGGAGTTAAAAAGTCCTTTATTTAATGCGGTTATGCTGCAGCAGCGTCAACGCCATAGTGAGGGAACAATATTGCAGGCGGACATGCGAGGCATGTTGCGGGCATTAAAAAAGAATAAGGTTGTCTGGTATGCGCCGGATCAGGATTTTGGTCGCAGAACCAGTGTCTTTGCAAAATTTTTCGGCATCAATGCGGCGACAATTCCAGCGACAGCTCGACTTGCCAAAATGAGCGGAGCAGTGATAGTGCCATATGTTCCGAGACGTATGGCGAATGGGAATTACTCAATTGATATTGGTCCTGCATGGGAAAACTATCCAGTAGGCGATGAACTGGCTGATGCGCAAAGAGTAAATGACTGGATTGAATCGGAAATAAAAAAATCGCCGGCGCAATACTTCTGGGTGCACCGGCGTTTTAAAACTCAGCCTGAAGGCAAGGGCTTGCTATATAAAAAGCCCGGAAAGGATTAATCCTGCATATTCACCTTTAAGATTCCAGCGGAGGTGGATATGCAAGATAAACAAGCCCTAGCGATTAAACGGCGAAAAACTGTAACTCAGCATTAACGATTCGGAGCCGGGATTATTTTTGGCGAGGTTAGCATTAGACATATGGTAAAGCGTTAATGCCACACGTGAGCCAGGGGCTACCCGGTAACCGATTTCGATACCCGAACGAAATAAAAAACCGCTTCCCAGATCCTGCCCATCACCATCTTCGTATCCGACCACAGCAAGTTGCGGGGTTAAAATCCATCTCTCTCCAAGGTTAATATCATATCGGCCTCCGGCATGCGCCCAGTATCCGCCATCGGTATTGGCGTTGATGCCGATGGCCGGGATAATGTTAAAGAAGGATTCCTGGGCAGCAAAACGATATTCAACACCTAGTTCCAGCGAACTGTCTTCAAAAACTTCAAAGCTCCCTGCAGATATGGCGATTTCTGGTGATTGTGCCTGGACGTTAAAGCAGGCCAGCATGCCGATGAGTCCGAAAATGCCCTGTTTTTTCATCTGTTATTGTCCTTTTTAAACTTACCAAAATCAGTTTATTAGATAGCATGATTCATGCACTTTGAGAAGTTTAAAGCAAAAAAAAACCACCCGAAGGTGGTTTTTTTGTTCCATAAACGTTGAATTAACGTTTTGAGAACTGTGGTTTCTTACGTGCTTTATGCAGACCGATTTTCTTACGTTCAACAGCCCGGGCATCACGAGTGATGAAGCCTGCGCTACGTAAATCAGTTTTCAGTTCGCTGTTGTATTCAACCAATGCGCGGCTGATGCCATGACGGATTGCACCGGCTTGGCCGTTGTTACCACCACCACGAACAGTGATGTTGAGGTCAACTTTATCAAGCATTTCAACCAGTTCAAGTGGCTGGCGAACAACCATACGAGATGTTTCACGACCGAAGTAATCTTCAAGGCTGCGAGTGTTGATGGTAATGTTGCCGCTGCCTGGCTTCATGAATACACGAGCGGTTGAGCTTTTGCGGCGGCCTGTAGCGTAGTAAGAATCTGCCATGACGATATCCGATTAAATTTCGAGCATTTTAGGTTGTTGAGCTGCGTGCGGGTGTTCAGTACCAGCATAAACTTTCAACTTGCTGAACATAGCACGGCCCAGAGGGTTTTTAGGCAACATGCCTTTCACTGCTGTCTGGATGACACGCTCAGGTGCTTTGTCCAGTTGTTTTTCCAGCGAAATAGATTTAATACCACCGATGTGACCCGTGTGATGATAGTAAATTTTATCTTTCATTTTGTTGCCGGAAACACGCAGTTTTTCAGCGTTCACAACAACAATGTAATCGCCGGTATCAACGTGAGGTGTATAGATAGCTTTGTGTTTGCCGCGCAGACGGCGAGCGATTTCTGTTGCCATACGGCCCAGAGTTTTGCCATCGGCATCAATTACGAACCAGTCGCGACGAACTTCTGCTGGTTTTGCACTTAAGGTTTTCATTCCGCGGGGTGCTCCTGAAAATATACGCATGCGGTCAAATAAAGAGGGAGAATGTTACGGATTCACACTAAGTATGTCAACTGCAATTAACTAAATACAAACAGCAAGATGCCGCCCAGTAACAAACGGTATAGGACAAAAGGCCACATACCGATACGTTCCAGTAACTTCAGAAACAAATAGATACATATATACGCGCTGATGGCAGAGAAAACGGCACCTGCGGTCAACGCAAACCAGTCGGTAGCCTGGTCGGCTTTAATCAGCTTTAACGTTTCGAGTCCGCCGGCCAGAAAAATAACCGGTATAGATAGTAAAAAAGAGAATCTGGCAGCTGCCTGACGGGTTAATCCTAACATTAATGCAGCTGTCATGGTAATGCCGGAACGTGATGTCCCCGGAATTAATGCCAAAGCCTGAACGATTCCGATAATGAAAATGTCTTTCCAGCCCATTTGCTGTTCATTACGGCTGCGTCGACCTTTCCAGTCAGCCCAGCCTAATAGCAGTCCAAATAAAATCGTGGTGCTGGCAATAACCAGTGGACTGCGCAAAAACAGCTCGATAAAGTCACCGAGAAACAATCCGGCAAGACCAACGGGAATGGTGCCAATAATCACGGCCCAGGCTAATTTACTTTCACCAACAGTCTGTCTTTGTTGCAGTGAACCAAACCAATCAGTAATAAGCTGTCTGATAGTAGTGCGAAAGTAAAAGATAACCGCCGCCAGAGTGCCAACATGGACCGCTACATCAAAAGCCAGCCCCTGATCTTCCCAGCCGGCAATAATGGGCAACAGGATTAAATGAGCAGAGCTTGAAATGGGCAGAAATTCAGTCAGCCCCTGTAACAGGGCGAGGGCAATGATTTGTATAATTTCCATATTTTTTTCCGTGAACAGCCTGATCGATAAAAAGGCTCATTATTAATAGGTCTTATATTACCCGGCTTCGTGTTAAAATTAGTGATTGACTGCCACTTCTCAAACTAGGATTCGCTGACCCATTATGTCAACTCGTATAAGAGAAATCCCTTACAACTACACTTCTTTCTCAGATCGTGAAATCGTTATTCGGTATCTTGGTGAACCGATGTGGGAAATTCTGCAACAGTTACGTGAGCAACGCAAAACGGGTCGCAGTGCCAAGATGTTGTTCGAAGTATTGGGTGATATGTGGGTTATTTCGCGCAACCCTTATATTCAGGATGATTTGATCGAAAACCGCAAGCGTTGGGACTCCCTCCGTCATGCGTTGCATCATCGTCTGGATCAGATCCGCGAGCGCGCTACCGAAAATAAGAATCAACTGGCACTGCAATTGGAACAGGCAGCTCGTAAAGCGGTAGAAAAGTTTGAGCGAGAACTGCTGGCGACTGCTGATCGCCGTAAAGTGGTGATGCGTCGTCTTAGCCGTGTGACTAAAAAACATAATATCTGTTTTGATGGTTTGTCGCGTGTGTCGCATGTGACTGATGCTACTGACTGGCGTGTTGAGTACCCGCTGGCCGTGATCAAACCCGATAATGAAGAAGAAATGGCTGCCATTATTGCCGCCAGTATCGAGTTAGGATTAACCGTCATTCCTCGTGGTGGTGGCACCGGCTACACCGGTGGTGCAATTCCATTGACGGCTGACAGCGTAGTCATTAATACCGAAAAGCTGGAAGGTCTGGGGGGCGTTGTTTATCGCAAGCTCCCCGGTCGTGATGATGAAGTCGCTACCGTTCGGGCTGAAGCCGGTGTGGTGACGCGTCGTTTATCGGACCTGGCCGGCAAAAATGGTTTGGTCTTTGCGGTAGATCCAACATCACAGGATGCCTCGACCATTGGCGGTAATGTGGCGATGAATGCCGGTGGTAAAAAAGCGGTTATGTGGGGAACGGCACTGGATAATCTGGTTTCATGGAGGATGGTGACACCCGATGCCACCTGGATGGAAGTTGAGCGTCTTAATCATAATATGGGAAAAATCCACGATATTGAGATGGCCACTTTCCGTATCAGCCGTTATCAGGCCGATGGTAAGACCTTGCTGGAAGCGCCTGAAGACATTGCTATTCCGGCACAGCAATTACGTAAACTGGGCTTGGGTAAAGATGTAACCAACAAGTTTCTGGGCGGTTTACCCGGTATTCAGAAAGAAGGCTGTGATGGTCTGATTACCTCTGCTGTGTTTGTTTTACATCGTATGCCGCAATTTATTCGTACGGTGTGTCTGGAATTTTTTGGTAATGATCTGACCAAAGCCGTGCCGGCAATTGTGGAAACCAAAAATTTCCTCGATAGCAACAAAAAAGTGTTGTTGGCAGGCATGGAACATCTCGATGAGCGTTATGTAAAAGCTGTTGATTACAGTACAAAAGCACCTCGTTCAGAATTACCGAAAATGGTTTTGCTGATCGATATCGTTGGTGATGATGAAAATGCCGTCGCTGAAGCCAGTTCTGAGGTTGTTCGGTTATCCAATGCCCGTGAAGGGGAGGGCTTTGTTGCTGTAAGTCCTGAAGCAAGAGCCCGTTTCTGGGCTGATCGTGCTCGTACGGCCGCGATTGCCAAACATACCAATGCTTTCAAAATCAATGAAGACGTGGTTATTCCGCTTGAGCGCCTGTCGGAGTACAACGATGGTATTGAACGTATCAATATTATTCACTCTACCCAGAATAAATTACGAATGGTGGATACGGTGCTGCAGTTTTTAAGCAGTGAACCGAAAGAGCTCAAACAAACCGTTAAGAAACTGGATGACAGCGCGGAAAATGATGCCATCCTGCAATCAAAGATTGATACCGCCTGCAGCCATTTACGGGTGGTGCAAACCCGCTGGCAGGAAGTTTTGGATAATCTTGACTCTGTCGCACTGAATCATAAGGAACTGTTATCCGATGAGGTTCTGAATTTACTGGCGGATACCGATACATTATTTAATGTACTGCAACGCCGTGACCTGCGTATTTCTTATCGTAAGGAAGTCGAAAAACCCCTGAAAGAGTTGTTCCAGGGGCAATCTCTGGAAGCTCTGCGTAACAAGCTGGATGATATTCATAAAGAACTGCGCTCAAGCCGCCTGTTTGTCGCTACGCACATGCATGCCGGTGACGGTAATGTGCATACCAATATCCCAGTGAACTCAAATGACTATCAAATGATGCATGAAGCAGAATTGATAGTTGATGAAGTCATGAAGCTGGCTGGCGATCTGGGCGGTGTTATCTCGGGTGAGCATGGTATTGGTCTGACCAAGATGCAGTATCTGGATAAAGCGACCATTGATGCGTTTGCCGGTTACAAGCAAAAAGTGGATCCACTGGGACGCTTTAATGCCGGAAAATTGCTGGCGGGGTCCGGGTTGGAAAATGCCTACACGCCTTCGTTGCGATTATTGCAGCAGGAAGCTTTGATCCTTGAAGCCAGTGACTTGGGTGAGATAAACAACGATATCAAGGATTGTTTGCGTTGCGGTAAATGTAAACCGGAATGTACTACTCATGTACCTCGTGCCAATTTATATTATTCACCACGTGACAAAATCCTGGGCACCGGTTTGATTATGGAAGCGTTTCTCTATGAGGAACAAACCCGTCGTGGCATTTCAGTACGTCATTTTGAGGAAATGAATGATGTCGCTGATCACTGCACGGTTTGTCACCGCTGTCTGAATCCGTGTCCGGTCAATATTGACTTTGGTGATGTGTCAATGAAGCTGCGTGCCGTGTTGAAAAAACAGGGTAAACGCCATGTGAATCTGGGCACCTGGTCTTCGATGGCGTATCTGAATGCGACTGATCCACTGACCGTGAAAATCATGCATAAAACCATGATTCAATTGGGGTTCAAAGCCCAGCGTCTGGCACATTCGGCGGCTAAGTATCTGGGACTTCTGGCGAACAAAAAGAAAAAGCCACCATTGCCTACTACCGGTAAAACACCATTGCGTGAACAGGTTGTGCATTTTGTTAAAAAACCAATGCCGGGCAATCTGCCAACGCGAACCACACGCGGTATGTTGGGTCTGGAAGATGACAAAATGGTGCCGATACTTCGTGATCCGACTAAAGTCACGGAAGATTCCGATGCGGTGTTTTATTTCCCGGGGTGTGGTTCAGAGCGTCTGTTCAGTCAGGTAGGGCTGGCGACTCTGGCGATGCTTTATGAAGTGGGGACTGAAACGGTATTGCCGCCAGGCTATTTATGTTGTGGTTATCCGCAGGCCTCTACCGGTGATGATGATAAAGCGACGGCGATTTCCACCAGTAACCGGGTACTTTTCCATCGCGTTGCCAATACGCTGAACTATATGGATATCAAGACCGTTATCGTGTCTTGCGGTACCTGTATGGATCAGCTGCTTAAATATGAGTTTGAAGCCATTTTCCCCGGCTGCCGATTATTGGATATTCATGAGTATCTGATGGAAAAAGGCGTGAAGATGCAAGGTGTCGATGGCGTTCAATATATGTATCACGATCCCTGCCATACACCGATGAAAACTTACAAACCGACTTCCGTGGCGGCCAGCCTGCTGGGGCAGGATGTGACGCTGAATGATCGTTGCTGTGGCGAAGCGGGTTCATTTGCGGTTGCACGTCCGGATATTGCCACACAGGTCCGCTTCCGTAAGGAAGAAGAGATCACAAAGGGGATTCAGGAGCTGACTGGCGAGGATAAAGCCGTAAAAGGCAATGTGAAAATGCTGACCTCATGTCCGGCATGCCAGCAAGGTCTGTCACGTTATAACGAGGATACCGGCATAGAAACCGATTACATCGTGGTGGAAGTCGCCAAACATGTACTGGGTGAGAAATGGCACACACAGTTTATTGATAATGTGAAAGCCGGTGGTATTGAGCGGGTACTACTTTAGTAAAACTCAATGATCCCGAACGCAGGCAGTCTGCGTTCGGGATTTTTATTTAAACAAACTTTAATGCATAGGCGTTAATGCTTCACCATTGAAGCTCACACGATCCCAGCCATAACGCAGAAAGTTACGGATATTCTGATGGTCATCACCTTTAGGGTTGAGCAAAACATCGCTGCGGTAATAACGTCCAAAACAGGCTAATGTCTGTGATTCGCCCAATTCATGCAAAATGCCAAAAAACAGAATCTTGCATGATCCATTATTTTCTCCGGCATTGTTATGCAACTCCCCGTTGTGAAATGCAGTAGGAGTGAACTGATAGTTCGCATCAATCACCGCCATCGTATCTTCAAAATCAATCTCAGACGGATTGTTTGTCAAGGTAGCGAGAAATGTCGCTAAATCCATAATAAAACTCCAAAATCAGCTAAAAAAGCGGGTAAACACAGAAACTGGTTCACGATCTGTTCGATAGTCATTGACGGCTGCCGTGGTGTCTTCATATCCCAAAGCCATGCCACACACCAGAATACTGTCAGCAGGATAGTCCAGAATGGTTTTAATTTGTTGGGGATATTCTGCCAGAGCCGCCTGGGGGCAAGTTGCCAGTCCTTTCTCCTGAGCCACTAACATCAGGTTTTGCAGAAACATGCCAAGATCCAGAAATGAGCCGGTCTGCATTTCGGTATCCATAAAAAACAATAACATTACCGGTGCATCAAACGCCCGGTAATTCGCTTCCCATTGTTTTTGCTGAGCGACCTTGTCTTTTCGATCAATCTGTAGACTTTGATACAGCTGCAATCCACAAGCACGGCGGCGTTCGATATATGGGGAGTGCCAGATTTCCGGATAATAGGAATAATCGGGTGCTGATTGAATGCCCTGCTGAAATGCATAGACCAAACTATCGCTGATTTTTTGCTTGGTTTGGCCCGTAAGTACAGCAACTTGCCATGGCTGTGTATTAGCTCCTGAAGGTGCGTAGCGGGCAATATCCAGTATTTCACAGATATCATCTTCACTGACGGGCTTATTTAAAAAAGCCCGAGTACTATGACGTTGCTTAATCAGATCATTAATCTTCATATTTTGGCTCTGCTTCTTTTAATCTCAGTACCACGCCTAACATCAATATTGCCAACCCCAGTAAAAGCAATTGCATGCCAATACGCCCCCACAGCATCGTTATTGAAGCACTAAAAGCGATAACCAACATGATAAGTGCCTGGATTTTAGTACGTCGGCGGACTGTTTTGGTTTGATCCCATTGTTTTAAAGGTGCACCAATCCAGCGATTATTTAATAACATCGCGTGAAAACGTGGTGAGGTCTCAGCAAAACAGGCTAAGGCGAGAATCATGAATGGCGTGGTGGGCATAACGGGAAGTAACGCCCCGATTATCCCCAAAATGATACAAATCCAACCACAACTGAAGATTAAATAATGTTTAATTTTTTTTTGCATAGCCTGAAAAGCATAGCCGAAACCAGGTTTTAGTTCGATGTAAAGGATTGTTATAGAAGGCGAGTTAAATGTTAATGTCATTATCGAATCATGATTATACGTGTTGACTCATCAAAATGAGTTTCAAATTACATAATTTTAAAAATCAGGGTTTGTTCTAAGATTCCTTTGTATGCTTGTGACAGGCTTAGATGATTGATTAGCGTTGAGTTCGCCAAAGAGGGTAGTAATGGAAAAGCGAAACAAAAAATTTCAGTTATCAATTCGTACGGCAGTGGTCGCCGGCTTAATACTTTTCAGCCTGCTGGTGGCTGTTGCCAGCATCACGGTGCAGTATTATTTCAATAAAAATGCCGCGGAGAGTTCCATTACCAAGCGTTACCAGCAAACGCTAAAAAGTATTCACGAGTATCTGGACTCAATTGATACACGAGCCAAAAATGAAATTAACGAATTGGCACAATTACCGGCGATAGCTGAAAATCCCCGGATGAGTGGTGATACTCGTCAGGTACTGATGGCGGTCATGCAGCGTAATCAGTTATTTCAATCGGTTTATATTGGTCAACAGAGCGGTGATGTCGAGCAGCTCATCAATCTCCAGTCCTCACCTGATTTGCGCCCGCATTTACGGGCAGAAGAGGCTGATCGGTGGTTATTAATCAAAATATTTAATCAGGGAGAGCAGCAACAACGCCGGCTGGAATACTATGACCGTAACTTTACGCTGCGCCATGTCTGGCAACATAATAGCGATATCGATATTAATCATCACCCATGGTTTTCTGACGCGAAAACCAATGCGGCTATTAAAACTCAATCTTACCTGCTAGCCGAAATTAAAACGCCTGCACAGAGCTATTCGATTAAGTTGCCTGACAGTGGTGCAGTGCTAGCAATTACCGCAGAACTGTCACCGTTATCTACGCTATTGCAAAATCGCGATCTGGGCAAAGCTACGGAAATCTATTTTTATCCGCAAACCGGCGGGGTGATCGCGTCAAACCAGCCCGAAAAGTCAACGGCCTTATTACCTGCCGCTCCCCGGCTTGAGCTCAGTAATGAGCAGTTAGCAATAATTCAGAATGATCCGGTATTAAGCGTCACCAGTGAGATAGACTGGCCGCCGTTAAATTATTCAAACAACGGTGTACCAAGTGGTTATGCAGTTGATGTGCTGGCCTATATTTCACGAATGACGGGCCTAGAGATGCAATTTATTTCCGGTGAGAGCTGGCAGGAACTGGCGACGCAGTTCGTGGATGGTGAACTGGAAATCATGCAACCGGTTTTTTACAGTGAATTTCGTAACTTCATGGGCGAAATGACCATCCCGTTTGTCGAGGTTCCTTATGGCATCATTACGACTTCACAAACACCTATAACCCACATTTCCGAGCTAAATAATAAAACCGTTGCCATCCCCGAGGGCTGGTCATTAATCGGGAGACTGCAGGCTGATTTTCCGGATATCAATATTATCGAAACGGAGACAACAAGAGGTATTTTTGAGGCGGTTATCAGTGGAAAGGCAGATGCTGGAATGGATACGGCAATTACCTTGCAATACATTACCGCACAGGAATATGCCGATGAAATAATGGTGCACCAAGGTGTTGATTTTGCCCCGGCTGAATTACCTGCCGGTTTACATTTTATGGTGAATCGACAACGAACCGGTCTGGCTGAAATTTTTAACAGTGCACTGGAAAATTTATCGGATACCCACCATCAGGCGTTAGTCGATAAGTGGTTTAATTCAATTGATAGAGAAGGTAATCCACAAGCTTTCAGTTTCGATCGTTTCAGAAGTGATGCGTTACAGGTCTCCGATGAGCTGCAATCAATAACGCTTAATGGGCAGGATTATTATGTCTATCACCGCGCTATTGAAATGAATGATGCTGAGAGCCAGTTTCTCACCATCATTTCACCGCAGAATACCGTGATGAGTATGGTGTGGAGTAAAAGTAAAAATGCTGCACTGGTTGCTGCTCTGATGCTGTTGCTGTTACTGCCATTCAGTTGGTGGTTCGCCTCTATCCTGGTATCCAGACTGAAAAAAATTCAGCTGGATATAGATCATGTTCAACAGCGTCATTTTGCTGCCATCAACTCCCAATCCAGTCACCTGCTGGAGTTCAATGCATTGAGCGATAAGCTGCGTGATATGTCGCTGGCAACGCAGTTTTATCAAAAGTCTCATCAGCAGTGGACGGATAGCCTGGTGGAATCTGTAGCGCATGCTATAGATGCAAAGTCAGCTTATCCAACCCGCCATTGTGAGTTAGTCCCTGAGCTGACAATGTTACTGGCAGACAAAGCCTCTGAGTCAAATGAATCAGCTTTTAAAGACTTCCAGCTGGACAATGACGTTCAACAACGAGAATTGCGTTTAGCAGCCTGGTTGCATAGCTATGGAAAAATCACAACACCGGAATATCTGGTTGATAAGCGCACCAAACTGGAAATGCCATATAACCGTATCCATGAAATTCGTATGCGCTTTGAAGTACTTTGGCGGGATGCCGAAATTGAATTCTGGCAACAGACGATGCAACGACCCGAAAAAAGAACGGTTTATGAAGACGCTTTAAAGGTGAAGCAGATCCAGCTTGAAGATGACTTTGCCTTTGTCGCCCAATGTAATATTGGTACGGAGTTTATGGATCAGAATACCAATGAACGACTGAAACGTCTGTCAAAGATAAGCTGGCAACGACATTTTGATGATCAACTCGGTTTATCGCCGGTTGAGCTTGCCCGGTATCATGATTCAAATACCCGTCTTCCTGCCACTGAACAGCTGCTTGACGACAAGCCGGAACACATCATCCCGCATAATCAGAAAGCGGCTGAAGATGCAAAATCCGGCGTTAATCTGAATCAGCCGGAATATGGCTTTAATCATGGTGAACTTTACAATCTGACCATTGAATCCGGCACTTTGACCAAAGAAGAGCGTTTCAGAATTAATGAACATATTCTGACCACCATCAAAATGCTTGAGTCACTTCCCTATCCTGATGAGCTTTCAAACATTCCGCGTTATGCGACAACTCATCTGGAAACCATGAATGGCACCGGGTATCCGCGTGGTTTGACGGCAGAAAATTTATCGGTGCCGGAACGCATTATCATGCTGGCCAATGTGTTTGAAGCGTTAACGGCAGCAGAACGTCCTTATAAAAAAGCCAAAACCTTAAGTGTGGCGATTTTCATTTTGCATCAGCTGGTTGAGCAGCAACTGATGGATCGTGATGTGTTTGAATTATTTCTCACCAGCGGGGCCTATAAGCAATACGCTGAACGTTTCATGGCGGCTGAACAAATTGATGAAGTCGACATCAGCAGGTTTATCAGCGATGCCGACCGTTATATTTAGCGCTGAAGCGTTATAATTAATCTACCAATTCCGGTATTTTTAGTGAGTTCTTGATGGCAATTCAGTGGTTCCCCGGGCATATGCATAAAGCCGGGCAGGAAATGAAAAAAATCCTGCCGCAAATGGATCTGATAATTGAAGTACTGGATGCCCGGCTGCCTTATAGCAGTTCCAATCCGATGCTTGCCGCAATACGTGGAGATAAACCCTGCCTGAAAGTGCTTAATAAGGCCGATCTGGCTGATCCTGCACTCACTGCAATCTGGCAGGAATATCTTGAACAGGAACAGGGCATAAAAACACTGGTTTTGTCGGCAAATGCGACGTCGCGAGGCAAGGAATTGATTGCGATGTGCCAAACCATGGTGCCCGGTAAAGCCAGCAGTGTAAAAAAGATACAGGCACTGATTATGGGCATCCCGAATGTTGGAAAATCGACGTTAATTAATGCGTTGGCCGGACGACAGATAGCCAAAACAGGTAATGAACCGGCGGTAACCAAAGTGCAGCAACGGATTATTGTTGATGATGTGGTGGTGTTGCATGATACGCCGGGCGTGTTATGGCCAAATCTGGAAAATCACGACAGTGGTTATCGTCTGGCGATCACCCATGCGATAAAAGAAACAGCCTTTGAAAATCACGATATAGCTTTATATGCCGTCAAGTATCTGATGCAGCAGTACCCTGAAGCCCTGTTCAGTAGATTTCATGTGGATGACATCACAGACCACGAGCAAACGATGTTGGAAAAAATGGCTCAAAAACGTGGTTGTATTAAAGCGGGTGGCGTGGTGGATATTGAGCGGATTAGTAAAATTCTGCTCACTGAATTACGCAATGGTCAGCTTGGCAGACTGACGCTCGAAACGCCCGAGATGACTGAGCATGAGTGGTTACAGGTAATACAGAGACGCGAAGAAAAAGCGGCCAAAAAAGCGGCTCGTAAAAGTAAACGCTGATAGCTGGCAACATCTGCGGGTTGAATCGGTCTATTCAACAACGTTAATGGAGAAATGAGTTATGCGTATTTTAAGTCTTTCACTGATGCTTATATTGACGGCTTGCGGGGCAACAAAACCCTCTCTTTATGCAAAATCAAATAACGATATTACCTATGAGCAGGTTCTGCAGAATATCGAGATGCATCAAGGACAAACGGTTCGCTGGGGTGGAATGATTGCTCAGGTAGCCAATTACGAGGATTTTTCAGAGTTGACTATTGTGCAATTTCCATTGACCCGGCATGGGGTGCCTATATCAACTGAAAACAGTGCCGGGCGCTTTATTGTTCGCAGTGAACGATTTCTTGACCCATTGATTTATTCACCGGAGAGACTGGTGACGTTTCTTGGAACCGTCAAGACACTGCAGCTGCAGAAAGTCGATCAGAAAATGTTATCCGTGCCTTTGGTTACAATGGAAGATGATCATGTCTGGCCACAAAAAGATCCGGAATCATCCCGGGCCTATAACCCCAAACATGACGCGCCATTTTTGGGTTATGGTTATTATGGAACCGGCACCTATTCCCCTTAAAGACTGCGCTGTTGCTTGCGTCTTAATCTAAATAATAATTATTTGCATTTAGAATAATCAATCCTTATACTGCATCTAACCTTATCAATCTTGCTGAGGTATTTAAGATGCAGACATCAAAAACGTACTTTCCGAAACAAAATGCCATACAAGTAGCGTTTAGCCCTGATCGACTGGAAGCGTTAATCAGTCAGGGAAAACTACACGCTGCTGACTTTAACTGTCTGGACAAAAAATCCAAACGAACGGTGTGGAGCATGTTGCTCGCCGCCGCAGCTCACAGATTGAGTTAATCATGAATGTAAACAGAGCCGAACGAGCAGAAACCTGGTGTGAAGCTGTCATTTTAGCCGCCAATGAGCAACTGGAATCAATGTATCGTCAACATGCTTCAGCATGCCTGGCGTTGCAGATTTCACGAAATTATCGATTATTACTGACCCACAACGAACATCCCTTAAAGAAACAGCACTGGCGGGCCTTATCTCAGCGCTGGCTGCTCAGTTATCAACTTCATCGAGGCCAACAACGTGGATTACCCGATATGTTGGAAAGTCTCTGAATTTTCAAATTTACAATAAGGAACTTCATCATGGCTTCAAATTCCTGCCAACCTGAAAATGTTTTTTCTTCCAGTACCTGTGACATCCAGTTTTGTCCTGATTGTCAGATGGTGCATGTCAATATGGGCGCTATCACCATCCGTATGACCGAACAGCATTTTGCCACTTACGCAATTGATATCAGCAAAGCGTTGTTTCATATGCGGCAACGTGAAATTCATCAGGCGGATATGCGGGTAATGATGTAATTAAGCATTTCGCGCTGTAATTCAGACGATCATGATTCAGGCTGTTTAATGTCACTTTAAGTGATATCAGTCACCATTGAAGGGAGCTTGGCTCCCTTTTTTGTCTGAAATGTATGGCAAGATAAAATCCTGCTGCTATTTTCAGCTATGCTTACACTTTACTTGTCAGTAATGGTTGAGGAATGCGGTGAATGCTGAAAGGGATTAAAGTCGCGGGTGTCGTGATAATTTCTTCGCTGATATTGATTTGGCTGGCTTGTGGAATACTGATAAATCATGCCAAGGATTTGAAGCTGGAACAAATCAAGCTTGCTGCCCCATGGTTGCTTGAACATTACAAAGTCACAGATGTACCAGTGAAAAATGGATGGCTGTTGGCCGATCAGCTGTTTATCGAAATTGAATCGCAGCTTTATGTGAATGCCGAACCTAAACTACGTCTTAACCGTCCATTATTAGGTGGGATTTTACTCGAGGACATTATTGCCCTGGCAACGGATGATAATCTTATCCTGTTTGATACCGGGGGCCAGTATATTGGTGCGTTGGGAGCCGCAGAACTTATTCCGGCGGAAATTCAGAATATAGGCCTACATCATGGACTCCCAATACTGCAAACAAGAACTGGAATGTGGCAAGGGAATTCGATTTTGGATGATTGGCAATTGATCTCCCTCGATGGCGTTTCATGGAGTGAGTCGGTACCGATTCCAGATTCAACACTGGACCAACTGAGACAACAGTTTGAAGCATACGGGATCACACTGGGGACGCTGTTAACAGATCTGCATAGCGGACGTTTTTTCGGTGAACAGGGCCGATGGCTGATTGATGCGTTAATACTGTTGATTGTAGTTCTGGCCCTGCGCGGCATGTTTGGATTATCAGACAAGTCATAATGTAATGACTATGCCATTATAAAAATCACTTACGGGAGGTAGGTTTTTGAGACAGACAGGGTTTCCGTTTCTGCCCAAAGACTTCATTGAAACTGAAGATGGATTGATCTTTGCTGTTGTTAGCTATCACTCTCATGATCAGAAAGTGGGCTGCTTTTTACGCTACGTTCATGATCAAAATGGCTGGCATAAGGTCGATACAGAGCAGGCCAACCGATTACTTGAACGACATCATCCCGAGTTTCTGTTTTATTCAAACCAGTTTGATGCAGCATTTCATGCTGTACCGGTGGACAGAATTTTTCGGCATCATCGGCCCGAACAACGGCTGCAGCAGTTATTGAATCAGCCGGCAGAAGATCTGCTGCAACACAAATTGCATAAATTAATAGCGATTTTCCGGCAATATTCAGTAGATATTGATGCAATAGGTCTTACCGGCTCAATGCTGATTAATCAGCAAAAAAGCACATCAGATATTGATTTAGTTATTTATGGACGTGATGCGTTCCATCAATGCAGGCAAGCAGTCAAAAATGCAATTACCAATAATATTCTGCAGAAACTTGATAAAGCACAAATGCAGGAAAACTATCAACGTCGTGATAGTGAACTGAATTTTGAAAGTTTTAGCTGGCATGAATATCGAAAATACAATAAAGCGATGATCGATGGCAGTAAATTTGATATCGGCATGGTCTGTCTAACAGATGAACTGGATATTGAGCATCGGCATTTTTTTAAACAAGGCATTAAAACCATCCAGTGCCGGGTGACCGATGACAGTCGTGCGTTTGATTTTCCGGCACGATACCGAGTTGATAATGCGCTGACGCCTGAAATCATTTCCTTTACCCATACCTACGTTGGACAAGTGGAAAAAGGTGAATTTATTGAGGTGTGCGGTGCATTGGAATGTGATGCCTCCGGAACCTGCCGAATTGTGGTGGGTTCTACCCGTGAGGCTCGAGGCGAATACATAAAGGTGATAAATCAGAAATGAGTGAATTGATTCAAAATACTAATACAAAAGCAGATATTGGTGTGGTGGGGCTGGCTGTTATGGGTCAGAACCTGGTGCTGAATATGAATGATAAAGGCTTTAAGGTGGCGGTCTATAACCGAACCTCATCCAAAGTCGATGAATTTTTGGAAGGTCCTGCCAAAGACACCAATATTATTGGTTGCCATGATTTGAAAAAATTTGTTGAGAGCCTGCAAATCCCGCGACGCGTGATGTTAATGGTGAAAGCGGGACCGGTGGTAGATGCCTTTATTGAGCAACTGGTCACCTATCTGGATAAAGGTGACATCATTATTGATGGCGGTAACTCGCTGTTTAATGACAGTGACAGACGCACCCATGAACTGCATAAAAAAGGCATCCTGTTTGTTGGTAGTGGTGTTTCCGGTGGTGAAGAGGGTGCCCGTTTCGGACCTTCCTTAATGCCCGGCGGTAATTTTGCAGCGTGGCCTGCGATTAAACCCATTTTCCAGTCCATTGCCGCGCAAGTTGATGGTGAGCCTTGTTGCGACTGGGTCGGCAATGATGGTGCCGGACATTACGTAAAAATGGTGCATAACGGCATTGAATACGGCGATATGCAATTAATTTGCGAAGCCTATCAGATGATGCGTGAAGGACTGGGTATGTCCGGTGACGAGATTCAGCAGGTGTTTGCTGAATGGAATGAAGGTGTTCTGGACTCATATCTTATAGAGATTACCCGCGATATTCTGGCGGTCAAAGAGCCGGATGGCAGTTTGCTGATTGATCATATTCTGGATACGGCAGGCCAAAAAGGTACCGGCAAATGGACCGGAATAAATGCGCTGGAGTTGGGTATACCGTTAACACTGATTGGAGAAGCAGTTTTTTCCCGCTGTTTGTCTGCCCTTAAAGATGAGCGAGTCACTGCCGCCAACATTTTGCCTGCTCATGCGGGGCAATTTTCAGGTGATAAAGCTGACATGATCAATGCGATTCGTGATGCTTTGTATGCCTCAAAAATTATTTCCTATGCTCAAGGTTATATGTTGATGCGCGAAGCGGCCAAAACCTATGGTTGGGAACTTAATTATGGTGGCATTGCTTTGATGTGGCGCGGCGGCTGTATTATTCGCAGTCGATTTCTGGGGAATATTCGCGATGCTTTTGAGCGTAATCCAAAACTGGAAAATCTGTTGCTGGATGATTTCTTTATCGATGCTATTACCGAAGCTTTACCGGGTTGGCGGAAAGCAGTTGTTTGTGCCATTAGTCTAGGTGTGCCAACTCCAACCTTCAGCAGCGCGTTAGCCTTTTATGATGGTTATCGTAGTGAGCGATTGCCTGCCAACCTGCTACAGGCACAACGTGATTATTTTGGCGCGCATACCTATGAACGACTGGATAAACCTCGTGGCGAATATTTCCATACCAACTGGACGGGGAGGGGCGGAAATGTATCAGCCTCAACTTATGAGGCCTGATTTCTAAATAGATAAAGTTACGATGAAAAGGGCGGTTATTCGCCCTTTTTGTTATTTAAAAATTGGTTTACCCGTCAAGACTCACTTATCATTTACGCCATGGATAGAATGACACATTGGCGCATGATGCCAGAATTTTCACATTTGCATGCTGATTTTGCCGATCTGGATAAAATTTTTAAGTTACAAGGTGAGACCATTACCAGTGAACGACTTTCGGATCTCATCCGGGTAAACATTAATAATAGTGACTACTACGTTAAACGTTACCGATTTGCTGGCAAGGGGTTAAGGCGTTTTTTGGGTATGTCTCGTATACAATCTGAATGGCAAAACCTGCTCTGGTTTAGAGAACAAAAGATTGCTACAGCGACAGTAGTCGCCTTTGGCATCGAGAAAACGTGGGGCGTGTTTCAGCGAGGTGCGTTAATAACGCAGGCCATTCCAAACAGTGAAGATTTGGCCAGCCTGGCCAGAGCTGATGATCCACGTTTGAGTGATGCAAAATGGGTGAATAAAATCAGTATGCAAGCTGCAAAAATGCTGCAAAAAATGCATAACAAAAGCTTTGTGCACAATGATTTTAAATGGCGAAATCTGCTGGTGGACGATGAGGATCGGTTATTTGTGATTGATTGCCCGCTGGGAGCTTTCTGGCGGGGAGCTTTATTGCGTTACCGTTGCATCAAAGATTTGGCTATGCTGGATCGTGTTGCTAAATATAAACTGAGACGCAGTCAACGAATGCGCTTTTATCTGCAGTACCGTGGTCATCAGCATTTAACCAATGAGGATAAACGTCAGCTAAAACAACTTTTATCACGAAAGGTCAGGAGAAAAAGCAGTTTTGCGCCTAAATCAGCTGTTTAGCGGTGTTTTTCGCGTTAATATCAACAGCTGATTCGGTTCGCCAACGATATAAATATTTCCCTCTGTATCTGATGTGACACCTTCAGGTTGCTGCATTAATGGCCAGAGATTAAATGGGCCCAGACCCAGTCTGACACGTGACCGTTCCTGACCCATAAAATCAATGACATGCAGACTATGCGATTCATCACTGAGCACGAGTAATTTCTGCTCGGTACTCTCATTGAGTAGCGTTAATCCCGAAAAATCACCCACATCAAGCCGGAGCTTTTTTATCGCATCAAATTGACTATCATTGCTATCATCAGTCAATGAAAAATGCAGGATCCGTGCGGGCTTTTCACGTACGATAAATAAGCCATTTTGTTGTGAAATCGCGATGCCTTCAATACCTTTGTTCTCCTTTTCAGGAGAGGATATCGCGATCGTTTTTACATCCTGGTAGTTTATCTGTGTTGTTGAATCAAGGATTTCAATAAAGCTGACAGTTTGCTGTCGTTCTTCACTGATAATAAACATATTGTCTTTTACATAATCAATACTTTCAGTATCCGAGAAGCCAATTAAATCAATTGTTTGCAGTAATTGTCCGGTTTTACTCATCACAACGATTTGTTCAGGATTGTTTACGACACCATACAAATGTCCTGACTCAGGATGATAGGTCAATCCTGATAAATTATCGACAATTCCATCAATAGTAAGTACGTTACTGAACTGATAATCCTGTTGCAGATTCCACCGGCTATCCTGAACGGCTTTGGCGGAGCTAACTGTGCTGAACCAAAGGCAACCACTCAGTAGCGTAGTAATAAGCAGAACAGCAATCCATAATCTCGATTTTGTTTGGTTCGAGAATAACGACATGTGTGAATCCTTCAGCCTGAATAATTTATCAATATCACGAATGGATATGACATTAAGACTGTACGATAGAGATACAGGCTTAATTCAAGCTGAAAATTTTTTAATACACTGCGCCGTAGTTTGAGTCAGATGATTTATTTCTGTCGAATGCGACGGTGGCGTCTAATCATCTACATCATCCATATCTGCCTGACCCGATAATCGACGACGGATATGTGACCAGGACATGCCGACCGCAAGAACAGCCGCAATCAGGAATAAGGCAATATAGGTAAACGCCGCGTGATGGCGCAGTTCGAGAATACCCAGATCAAACAGCCACCAGACGATAATGGCAAAAAAGGCAAAGGCGAGAATCAGGCCAAAACCGCCCAGGGAACGAAAGGTTGCCCGCAGGTAAACGGTCCAGCCAATCAGGATAATCACGGTAGCCATGGCAAAAGGAGGAGTGATACCCGTGCCATTACCTAAAATGGCGTCATTAGCCCAATGATAATAACTGTAACCGCTCGGGTTGTAGCTGATATAGACCAACAAAACAGCAAACAACAAACGTAATAAAAAGCCTTTGCTATTAAAACGTTGTGCCATGTCGGATTCCTTTTGGGTTATTTGGGCTAACTAACGGATCTTAAAATTATCAAATTCACCTGTAGCAGATTGTTCTGTAACGGAAATATCCGTTACTTCCGCAAAACGAGGACCTTGCCAGGCCCAGTCCAGTAATTGCTTGAGTTGTTCAATCTGGCCTTCAGCCACGATCTCAACCTGACCATTGCTGAGGTTTCGTACCCAGCCCCACAAGCCGAGTTTCTCAGCAGCAATCTGTGCCGACATACGATAGCCAACACCTTGCACACGGCCTCCAATCAACAGATGATAACGCGTTATTCCCATTCAATCGTAGCGGGTGGTTTCCCGGAGATATCGTAGACGACTCGTGAGATACCGCTGACTTCATTGATGATACGACGTGATACCAGATCCAGGAACTCATAAGGTAAATGCGCCCAGCGCGCGGTCATAAAATCGATGGTTTCAACCGCACGAAGTGCGACTACATAGTCATAACGGCGGCCATCGCCCATTACACCAACTGATTTGACTGGCAAAAACACTGCAAACGCCTGACTGGTTTTGTCGTATAAATCGTGAGCCCGTAATTCTTCGATGAAAATGTTATCGGCTTTACGCAGCAGATCGGCATATTCTTTTTTGACTTCACCGAGGATGCGTACACCCAGACCCGGGCCAGGGAAAGGGTGGCGATAGACCATATCGCTTGGCAAACCAAGTTCGACGCCCAATTTACGTACTTCATCCTTAAACAATTCGCGTAATGGCTCAATTAATTTGAGTTTCATGTGCTCCGGTAAACCACCAACATTGTGATGGGTTTTAATCACATGCGCTTTACCGGTTTTAGAGGCAGCCGACTCAATGACATCAGGGTAAATAGTGCCTTGTGCCAGCCACTGTACGTTGGTGAGTTTGGACGCTTCTTCGTCAAATACTTCAACAAACTCACGGCCGATAATTTTGCGTTTGGCTTCCGGATCATTTTCACCTGCCAGTGCTGACAGGAAACGATCTTCAGCATCCACACGAATCACGCGAATGCCCATATGTTTGGCAAACATCGCCATCACCTGATCGCCTTCGTTTTCACGTAGCAAGCCGTTATTCACAAACACACAGATCAGCTGATCGCCAATGGCCCGGTGCAGCAAAGCGGCCACGACGGAGGAATCGACACCACCAGATAAACCCAGCAATACCTCATCTTTGCCAACTTGTTGACGGATGGTTTCGATACTGTCTTCAATAATATTGGCGGAAGTCCATAAGGTTTCACAACCACAGATTTCGGTAACAAAACGCGAAATCATCCGTTGACCCTGAGTGGTATGGGTCACTTCTGGGTGGAACTGCACACCGTAGAACTGTCGTTCTTCATCCGCCATACCGGCAATAGGCGCACTGTCGGTACTGGCTATAACTTTAAATCCATCGGGCATTTGGCTAACCCGGTCACCATGACTCATCCACACATCCAGCATGCCAAAACCTTCAGGTGTCGCATGATCTTCGATATCTTTCAAAAATGCAGAATGCCCGCGAGCGCGGATTTGTGCGTAACCAAATTCACGATGTGATGACGACTCAACCTGACCACCTAACTGTGTAGCCATGGTTTGCATACCGTAGCAAATGCCCAAAACCGGTACATTCATTTCAAATACACAGAGCGGTGCGGCAGGTGCCGCTTCGCCAATAGTTGAATCCGGGCCACCCGATAGAATGATGCCTTTCGGAGCAAATTCACGAATTTCGGCTTCGCTGATATCCGGGTTACGTAACTCGCAATAGACACCGACCTCGCGAATACGACGGGCAATCAGCTGGGTGTATTGTGAACCAAAATCAAGGATCAGAATGCGATGGTCGTGAATATGGCTGCTCATGAATCTCTCTTACAGTCAGATAAAAGATACCGGTCTCTGTTCAGAAACCGGTATGCAACATTAATTAACGCGATAATTTGGTGCTTCTTTGGTGATGGTCACGTCATGAACATGGCTTTCATTCATGCCAGCAGAAGTTACACGGACAAATTCCGGTTTGGTGCGCATTTCTTCAATAGTGCGGCTGCCGGTATAACCCATGGAAGCACGAACACCACCCATCAGCTGATGAATAACAGGACTCAGACTACCTTTGAATGGCACGCGGCCTTCAATGCCTTCCGGAACCAGTTTGTCAGCCTCACTGGATTCCTGGAAGTAACGATCGCTGGAACCCTGTTTCTGTGACATTGCTCCCATTGAGCCCATGCCACGATACGATTTATAGGCACGGCCCTGGAATAATTCCACTTCACCGGGAGCTTCTTCAGTACCGGCAAACATACCACCAACCATAATGGCATGTGCCCCGGCAACAATCGCTTTGGCAATATCACCGGAGTAGCGTACACCACCATCAGCAATCAACGGCACACCCGTTCCGGCCAGTGCGGCAGCCACATTACTGATGGCAGTGATTTGTGGTACACCGACACCGGCAACAATACGCGTGGTACAGATAGAGCCGGGACCAATACCGACTTTGACCGCATCAGCGCCGGCTTCAACCAAAGCTTTTGCCGCAGCAGCTGTGGCGATATTACCGCCGATGACCTGCACTTGAGGATAATGTTGTTTGACCCAGCGCACCTGATCCAATACGCCCTGTGAATGACCGTGTGCTGTATCGACAACAATGACATCCACACCGGCTGCAACTAATGCATCAACACGCGCTTCGCTCTCTGCGCCAATGCCGACTGCCGCGCCAACACGCAAACGTTCCTGTGCATCTTTGGAGGCCAGTGGATTGTCTGTTTGTTTTTGAATATCTTTAACGGTGATCATGCCCTGCAGATGAAATTTATCATCCACAACCAGTACTTTTTCAATACGGTTAGTGTGCAATAAGTGGAGAACTTCCTCACGACTGGCATCTTCACCGACGGTCACCAGTTTATCTTTGCCAGTCATGATTGATGACACCGGATTTTCAAAATGTTTTTCAAAGCGTAAATCACGGCTGGTTACAATTCCGACCAAATCATTACCATCTACAACTGGAACACCGGAGATATTGTGGGAACGGGTCAACTCAACAACATCGCCGATTGATGTGTTGGGGCTGACGGTAATCGGATCACGAACCACACCACTTTCAAATTTTTTCACCTTACGGACTTCGTCAGACTGCTGTTCGATGGTCATATTTTTGTGCAGAATACCCAGACCACCTTCCTGTGCCATTGCTATTGCCAGACGGCTTTCTGTGACGGTATCCATCGCAGCGGATAACAATGGAATATTGATGGTGATATCTCGTGTCAGTTGAGTTGACAGACTGACATCACGCGGCAGAACATTTGAATAGGCAGGGACTAATAAAACGTCATCAAATGTCAGGGCTTCTTGCGCAATTCTCATGAGGCGGGTTCCCGAATTTACTGTAATATGATCGACAAATTATATCAGGAACTTAGTGGTTTATGGCATCACTTATGACATCGGATTCGCAAGCAAAACTCGCTGCCCGTGCTGTCAAGGATGTATATCCGGTTTCGCGATTGGTCAGAGAAGTCCGGCTGATGCTGGATGGTTCGTTTCCGCTATTGTGGGTCGAAGGAGAAATATCCAATTTAGCGATGCCGGCTTCCGGGCATATTTACTTCACACTGAAAGACTCAGCTGCGCAAGTACGCTGTGCCATGTTCCGTGGCCGCAATCAGCAATTACGCTTTACCCCTGAAAACGGCATGCAGGTATTACTGCGCGTCAAAGTCACGCTGTATGAAGGCCGCGGTGAATTCCAGCTGGTTGTTGAGCATATGGAAGAAGCAGGCAGCGGGGCCTTGCAACGCGCCTATGAAGCGTTAAAAGCCAGATTGGGTCAGAAAGGTCTGTTTGATACCGCTCATAAAAAACCGTTGCCGGCTTTGCCGCAAACCATCGGCATTGTGTCCTCACCGGATGGGGCAGCGGTACACGATATTCTGCATGTTTTGAAGCGTCGTTTTCCGGCAATCAAAGTGATTTTGTATCCCGTTGCTGTACAAGGTGAAGCAGCACCACGGCAGATTGCTGCCGCCATTCAAACCGCTGATCAGCGACAGGAATGCGATTTGCTGATTGTGGGGCGGGGTGGTGGCTCGCTGGAAGATCTGTGGAGTTTTAATGATGAACTGGTTGCCAGAGCGTTATTTGCCTGCCAGATTCCCACTATCAGTGCCGTAGGCCATGAAATTGATTTTACCATTGCCGATTTTGTCGCCGATGTCAGAGCACCGACCCCTTCGGCAGCAGCCGAGTTAGCCGTCCCTGAAGCACGACAGTTGGTTTTGAATCTGGGCAATTTGTTGCAAACCCTGAACAGTCGGATTCGTCAAAAGCTGTTTAATGAACACCGGCATATCCGTTATTTATCACAGCGCCTGCCGAAACCCCAGCAACAGATCAAGCTGCAATTGCAACAGCTGAAACGCTTGCAGACACAACTGGATTACAGCTTTCAACGTCGTTTGCAAAGCAAACAGCAGCAACTGGATTATCTGTCAGTGCGCTTACCGCATCCCCAACTGCGAATCAGCTGGCGGCAAACCCGCTTAAAGGATTTGGCTCAGCGATTTGAAAAAGCATTTTCCGTGCAACAGCAGCAGTTCAGACAACAAAGTCAGAATCTGAACGCTCGTTTGCAGCGACTGTTACCCGTTTCCCGGTTAAAGCAGCAGCAACAGCTTGTTGATGCACTCTCTGCACAATTAAATCGTCTGACCAGACAACAGATCAATGATCATAAACAACAACTTGCGCAGTTAATGCGAACTTTATCTGTCGTCAGCCCTTTAAATACGCTGGAGCGTGGCTACAGCATCACCAGTGATACTGAATCCGGGAATGTTATTTACCGTTCCGATGAAGTGGAAATTGGCCAAACACTGCAAATTCGTTTATCAGAAGGCCAGTTGGACTGCGAAGTGCGTGATAAAAAATGAGGTTCAACGTTTTTTATTTACCCATTCTGCTGTTGCTGAGTTTCTCTGCCTGGGCGTTACCACAACAACTTCCGGTACCTGGCGGCGTGATCATTTTACCGTTGGAAACGGGTGGAAATGTTGCACCTGAAGTCAGCTATGAACAACGGCAGGTGATGGTGATAAAACAGGGTTCCCAATGGCAGGCTGTGGTTGGCATTCCTCTGGCAGCCAAACCGGGAAATCATAAAGTTTTGGTGGATGACCAGGGCGTATTGAGCAGCATTGTGTTTGAGGTCAGAAACAAATCCTATCCCACCCAGCATGTGAATGTGCCCGATGATCGTAAAGTAAATCCCTATGCCGAAGATATGGTTCGCATCGAAGCTGAAACCGCCAGGATTAATAAAGCGTTGCGTAATTGGCGAGTGAGTGATGATGTTCCCTTCAACTTTGTCTGGCCGGTTGAAGGACGTGTAAGTGGCCTGTTTGGTCGCCGCAGAGTGTTTAATGGCGAAGAACGTAATCCCCACAGCGGAATTGATATTGCCGCGCCAACAGGAACCGGCATTATGGCGCCTGCCGATGGTGTGGTGACCGATAGCGGCGATTACTTTTTTAATGGCAATACCGTCATGATTGATCATGGCCAGGGTCTGGTGACCATGTTTTGTCATCTGGATCGAATTGATGTCAAAGTCGGCCAACAGGTTAAACAAAGAGATATTATTGGTACGGTGGGTGCAACAGGACGGGTGACCGGGCCGCATCTGCATCTTGGAGTCAGTCTGAATGATGCTCGGGTAGAACCTTTGTTGTTCTTTCCCCCGCGGGATGGTTACCCATTGTTAGACTGATCGCTTTGCTTGCTGTACTGGTTTAACAATTCTGTCAGCAAGATAAAGTTAACCGGTTTGGTGAGATAGGCGGTAAATAACCCTTCTGCCTGCTGTAAATCATAGGGCATAGCCGCAGCAGTCACGGCGATAACCGGAATATGACGGAACTTGGGATTGGCCATGATCTGCTCAGTGGCCTGCAGACCACTGATTCCAGGAAGATTAATATCCATCAGGATAACTGCCGGCATATTTTGCTCCAGCCATTCCAATCCGGCTTCAGCGGTTTTACAGACATGCAGGTGATATTGTGGCAGGCGTTCAAAAAACGCTTCCATTAATTTGATATTGGCCGGGTTGTCTTCAATATGCAGAATGACCGAACCGGAATCGGCCTGAAGTGGATTGTCAGAGGGAATCGAGGGTGGCGGTTCATGATGATGAACATTGTGCAGAGACCGGTCAGTGACAGGTAACTCTACCCAAAAGCGACTGCCTTGATTTTCGCTGCTTTCGAAACCGATGTGACCATCCATGGCCTTTATCAGTCTCTGGGTCACAATTAATCCGACGCCGGTACCTTCAATCCCCGAGTTTTCCTGCCCCAATCGATCAAACGCCGTAAACAGATAGGCTTGTTTATCCGGTGGTATGCCCATACCGGTATCTTTAATGGTAATACGCAACCGGTTGGTCGATTTGATGATTTCGCCTGTAATGAGTACCTCACCATCAGGACGGTTGTATTTTATGGCGTTACTGACCAGGTTGATCAGTACTTGTTTAAGTTTGGTCAAATCAGCCAGCACTAATTGATTGGGGATATCTCCCGTCAGAATTGTTACCTGATAGCGATCCGCCAGATTTTTCAGCATTGGCAGGCAATGTTTTATGGCGCTCGTAACATCAACAGCCTCAATGGAAACTTCTACAGAACCGGTTTCAATTTTTGCCAGTTCCAGTACATCGTTAATCAGCTTGAGCAAGTGTTCACCACTCTGGATGATGAGCTTCAGACTATCTTGCTGAGTATCGGTAAGCGGTGCCTGTTTATCACTTTGTAGCAGCTGGGCGAAACCTAATATCGCATTAAGAGGGGTGCGTAACTCATGGCTCATTGCCGACAGAAATTCCGATTTTGCCTGGTTGGCTTTTTCAGCTTCTTCCTTGGCGGCGATCAAGGCCAGGTGCTCCGCTTTTTGCAAAGAAATATCACGGGCTATGCCGGTAAAAAAATAACGACCTTCCCATTTAAAGGCACTTAAGGTCAGTTCAATGGGAATAATTTGACCACTTTTATGTAATGCTTCCAACTCAATCGGCTGGCCAATTATTTTGGATTGCTCGGTGCTTAAGAAACGTGACATGCCATTTTCATGATGATGTCGATGTTGAGCGGGCATCAGCCGGGTAATATTCTGGCCAATAATTTCTTCCGGTTGATAACCGAATAAGCGAACAGAAGCCGCATTAAAATTCTGGATAACACCCGTTTCGTCAATGGTAATAACGCCTTCAAGTGTGTGATTCAATAATGTTTGTAAACGTTCACTTTCGCGTTTGGCTTTCTCTTCCAGCGCTTTGCCTTTTTCTAATTCCGCTTCAAGCGCTGCCGTTTGCAAGGCAATCTTTTCACTCAACACTTTGGCATGATGGCGTTTAATAAAATAACCAATCATGGTGACTGCGGCTAAAGCGATAAGCGAAAATACCAGCCATTTCAGCCATATTGATATGCTGGGTGTAGGGTCATAGATAAATCCATCAAGTTGATGGTCATTATTAACCAAGCCTAACTGCTGATAGTGTTCAGCGATTTTTTGCCAGCGTTCAATCGTCATATGACCTAATGAAACGGTGGGATATAAACTGAGCTCGCTGAGTTTTTCAGCTTCAAATTCAAGATGAGCCCGGGTTTTATTTTGATTGTTATAGTCCTTTAAAATCAGATCAATCATTTCCTGGGGATGTTCCAGGGCATATTGCCAGCCTTGTATAGTGGCCTCTCTGAATGCTGCCACGACCTGCGGATGACGCCTTAAATACTGTTCAGAAGTAAACAGGATATCGCTGTAGAAATTAATATTGAATTCATGCGGTGACAAGGTGTGGTAAGCCACACCCTGATTCTTCATCCAGAAAGGTTCATTGGAAATATAGGCTGTAAGTGCATCCACTTCACCGGCAATAAGATTATCGATATCAGCCGGAGAGGGATCCACTATATCCAGTTGTGAAGGATGAATATTGAACTTGAGTAGCATCGCCGATAAATCATCAGCGTAGGACTGCCGGGTAACCGTTTTACCAACGAAATCGTTCGGATGTTTTATATCTGAATCCGCTCTGACCAGCCAGGTGTAAGGGCTGCTTTGAAATATGGCGGCTATAGCGACAAACGGGCGACCTTTTAATCTTTCGACCACCAGGCCTGCACCGGAAAGTCCAAAGTCAACGATACCGGTTTCAACTTCATTGAAAGGTGCTGTATGGCCGTTAGTCATGGTTACTGCCAGCCCGGCTTCCTGATAAAAGCCTTTTTCGACGGCGGCATAAATGCCAGCAAATTGAAATTGATGCTGCCAGTGAAGTTTGATTGATACGGGTGTCAGCTTTTGATTTGGTTCATCGGCCACTGCTAAATTGGCAAACAACAGCAAGGCAATCGCAATCAATCGACACATAAATAGTACTCAAACAGAGTTCAATTCATCTTACCTTACTGATCCGGGGAATTGCCAGAAACTTGTTGTGGAAATCTACAGGCGAAAGTCCCGTCCCAGATAAACGCTGAGTACACGCTTATCCTGCAGGATTTCATCGGGTGTACCTTTGGAAATGACTTCACCTTCGTTAAAGATGTAGGCTCTTTCACAGACACTCAATGTTTCACGAACATTATGGTCAGTGATTAAAATGCCAATACCTCGCTCAGCAAGTGCTTTGATAATACCCTGAATATCTAATACAGAAATCGGATCAACACCGGCGAAGGGTTCGTCGAGCAAAATGAATTGAGGATCCATGGCTAATGCCCGGGCAATTTCAACGCGGCGTCTTTCACCACCGGATAACGCCATGCCTAACGATTTTCGAATATGGCTGATATGAAATTCATCCAGCAATCTTTCCAGTAATTGCTGTTTAGCGTCGAGGCTCAGTTTTTTGCGGGTTTCAATAATGGCGTAGAGATTATCTTCTACTGACAATTTACGAAATACGGAAGCTTCCTGGGGGAGATAACCAATACCTAATTGAGCACGTTTGTGGATCGGTTCATGGGTGAGTTCTTGTTGATCGAGAAAAATGCTGCCGTGATCGACCGGGATCAACCCGACAATCATGTAAAAGCTGGTCGTTTTTCCGGCTCCATTGGGGCCAAGCAAACCGACAATTTCACCACTGTTTACTTCAAGGGAAATATTTTTAACAACCTGTCTATCGCCAAATTGCTTGGCAAGCGACATTGCAGAAAGCTGACTCATGTAATTTCCGTGATTTATTCAGGATTCATTTGCAGATAACGCGCACTGACCCAGCCAATGATCGCTTTATCACCACTCATCCCTCTGACTTGGATCCATTCGGGTTGACGGGTCAGCACAATCACCTCTGTGTTTTCGATAAAGGCACCAATACGTTCATATTGGGTGCCGGGACCGGTTCTGACATTCAGCGTGGTTTGAGTGGTCGCCGTTGGATAACTCATTTCCGATTGCTGTTCCGGTGCCTCTGTTAAAGGCTGAGGTTGTGGTGCGGTTGGTCTGGCCGGTTGAGTCTTGTTTTTTTCACGCTGACCGGGAGGCTGAATAGTGATATGAACCCGGCCGCTGGATTGTGTCTGGCCATCGACTTCGACTGGTCTGGAGTTGGCAATAACAATGTTTTTATCAATATCATATTCAATATGATTGCCACGGAATTCATCGCCTGATTGCCAGACATAACCTTGGCCTACCAGATAAATTCGTTGGGTACGGGCGTGGTATTCCATCTGTAAGGCTTTGGCTTTAACCGGTTTGTCGCCTTCCTTGTGCACCTGTTCATAGGTGGCGAGATTACCTTCCGCAATGGCTTTTTCCAGTTCACGGTTTTCATCATAAAAGAAAGTAATGATGTCGCCTTCAATACGTAAAGTACCCTGAGTCAGAATAGCATCACCTTTGTATTGGGTGACACCGGTTTGATCATCAAGCTGCGCATGATCTGCTTCGATATTGATGGGTTGCTCCCGATCACTGGGTAAGGCAAGCGCAATAGACGGAATTGCAGCAAGAACCCAGAGCAGATTAATTAACAGGTGGCGCATTATATTGTCCTCTCACCCTAGAGTGCAGATTGATAGTTTCTTCTTGTAAAGCCGCATGGAAACCCACTGAATGGGTATCTCCATGTGGCGATTTCATGGTCACCGGCTGATCGGTATACGCTGTATTATGAACAGTATCCAGATTCAGAATGTCAGTTAATAACTGAATTTCCGGTTGATCTTTATTGGTAATAATAACATTGCCGGTGAGAAGTATGTTTTCGCCTTCACCCTGAGTTTCAGCATGATCTGACTCGATTATCCAGTCGTTATTTTCCGGTGCAATAAACAGGGTCGTCGGGTTGAAAATTTCGGTACGGTCATTTTCCGGGTAGTGGTACAGCGTTTCGCCGGTAATGACTCGTGAAGGTTTGCCATTGATATCCATTACTGTCAGTTTGAAGTCAGTCATGCCAAAATCGATACTGTAATGCACAGAGGCTTCCGTTCGAGGGGCTTCTGGTTTATTGAACAGCATCCACAGACTGACCACTGCTATCAGCAGTAGGGCAATTTTGAGATAACCCGGAATATTAAAGATGGCGTTCAATTTGATCCTGCAGGGTTCCCTGTCCTTCCATAATAAATTCACATACATCACGTGCCGCACCTTTTCCACCCATGGAAGGAGTGATCCAGTGAGCATGTTTTTTCACAACCGCATCAGCATCTTGCACAGCAATCGCCAAACCCACTCGGTTCATGATGGCCAAATCAACCCAGTCATCTCCAACATAAGCGCATTGTTCCGGCTTCAGCTTAAGCGTTTTAAGTAATTCTTCAAAAGCAGGTAACTTAACTTTTTGTCCCTGATAAACCAGATTGATGCCAAGGCTTTGCATACGATGCTCAACCACCCTCGAAGTGCGCCCGGTGATAATAGCAATATCGACACCAGTGTACTGCAGCAGTTTCATGCCATGGCCATCACGAGAGTTAAATGCTTTATGTTCCTCACCATCATCGCCAATGATGATGCTGCCATCAGTCAGGACACCATCGACATCAAAAATCACCAGCTTAATTTGTTTGGCACGAGCCGTTATATCTTGCATTGTTTTTTTCCTGAAAATTAGACCACACCCGCACGTAATAAATCGTGCATATTGAGTGCGCCCGTTAAGTTATGGTTTTTATCGGTAATCAACAGCCCATTGATTTTGTATTGTTGCATCATTTGTAATGCTTCGGCGGCCAGCATCTCAGCCTGACCGGTTTTACAATGGCGTGTCATATGATCTTTCAGCGGTGCGGTGAGAATATTCACTTCCTGTGCCAATACACGACGTAAATCACCATCAGTGAAAATACCGACCAGTTTGCCAGCATTATCCACCACAGCGGTCATGCCCAGACTTTTGTTAGACATTTCCATCAAGGCTTCACGTAATAAAGCCTGTTCATTGACCTGCGGAATCGCCGAGCCAGTATGCATAATATCGCTGACGCGTAATAATAAACGTCGACCAAGATTGCCACCGGGATGAGAAAGGGCAAAGTCTTCGGCGGTAAAACCGCGGGTTTCCAGTAAGGCAATGGCCAGGGCATCCCCCATGACCAAAGCAACGGTTGTACTGGATGTGGGGGCGAGTCCCAGCGGACAGGCTTCCTTGTTCACACTGACATTAATATTGGCATCAGCACATGATGAAAGTGTGGAATCCATCCGGCCACTCATGGTGATTAACGGTACGCCAAGGCGTTTAATCAGTGGCAATATCGTCAGAATTTCGGCAGTTTCCCCGGAATTCGACAACGCCAGTACGACGTCTTTATCGGTGATCATGCCCAAATCACCATGGCTGGCTTCACCGGGATGAACAAAAAATGCCGGACTGCCGGTACTGGCTAAGGTCGCGGCAATTTTACTGCCGATATGACCTGACTTACCCATGCCAATAACTACAATACGCCCCTGACACTGCAGCAGATATTCACAGGCGCGGACAAAGTCATCATCAATCCGATCTCGTAGTAATGTCACCGCTTCCAGCTCGGTATCAATCACCGCCAGCGCCAGCATTTTTAATTTTTCCGCATCTATTTTCATATACCGTTATGCACACCTTGGTAGGCCAGCAAACTTATATAGCCTGCATAAACCAGTAATAGCAACAAACCAACCGGACGGCCCAATCTGCCCTTCAAACAAAATCGTGCAAAGAAATACAGCACGATCGTCAGACCAATCATAAAACTAAAATCACGCGTTATCAGCAGCGTATCTATTTTTGATGGTTGAATGAGCCCCGGCATGGCAAGTACAGCCAGTAGATTAAAGATATTTGAGCCAAGAATATTACCAACGGCAATATCATGTTCATTTTTTAATGCGGAAGCGATACACGCCGCCAGTTCCGGCAGGCTGGTACCAATAGCCACGACCGTCAGACCAATGACCAATTCACTGATGCCCAGTAACTGGGCGACGCCGGTGGCTCCCCAGACCAACAGTTTTGAACCTGCCAGCAGGGAAACAAGGCCGATAAAAAATAACAGGATGGATGTTTTCAGCGACAGTTTCGGCTGGGAATATTCTTTGGTGAATTCAATTTTGAGTGGGTCATCCTGCGCACTTTTCACTGCCAGCCAGGCCATACCAGCCAGCGTCAGCAGAAACCCCGAAAACAGAATAACACCATCAATACGATCCAGTTCCATATCCCAGAGCAACAGCAGCAGGGATAGAAACATAATAAACACCAGTACCGGAAATTCTCTTCGTAACGTAACGGAATGAACTGCCAGTGGGGTAATGACTATTGTGAGGCCCAAAACCAGCCCGACATTGGTTATATTCGAGCCAATGGCATTGCCAATACCCAGTGCCGGAGCACCATCAAATGAGGCTAATGCCGATACCATCATTTCCGGAGCCGAGGTACCAAATCCAACAATAGTTAACCCGACAATCAGCGGGGCAACACCGAGATTGGATGCAATACCAGCAGCGCCATCAATAAATTTATCTGCACCCCAGATCAGCAGTACAAAACCACTGATAATCGCGATGGTAAATAATAAAGAAGTCATTTCATAACCGGTGGTGGTGTCGTGAAAATAAAAAAAGAGCCGGAATAAATCCGGCTCTTTTTATTATAGCGATTGGGTTGAAGAATTACTCATCATCAAACAGATCGAAATCATCATCGTTTGGTGGATTACCATCGTAAACCAGGTATTGGCGACGTTGCAGATAAGCGTTGCGAACATAGGCATATTCATCATCTGTTGCTTCGCTTAATACACGTTGCGTTTTTAACAGATTGGCGCGGGTATCCACCACACGGGTTCCGGCTAATGCGTTACGTGCGCCCGGACCTTCAACATACATCACCGGGTCAGTAAACATATCACCCACTAAACCGAATGAGTCACGTACCGTACGTGGACCAAAAAACGGTAATACAATGTAAGCACCGGGTTCAGCACCCCAGACACCTAATGTCTGACCAAAGTCTTCATTACGTTTTTTGTTGCCGGCATGGCCTGCTACATCAAATATACCGGCTACACCCACGGTACTGTTTAACAGGAAACGTCCGGTATCATCCGCAGCCTGACTGAATTTACCCTGCAACAGACTGTTAATGGCAACAGTAATATCATTCAGATTGCTGAAAAAGTTACTGACACCCCAGCTGATGGCATCAGGAACAACAGTATCGTAACCCTTGGCTACAGGCTTCAGAACCGCACGGTCAACCGTGTCATTGAATTTGTACATTGCACGGTTGTAGCTCTCGAAGGGATCACGCTCATCGTTATATTGTGTAGTGGCACAACCGGTAAACAGAACAACCATGCTGATGAGGCTGAATCTGAAAAAATATTTTGAGTCGAACATTGCGGCATTCCCTGAAACAAATTTAACGGGAATAATCTCACGGCAGTTCCCGGCTAATCAAGTATTCTGTTGTACGAATACCAAGAAAGTATGACGATGTTGTCACTTTGCAACATGAGAATGAGAATGTTTCAGCTTTTCTGACTGAGTATTTGCGCTGTTTGGGTTGGAATAGCTGGCTGATTGTCATACATGAAACTCGCAAATACGGCGCTACATTTCTGCCAGCTATTTTCGCGAGCATAAGCAATGCAATCGGTTTTTTGCAGATTCAGCGCACTTAAAGCAGCTGTTTGCAAGTTCCAGTCAAGCTCGCCGGTTTTGCCCTCAATGATAATGTCCTTCGGACCCGTAACCGGAAAAGCAGCCACGGGCAAACCACATGCCATGGCCTCAAGAATCACTAAACCAAAGGTATCAGTCTGGCTGGGAAAAACAAATACATCGCCACCTGCCAGACAGGCCGCCAGTTCCTCTGCAAATTTGGCTCCGGTAAACAGAACCTCGGGGTAACGTTTGCGCAGCATCTCCAAATCCGGGCCATCGCCAATCACCACCTTGCTGCCGGGTAACGTCAGATCCAGAAAAGCTTCAATGTTTTTTTCCACCGCCACACGTCCCATATTGATAAAAACCGGTCCGGGTAAATCAAATTTTTTGGCGTTATCGGGCGTAAAGATCTGTGTATCCACACCACGGCCCCAGACATACACATCCTGAAAACCATGTTGTTGCAATCGTTGCTGTTGTGAAACGGTTGGTACCAAAGTTCTCGCCGCTGGCCGATGAAAGCGGCGTAACCAGGCATAACTCCAGTGGAGTGGAACAGGCAAACGCAGACGTAAATATTCTGGAAACTGGGTATGAAATGAGGTGGTAAATCGAACTTTATGTTTTAAACACCAGCGCCGGGCAGCCATACCTAATGGGCCTTCAGTCGCTATATGCACTGCATTGGCTTGCAGATTTTCCAACATATTGGAAAGTTTTCGATATGGCAGTAACGCTAAACGAATTGAGGGATACGTCGGGCAGGGAATAGTTTTAAAATTCAGCGGGGTGATCATGATCACCTCATAACCCATTTCCTGAAGATGATCACGGGTCTTGCCCAGAGTACGCACTACGCCGTTGACCTGGGGCTCCCAGGCATCCGTCACGATAACCAGTTTCATCAGGCGGCTTTGGCAATCAATACTTGCTGATTAAATAACTCCGCCCAGGGAATGATTTCCATCTGGCCGTCAGGGTGTTCCACCAATGCCGTACAACTTTCTACCCAGTCACCACAATTGTAGTAATCGATATTCTGGATTCGGGTAATTTCAGCCCGGTGAATATGCCCGCAGACCACACCATCAACGCCTTGTTTTGACGCTTCATGTGCCACAGCTTCTTCAAAGTTGCTGATGTATTGCACCGCATTTTTGACTTTGTGTTTAAGAAACGCCGCCAGTGACCAGTAGGTAAAGCCCATCTTGCGACGGAAGTAATTGACCCAGCGATTGGCGCGCAACAAAAATTCATACAATCGACTGCCAATTTTCGCCAGCATCGGCGAAATTTTTACCACGCTATCAAATTGATCGCCGTGAATGATTAATAGCTTCCGTTTATCGGCCGTGGTGTGAATAATTTCATTATGGATTTGCACATTACCGAACACCGCACCATCATAATCCCGCAGAATCTCATCATGGTTGCCGGGGACGAATATCACCTTGGTATTGTGTTTGGCTTTACCAAGCAGGGTACGAACCACGTTATTATGTTCCTGAGGCCAGTACATGCGTTTTTTCATTTCCCAGACGTCGATAATATCGCCGACCAGATAAAGATAGTCGCATTCCACATTATGTAAAAAGTTAAGGAGGAGCTCGGCACTGCAGCCTCGGAAGCCAAGATGGATATCCGATATAAACACGGTGCGAACTTTCAGCTTTTGCTTGTGACTTAGTTGTGTTTGCATAAGGCACTCATTCACTTAAAATTCTGAACAAACCCTATCTATTAGATATTGCAGTGTGATGACTGTTTTGTTGCGTTACCATGACACAAACTCCACGCACCATACTGCGGGCGATACCGAACTTAATCAGGACATAAATATGACCAACCCACTATTGGAAAATCACCATTTACCACCATTTTCCGCCATTAAAGCCGAGCATGTTGAGCCCGCAATTGATCATGCGTTGAGCACCGCACGCAATAAAATCGACACGATTTTAAGCACACTGACAGAGCCCACCTGGGAAACCCTGGTACAACCAATGGAAGATATGGATGCCCTGATTGACAGTGTCTGGTCACCAGTCAGTCATATGAATTCGGTGGTCAACTCAGAAGAACTTCGTCAGGCTTACAACGCCTGTCTGCCAAAACTCAGCGAGTTTTCTACCGAATTGGGCCAGAATGAAACGCTGTATCAAGCCTATAAAGCCATTGCCGAAGGCGCTGAATATCAGAAATTGGATACGGCACAGAAAAAAGTTATTGATAACGCCGTGCGTGATTTTCGTTTGTCCGGTGTTGAGCTGGATCAGCAACAACGTGATGAGTTTAAAAAACTGTCACAGCAAATGACTGAACGCACCGCCAAATTTGAAGAAAATCTGCTGGATGCCACCCACGCCTGGCGCAAGCTGATCACCGATGAGTCATTATTATCCGGTTTACCGCCATCCACTATTGAAATGGCCGAGCAAATGGCCAAGCGAGAAGGCGAGGAAGGTTGGTTGTTTACCCTGGATTTCCCATCGTATATGCCGGTGATGTCTTACGCTGATAATCGTGAATTGCGTGAGGAAATGTATACCGCGTTTGCCACCAAAGCCTCAGACCAAGGTCCGAATGCCGGCAAATGGGATAACACCGAAGTGATGCTGGATATTCTGAACTTGCGTCATCAACTGGCTAACCTGTTGGGGTTTGCCAATCACGCCGAACGTTCTTTGGCCACCAAAATGGCCCAGTCACCGCAACAGGTTCTGGATTTCCTGCAAGATCTGGCCAAGCGTTCCAAACCGATTGCCGAAAATGAATATGCCGAATTACGGGCTTTTGCCAAAGTGACTGCCGATCAAGGCCAGCTGGAAGCCTGGGATGTCACGTATTTTGCTGAGAAACTGCGTCAGCAGCGTTATTCGATTTCACAGGAAGAACTCAAACCGTACTTCCCGGAAGACAAAGTGGTCAGTGGTCTGTTTGCCGTGGTGAATCGTCTATATGGTCTGGATATTCGCGAACGTAATGATGTGGATGTCTGGCATAAAGACGTGCGCTTTTTTGAAATTGTTGCTGAAGACGGCAGCGTTCGTGCTCAGTTTTATCTGGATTTATATGCCCGCCAACATAAACGTGGTGGTGCATGGATGGATGAATGCAAGGCACGCCGTCGTACAACCAATGGCATTGAGATTCCTGTCGCCTTTTTGACTTGTAATTTTTCTGAGCCCGTCGGGGATAAACCAGCTTTGTTCACCCATGATGAAGTGACAACACTGTTCCATGAATTCGGTCATGGCCTGCATCATATGTTGACCAAAATTGAATATGCCGGTGTCTCCGGTATCAATGGTGTGGCTTGGGATGCTGTTGAATTGCCAAGCCAGTTTATGGAAAACTGGTGTTGGGAACGTGAGGCGCTGGATTTGATTTCCGGCCATTACCAGACCGGTGAAAAACTACCTGATGAATTGTTCGACAAAATGATCGCTGCACGTAACTTCCAGTCCGCGATGATGATGTTACGTCAGCTGGAATTCTCGTTATTTGATTTCCGTTTGCATCTGGAATTTGATCCGAATCAGCCGAATCAGGTCGAGAAAATTCTTGAACAGGTTCGTAATGAAGTGACCGTGGTCAAGCCACCCAAATTCAATCGTTTTGCTCACAGCTTTGCCCACATCTTTGCTGGTGGGTATGCCGCAGGGTATTACAGCTACAAATGGGCAGAAGTGTTGTCAGCAGATGCCTTCTCCAAGTTTGAAGAGAAGGGCATTTTTGATCGGCAAACCGGTCTGGAATTCCTGGAAGCCATTCTGGAGCAGGGCGGCAGCCGCGAACCGATGGAACTTTTTATTGAATTCCGTGGACGTGAACCGCAGATAGATGCGCTTTTGCGTCATACCGGAATTGCCGCATAAACAAAAAAGGGCCGAAAGGCCCTTTTTTATGAACTCAGGAATCTGACTTTTACGAATTCATACAAATTTGTACGGATTCCTGAGCAGTGACAATCATTCTTGTTGCCTGATCTTTGGTTAGCTTGTCCGCTTCAATATCCTGCAGAATGGTTTGGTTCAGGTTTTGAGTTGTTTGAGCTAAATCTGCTCCCCCTGCTACCGGCAAAATGGCTTTGTCACGATAAACTTCCGGGAAATCTTTTAAGGCATTCAACTGGCAACTCGCCATTCTCATGACATAGGCATTGGCTTCTGACTCAACAGCGGTTGCCGTCATTTCCGGTCTGGCAGCATTCAACTGCTGCACAACCATAGGTTTTAATTGTGTGGTGTAGTTTGTTGTATAGTTTTTTTCATCCTGCTCATCAATTGCCAGAGCTAATTGCGCAGCAAAGATAAAAGGTAATGCCAGTAATAATTTTTTCATTTTATATTTCTCTAAAAGTGGGCCAGATAAAGCACCAGTCTTTCAATGTCAGACTTTAAACTGGCTAATATCAAATTCTTGTGAACTGCAAAATAAATCCACAGCACAGCTTTACACAATGCAGTACTGAAAAGCAAAAGAGCACCGAAGTGCTCTTTTATAACGTTGAAATGCGCCTAACGTAATTGACTGTCTTTACTGCCACGTCGGTTAAACAGACTGGCAGTCTTGTTTTCCTTATCAATCATTTCCTGACATTTCACGCAGAGGCGAACACCTGGCACCGCCTCACGGCGTGCCTGAGGGATTTCCTTATCGCACTCTTCACAATGCGTCAGGCTTTCGCCTTTAGGTAAACGGGAACGTGCCTGTTGAATACCGTCTTCAACACTGGCATCAATCTGATCCTGCACCGCGCCATCACGAGACCATCCTCCAGCCATAACAACCTCCAACTGACTGACTTCACAGATTTATTTAAGCATATTAAACCTATATTGGGGTGGTTGCTTTAAAAGGTAAGATGATAAAGATGGATTGTATTTCAAGGGTAGGTTGGGTTGAACTGGAGAAACCCAACAATAGCTTTTGTTCTATAACTATTTTGTTTCGACTTTATGTCGAGTCAGGGGAATGCGTGCCCATTCCCCTAACAACCCCAGGGCACCCCTTGTGTTGGCCTGCGGCTCCCCGATAAAAATGGCTATCTCAGGGAAATCGAAAAAACTCGCTGCGCTCAGACATTCCGATTTCTTATCCTGAGATAACCATTTTTATCGGCAACACAAAAGGGGATTTAGGGAGTGGCTGTAGGTTGGGCTGAATGCAATGAAGCCCAACAATCTTGACGTGAATTTTAATAATGTTGGGCTTCGTAAACTCAGCGCCAACCTACGAAAAGCGTTGATAATGTCCTTATGCGAAGCCGAGCATCGCAAAGCTGCTCGTATCAGCATAACGGTTGTTTGACCGAAGCGACAAATTTGTCTGGAACAAATTTGGACGCCGGACGCGCTAAAAGGGTGAGTGGCATGGATGCCATGAATCAGACAGGCAAGTTTCTATTCCTGACAAAAAGTCGCTACTCGTCACCATATAACGGGATTAGGGGGCTTATAATAAAATGACCGAACACCTGTTCTTTTCTCCCTGATTCACTTTGGCAGTGCATCGGATAAACTTAATGATGTGAACTACATTATTGAAAATACTTTATTAGGGTCATATAAAAACCGTTTATAAGCTTCCAACCTCAATAGCCATGCAAAATAAGAGGATTCTGATGCGATTCCATCAGCTATTGGATGTAACGCTACAAGACCGGCTGAGTTAGTAAAGTGGCCATGTTCTTTTACAGCATGACATACTTTAGATGCGCCAGAGTTTGGGAATGGCCGCTTGCCATCATAGATATGATGAATACTCCAGCCATGGCCATTATCACGAATTGGTCTTTCACCTCCTGCGAGCAAAAAAGCCATAATTGCTGGACCATTTGAACGACGGTCAGGAGATATACCAGCAGTTTTTAAAGTAAGTAATTGCTCATTGCTGTAAACATGAAATTTTTGACGTACAGCATCAGGCATGAAAATAATTTTATTTTTAGGCCATTTAATAAATGAATCAGGTTTTTCAAAATAGACTTTATCTATTATTTCGTTGATATATTCTTCATCAGGTTTTTTGAGCTTCCTTTGAATTAAACTCGGTATGCTAAATCTCGTTTTATGATGAAAAACAGTCGCCCTAAAAATTTTTTTTAGATTTTCTCCGGTATTTTCAGATGGCCAAGTTGATTCTGGATTGTTCGAATGTTCAAGAGAATGTATTTTTGTGTAGTCCTTTTTTAGAGATTCTATGTCGGTAATTAATCGAATTGTTCCAAAGCCGTACCCTGATCCAGATAGTTGAAATCCATCTGGATACATATCGGTGAATAAAAAATTGCTTGTAGTGATATTGCTGAAACCTGGAGTACTGTGGAATCTACAAGTAACACTCAATGATTTATTTATACTTTGAATATCACTGATCGTTAAGTGAATTAATGTTCCACCTTCTTTGTATATACCTTCCCGATTTACAAAGCGATGTTTAATATCCCTATCACTCAACACATCATTTCTACCTGTTTTGAGATGAAGTCCAATCTTATCAAACTAATTGGTAAAGCTGTTAAGCTACAACTAATTCAATAAAAACATCTAATAGAATGAAATACACCGACCTAAGAGACTTCATCACCAACCTGGAAAAACAGGGAGAACTAAAACGCATAACAACCGAGGTAGATCCCCACCTAGAGATGACGGAGATTTGTGATCGGGTATTGCGTGCTGGTGGTCCGGCGATTCTGTTTGAGAACCCGAAGGGTAGCAAGATTCCAGTATTGGCTAATCTGTTTGGTACACCTAAACGGGTGGCGCTGGGCATGGGTGAGGATTCGGTTGAGGCGTTACGTGAAGTCGGCAAGTTACTGGCTTTTCTAAAAGAGCCTGAACCACCGAAAGGTATGAAAGACGCCTGGGATAAGTTGCCGATCTTTCGTCAGGTTTTGAATATGGGCCCGAAGGTGGTGAAAAAAGCCCCTTGTCAGGAGCAGGTGATTGAAGGCGATGACATTGATCTGGGTGAATATCCAATTCAACTGTGCTGGTCGGAAGATGCGGCACCTTTAATTACCTGGGGTTTGGTGGTCACCAAAGGGCCGCATAAAACCCGGCAGAATTTAGGTATTTATCGGCAGCAGGTTATTGGTAAAAACCGGGTGATCATGCGTTGGTTATCGCATCGTGGTGGGGCACTGGATTTTAAAGAATGGCAGCAAACGCATCCTGGCGAACCGTTTCCAATCGCTGTGGTGCTGGGCTGTGATCCGGCGACTATCTTAGGTGCGGTGACCCCCGTTCCAGACACGCTTTCTGAATATGCGTTTGCTGGTCTGCTACGCGGTAGCAAAACCGAGTTAGTGAAATGTATCGGCAGTGATTTGCAAGTGCCTGCCCAAGCCGAGATTGTATTGGAAGGCTTTATCTACCCGGATGATATGGCACCGGAAGGGCCGTATGGTGATCACACGGGTTATTACAATGAAATCGACAGCTTTCCGGTATTTACCATTGAGCGAATTACTCAGCGTAAAAACCCGATTTATCACAGCACTTATACCGGTCGTCCACCTGATGAACCGGCGATTTTAGGTGTGGCACTCAATGAAGTATTTGTACCGATTCTGCAGAAGCAATTTCCAGAGATTGTCGATTTTTATTTGCCGCCCGAAGGCTGTTCATATCGGATGGCCGTGGTCAGCATGAAAAAACAATATGCCGGTCATGCCAAGCGGGTGATGATGGGTGTCTGGTCATTTTTACGGCAGTTTATGTATACAAAATTCGTTATCGTCGTCGATGATGATGTGAACGTGCGCGATTGGCAGGATGTGATTTGGGCCATTACCACACGGATGGATCCGGCTCGGGATACGGTTTTAATAGAAAACACGCCGATTGATTATCTGGATTTTGCTTCACCGGTATCAGGGCTTGGTTCCAAAATGGGGATGGATGCCACCAATAAACTGCCCGGCGAAACCAACCGCGAGTGGGGCAGGCCAATTGAGAAAGATCCGGCGATTGTCGCTCGGGTTGATGCGATTTGGTCAGAGTTGGGATTGGATGACGACGACTCAGCCCGGTAATTGAATACCGACAAAAGCCAACAGATTCAACACGGCCATAATGATCAGCAGCCAGATGGTGAATTGCATACCAATAATCCGTCGGGGAATGATGGCTTTTCTGACGCCATTGGCGTGAATCATTCGACCGATAATAAACAGGCTGCCCAGTGAATGAATTAACCAGGCTGGTCCTTGACTGAGTTCCAATAGTAATAACAGCAGCAAACCAATCGGCAGATATTCAATGGCATTGGCATGGGCGCGAATGGCCGCGAGTAAATCCTGATGTCCGCCATCGCCTAAAGCCACTTTATGTTGCCTTCGCAGGCCGATCACATTGCGAGCTAAAGTGACTACCATCAACGCAGCCAATGCGGCATAAATTCCGGTAATCATAGTCAGCTCCTATAAACCGTCGGTATTGGATTCCACCCAGCGTTCGCCACTCGGGTTCTGTTCTTTTTTCCAGAACGGCGCTTTATATTTCAGCTCTTCAATCAGCCAGTTGCAGGCATCCAGAGCGGCACGGCGATGGGCTGACCAGCAGCCGATTAATACTATGGCTTCACCGGGAAACACTTCACCGACGCGATGCACGATCAAACAATCATTTAACGGCCAGTCGGTTTTAGCCTGTTTTTCCAATTGTTCGAGATAACGCTGAGTCATGGCGGGATAATGTTCCAGCGTCATGGTTCTGACGGTAGCGTCATCATTATAATCACGCATGGTTCCGATAAAGCTGGCGGCTGCGCCATCTCTGCCCGCAGGCATCTGCTGCGAAAACTCACTGAGCCATTGATAAGGCTGAAAGTCTTCATCGAGAATATGCGTGGCCATAATTAACCTCCGGTGACCGGTGGGAAAAAAGCGACCTCATCACCGTCTTTCACCTGACTTTGCATATTGGCGTAGTCAAGATTAACGGCGACCAGCAGATTATTGGGGGGCGTGGCGGACTGGGTTGCCAGATCCCAGACTTCGGTAACAGTAGAGGCCTGTTCTACCGTAGTCTCACTCTGTCCCAGACTTTCACGCAGACTGGCAAAAAATTTGACTTGAATAGACATCTGGTTGATTGTTTCCTTGTTTAAAACATAAGGATAACACCCAAAATGGCAGAGTTAACGCATTTTAATCAGGCCGGTGAAGCGCATATGGTCGATGTTGGCGATAAAGCCGTGACACAGCGCAAGGCCATCGCTACTGGCCGGATTATCATGTTGCCGGAAACCCTGAAATTGATTGAGCAGGGCAATCATAAAAAAGGGGATGTCCTGGGCATTGCCCGCATTGCCGGCATTATGGCGGCCAAACGCACCTCGGATTTGATTCCACTGTGTCATCCACTGGCGTTAACCAAAGTATCTGTCGAGTTTGTAATGGATGCAGCTAATAATGCCGTGAATTGTCAGGCTGAAGTCGCTACCTCTGGCCAAACCGGAGTGGAAATGGAAGCACTTACTGCGGTACAAGTGGCGCTGTTGACTATCTACGATATGTGTAAAGCCGTGGATCGCGGCATGGTGATCACCGATGTCTGTCTGTTGGAAAAAGCTGGCGGTAAATCCGGTCACTGGCAACGTTTTGTTTAAAAAACGTTGCTCTGTCCACAATGTAATTTTCAAAATTAAGTTTGAATTCAGTATCTGTCCTCTAAACTACGTATAGGAATTTTTCCTATGTTCGAGAGGGTATAACCTCCCGATCAGTTCAACTTAATGCTGAGTTCATTTATGCCTCATTTGATTTTAAAACTGGTTTTCGCCGTGTTTCTCGCTTTGCCTATGGTCAGCCAAGCCTCAGAATTACGCCTATTGATCGATATGTTGCATGAAAATGGCATGGTTAGCGAAGAACAATATGGTCGTTTGTTAGCAGAGCTGGAACAGAACCAACAGAAATCAGCAAAAGAAAAACAGGAAATTGTCGAAAAACTTGAATTAGCCACGCAGCCGCCGGAAGTGGAAGTCACTACTAAAGGTGGCCTGCGTGTCAGAACGACCGATGGTGAGTTTGAGACCCGTTTACGTGGCCGTTTGATGATCGATGCAGCCGATTACAAAGGCGATCCGGAAATGGGTGATGGCACCAATATCCGCCGTGCCAGACTGGCCTGGACCGGACGTATGTATCGGGATTGGGGTTTTCAGCTTGATTATGATTTTGCCGACGGCGGCAAAATGCGTGATTCATTTATATCTTATCTGGGGTTTGAAGATACCCGTTTACGGGTAGGTCTGATGGAGATCCCGTTCCAACTGCAATACCGTAGCAGCTCCAGTAACTCGCAATTGATAGAACGTAGTTTATTGGGTGCCTTTGGTGGCGATCGTTATATCGGTGTTATGGCCGATACCAAAAAACAGCACTGGACTGCTGCCGCCGGTTTGTTTGGCGAAACAGCGACCCGGCAGAATCCGATTGTCGATGAAGGCTGGGGAGTCGGAGCCCGCTTTACGGTTGCTCCGATTAATAACGAAAAAGATAAATTACTGCATTTTGGTATCGCCAGCATGTACCGCAATGTTGAAGATGTTGGTGTCATCGAGTTCAGTGATGAACCAGAAGCCAGAGTTGCCGGCAATAATATTGTTGATACCGGTGAGATTTTTAATACGGATAGTTTTACCCGTTACGGCGCAGAGTGGGCGATGATAAATGGTCGGTTGTCGGCGCAATCTGAATATGTATTAACCACCGTTGAACGTAGCAGTGCTGACGATTTGAAATTCAGCGGCTGGCATTTCCAAACCGGCTTCTTCCTGACCGATGACTCATTAAATTACCAGCGTGGCGATTTTGGCAGCCCTTCGCCTAATAAGCGTTTAGGCGATGGTGGTATCGGCGCGTGGGAATTAACCTTGCGTTACAGCAGCCTGGATCTGAATGACAAACTGATTGATGGGGGGGAAATTCAGAACATCACGTATGGGGTGAATTGGTATCCGGTACCGATGCTGAGGTTTTCAGCCAACTACATTGATGTGCTGAACGTCAGCGGGGGACCCAATGATGGTCAGGAACAACGTATCTTTCTGGTGCGAAGTCAGTGGGCTTTTTAGACAAATATTACAATTGCTTAAGGCGCTTCAATAACGAATGTCACTGCTCACGTTACCTATATTTTTAAGAGAAACGAATTGTGGTGTCAATAACATAAAATTAAAGCGGATTCTCACTAAATTTAGTTAATATATTCATTAAAAACAATGGATTAATTTATTATAAGTATTTATTAAGTAGTCCATCACAATTATTAAAAATAAATCTGTTTTTAATAAAAAAATAATTAAGAAGATCCCGGAATGTGACGATAATATTACAGAATTTTTATCGTATCCATTTTGAGGGACTTTAACATGCTATCTAAAAAACACCTGTTGGCGGCCGCCATAGGTTTATCTCTGAGTTTTTCCACCCAGGCCTCCGAGCTGGAAACACTGATTAATATGCTGCACGAAAACGGCATGGTGACCGATGAACAATACGGTCGGTTAATGGATGAACTGGCAGAAAACAAAAAAACCAATGAACAACAACAAGCCGAGCTTGATGAAAAGCTGGCTGAAGCGACCAAACCTTCTGATGTAGAAATATCCACAAATGGCGGGTTAACACTGAAAACCCGCGATGGCCAGTTTTCAACCAAAGTCGGTGGCCGTGTTCAGGTTGATGCTGCTACTTATGGCGGTTCGCCGGATATGGGGGATGGAACCGATATCCGGCGTGCCCGGTTATATCTCTCAGGTACTTTATATCGTGACTGGGGATATAAACTCGAATATGAATTTGATAATGACAGTATTACGGATGCGTTCATTAGTTATAACGGGTTTGAAAACTATCAAATCATGGTCGGTAATTTTAAAGATCCGTTCAGTCTGGATTATATGATCAGTGCCAATAACACCATGTTTATGGAACGTGCTTTACCCACAGCCTTTAATGCCGGACGGCATATCGGCGTGATGGGCGCTCGTAATAGTCAGTATTGGACATTGGCAGCGGGTGTGTTTGGTGACACGGTTAGTAATACCGGCGGTGATGAAGATGAAGGTTGGGGCTGGAGTTCACGTGGCACCCTGTCGCCAATCAATGAACCCGGTAAACTGCTGCATTTTGGTCTGGGTTTAAATTATCGTGATTTGCAACCGAGTAATGAAGTACGTTTCAGTCAGGCTGCGGAATCCAATGTTTCCGGTGTGCGAATTGTTGATACGTCAGTGCTGGATAATGCCGACAGTATGCTGAAATCAGGTCTGGAACTCGCCACGGTAATGGGGCCTTTTACTGCCCAGGCAGAATATATCCGCGCCTCAGTGGATCGTGACAATATCAGTGATGCCGACTTTGATGGCTGGTATGTGCAGAGCAGTTATTTACTTACCGGAGAATCCCGACCTTATAAAAACGGCGTATTTGGTGGCATTAAACCTAATCGTCGCCTGGGTGATGGTGGCATCGGTGCCTGGGAAGTGGCCATGCGATACAGCTCACTGGATTTGAATGATGGAGCGATTAATGGCGGCGAAGCCGATTCAATGACGCTGGGTCTGAACTGGTATCCGGTGCCGATGTTACGTTTCTCAGCGAATTATGTGCATGTATTGGATATTGACGGTGGGCCACTCTATGATGGCAAGAAACCTAATGTGTTCCAGGTTCGCAGTCAGTGGGCTTTCTAAAATATAGCCTTAACCATCAATAACGTATTACTTAGCAGTAAAGCCATGGCGATGTAATCTGCTCTGTCCTTCGGGGCTGAGCAGATACATCGCCAGTTTTTGGGTTGCAGCCGATGCACCATGACGGATAATCAGTCCATATTCCGCGCCGACTGAAAGGTTTTCTGGCAGTTGGATTATCTGCAGCTCAGGCAGCTCTTGTTGGGCCAATACCGCATTAGTGCAATAAGTCAGAAATACATCCACGTTGTTTTGTTGCATTACCCAGGCATATTGATTTTGGTTTTCCGGAGCTTTGGGGCTGTCTGGTCCGCCAGTCAGTTGCTGGGCTTTGTTGCTCAGTAACTTTAAACTACCCGGATGACTCTTTTCGGCTTGGTGAAACAGTTCCCAGGCATAGTCACCACTGGGATCGGATTTTGGTGTTGAAGTCCCTAACCGGATATTTTTATCGAGCAGCGTTTCCAAAAAATTGTTGGTGGTCAGTTCAATTTCAGGTTGAGCCAAGGCGCACAGTTGATTCCGGGTCACTAGCGTTACTGTTTCTCCCCAGCCTTGAGCGGCGAGAGTTTGTGGATGTGACATATTCGCCGAGACAAAGATATCAACATTTTCCCCAGTTTCAATGGCTTCTCTTAAGATCCCACTCGGTCCGAACTGACTGGTAATCGCAATACCATGCTGTTGTCTGTACGCCGTCAATACTTCGCCGAGAGCAGTTTTCAGGCTACCTGCGGCATATAGCGTTATGCCCTCAGCCCTTGCCGTATTGAGTGGTGCAATCATCATTATCACCCAGAATATTCGCAACATTGTTTGAGTGGTCATGTGTGTTTTCATCATCTTTTTTTCTACAAAGCGTTGAGAAATTGCAGTAAAGCATCACGATCCGCTTTAGGCATAGTGATCACCGCATCTCGACTCTTTTGAGCTTCACCGCCATGCCAGAGAATAGCTTCCAGCAAGGTTGTGGCCCGACCATCATGTAAATATCCGACCTTGTCACCAACCTTTTCTGCAAGCCCGATTCCCCATAATGGTGACGTTCGCCACTCCGATCCTCTGGCGCCATTATCAGGACGATGATCGGACAGTTCTTCCCCCATATCATGCAAAAGAAAATCGCTATAAGGTGCTATAAGTCGATTGGCAAATGCTGCAGGTTTGGCTGTTAAAGACGTTTTGAGCTGTGGACGATGACAGGCTGTACAACCTGCCTCGTCAAATACTGCTCGACCCCGAATTACTTCAGGTTCAGATTGATCCCGTGGCGCCGGCACGGCCAGAAACTGTAAGTAAAAACTCACCGCTTGTAATTGTTCTGCTGTGAGTTCCGGCTCACCCCCCGAAACAGCTTGCTGGCAGTCAGTTTGAACGCTACTGCAGTTTTCTTCAGGAAATAATGCTGATGTGAGACCTAAATCCGCCTGAAACGCACTGGCAATTTGTTCATCTAAAGTCGCAATATTGGCTTTATAGCCAAACCGTCCCACATGCCGGGTTTGTCTCGCTTCATCGATTATCCAATTTACTCGTCCGGAAATGCCATCCGCATTTTTATCATCAGGATCCTGCCAGCTGAGAATTTCCTGTTTATCAATCATCTCAATCAGTCCCATTCCCACTAAAGCCGGGCCAATCCGTGCTGATGTCAGTACCTCACCAAACTCACCATAGCCAGGATTGACCAGCTGAATCGATGGTTTCCGTATAGTGAGCGTTTCACCCTCACTGAGTGTGATGCTGGAATATTCATAATGAACTTCGGCTCTGCCCTCTGCGGGCACACCGGGGACAGCAAATTCCTGTAATTGCCCACCGTAAACCGGGTGTGGTTCGCTATGAAAAGGATTCTCGCCCGGAATACTAAGTCGGACCAGCATCGAACGCATTTTTTCTGTCGGACCATCGGGCGCCCGGCCACGACCATTTCCGGCATGACAGGCTAAGCAGGAAATGCTGTTATACAGTGGTCCCAGGCCATCAATTTCTTCATCATTTGATGGGGCAATCACCCACATCTGATTAAACAGACTGCGACCAGCGGCAAATTGTCCGAGTTGCTGATCACTATTCAAAAATGGCATCGGCATGGATAATGCGCGGCGACTTAGCTCAGTGGTTTCCAGTAAATCCTCGGCATACACACTTTCTGACAAAACTACGCCCATATAGATAAGGGCTATCAGACGGATCATGGTTTGGAGGTTAATTGCGCCAGCATAGTGAGGGCTTTGTCATATTGCCTTTCAAATGACTGGGCAAGCTCGGATTTAAATGCCTCACAGTTTTGCTGTTTTTTGTCATCATCATGACGTTGGGCACAGTCTTGCAATACCACGTTATCCATTGCCGGTTCTTCTACTGGCCAATGCTGCAAAAGGCTTTTTATTTCAGCTAATGCTGCCAGTTGTTCGGCATCTGCGTTTTGCTGCAATTGATGCCATTGCTGCCAGGCCTGTTTTAACTTGTCATGCTGCAGGGTAATCGCCGCATCAAATACCACGGCGTTGAACTCACGTCGTTGCAATCCTGTTTGATAATCATATTGATGGCGGATATTGCCGGCAAATGGGTTCTGCATTTTTGACGCCTGACTGTAAACGCTGGGGCGAACCGGTAATTTGCGTAAATCGGGGTGCAGTAATAACGATTGCCCTGGCTCGGAGACAATAAAGTCAACAAAGGTATTCGCTGCTTCGGGCTGAGTGGTGACAGATAAAATGCCAATGTGAGCCGGATTAAAAGCCGTTTGTTTCGGGTAGATAAACTTGCCATTGGCCCCATTGGCAATACTGGAGGCGGCAAAAAAATCCATGGTAAAAGCGACTTTGGCCTGACCTGCTAAAACCGCTTCGGTGGTGAACATGCCACCACGCCCCATTAAATGGCTATTGGCGGCAATCTGCTGCCATTGATTCCAGCCGCTTTGCCAGCCTTCAGCCTGTAATAGCTGATCGATAAGCATATTGGCAAAACTGACTTCGGATGGAATCGGTAACGCGATATTGTCCTGCCACTCAGCTTCCAGAAGATCCTGCCACTCATCGGGAACGGCCAGTCCGGTCTGTTTCAGTTTTTCTGGTTCAAAGAATAAGCCGTATCCGGCGACTTCCGTTGCAATGAAATAACCTTCTGGATCCGATATCGCTGTTTCACCCAGCAATATTGGCAAACCTTCACGGTTTGTTTTGAGCTGTGCTAATTTTCCATGCGCTTTTAAGCTCAAAAAGGTACGTACGGAAGGCATCCAGATTACATCAACCTGTTCAGATTCCTCTTGCAGCAACATTGACAGGGCATCATGCGGTCTGCGCCACAGAATATTCAGTTCGATATCGGGGTGAGCCTCTTCAAACGCCTGCTGCATCACCATGACCACGGGTTGTGGGTAGCTGGTCATCACATTCAGTGTGACGGCTTTTGCCGCTCCGGAGAAGATCAGCAAACCGGTCAGCGCGAAAAAATGCAGATTTTTCAGCATTAGAATTGATAACTCAGATTAGCGTAATAAGTGCGGCCTGCTTCCGGGAAGCCTTCCTGATAGCCGTAATTTTTATCAAACAGGTTTTCAATGCCCATTCTGGCAGTCACACCCTTATCAAAAGCATAACTGGCGCGAAGACCGGCAATGGTGAAGGCATCGGCTCGACGTTCACCATCGGTCGTGGTGTCACGTTCGCTTTCATATTGGCTAGTGGCCGATACGCTGAATGGTTGGGTAATATGCCAGGTGGCGTAGACAAACACCTTATGACGGGGCACGTCTGTCAGCTTGAGATCGGAGCTTTTATTTTCCCGATCCAGATAGCTGTAATGACCACCAAACTCCCAATCGCCAAGCCAGAAATCACTGCTGAGTTCCAAGCCTTTGGCAGTCACTTCGCCAACATTTTGAAACTGGAACAGGTCAGGGGTAATGCTGACTTCCTGAATCAGATCCTTGATATCACTATAAAATACAGCCGCCTCAAATCGTGCGGTGGTGCCCACTTTATGTACCCAGCCAGTTTCAATGGTTCGGGATTGCTCGGCATCAAGTCCGGGGTTAGGCAGGGCAGAGCCAAACCGATAGGAATAGCGATCTTTAATAGTGGGGAAGCGGGATTTTTTCGACAGTGTCAGGCGGGCTTCATTACGATCATCAATGTCGATAAAGTATCCAATCTGCGGGTTCCATGAGTTGGCATCATTAGTCTCAAAAGGCTGTCCTGTTGCTACATCATCTGCCTGATCACTGCGGCGTCTGTCATAGCTTGCTCCAGCCACCAGATATTGTCTCTCGGTCAGACGAATAGTGTCTTCAATAGCTAAAGAGGTTGTCTTGTCCTGAAAGGTTCTGACTGGTTCGCCTAGATCGTTTTCTGTATGTTCATCAAACTTATAGTGGGCTGCCAGTTTGACATCATGCCGGCCTAGCGTTTTGCCAAATTCAACACTGGCACCGTAGGTTTCATCATCGTAAAAACTGTCAAAGGCATAAGGGCGATTTTGCGTGGTGTAAGTGTCATCATCGAAACTGGAAAGCAGATTATCAAAGCTGTCGTAATACAGACGCGTCTTGATATAGCTATCATCCCCGATCGCTGTATTACTGATGAAATAAACACTTTCTTTATCCCAATAAGGCCATTGCCAGTAACGGACACGGACATCGGGATTATCACCGGCATAGGGAGGCGTATTTTTTTCACCGTCCTGTTTGACATAGCCGATGGCGTATTCATCAGTTGAGTTGGGTGTTAATCCCAGCTTGATATTGAGCTTGGTATCTTTACGATCGGCATTATTACGCAAACCAGCGCCCTGGGCTTCAGTGGAATTAAAATCATCTGACAGCGAAAAACTGTCTTGCTGACGATAACTGGCACCCAGCTGGGCATACCACAGGCCTTGATTACTGCCGAGATTCAGCCAGGTACGTTTGCCATCACTGCCACTTCGATCACCCACGTTATAACCGGCTCCAATTTCCCCTTCGAGTTTTTCGGTGGGTTTGCGACTTACTAAGTTGATGGCACCGCCAAGTGTATTAGGGCCATATAAAACAGAGCTGAAGCTTTTTGAAACATTGATCTCTGCTAAATCAAATGTCGTAAAGCGGCCTAAATCTACATAACCATCGTATGGAATATAAACCGGAATACCATCAACAAATACCGGAACCTGACGCAAATCAAATCCACGGACAAACACCATCTGTTCACTTCTCGGGCCGATATTATTGGCGGTGACACCCGGCAGTCTATCCAGCGCTTCAGTGACTGTCTCACGATTTTCATCACGCATGGTCTGGGCATCAATAGTTGCTGATCCCAGTGCTGGAAGCGGTTGCACTGCATTGACTTCAATGCGACCCAAGTCAAAGCTTGAATCAGCTGAGGCGATAGCGCTGCATGCCAGAGATAGCGAAATAACGCCGAGGTTTAGTTTAAATGGGGTCATTTTTATATCCGTTTATATTTCTCAATGTATTTTTGTATATATATCGATAGCTAACGTTAAGCTTCAGAATTTCAATATTTACTTTTATTTATTTATTGGGTGGTGTGGCGGTAAAAAACAGCTGCTGATTATTTACTGTGAAAGTATCAATAATCTGTTTGCCTTTTTCGCTGGTCATAAAATCCATGTACTGTTTTGCCATAGTTGATTGCACATGGGCATGTTTTTCCGGGTTTACCGCCATAATGTGATACGGATTGGACAGCATTGATCCGCCTTCAAACAACAGCTTCAATTGCATTTTCTCCTGATACGCAATCTGAGTACCACGATCGGTTAATGCATAGCCTGACATTTCGTCAGCGATTTTCAACACAGCGCCCATGCCCTGGCCAGCTTGCACATACCAGCTGCCAGATGGGCTGATATTGGCGGCTTGCCAGAGTTGAAGTTCTTTTTTATGCGTACCGGAATCATCGCCACGGGAAACAAAGCGACTGCCGGATTCGGCAATTTTTTGCATTACTTCAGTGATGTTTTTAGCAGACGCAATGTCAGCGGGATCGTCGGCCGGGCCCACTACAACAAAGTCGTTATACATAACGTAGCGACGATCAATGAAATAACCTTCTTCGACATATTCAAGTTCGGCTTGCGGGGCATGCACCAGGGCAACATCGACATCACCATTTGCTCCCAGCTTCAGGGCTTGACCAGTGCCAACAGCGATCACAGCTACTTTGATATCGGTTGATTTAGTAAAGGCTTTATTTAGCACGCCTAACAGACCGGTATTGTCTGTACTGGTGGTGGTTGATAATTTCAGTAAAGAGTCGGCGTAAAGCGGAGAGGTCAGAAACAAACTGAGTATCAATACAATCGAAAAACGTTTCATGTTAATGCTCGATAATGTCTGGAAAAAATTCAATGTATTTCATCATACATATCGAGGGCTGTAAACGAAATATTTCAGCGTATATACCGGATATTAGTTTTTGAGTTGATGGGATAAAGTAAGCATTTCGTCTTCAATAGCCTGTTCAGCACGAAGCTGGGCTAGCCGATATTGCGTTAATACCTGTTTACCCAGTTCGGTTACTTCCGCTCCGCCGCCATGGCTGCCACCTTTAGCGGTGGTTACTATAGGCTGAACAAAACTCTCATTCATGGTGTTGACGAGATCCCATGCGCGTTTATATGACATATTCATCGCGCGGCCGGCAGCCGAGATAGAACCATTCTGGATAATGGCTTCCAGTAAATCAGCTTTGCCCGGGCCTAACGCGATCTTGTCATTGAGGTGAAGCCGGATTTTAACCGAAGTTTTAAAACTCATCTGTTGCTGAACCTGTTTGAATACCGCGATATTCTGATTTTACCCCTGTTCAAGCAATCGACGCAGATCAATCATAGCGGCATTGGCCCGAGAAACATAAGAAGCCATGACTAATGAGTGATTGGCAAACAGACCAAAACCGCTGCCGTTGAGAATAATTGGACTCCATACGGTGGCTTGGGTGGCTTCCAGTTCACGAATAATTTGCCGTAAGCTGATAAGTGCATTTTTTTTCTGTAATACATCAGTAAAGTCATGTTCTGCTGCTTTAAGCAGATGAATCATCGCCCAGATAGAACCACGTGCTTCGTAAAACACATCATCAATTTCAAGCCAGGGTGTTTTTGTTATTTTTTCATTTTGGGTAACCGTCGATTGGTGGGCACTGGGGTCACCGGCTAAGTCAGTATTAATACGCGCCTGTCCCACACTGGCACTGAGACGCTGAGACAGACTGCCTAAACGTTTTTCAGCGATACCAAGCCATGCGGCAAGGTTATCTGCCCGGGCATAAAACTGCGCTTCATCACGTTGCTCGTCAGCGAGCCGGGCCAAATAACTTTCAAGCGCTTTAATACCGTCACGATATTCACTTTCAGTCGGGGGGAATAACCAGGAGTCTGAATTAAAATTAAATTGTGGTTCGGCAATGATTAAGTCTTTATCTTCTGCAGATTGTGACTGGGAGCGGCTGATGTCGTTGCGTAGCGCGCGCGAATAGTCGCGAATCTGGACCAGAACGCCGAACTCCCAATTAGGCATATTGTCCATCCATACCGATGGTGGCATGACGTCATTGGTTAAATACCCACCAGGCTTGTCCAATAAGGTGTTGGCTAATGTAATCAGTGTGGCAGTGGAGGTGTAACCGGTCACCAGATCATGCTGTTTTTCAGCGGCTATTTCGACTGCATTTTGTTTGGGGTCAAAAGCACTCGGAGCTGAACTCCACCAAATCATGATCACGATGAATAAAAACACAATGATGGCGATTGCCACGAATAAGGCTTTGGATATTTGTCGGCGGCTGTCAGGATCGCGGAAGGAATCAATAAAATTCCACCACCGCTGACGAGTGCGCTGAATAAAAGTATTTGCGGCCATAAAACATCCAGAAGAATTAATTGTCAGATTTCACCATAGCGTATTTTTAACAGCAATAAAATGTAAAGATCCTGTTGGACAGGCATCGCATGTTTCACCCGGCTGGATGAAAAAATTTTCTACGGCGGGGCTGGCGATGTAAGGTCAACGGGCGCTGACGCCTTTCGGGAGCGGTTTCCCATAATTATGCAGGATAATTTCCTGAAAAGTTTACTTTAATAAGCTTGACGTAATAGTGAATGGGGCTGAATAATGCCCGGTTTGAAAATGCTTTTGATGAAGCGGGGGACGCTTTAAAAATGACACTCAGAGTTGAGATTGAAGATCTGGCCAAACATTTTGGCGAGATTCGAGCTGTAGATGGGGTAACCTTCTCAGTCAGTAAAGGCGAAGTACTTGGTTTTCTCGGACCGAATGGTGCCGGTAAATCCACCACAATGAAAATGATAACGGGTTTTCTGGCACCCACTCGCGGTACGGTCAGAGTCTGTGGTTATGATGTTCTGGCAGATCCTATTTCGGTCAAGGCCAACCTGGGCTATTTACCCGAAGGTGCGCCAGCCTATGCGGATATGACGCCAGACAGTTTCCTTAAATTTATTGCGGATATTCGCGGCCTGTCCGGTGCGGATAAAAAACGTGCTGTAGCATCTGCTGCTGAACGTGCCAGGGTCCTTAATGTGATGTATCAACCGATTGAAACCTTATCCAAAGGTTATAAACGTCGGGTCGGTCTGGCACAGGCCATATTGCATAACCCGCCGGTATTGATCATGGATGAACCGACCGATGGTCTGGATCCGAATCAGAAACATGAAGTGCGTACCCTGATTAACGAAATGGCAGAAGACAAAGCGATTATCATCTCCACGCATATTCTTGAAGAAGTGAATGCCCTGTGTACCCGTAATGTGGTGATTGCCAGTGGTAAAGTCGTGTTTGATGGCACGCCTGCCGAACTGGAAGCCAAATCACGTTATAACAATGCGGTGGTATTAACGGTCAATACAATCGATAACACCCAATTACTGCAGTATGTATCGGCACTGGATTTTGTAGCCGATACCGAAACGCTGACAACTGGTAACGGTATCCGGGTATTTCCAAAGAACAATGCGCATATCACCATTGCCTTATCGGAAAAAATTCGTGAACAAGGTTGGGAAATTGTATCGCTGTACGCTGAAAGCGGACGTCTTGATGAAGTTTTCCGGAGCATCACTTTGCCTAGTACTGCAGGAGTCAAATGATGAATATGCTGAATATATGGTTCATCATGAAACGTGAGTTCGGTGGTTATTTTGCCACGCCCGTTGCTTACGTTTTTATTATTATCTTTTTGTTATTGGCGGGTTTCTCGACTTTTTACGTGGGTAATTTCTTTGCCCGTGGCGAAGCCGACCTCTATCCATTCTTTTCTTTACATCCCTGGTTATACATTCTGTTAATCCCGGCCATCTCGATGCGCTTATGGGCCGAAGAACGTAAAAGTGGATCGATTGAACTCTTAATGACATTGCCGGTGTCGGTCTTTGAAGCGGTGCTTGGCAAATTCTTTGCCGCCTGGGCATTTACCGGACTGGCATTAATTCTGAATTTCCCGTTATGGATTACCGTGAATTATCTGGGTAATCCCGATAACGGTGTCATCTTTACTGGTTTTGTTGGCAGCTTTCTGATGGCCGGTGGGTTTCTGGCGATTGGTTCGTGCGTCTCAGCGGTGACTAAAAACCAGGTTATCGCTTTTGTTCTCAGCCTGATTGTCAGTTTGATATTTGTACTTGCGGGTTACGGTATTGTGCTGGATTTCTTCAGCAGCTGGGCGCCACAGCCTTTGGTAGATGCCATCAGTTCATTTAGTTTTCTGACCCACTTTGATGCCATTTCCAAAGGGGTAATTGATTTACGTGACATTTTGTATTTTGCAGCGCTTATCGCTATCTGGTTGTTTGCCAACGCCTTGATAGTGAATGCACGTAAAGCCGATTAGGAGCACGAGTCAGTAATGAATAAACAACTATTATCTTCAACCGGTTTGGTTCTGGCCGTCATACTATTTATTGCGTTTATTATCGTGGTAAATGGTAATTTCAAATCAGCCCGGGTCGATTTAACCGAAGACAAACTGTATACCCTTTCAGAAGGTTCTTTGAACATTTTGTCATCGTTACAGGAACCCATCACACTGCGTTTTTATTATTCTGAGCAAGTTGCTCAGGCGTTGCCTTCGCTAAAAGCCTATGCCCAAAGGGTTCAAGAGTTGCTGATGGAGTATCAGCGTGCATCCGGTGGCATGATACAGGTCAAAATCATTGACCCTAAACCGTTCTCCGACCATGAGCAGCGAGCTAAACAATACGGTTTGCAATCGATTCCAATTGAAGGTGAAACCGATCCGTTATTTTTTGGGGTAGCGGGCACCAATATTCTTGATGGTCTGGAACGGATCCGCTTCTTTCAACCGGAAATGGAAGATGTGTTGGAATACGATTTGACCCGGATGATTTATCAATTGTCAGACGTTGAACGTAAAAATGTCGCGGTGATGAGCTCGTTGCCAATTGATGGAGAAGGTTACGATCCGTTGAAAGGTCAGTTGGATACTGAGGGTGGTGCGAAACCATGGGCGGTGATGGGTAAACTACGTGAAATGTTTAATGTTTCTGTGCTGCCCGAAGATATTCGCCGTATTCCATCATCAGTTGATTTATTGATGGTGGTGCATCCGAAAGAATTACCCCAACAAACGTTATATGCCATTGATCAATATGTGTTGCGTGGTGGCAAATTAATTACCTTCGTTGATCCGTTTGCGGAGGTCGATGTTCCGGAAAGAGACCCTGAAAATCCGATGGCTGCAATGGTTGCCAATCGAAGCTCAAATATGCCAGAGCTGTTAAGTAATTGGGGTGTGGAACGTCATGCTTCAGATGTAGTGGCCGATCGTAAAACGGCTCGACAGGTCGATTTTGGTGCTCGCAGTAATAATCAACCGATTGAATATGTGTTGTGGAATGCGCTCAGCGAAGAGAACATGAATGAAGAGCAACGCATTACTTCTAAATTACGCAAGATCAACGTGGCAACAGCAGGTCACTTTATCACGTTGGATGATGCGACAACTAAAATCACGCCGTTATTGAGTTCCAGCAATGAAGCGATGCTGGTGGATAAGCGAGTGGTGCAATTTCGTAATGATCCGGTCGCGCTGCTCACTAAATATGAGAGTGGCACTATCAGCTATCCATTAGCGGTGCGTATTACTGGCCAATCTGATTCAGCCTTTCCGGAAGGTGCGAAAAGTGATGGCGGTACCATGGTGAAAATGCCTGACCATATCGACCAGGCAGTAGATGGGATTGATGTTATTGCTATTGCTGATGTCGATCTATTGGATGACCGTTTCTGGGTCATCATGCAGGATTTTTATGGTCGGGATTTAGCCTTTAACACTTCCAATAATATCGACTTTGTGCATAACGCTATTGAAGAATTGACTGGCTCGGAAGGGCTTATCAGTGTCCGCTCCCGTACCGGTTTTACCCGTCCATTCGTTCGGGTTGAAGCCTTGCAGCGTGAAGCCGAAAGACTTTACCGGGCCAAAGAGCGTGAGCTGGAAAATAAATTACAGCAAACCCGTCAGCGTATTGCTCGTATGCAGGTGGATCGTTCTGCCACTGGCGAACAAATAACGACACCGGAGCAGCAGAAAGAAATTGCTGAATTCAGAGCAATTGCCGACCGTACCGAATTAGAATTGCGGGCGGTAAAAGGTAACCTGCGTAAAGATATCGATCAGTTGGAAGCATTGATCAAGTTTATCAATATTGGTTTGATACCCATCATTGTGGCGATACTGGCACTGATTACCGGATGGTTGAGGGTGCGTAAGCGTTCACGTGGCCGTTTCCAATCGTAAATTCTGCATCCGTCATACGACGGATGTATCAAATTGAACAGACAGGTTTTACAGATGCTGAAAAAACTAAATAGCCTTTCCATACTCACTATCATCACTGCAGTGATGGTCGTTTGGATGTTGATAACCATTTATAAAGCAGAGGATACCAGCGATGATTTTTCATTGTTGTTTCCAGAATTGTTTGAACAGCTCAGCGATGTGAATAAAATCACTTTCCACAGCGAAAGAGATGAATTTACGCTGACTCGACAAGGAAAAGGTTGGTTTATAAAGGATTATCATAATTACCCGGCTGATCAGGCTTTGGTCAGAAGAATGCTGGTGGATATGGCCGATGCCCGTATTCTTGAGCAGAAAACCGATGATCCTGATTTGTATCCGGTATTGGGGGTTGAAGGCGCTGAAAATGACGGCAGTTCTTTTGTCATTAATTTATACAACGATGAGCAGGAAATTGTTGGTTTGATTCTGGGGCAACCCCGCGATTTGAGTTCTGAATCGGCCGGTCCGCAACAATTTTATGTCCGCCGTGACGGAGATGAACGCAGCTATCTGGCTGAAGGTTACTTTCAATTCAGTCCGATGATGTTGAACTGGATTGATGGACAGATCGTCGATATTGCACGTGAGCGGATTGCCAGAGTAGATATTATTCAGCCAAATGGTGACACTGCTACTTTGGTTAACCTGGGCCAGAAAGATAAATTTGGTACACCGGAGAGTCGTGAAAACACTGTCTTCAGATATGAGCAGCTTGGTTACGATATTGCCGGTTCGCTGTACCAGATGCGTCTGGAAGATGTTCAGCCGGCCAGTGATTTTTCCCGAGGTAATGCTGAAGTCGTTCGGGCAGAGTTTTTAAGCTACGATGGTTTAAAAGTGATCGCCGAGACTTCCTTTAATGACGGATTTTACTTCTCTACTTTCCGCGCGGAGTATGCACCTGACGAGGTTCCTGAGGTACCGGAAGCCATTGCCAGTCTGGAACAATTAAAAACTCCTGAACAAGTACAGGCAGAGGTCGCTGAAATTAATGAGAAAGCAGAACCTTGGGTATATCGTCTGGGTGGCTTTGTTGGTAACAATCTGATGCGCGCCAAAGCCGATATGGTGACCGAGCGGGATCAGGTTATTCCTATGCCGGGTGGATTTGGCCCTTAAATAAATTAAGGGACAGATTGATATAAAAAAAGCCCCGGAAGGGGCTTTTTTGTGCCTGCTCAGCCTTATTCCGCTTCAGCTTTATCCCGCCATTCTTCCAACAATTCCTGCACGGTAATGGCCAGATCATCCGGGGCAAACTTGGCAATAAATTTATCTGCACCGACTTTCTCAACCAAAGCATTGTTAAAAGTGCCGCTCATTGAAGTATGCAGCAGAATACGGATATGTTTCAGACTTGGATCCTGGCGGATAGCCGTCGTCAGGGTATAACCATCCATCTCCGGCATTTCAATATCGGAAATCAACATGGCGATATGTTTACCGACATCAATGCCTTCTGCAGCCCATTCTTTCAATTGATCTAACGCTTGTTTGCCATCATTAACAATCGTACAGCTGACACCAATCTGCTCCAAGGTACGACGAATCTGATTACGGGCAACACTGGAATCATCCGCCACCAGAATATGATGTTTGTGTTCAGCATTTGCCTGGGCGAAACGCGTAACCAAATCAGCTGAAACCGTATCATCGATTCCCAGCACTTCCGACATGACTTTTTCCACATCAATAATCTGGATCAACTCATTATCTATTTTGGTTACTGCAGTCATGTAGTGTGCTGAACCCGATGCACTAGGTGGTGGCAATATGTCTTTCCAGCTGATATTGACGATTCGATCGACTTGACTGACCAAAAACCCCTGAACATTACGGTTATATTCGGTAATGATGACAAAGTTTTCCTGAGGATTCACTACAGGACGTTTACCAATTCCCTGAGATAAGTCAAAGATGCTGATGGTTTTATCCCGGATGCGTGCCGCTCCACGGACGACGGGGTGGGAATGAGGCATTTGAGTAAGAGGCGGGCAGGCAATAGCCTCGCGCACTTTAAACACATTAATGCCATAACGTTGTGAGCCACCCAACTTAAATAATAAAAGTTCCAACCGGTTCTGACCGGCAAGTTGTGTGCGTTGGTCAATACCGTCAATCATGCTTGCCATAAAAATTCTCCTGATTACTACAAGAGTATAACGGCAGTAATGTTGATTTCTGAACCGTAAATATCGGAATGAAAGTTGCAGGCTTTGAATGTGAGTTTATTTACCGTGCTTATTGCCGGGGGAAATCGATGTATAAATTTTTAAGCAACATCAGTTTAGCGTTATGTGTCAATTTATTGACATTTTCCGTGCATGCCGACAATTTACAATCCCTGGCGGATGTAGAGCATACCGCGTTCATCTATACTCTGGCTCAGGCTCAAACACGATTTAATAATCCACAAGTCAGTGTGACACCGTTAGATAGCCGGTTGCGTTTGCAGCATTGTGAGGGGGGGCTTGAGGCTTTCAGTAATCGGGATATAACCGCTGCCGGTAACGTGACCGTTGGTGTGCGCTGCCACCAGCCTGTTGCCTGGACGGTGTATTTACCTTTGCAAATTAAGGTGATGCAACCCATGGTGGTTATTGCCCGGCCTGTTTCTGCCAACCATGTATTGACGGAACAGGATCTGCGTATTGAACAACGGGATATTGGCAATTTACGGCAGGGTTATATGGCAAATATTGCCGCTGTCGTTGGACAGCAAGCCAAATATTCATTGGGTATGGGGACCGTTATTCAAAAAAACCACTTGCGACCTCTGAACGTGGTGAAGCGTGGAGAGTCGATTGTACTGGTAGCCAGTGCGGGAACTATGGAGGTCCGTATGCAGGGAACCGCTATGGCAGATGCCGGTATAGGTGATCGTGTTCGTGTCAGAAACTTGTCTTCCGATCGAGTGGTGGAAGGAGTGGTCGATTCTCCGGGTGTGGTACGGGTTACAATGTAAAACAAAAAAACATAGATCGAATCACATTTTATTCAAGTTTATTTATTTCGATCCGCTAACAGTTACAGAACCAATATGGAGACATTTTTATGTCGGATATTAACAATATAAAACCACCCATACAGGGCGGTGGACTCAACTCGACGCGTAACGTCAATGTTGAAGATAAACGTAATGATACGGCCACTGGTCAGGTTAAATCAGGTAGCGACTCAGCTCTGGATAAGATTAGCCTGACGGCGACAGCAACCCAGTTGCAATCCTTGCAACAGGAAATTGCCGCTTTACCTGCTGTTGATGAACAGAAAGTGGCTGCTTTACGTGCCGCTATTGAAGATGGAAGTTATCAGGTTGATAACCAAAAGTTGGCACGAAACATGATTGATTTTGAAGGCAACCTATAAACTGAGGAACCTTCATCATGGCTATGTCACCCGGACAGCAATTACGCAGTGTTTTACAGTCTGAACTGAATGTTGCCACACAATTAGCCGAATTATTGGTAGCAGAGCGTGAAGCTCTCGCCTTATCTGACATTGAGACCATCAACAGCATCAATAACAAAAAACAGCCTTTGATTATGAAGCTGGAACAACATAGCCGTCAGCGTGATGCGCTGTTGATGTCATCTGGTTTTCCCGCAGGCAAACAAGGTCTGGAAGCGTTCATTGATAATCAAAGTGAAGAAGAAGCGGTTGCACTTACTCAATTGATAAAAAACTTAAAAGCTGTTGCCATAAATTGCCGGCAACGAAACCAGGTCAATGGCGGCATTGTCAGCATCAATCGGCAGTATCTGCAACGCGCTATATCGGTTCTTCGTGGCCGGGATCCCGAATCCAGTGCTTATGGACCAGGTGGTGAATATACCAGTGCTGTTGTTCGCCAGCCTCTTATCGGACGTGTCTGAATCTAGGTTCTGTTGCTCTTTCATCGCCACCACTGCTGGAGGCTGTTTTTCCGTCCAACAAGGTGGAAATGATGCGATGCAGCTTTTCTACTTAAGGCGTTTCACACCACTGCGCTAACAAGTCTACCCACACTGGGTCATCATTCAGGCATGGGATTAACGTCAATGAGCGGCCACCGGCTTCGATAAATACTTCTTCTGCACGAATAGCGATTTCTTCCAGGGTTTCCAGGCAGTCTGTAACAAATGCCGGACACATGACCAGTACATTCTTGGTGCCGTTCTGAGCCAGTTCAATCAAACGATCTTCGGTATTGGGGCCAAGCCATTTGGCTCTTCCCAATCGTGACTGAAATGCGACAGAATAGTTATCCGGGTTGAGCTGTGCTTTTTTTGCGAACGCAGCGGTGGTAGCCATTACTTGGTGCCGATAACAGGTAGCATGTGCCGCATGTGGCTGCGTACAGCAATCTGGTTGTTTTAAACAATGCTGACCACTGGGATCCCGTTTAAGGATGTGCGATTCCGGAAGACCATGGTAACTGAATAGCAAATGGTCATAGTCTTCCATTAAGTAGGGACGAGTCTGTTCAACCAGCGCGTTGATATAACCCTCTTCACGGTAAAAGGGCGATTTGACCGTTAAAGTAATATCCAGTTGATGTTCGTCAATCACCTGTTTGGCCATCTCAATACAGGTTGTTACTGTGCTGTCGGCAAAATGCGGATACAGCGGAATAAATAACACTTCTTTGATACCTTCAATCCCGGCCAGTTTTAACAGACCCGATTCAATACTGGGATTGCCATAGCGCATGGCTAATTCTACCGGCATATCGACCTGTTGTTGTACAGCTGTATGAAGTTTTTCAGATAAGGCTATCAGCGGTGACCCTGCTTCTGTCCAGACACTTTGATAAGCCTCAGCAGAGGCCTTGGGACGACTTGGTAAGACAAACAAGCTCACGATTAAACGTCGCATCAGCCAGGGTAACTGGATCACATACGGGTCCATCAAAAACTGATTCAGATAACGTCTGACTGAGGGAACATCAGGCTGATCCGGAGAGCCGAGATTAACTAATAGAACTGCACGTTGTGTCATGATAATTATTATTTTGAGTTAGAAGTGAGAACAACATCGCTTAGCGCGCTATGGATGTCAGTATAGAGAAATTCAAAGCGCTCAGCTTGTGCTTTTTCAGGAATGGCTCTTTGTCCACCGAGTAGTAAACCGGCCATCTCACCCATGGAAAGTTTGAGCGCACAAGCCGGAACCCGGAAGAAAGCAGGACGGTGCAGTGTTTCTGCCAGAGCTTCACTGAATTGTTGATTGGTTACCGGACGGGGAGCGGTGCCGTTAAAAACACCTGTAAGCCTTGGGTTTTCAGCCAGAAACAGAAAAAGCCGGCAGATATCATCGATATGAATCCAGGGCATATATTGCTGACCATCGCTTATTGGGCCACCCAATCCCATTTTGAAAGGCAAGAGCATTTTGCTCAGAAAACCACCATCAGGTGCGACAACTAATCCCGTGCGTACAATAGCGACGCGCATTCCCAGAGATTCTGCAGTTACAGCTGCATTTTCCCATTGTTCACATAATTCATGACTGAAGTCGGGTTTAAAACTGCTTTTCTCAGTCAGTACTGTATCACCCTGGTTGCCATACCAGCCTACTGCAGAACCACTGATGAAACTGTTGGGCAGACTGGAACGTTTTGACAGTTGCTGAATTAAATCCTGTGTATAAGTGACACGGCTGTCGAGAAGTTTTTGTTTACGTGTCTCGGTCCAGCGTTTATCCACAATCGGTGCACCAGCCAGATTAATCACAACATCAATAGTAGTCTCAGCGGGGAAAGCGTCAACTGATTCAGCACAGTACACCTGGGAACCAAGAATTTTTCGGGCTCGCTGGCAATTACGGCTTAACGCAAAAACGGTTTCGCCATTGTTTAAAAGTCGTTGACACAGCGCTTGGCCGATGAGTCCTGTCGCACCGGTTATTAAATAAGCCGCCATGATAAATTCCTCTTATTAATTATGATTATTGCTTGTATAGAGTCATAACAGCTGGCAAAGTTTACTAACATTCAGGATAAAACCATTTATTAACGGTTTAACGAGTATTTGATGCGGATAAAAGTCGGAATCAGCAGCTGTTTATTAGGAGAATCCGTGCGTTTTGATGGCGGACATAAACATCTGCGCCTCTGCACTGAGAGTTTGTCACGTTTCTTTGAGTTTGTGCCTGAGTGTCCTGAGGTCGGTATTGGGATGGGCATACCCCGAAAGCCAATCCGTCTGATTGGGGATGTAGAATCACCACAGGCTGTTGCTGTCCATGATGACCGTTTGAACTATACCGATAAGTTAACCGCCTTTGGGGAACAAAAAGCGCGGGAGCACAGTGATTTATGCGGCTATATTTTTATGAAGAACTCTCCCAGCTGTGGTCTTTTTCGGGTTAAGGTGTATCAGGAAAATGGTTGTCCAGCCCCTGAACCGGGAAGAGGTCTGTATGCTGATGCTTTAAAAAAAGCGCATCCATTGATGCCGATGGAAGAGTCAGGCAGATTGAATGACCCTTTGTTACGTGAGAATTTTATTACCCGCGTTTTTGCCTATCATGACTGGCAGAAACTGGTTGATAGTGGGTTAACCCACCACAAACTGATTCAATTTCATACCCGTTATAAATACACCTTAATGGCCCATTCACCCAAGGACTATGGCGAGCTGGGCCGGATGCTGGCAGATGCCGGAAAACATGACATAGACACGTTAGCAAAAAGTTATTTTTCTGAGTTAATGACCGTTTTATCGAGAATTGCGTCAAGGAAAACACATACTAATGTTTTAATGCATATTCAGGGGTATTTGAAGCAAAAGCTTTCCAGATCAGAAAAACAGGAACTGGCTGACATTATCAATCGTTATCGCACAGCGGAATTACCGCTGATTGTGCCGATTACATTGTTGAAGCACCACTTTAGTAATCACCCGGACCCCTATATAGCCGAACAGGCATATCTGCAACCCTATCCCGATGCGTTAAGCCTGAGGAATGCGATATAGATTGCAGAATTTTACAGAACCATGAATCACCTCACGAGGGCCAGGTCTCAAGATAAGCATTGAGGCATGACTGGAAAATGATCTTTTGAAGTCAGTCATATTGTGGGTGTATGGTGAAGTGTATGATTTATAAAAATGGCTGAAAGATGGCCAGCCAGTTCTGGAAACCAGATATGCAACGCAGAGATGTATTAAAGTTAGGGGTATTAGGAGCCATCAGTACCAAAACCCCGGCCGCAAGCCCAACGGCGTTAACTGGTCTGGTTATCGATCCCCGGTTCGCCGATTATCATATAATGCCTCAGCATCCTGAGTCCCCGGCAAGATATGACCGGCTGATGGATGAGCTGGAAGTCAGTGAATTGCTGTCAAACGTGACGTTGTTAAAACCCAAAGGCAATATTGATTCAGAATTACTCCTGATTCACTCAGCAACCCACATAGCGTCAATAAAGCGTCACGACCCAAAAGCACATCAGGCCGCTATGCTGGCAACGGGGGGCGTACTGGTTGCTGTTGATGCTGTCTGTAAAGGGTTACTGGATAATGTTTTTTGTGCCTCAAGACCCCCTGGACATCATGCAACCAATACCGGAAAAGAAGAGGGTTTCTGTTATTACAACCATGTCGCAATTGCCGCCCGATATGCTCAGAAACGCTATAAATTAAAGCGAATTTTAATTGTCGACTGGGATTATCATCATGGCAATGGTACTGAATGGGCTTTTTATCATGATCCTTCGGTCCTGTTTTTCTCAACGCATGATGCAGAGGCATATCCCGGTACAGGTTCTCCGGAAAAAACAGGTGGCGGCACCGGAAAAGGTTTTAATATAAATGTGCATTTGCCGTGTGGGGCCGGAGATGCAGAAATTGTTGCTGCGTTTGAAGAAAAACTTGTTCCAGCTGTGGCAAAATTCAAACCGGATTTAATCCTGATCTCAGCAGGCTTTGACAGCCGCGAGGATGACTTGCTGGGATGTTATAAAGTCACCGATCATGGTTTTATTAAACTGACACAAATTATGCTGCGATTAGCCAAACAGCATTGTGATGGCAGGCTTGTTTCGGTACTTGAAGGAGGTTATAACCTGACCGGTAATGCCAAAGCCAGTGTGGCTCATTTGAAAGCTTTGATGCAGATAGTCTCTTCCACTAACTAAAATTTGTGATTAACGGCACACTTCGTGCTAATCCTTAATTGAACCCATTTTAGTGACAGATTTCAGTCACTTGATGATTGGCAGCCCAAGCCCTTTTAAGGAGAAAATGATGAACGCTGTTGTGAAACTCAGAGACGAGAATGACGCTGGTCTTGACCAGAAACAGGGAAAGCAATATCAACATCTGAACACTTATTATGACCCAACCTACAAAATCGGCTGGTTTATGATGGATGCTGCTCCCCGCCCATGTTTTACCCCGACCCTGCTAAATGAATTATCAGATTATCTGGCAAATGTAAAAGCTGAGATGCAACAAACCAATCAGGAAAAATATGATTATCTGGTGGTTGGTTCCAGTGTTGACGGAGTATTTAATCTGGGCGGTGATTTAAATCTGTTTACTTCACTGATTGAAAAAAATGACCGTGATGCCTTGCTGGCTTATGCCATTCATTGTGTGGATATCCTTTACGACAATATGTTCCACTTTAATTGTGATCTGACTACGGTTAGTCTGATTCAGGGAGATGCCCTGGGTGGTGGTTTTGAAGCCGCCCTGTCGAGCAATATTATAATTGCCGAGCGAGGGGTCAAATTAGGTTTACCGGAAGTGTTGTTTAATCTGTTTCCGGGTATGGGAGCTTACACATTATTATCCCGTAAAGTGGGTGCTGCCAATGCGGAGAAAATGATTCTGTCCGGAGCGCTTTATACTGCTGAAGAGCTTTATGAAATGGGTGCAATCGATATTCTGGCCGAAAAAGGTGAAGGCGAACTGGCTCTGTACAAATATATTAAAGCGGCTAAAAAATCGCCAAACAGTTATAAAGCCATGTCCCGTATTAAAGATCTATGTAATACCGTGAGCTATGAAGAGCTGGTCGCGATTGCCAATGTCTGGGCTGATGCAGCATTAAACCTGACCAGCAAGGATATCCGGATGATGACGCGGCTGGTCAATCGGCAAACAGCTAAATCAACCAGCGAAGCACAGAATTAATGATCAGCTTTTTGTGAGTGCCCTTGATCTTTAAGGGCGGTCTCCAATTCGCTCAGGGTTTGATAAAAAGCGTGTTCCAGCTTTTCGGTAAGGCGTAATACCTGAACAGAGCCGATATCAAAGGGTTTGTAGGATTCTCCCTGACGGCAAAGCTCTGCAACAGTATTTGCCCCTAATTCGGATGATGAGCCTTTCAATGCATGTAAACTTTCGCGGTAGGTCAGATAATCATCGTGCGCCGCTTGACGAATCAACTGCAGATGTTTTGTCGCATCTTCTTTATAACCATCAAATAAAAGCTGTAAAAAGGCTTCTCCTCCACCTAACTGAGCTAACTCAATTAACACCTGTGGATCACACCATTTTTGCGAAGATAGCGAGGATTGATGAGCCGGTTTGCGGGTTTTAATCTGCTCCTGATTATTAAGTGCCAGGCGGGCAATCGATTCCAGCAATGAGCGGGAATCAATCGGTTTGGTCAGAAACTCATTGGCCCCGGCTTCCAGGCAGCGCTGTTTTGCCTGAGGCGTGGCATCTGCGGTTAATATGATAATCGGTATATCGTGACCGGTATCCATATAACGCATGGCACGGATAACTTCGGGTCCACTATAGTCCGGCATGTTCATGTCCAGAATCAGCATTTCAATACTGTCAATTTGTTGACTCAGAATATCCAGCGCCTGTTCACCACTACTTGCAAGTAATACCGTGTGTCCTGCATGAGACAGTATGCCCTGCAGAACCTGCTGGTTAACCAGGTTATCTTCGGCGATCAGAATATTTAAGGATTTAGCATAAGACTGAGCCGCATAATGCTCTGCCAGTGTGATGACTTTTTCATCCTGGATGGCATGATTGCTTTGGGCTGCGTGGATGGCGTTGAATAAAACCGGTTTTTCCTTAACATCATGCACAATGCAAATGAAATGATGGCGCAATCTGGGATCCCGCTTGCTGGCATCTGATGGGTTCAACAAAATCAGTGCGGTATTGGCTAACAAGGGCTCGCCATGAATCATATTGGCAAACTGGATTGGATCTATTTCATGCATGCAATCCTGATCCAGCATAACGGTTTGATACGGTATTTGATTTTCAGCCGCGCGAATCAAAGCTGAAAAAGCTTTGGCAGTACTGTCGACATGTTGGTAGTTCACCGACCACCCTTGAATAATGGGTTTCAGTAGGTCGTGCAGTGAATCGGTGCTTAAAATCAGCATAGGGCTCTCAGATAAAGTTAATTCATTTGTTTCATTGGCGGTGAAAGGCAATTCAAACCAGAACAGCGTACCTTCCCCCAGTTCACTGGATACGCCAATCTCACCACCCATCAATTCAACCAGTTCTTTGGCGATAGTTGTGCCTAAACCGGTTCCCCCCTTGTTCAGTGTATCAGGTGAAATCTGCGTAAAATCATCAAAGATATGTTGCAGCGCTTCCTGTGGAATTCCAATCCCGGTATCACTCACTTCAAAGCGGATCCACAGATTCTGATTCGATTTACGTTTTATTTCATGTACTGAAAGTTTAACGGCGCCGTTATCAGTAAATTTAATACTGTTACCAATAAGATTGATAAGAACCTGTCGCAGATGCTGTAAATCGCCGTTTATGGAAAAGGGCAGAGCAGGATCGATATAGCAATTTATATGTAATCCTTTACCGTTCGCCATCGGCTTTTGCATAGCAATGATGCTGTTTAATAACTGGTGTAAATCGAAAGCCTTATCGCTGATTAATATCTTGCCTGCTTCGATTTTGGCGATATCCAACACATTTTCAATCAGACTGAGCAAAGTATGTGCTGAGGTCTTCATGATTTTAACAAAATCATGCTGTTGCTTGCTAAGTTGCGTCTCCGCCATTAAATCCGCAATACCGATCACACCATTTAATGGCGTTCGCAGTTCATGCGACATATTCGCCAGAAAGCGGCTTTTAGCTTCATTAGCCTGTTTTGATAAGGCGATCGCGACATGCAGCTTTTTGATCAGAAAAGCGGAATACAATGGAATAATCAGCAATAAAAATAAAAGACTGAACCCAAAGGGTTCATGCTGTGGATGCAACCAGTACTCGCCGTTCAGAATGGCAATAGTAAAGCCGATCATTCCAACGACCAGTGAGATATACAGGTAATTCACCCCGAAGCGAAAGCCGTTGCCAAGAATGACCCAGAGATACAAAACAAACAAAAATACGCTTTGTTCACCGGCAATCAGCATAACGATGGAGAGTGCAGTGAGATCCAGCAAAATGCCACAAACCCTTCTAATCGGTGAAGGTTTGGGGTTGAGAAACAATGCTACCGCAATGACTACTGCCAGCGAGTAGTAAGCCAGTGTAATTAAACTGGGTAAACTGACGAGGTTTTCAAGAAAGGTTTTCTCAACGCCCCATGGCACACAAAAATAAAGTAATAATGCAATACCCAGTGTCAGTCGGATTTTTATTGCCTGTTCGGGCTCTGTATCCCCTGTTTTCGGCATGTTGGCCGCCAGTCGTGACAGCCAGTTTCCACTCTGAGGAGGTACGGGAGCGTTACTCATGATTAAAGAACAATATTAATCAGCATATTCAGCCTGAATCTGCTGGATCGCATCAATTCGGTCAAAAAAAGCTTGTACGCAACGCGGATCGAGTTGTGTTCCGGCACTTTGTTCTATGTAACGACAGGCATCTTCATTGGACCAGGCTTTTTTATAAGGCCTTTCGGAAACTAAAGCATCGTAAATATCTGCCACTGCCACCACTCTGGCAATAAGTGGAATATCCTCACCTTTTAATTGATTTGGATAGCCTTTTCCATCATATCGTTCGTGATGATGTAATGCGATGACAGCACCAATATGCATATATTTTGATTGACTGTCTGAGAGTATTTCGTGTCCGATCGTCGTATGGGTTTTCATGATTTCCCATTCGTCCGGATCCAGTTTGCCCGGCTTCAGTAAAACGCTGTCCGGAATGCCAATTTTACCTATATCGTGCATGGGGGCAGCATATTCGAGATCTTCGCATTGCTGTTCATCGAATACGCCCAATGCTTCTGCGATAAAACGGGAATATTTGGCCATACGAATAACATGATTTCCGGTTCCTTCATCACGGTATTCTCCCGCTTTGGCCAAACGGATAATGGTTTCCTTTTCTCGTAAAATAATCTGTTCAGTGGCGATTTCAACCTGCCGTGCCAGCCAGTTAGCACGATCTTCGATAATTAAATGCTGTTCATGCATCTGCAACAGATTACGGCAACTGGTTCGGCATTCAATCTGATCAATAGGGCGAGTCAGAAAAGCCGTGGCCCCGGCATCCAGTGCGTCATAGCGCACGGCTTTTTCACTGACGACGGTGATCATCATAATAGGCACACTTTGTAAAGCTGGAATTTGGCGGACACGCCGGATAAATTCTATGCCGTCAATTTCTGGCATACGATAATCCGTTACGATTAAATCAACCTCATGGTGGTCAAGCCATTCCAACGCCACGGAGGGGTTACCCAGCGCTGTAACATGAATATTGTCACCAATTTGCTGGATAATTTTTTCCAATATCGTTCTGCCGGTGGATTGATCATCAATGATCAATACCTCTTTGGTCTTCTTAAGAATACTCAGTCTCCTTGCTGATTCATAAGGCTTTAAATTGTCAGGACGACCATATTGGTTTGCCAAGACACGTTCCCCATCAAGGTTGCCCTTCCGTCACTTCCCTGCATAGGCAGTTTTATTAACAGATGTCTTATCCTTGAATCCGTGTCTGTTGTTCGGTTTAAATAGAAATCTTTCTTATCTCCGCATTATGCTGGCACAGATCGAAGCTGTCCATCCTATTTAGATAGTCATCATTTACTATTAGCGGTTTGATCTGCATTGTGTTCACATGCAATTCACATCGCTAAGCGGATTATATTTATTATGAAAGCATTATTACTTGTTGCCCATGGCAGTCGCCGTCAGCGTTCCAATGACGAAGTCATTGAACTGGCCGAAAAACTCAAAACAGAATGTGCTCAGCACTATGATATTGTTCAGGCCGCTTTTCTCGAACTGGCAGATACATTAATAGCGGATGGAATCGAAAACTGCGTAAACGATGGTGCAACACACATTACGGTGTTGCCATACTTTTTAAATTCCGGACGGCATGTAACGGAAGATATTCCGCATGATGTTGATAGTACCCGGGCCAGGTTTCATGATGTCCATATTCAAATTGCTGAGCATATTGGTGCATCAGCAGCGATGATCGATATGTTGAAAACCGCCGCTGTTCCCAAGACCTGATTCGGTTCAACTGTTCTGTAACTGCAAAAAAAACCGGGCTTCAGCCGATTTTTTATAGTGGTTGATAATCAATTCAGGTGGTAGCTATAGAGGAATAGTGTACTCACACAGCTCTCAATCAGGGTTTTAGGAATCTGGAGGCAATAATCATAGAGTCTGCTGGCCTGTCACGCTGAACCTGCCACCCCTGAGCCAGAATGTAGTCCAGCGCCTGCTGATGACTTTCAAACTTTTTATCCACGGTTTCTTGTATTCCATCAACATCCTGACGGATAACAAAAAAAGGCTCAGTTGCGGAGCCTGCCTGTTCAATGCGGCATTGCGGAATAGATGACATCGCGGCTCTCCAATATTCGTTAAGACTTAGTTAAATAAAATATTCTACAAATGCAGTATAGGCGTTCTGCAAAACTGAAAGAACACCTATAAACACCAGATACAAAAAAGCCCCTTTGAAGGGGCTTTCTGTTAGCGCATTTTTGCGTTTAGCGATTGCAAATGTACATGGTAACTTCAAAGCCGAAACGCATATCTGAGTATTCTGGTTTAGTCCACATGATGAAACTCCTTAACGAGAGAAAAAACTATTTGCTACAGTTCACATATTAAACATCTGACATCAGTTGCAACAGCGGATATTACCTATTAGGGGTCAGTATTTTCCTTAACCGCTGTTTGACGGATTGGAAAGTATCTATATCTATGATTATTAATAAAAATTATCGATTTATATGATTCCCGTTTAGGTATAAGCATTTGAGGTCTGTGTTTCTGTGCTCATAAATTTTTATCCGTCACTGCGCCTTCAGATGCCGAAGAAACGGTTTTGGCATATTTAGCTAAAAGCCCCCGGGTGTAGCGGGGGGCAATAGGTTTCCATGCCATGCGTCTTTTTTGGATCTCGCTGTCGCTCAGGTGAAGGGTTATTTCAGCCGTTTCTGCATCAATAGTAATCTCATCGCCGTTTTCAATCAGCGCGATCGGGCCGCCATCAAAAGCTTCGGGGGTGATGTGTCCGACCACAAAGCCGTGGCTTCCACCGGAGAAACGACCATCGGTGATTAAGGCAACGTCGTTGCCCAGGCCTTTGCCGATTACGGCGGAAGTCGGGCTGAGCATTTCCCGCATGCCAGGGCCGCCTTTAGGGCCTTCATAACGGATAACGATGACATCACCTTTTACCACAGTGCCATTTATAATGTCCTGCTGGGCCTCTTCTTCAGAGTGGAATACCCGGGCTTTGCCAGTAAAACGTAAACCTTCTTTGCCGGTGATTTTAGCGACCGCGCCTTCAGGGGCTAAATTGCCTTTGAGAATGACCAGATGGCTGTCTTTTTTGATGGGGTTCTCAAATGAACGAATAATATCTTGATCTGCAGAATAGGGGGCCACATCGGCCAGATTTTCAGCCAGAGTTTTGCCGGTCACCGTGAGGCAATCGCCATGCAACAGACCTCGCGCCAAAAGCATTTTCATCAAAGGTTGAATACCACCGATGGCAATCAGTTCCGACATCATATATTTGCCGCTGGGACGCAGATCAGCCAGTACCGGAACTTGACGGCCGATTCGTGCAAAATCCTCTAACGTCAATTCAACATCCACGGCATGCGCCATTGCTAACATATGTAAGACGGCATTAGTCGAACCGCCCAGTGCGATCAATGTGGTGATGGCATTTTCAAAAGCCTTTTTGGTCATGATGTCGGTAGGTTTGATATCCTGCTCCAGCAGAAACATCACTGCAGCGCCGGCCCGGCGGCAATCCGCTGCTTTTGAGGGAGAGATGGCTTCCTGTGCTGAACTGTTCGGCAGGCTCATACCCAATGCTTCAATCGCTGAAGCCATGGTATTGGCGGTGTACATGCCGCCACAGGAGCCGGCACCGGGGATCGCTGTTTTTTCAATCTGTTTTAATTCCGCCGAGGACATATCCCCCCGGGCATGCTTTCCAACCGCCTCAAACACCGACACAATATCCGTATGATTCGCGCCAGGTTGAATGGTCCCGCCATAAACAAATACCGCAGGACGATTCAGACGGGCCAGGCCGATCAGACAGCCCGGCATGTTTTTATCACAGCCACCGATGGCGACCAGTCCATCGAACCCTTCACATCCAGCAACAGCCTCAATCGAATCGGCAATCACTTCACGGGACACCAGTGAATACTTCATGCCAATCGTGCCATTCGCAATACCATCAGAAATGGTGATGGTGTTGAAGATAACCCCTTTACCACCGGCTTCGTCAGCGCCTTCGCAGGCAAAGTCGGCCAGCTGATTAATGTGCATATTACATGGCGTGACCATGCTCCAGGTCGAGGCAATGCCAATTTGCGGTTTCTGAAAATCAGCATCATTGAACCCGACGGCGCGTAACATCGCTCTGGCAGGTGCTTTGCCAGTACCATCTACCACTTGGGATGAATATTTTCGTGTCTCTGTCATTGCTTGACCTTTCGAATTTTTAATTAGTAGCCCTGACGTTTAAATCAGATTAGCCAATAACCAATTTTATATTATTGATCGTGGTGTAGACCTTATCAGTTCCTGTTTTAAACAGACAGTTCGTATCCAGGTGAAAAAAGAAATACGCCCAGCTTAAAAAATAAGGTGGGTAAAAGTGATTTGCGAGTGCTGTTATAATTGCCGCCGATGTCCCCGTAGCTCAGATGGATAGAGCGTCCCCCTCCTAAGGGGAAGGCCACAGGTTCGACTCCTGTCGGGGACACCACTGAAAATTCAGTAGATAATCTGTAATCGGGACTGAAAAATAGCCGGCGATACATTGGCAAATTCGCCACCATCAACTTTCAGGACTTTCACATATTCATTACTGATACTAATGTTCTGATTCAGTAACCAGTTTATCCCGATAGTAAAGTTTCGCTGATGGCCACCGGTAATCGGATGATCCGTTAAATCCAAATCACTTAATCTTACGCCTAAACGCCAGGCCCCCCAGCCACCATGTTGAATAGAATGCGCAGGTCTTAAACGTCCGAAAGTGCCTTTTTCATGGTTATAAGGTTGTGATTCACCGCTGACAATCCAGGTCAGATCAATATGCCAGCCACTAAAATGAATAGTATTGCCGGGTTCTATTTTGCTGATTCGTGCCTTTCCTATATGACTATAGATATATTCAGCTTGCAATGCCCAGGGGCCTCGGGCGATGGCAGATTCTATTCCTATATAGGTGTAGCTATCGGCAATAAAGGTTTGGGTATCGATTAATCTGATATCGGTGTTTCTGGTTTCGGGACGTTGACGAAAGCGAATTTCTTGCTGGCCGTCAGTATTTCGATGCGCGATTCCCAGGCCAAAATGCAATATGCTTCCAGCATCGCTTTTAGGGGCAAATGTGATGCGGGCAGATGTACCGAATTTTGTATCATTTCCGCTGCTTTCGGTGCCTGTAGTGAACAGACCGGCAGCAGCCGTCCAATACGAAGTGTGTTTGTGAAACTCCATACCAAATGAGCGGGGCGGTGTTAACTGGCTGGCCAGAGAGCGTTCCATAAAGGCCAAATCCTGCACACTGGTCAAGCGTTCCATGCCAAAGGGCTCTTTAAAATGTCCAACAGTGAATCTGCTGTTGTTGGAGCCGGTATATCTTACAAATGCATTTCGAATAGCGGAGCGATCATCTCTGGCAAAGTCATAGGTGAAATCGATTGATAAATACTGGCCTATTTGGGCGCCGCTTGAGAGCCGGGCACGACGAATATTCCATGCATTTTGAAAATCAGTTTCTCCATCGTTATCAAAAACACCGTGATCAAACTGCAGGCGCATAGCGGTTTCAAATTGCAGGTTTTGATTTTGACTGCTGTAACAAAATAGTGAATCACAAGGTTGGTTAGCGGGTTCAGCCAAGCTGAGGCCGGGGAAAAGTAATAACCCCAAAATGTAGTAGCCATAGGGACCGTAAGAAAAGAATGACAGTCCTTTGTCAGAAACCATTTAAAAATTATTTCTCAACAATGATCTTAGGTTGATGGGTTTCGGTTTCGCTATCAGAGAGACCGGCTGTCAGAATCCAGCGCATGGTATCTTCATTGGACATTTGCAATGATTTCACCTGATCACGTGACACACAGACAGTATAGCCGCCAATCTGATAACTCAGCGGTAAGTACACCGCCACCAGATTATTTTCTTCACCTTCCATTTCCAACAGATGAGTGACATCTTCTTTCACCAGAAAGCCAATAAATTGCACACCGCCAATGGTGACGGCAACGGCGTGATTCAGGTTTTCCTGCTGCTTTTCACGTGAGAAGAAGCGCGTAAAGTCACGAAGTGCACCGTGGATGGATTTAACCAGGGGGATCCGATCTAATATTGACTCACCGATGTCGAACAGGCGTTTTACCAACCAGGCATTTACAGCGATACCAATAACAAAAATCAAGCCGATGGCAGCCAGTAGTCCCAGACCGGGCCAGTAGAAGTCATAAGGTAAAATGGCAATCATCAGCGGGCGTAACACACGTTCTGCCGATACGGCCAACCAATAGATAAGATAAAGCGTCAGTGTGACCGGCAGTACCGTAGCCAAGCCTTTTAAAAAAGTCTTCCAGACAAATTGCATAATGCGGCTTCCTGTTCAGTGATTAAAGATTGCCTGGTTCAAATATAAAGTGTGATATCGGCTTCACTGGCAAATTCCAGAAAAGTGGCCGCACCACCATGACTGATCCCATCAATAAAATCGGTATTTTTAAAGTCAAACAAATCCACTGTCATTTGACAGGCAATGAGTTCAACATCGGATTCCAGGCAAATATCTCGTAGCTCAGCAACACTGGCCACACCCTTCTTTTTGAGTTTCCGCTGCATCATCCAGGTGGCAAATGCCTCCAGGCCGGGAATAATTTGCACAATGCTTGGTACAGGAACTGGCATCGGCATTGCCGGGTTACCCAACGGTGAGACTTTCAATGACAAGTCTTTTTTAAGTAGTTGCAGGCCATAAAAGGTAAAAAATATTTTTGCTTCAAAACCCAAAGCCGCAGCGGTTGATGCAAGTAGAAATGGTGGATAAGCTCCATCCAATGTCCCTTTACTTGCGATGATGGCGAGTTTTTTGGCCATAATGTCATGCCCCTTTTTCTATAATGAAATACAGTTTTCCGTCGATTTCGTCGCTACTTATCAGCGGATTTCCCGTCATTTTACAAAAGGCAGGAATATCTTTTAGCGCACCACTATCCGTACAGATGAGTCGTAGACGCTGTGCGGAAGTCATTTCATTAAGCATTTTGCGGGCTTTAAGTACTGGCAACGGACAGTTTAAGCCTGAGGTATCAATTTCTGTATCAAAATCTGACATACTGATTTCCTTTAAAAGCTGTGTTTACATAATAGACGCTAGTCGTGTTTTTGTCTTTGCGGAACCGGTCTCAATGAGCCAAGGTCTATAGGCATTATGAAATATCTGATCGCTATATTTGTTTTATTAATGAGTAATCCTGGTATTGCTCAGGCAAATCTGGATATTGCATTGCCAGAAATGGGTGACAGTGCCGGAGCACTGGTTTCGCCAATAGAGGAATATCAGGTTGGTCAGTCATTTTACTGGCGCTTACAACAATCCGTCACGCTGGTAGAAGACCCTGAAGTGAACAGCTATATCCGTTCATTGGGCCATCGACTGGTCGCTAACAGTGATGATCCCGGCCGTTCATTTACTTTTTTCGTGGTGCCGGATACGTCGGTTAACGCGTTTGCTGCGCCGGGGGGATTTATCGGCATCAATACCGGCCTGATGCTGACCAGCGAAGCCGAAAGTGAATTAGCTTCAGTTCTGGCGCATGAGATTGCTCACGTTACCCAGCGGCATATTTTACGTAATTTTGAACGTTCCAAGCGTATGAGTGTGCCAATGACGGCTGCTATGATTGCGGCGGCTTTATTGGGGGTGGCAGATCCGAGTGCCGGTTCTGCAGCCATTATGGCCGTGCAGGCCGGGAATGTGCAGATGCAACTGGATTATAGTCGGGCCCATGAAGCTGAAGCCGATAATCTGGGGATGCAAACATTAGTAAATGCAGGGTTTGACCCCCATGCAATGCCTCGTTTTTTTGAAAGGTTGCAAGTAGCGGGGCGCTTTTATGGTGGAAGCCAGGTGCCTGAATTTCTAAGAACTCACCCCATAACCGGTTCGCGTATTGCCGATGCACGGGGGCGTGCTGCAAATTTGACACCTCGTCCGCAGATAAGGGATCAGGAACAGTTTTATCTGATGCGTGAAAAGTTAAGAGTGATGTCAAACTCTAACATGCGTGAGCTGATTAAAGTTTATGAGGATAAATTAAAGGAAAATACCGATGAAGATATGTCAGCCACACGATATGGTTATGCACTGGCATTATTAAAAAACGGTAACCTGACTCAGGCGCGTGATGAAATTAATGACTTAATTGCTTCTGACGATAACCGATTAAGTTATCATTTAGCATTGGCAGATGTGGAAATAGCCTCGGGAAGAATGGACGCAGCACTGGCAATCTACAGCGACTTTCAACGGGTTTATCCCGATGACTGGGCCTTGTCCATTAAACAGGTTCAGGCTTTGTTAAGGGCCAATCAACCTCGTAGAGCTGTACCCATTCTGCAACGCCAATTGGACGTTGGTGAGTCTTCGGCAACCTTGTATCGTTTACTGGCTCAGGCCTATGGGGATATGGGGCAGAAAAGTCAGTCACATGTCTGGTTAGCGGAGCATTATCATAGCTCGGGACGTTTAATGCAGGCCGCGGATCAACTGCGTATCGCAGCGGATTATGCTCGTGGCGATGAATTTGAATTAGCGAAAATCAGTTCCCGTTTACGGCAGGTTGAAACTGATATTGCGATGATGGAACAAGTCCGATGAACGATAATTTTGACGAACAACGTCGCCAACTGATTAAACGATCTATCTCTGCTTCAACGCTGGCGTTAGTTGCCGCCAGTGGTCTGATGCTGCCACGCGTGTTATTAGCCCATTGGCCACAAGATGCTTTCAATGCCGAAACCCTGGAAGATGCAATTTTAACCTTCCTCGGAGAAGCGGAGGAAGTAAATGAAGAAGCTATTCAGTTTACTATCGGTTCACCACCAACCTACGCTGTGAACGGAGCCACTGTGCCGGTTGAAATCCACACCAGTCTGGAAAATATTCAGCGTGTGGCATTTCTGGTTGAAAAAAATCCTTTTCCCCTGGCGATGGCACTTGAGCCGACTTCTGCCGTGATCTTTCCTTTCAAAACGATGCTTAAAGTTGCCGAAGATTCGGAAATCATTGCCATGATTAGGGCCGATGATAAACTTTATCGGACCAGTCGTTATGTCGAAATTGATATTGGTGGGTGTGCTTAATGACGACAAAAAGCAGAGACCGGATTCGGGCTAAACTTCAGGATGGGAATACTGTGGTGAGAATTTTACTGGCTCACCCCATGCATACCGGGCGAGGCAAAAATGCAGAAGATGAGTTGATACCCGCTGAATTTATTCAGGATATTCGCTGCTGGCGTAACGACGAAGAAGTATTAACGGTCAAATGTGGTACAGCCACCTCGCGAAATCCGTATTTTGCATTTCAACTTGAGGCCGGTGAAGTCGGCGACATTATCCGCTTACGTTGGGTGGATAATATTGGATCCAAAGGCACAGCGGAAACCACCGTCGTATGAGTCTGAAGCTTCGTGCTAATGTTTTTTTTGCCATATTGCTGCTGCTGTCGATGTTAGGCAGTGCAGCTATTCTCATGACGAATGCCAAACGATCTGTTGAAGCAGAAGTTATGTCAACGATGGATGCGACGGCGCACATTATTACGGTGACGCTGGCGGGCGGTCCGTTGACTCGTGATACCGGCGTCAGTGAGCATATGCATGAGTTGGTCAGAGCCTTAAGCGAAATTCGCAGTCTGCATATTTTATTGTTTGACAGGCAGGGCTTGATGTTTGAAGGCACACCCGAAAAAGAATTAACGGTCCAACCTCCCGCCTGGTTTGTTAAGTTATTGTTCCCCGATGTTTCTCCACTTTCGAAGCGCTTTGGTACAGGTCATATGGTGATTTATCCAGCGCCGATGCAGGAAATAAGTGAACGTTGGCAGGATATCCGCGCCATTATGGCTCTGGGAATGATCATTTTTGTCGTCGTGGCTTTCATGATCTATTGGGGTGTGGGTTGGGTCATCAGACCATTGCAACGTTTACTGGATGCCCTGGCGGGCTTTGAGCGGGGCGATTTGCATATGCGTTTGCCGCGTTTTTCGCTGAAAGAAATGGACCAGATCAGTCAAAGTTTTAACCGGGTGGGGGATGCTCTGGAACAAAGCACTACCGAAAACCGGCGTTTGGCGATGTTAGTCAGACAATCTGGTGATGCGATACTTTCATTAGATCATGCGGGCTACATTACTTTCTGTAATGCAGCAGCCGAACGATTATTTTCAGATATACCCAATTTACTCGGCGAATCTCTGGCCTCCATGCCATTCCAGCATGATCGAAATGGCATTATTTCAGTATTAAATGGTTTTGAGTCAGTGGAAAACCTGGAAACCACGCTCAAGCGTAATGATGACGAGTTACTGTCTTTATTAATCTCTACCGTGCCGCTGACCGAAAATGACGGCTGCGTTGCCGGTATGATTTGTACCCTGCGTGATATCACCGAACATAAACAGGCTGAAAAAGCCCGTGCCCAACTCTATGAAACACGTTTATTAACCAATCATATGAATCAGGTTCAGGAGGCTGAACGGCGCCATCTGGCTCGCGAGTTACATGATGAGTTAGGTCAATGCCTGACGGCCATCAAGACCGATGCGGTATTAATTCGTAATCGATCAGAAGAGACAGACAAAAAGATTTATCAAAGTGCACAGGCAATCATTGATACTGCCAGTCATATCTATGATGTAGTGCACAACATGATTACCCGCCTGCGGCCAAGTCCACTGGATGACCTGGGGTTAATGGCAACTCTGCAGGAAAGCATCAGCAAGTGGCAACAACGGCAGCCTGATATCCAGTTTAATCTGATTACCGAAGGCCAGTTAAACGGCTTTGACGAAGACACCAATATGACTGTTTTCAGAGTCGTACAGGAAGCGTTAACCAATGCCGTCCGTCATGCAGATGCTGAAAATATTCTGGTAAAAGTGATTCGTGATAAAAACGAAACAACAGATCAGTTAACAATTAATATCCGTGATGACGGCAAAGGCATGGTCGTCAACGATTTTCACTCTGATGTGGATTTTGGCTTGCTAGGCATGCGTGAAAGAGCGCAAAGTCTTGGGGGAAGCTTTGATCTGCAAAGTCAGTTAGGCTCAGGTGTTAATCTGACCATCACCATACCATTGGGGGTAAATGTACACCATGAATCTTAATAAAATAACGGTCTTATTGGTTGATGATCATGAATTGGTTCGCGCTGGTTTTCGTCGCTTATTGGAAGATGGCGACAAGTTTGAAGTGGTTGCTGAAGCAGGATCAGGGGAACAGGCAGTTCAGGATTTCGCAAAATACCATCCCAATGTTGTCGTGATGGATATTTCTATGCCGGGTATTGGTGGCGTAGGGGCAATTGAACGCATTATTGCCCGTGAACCGTCGGCTAAAATCCTGGTGCTAAGCGTGCATGAAGACAGCGTTTTTACCACTCGTGCAATGCAGGCCGGAGCTTTGGGATTTATCCCGAAACGCAGCGCCCCGGAAGCTATGTTAAAAGCTGTTGAAATGGTGTCACAGGGCAGAACGTGTATCGCCCCGGAAATTGCTCAGCAACTTGCGATGCAAAAACTAACCGGTTCGGAGAATCCGCTGGATGTGCTGAGCCAGCGTGAGTTTGAAGTATTTCGATTATTGGCGGAAGGGAAAACCGTTAATGAAATTGCCGATATTTTGAATTTAAGCCCCAAAACAGTGGGAACCCACCATACCAACATCAAACAAAAGCTCAATGTTTCAAACTCTGCAGAATTAGCCAGACTGGCTATTCGTAGTGGATTGCTGGAAGCCTGATTCAATTTAAGCTTCGCAGGGAAACGGACAAAAATAACGGTCACTGAACGAAAATATTTTTAGCCTTTAACATCCCGGAGCGACCTGGCTTTTATCACGACATTGCTGGTGGCTATGAACGATAAGCAGCGCGTATGGTGCTATTTTTATGCGTGAATGATCACATCTGTGAATTGTTTAAAGCTGCATTGCATCCTTCCATTATTATAATTGTGCTATTTTTGACAATGCGGTTTTGTAAGGATCTTTAAGTTTGTGAATTTAATTCTTCAAGTGAATCTCATCATTTTGGTGGTATTCATCGTCATGTGTGGTTTGGGTGTGAACAGTACGCTAGATGACATTCGTCTGCGAGTTGATCATGAGCTTGATGTATCCACTGAAGTCGCAAATTATGCCATTGAAGCGCAGGTTGCACGACTCGAATTAGAGCTGTCGCAACATAATCTCCCGTTATCTCAATGGCACACTTTATTTCACTTGAAAGATCTTCGTGAATTACTTCATGTAGACATTGAATTAATAGCCAATGATGGCGAGTTACTTGATTCAAACCATCCTGACAGCCGTGATGAACCCACCGGTTTGCCAAGTTGGTTTGAAAACAGTTTAAAAGCCTATTTGGGTCATACAGAAATTATTACCACCCCGATTATTTTCGCCGAGCAGCATTTAGGCGATATTGTGATTAGCCCAAGTTTTAGTGCCGAGTGGAATGATATTCGGACATATATCCAGAAGTCACTGATGCCGCTGATTCTTATCTTTTTTATTGGCAGCTTGCTGATTGCGGTATTTGCGTCGTTGATTTTGTGGCCTATATCAGAAATGCTGGCCAAGACTAACAAAAAATCAATGCAGACAAGATCGCCCTTTGCCTTGTTAAGATTGAATCAATTATTAGCAGTGAATAAGCAACTCAAATTGTTAGAGCAACGTTATGTCGACACAGGACAGAAAGTTGACGTGCTTAACCAGCAGTTGATTACCATTCAGGAGTCGGAACGAAAGCGCTTATCGGCCGAATTACATGATGAGATTGGTCAACATTTGACAGCAATACAGTTTGATTTAAATGCAATAAAATATTCAGTATCGCTGGATGAAGCCAAAACCAGTGCGGCAGCAATTGATTCTGTGCATAGCCGCATGACCACCATTGTCCGCTCCATGTTACAGCGGTTGCGTCCTCCAGAGTTAACTGATTTAGGCTTGCAAGGTGCTGTTAGGGAGTTGTTTAATGACTGGGTCATCCGTCATCCTCATCATCAAGCTAAACTCTCGTTAGAGGGCAACTTTAGTCAGCTTGATGAAACCAGGCAATTGACGATATACCGAATTATTCAGGAATGTATGACCAATGTCAGTCGTCATGCGGGAGCAGAAAATGTTCACCTGGGCGTGCATTTGCGTTGTAATAACGACTTTATAGATATAAGTGTAAGTGATAACGGAAACGGTTATCATCCCAGCTGTTCTAATAAAGGTTATGGTTTAACTGGAATGCGAGAGAGGGTAGAAGCGTTGTCAGGTAGTTTTAATATTTCTACTGCACCCGGTAAAGGATTTACTGTTTCTGCGAGCTTTCCAACCCAAGGTGTTGCTGAATGAAAAATGAAATACGAATTTTACTGGCGGATGATCATGAAGTAGTCAGATCCGGCTTAGCCAGAATGCTCGAACGAAATGATGATATGCATATCGTCGGTGAAGCAACCAGTGGCGAGCAGGCCTATCAGATGTATACAGAACTGGATCCCGATATTCTGGTTATGGATATGAGCATGCCTGGCATAGGGGGCCTTGAAGCCCTTAGACGTATTCTTGTCCGTTATAACAAGGCAAAGGTAATAATGTTTTCCATGCATGAAAACGTTACCCTGGCAGTTCAATCAATGAGTGCCGGTGCCGCTGCCTATTTAGCTAAATCGGGCGATTCTGAAGACATCGTCAAGGCAATTCATCAGGTGATGGATGGCAAAAGTTATCTGAGCTCTGAAATGGCACAACGAATTGCCTTGCAAAGTGTTTCCGGATCGGAAGATCCAATCCAGCGGTTGACGGTAAGAGAGTTTGAAGTTTTCCGGTTGCTGGCAGAAGGCCATGCTCTGGAATATATTGCAGAAACGCTGAATTTAGGTCAGAAAACGGTCGCGAACTATCAAACGATGCTTAAACAAAAGCTCGGCTTTCACTCATCTGTAGAGTTAGTGCGGCTTGCAATCAAATATAACGTGATAAAAAGTCATTAATTTTTCAGTCCTCTATAGGCATGAAACTGAGGAATAATGGGAATAACTTCCCTGCTCGGGAAAAAATCCCGATATCAGAGTGATTGGTTCCTAATGATTCTCAGGCAAAATCGGAATAAAGTCACAACCTCATGAAAGAACAGCAACGCTGGCGTCATGAACGATAAAAACTATAGAGGACAACTTTATGAAGCTGAAAACATTATCAATCGCAATGATGGGTTTAGCAGCACCAGGTCTGGTCGCTGCCGATGAACTCATCGAAATGCAAAAAAATGCAAACAATTGGGTTATGCCAGCTGGTAACTACGCTAATACGCGTTACAGCGAACTGACTCAAATCACGAAAGACAACGTTAAAGATCTGAAAATGGCGTGGTCTTTCTCAACAGGTGTTTTACGTGGCCATGAAGGTAATGCTTTGGTCATGG
>NZ_DDOK01000004.1:513216-585749 GCF_002341635.1 Methylophaga sp. UBA2496 | reverse complement strand
TCCGTGGTTATGTACAAGCTTATGATTTAGACGGTAACGTTAAATATAAAGCATACAGCACTGGTCCTGACGCAGAAATGTTAGTTGACCCGGAAAAAACCATGTCTATGCTGAAACCGGTTGGCAAGGATTCTTCATTGAAATCCTGGCAGGGTGACCAGTGGAAAATCGGTGGTGGTACCACTTGGGGTTGGTATTCTTATGACCCTGACCTGAACCAGTTCTACTATGGTAACGGTAACCCTTCTACCTGGAACCCGGTACAACGTCCAGGCGACAACAAATGGACAATGTCTTTGTGGGGTCGTGATTTAGACACTGGTATGGCGAAATGGGTTTACCAAATGACGCCTTACGATGAGTGGGATTATGACGGTGTAAACGAAAACATCCTGGTAGACCAAAAAATCAAAGGCCAAATGCGTAAAATGTTAGTGCATTTTGACCGTAACGGTTTTGGTTACACCATGGATCGTGAAACAGGTGAATTGCTGGTTGCTGAAAAATTTGATCCAGTTGTTAACTGGTCAAATGGCGTAAACCTGAAAACCGGTCTGCATGATCGTGTAGCGAAATACTCTACTGCACGTAACGGTGAAGACGTGAACACTACTGGCGTTTGTCCTGCAGCATTGGGTACAAAAGATCAACAGCCAGCAGCGTTCTCACCACGTACCGGTCTGTTCTATGTACCAACCAACCATGTTTGCATGGACTACGAACCATTCGAAGTTGAATACGTAGCGGGTCAACCATACGTTGGTGCTACTCTGAGCATGTACCCACCAGAAGGTGATACACACTTGGGTAACTTCATTGCCTGGGATGCGCGTGAAGGTAAAATCGTCTGGTCAAACCCAGAGCGCTTCTCAGTCTGGTCAGGTGCTTTGGCAACTGCCTCTGATGTTGTGTTCTACGGCACACTGGAAGGTTACCTAAAAGCAGTTGATGCGCAATCTGGCCGTGAACTGTGGAGATTCAAAACTCCATCAGGCATCATCGGTAACGTCAACACCTACAAACACAACAACAAACAGTATATTTCTATCCTGTCTGGTGTAGGTGGTTGGGCTGGTATCGGTATGGCTATCCCAAGTTTGGAAAATGACTCAGACGGTCTTGGTGCAGTTGGTGCTTACAAAGCACTGTCTAGCTGGACTAACCTGGGTGGTGTTCTGAGCGTATTTAGCCTGTAATACAGCTAAAGATAAAGTCTATAGTTAATAAATAGACAGTTAAGTAAAATTAAGAACCCGGCATCATTGATGTCGGGTTTTTTTTTTGCTTAATTTAAATAATTTCATAACATTAAATCAGGCTATTTTTCCTGATACCCATTCAGGAAAATCCTGAACACCAAGGCGTTAATTGCTGACGCTACTTATCTTACTTCGCCGTAATATTCACATACCGTCTGAATAGTTCAGACGGCGTTATAAATAACCTATAGAGAGGAAATTATTATGTGGACTAAACCAGAATATTCAGACATGCGTTTCGGTTTTGAAGTCACCATGTATATCTGCAACCGTTAATTTTAACGTTCGGATATGTGTCCGGAGCAAATGCTCCGGGCATCTTCAACCGGCCAGCAAATCAGACTGCTTTACGTTACTATGATTAATTCATAATAAATCAGTGTGATTTGCTAAAGAGTCGACAGGAAAGAGAAATATGCACATACATGTCATGGGTTCAGGCGCCGGCGGAGGCTTTCCACAATGGAATTGCAACTGCAATAACTGTAAGGGCGTGCGAGAAGGAACAGTAAAAGCGAGCCCACGTACACAGTCCTCGATCGCGATAAGTTCCGATGGTATTGATTGGATTCTGTTTAATGCATCACCGGATATCAAGAAACAAATGGATGATTTCCCGGCGTTACAACCAGCCAGAGAAGTTCGTGACACCGCTATCAAAGCCATTCTGATCACTGATGCACAAATTGATCATGTTACGGGATTGCTGACTCTGCGCGAGCATAATAAACCATGGGATATCTACTGTACTGAAGCCGTACACAGCGACCTGACTACGGGCTTTCCGGTATTTAATATTCTCGGCCATTTCCGTGGCATCAACTGGCATGAAATCAAAACTGATTTACAGTCATTTACCATCCCGGCAGCACCGGGCCTTATATTTACCGCTGTGCCATTAAAAAGCGAAGCACCACCGTATTCACCTCATCGCCACAATACGGTGCCAGGTGACAATGTCGGTATTCGTGTTGAAGATAGCCGTACGGGTAAGAATGTGTTTTATGCGCCGGGTTTGGGCGTGGTCGAAGATCATGTACTCGAATTTATGCGTAATGCCGATGTAGTTCTGGTGGATGGCACGGTATGGACTGATGATGAAATGTCCAAAGAGGGCATCAGTGATAAACGTGCTCAGGAAATGGGCCATATTAATCAGTCGGAAGAGGGCGGCACCATCAGTTTTTTAAATTCGATGGAACGTCCGCGCAAGATTTTGATTCATATTAATAATACCAACCCGATCCTTAATGAAGAATCGGCAGAACGTCAGGTGCTCAACAACGCAGGAATCGAGTTGGCATACGACGGTATGGATATTGAGCTATAACAATCGGGAAAGGGCAAACGATGGCTGACAACACACCTTGGTCAAAAGAAGAATTCGAACAAAAGCTGCGTGATAAAGAGCAGTTTTATCACATCAATCATCCGTTTCATAAATTGATGCATACGGGAAAACTGAATCAGAAACAGGTTCAGGGTTGGGTGGCAAACCGTTTTTATTACCAAACTGCGATTCCTATTAAGGATGCGGCGATTATGGCCAACTGTGAAGATGCCGAAGTACGCAAACACTGGGTACAACGCATTCTGGATCACGATGGTTTTGAAGGTCAGGAAGGTGGTATCGAAGCCTGGTTACAACTGGGTGAAGCGGTAGGTCTGACACGTCAGGAACTGACATCGTATGAACATGTATTACCCGGTGTGCGCTTTGCGATTGATGCCTATGTCAATTTTGCCCGTCGGGCACCATGGCAGGAAGCCGCAGGCTCTTCATTAACCGAGTTGTTTGCCCCGAAAATTCATCAGGCGCGTCTGGATAACTGGCCTGAACTATATCCATGGATTGATGAGCGTGGCTATCGTTATTTCCGCAAACGCTTAAGCGAAGCGCGGCGTGATGTTGAACATGGCTTGCAGATCACGCTGGATTATTGTGATACACGCGAGAAACAACAGCGTGCACTGGATCTGTTGCAGTTCAAGCTGGATATCTTGTGGACCATGCTGGATGCAATGTGGATGGCGTATATTGAAGATCGCCCACCTTATTGTATGGATGTTGAAAAATGACAGAGCGCGTATTTAACGCAGACAGTGTGCCGGTACTGGCATTAGGTTACCGCTTTCAATGGGAGCCCATGCAGGATTGTTATGTTTTGTTGTATCCCGAAGGCATGGTCAAACTAAATCCTGCTGCTGGCGAAATTTTGAAGCGTATAAGTGAAAAGAAACAAACCGTTAGCGAATTGATTGCAGAACTAAAAGTCGCATTCGATGGCGCAGATTTAGACGATGACGTCTATCAGTTTTTGGAGGAAGCACATGGCAACGACTGGATCAGAGCAGAATAAAGCGCCCGGCAGCACCGGTGGTGCTCTGGGGATGAATGTACGTGATGCTATCCGGCAGCCTTTATGGCTATTGGCAGAGCTGACCTATGCTTGTCCATTGCAATGTCCGTATTGTTCCAACCCGATGGATTTCGCCAAAATCAAAAGCGAATTGACCACCGAGGAATGGATTGATGTATTTAAACAAGCCCGGGCAATGGGCGCAACACAGCTGGGATTGTCGGGTGGCGAGCCTTTGGTTCGTCCCGATATTATCGAGCTAATCCGAGCTGCACGTGATTTAGGTTTCTATACCAACCTGATTACTTCAGGTATCGGTTTGGATGCCAGTAAGGCAAAAGCCTTTAAAGAAGCCGGTCTGGATCATATTCAAGTCAGTTTCCAAGCGAGCTCAGAGGATCTCAATAACCTGATTGCAGGGACAGATGCCTTTCAACACAAAATTGAAATGGCCAAAGCGGTTAAAGCCGCTGGTTATCCGATGGTGCTGTGTTTTGTTACGCATCGGCAGAATATCGACAAAATCGACGAAATCCTCGATCTGGCGATTAATCTGGATGCCGATTATGTCGAGCTGGCCACGACGCAATATTATGGTTGGGCGATGCATAATCGTGATCAACTATTGCCGTTGAAAGAGCAGCTGGTCAGAGCTGAACGTATTGCCCATGAGTACCAGGAACAGCAAAAAGGCAATATGAAGATCTACTATGTCGTTCCTGACTATTATGAAGATCGTCCAAAAGCCTGCATGAATGGCTGGGGCAATGTGTTCCTGACCGTTACCCCGGATGGCACGGCCTTACCATGTCATGCTGCCCGCGAATTACCCGGCATGACTTTGCCAAATGTTCGCGATACCAGTGTGAAGGAAATTTGGGAAGATTCAAACGACTTTAATCGCTTCCGTGGTTTTGACTGGATGAAAGAGCCATGCCGCAGCTGCGATGAAAAAGTAAAAGACTTTGGTGGCTGTCGTTGTCAGGCGTATATGCTGACCGGCGATCCCGCCATGGCAGATCCGGTTTGCAGCAAATCACCTGATCGTCATGTGGTCGATGAAGCGATTGAACGGGGTCGCAGGGAGTCTGAAAAACCAACAGAAGTTGCCAAACCATTAGTATTCCGTAATCCGAAAAACTCGAAACAAATCAGTGGGTTCTGAGCAAATATCTATTGGTGTTTCATAGCCGCCACTACTGGAAGAGCTTTTCCTCCAACAAGGTGTTGATAATGTGATGTAGTGGTTCTGCATAAATCATTTACAACGCAGGTGGTCGGAATGTGTCCCAGCCTTTGTGGCCTGCATGGATGTTAGGTCAGGGGGCGTGGGGCAGTACGCGGGAGCTTTACTCGTCTTTCATTTAGAATAACTACAAAAGCGTCAGAACAAGCAATTTTCCGGACATTGCTTTTGCATACGATGTGCAAGGATGCACCGGTGCGATCACTCCATTCATGGAGCTAAACGTTTTTTGAGCTTAAGCCCTAAAGGGTAGAGATATATGGATGAAACTCACAAACTACATTGCTCACGCCTTGTGTGGCGTTTTTTTAAATCACAACAGAGGCGGCTATGAAAGATCAACAGACCCTAACAATTAAGACCAGCGGCCTGACCAAGCGATATGGTCAGGCCGTTGTGGTAAATGGACTGGATCTTCATGTTAAAGCGGGCCAATGCTACGGACTGCTAGGCCCCAATGGCGCCGGCAAAAGCACTACTATTCATATGCTCACCACCATGACTTCGCCTACTGCGGGTGAGGCCTGGATTGTTAATCAATCCATATTGGCAGATCCAGTGGCAATACGCCGTTCGGTCGGTCTGGTGTTTCAGGATTCGGCTTTGGATCGCACGATGACAGTCGACGAAAATCTGCAATTTGCTGCCGCACTCTATGGTATGTCCAAAAAACAAGCCAATGAACGTATCGAAGAATTATTAGCCGTATTTAATCTTGGAAGTCGGCGTAATACCAAACTGCTGGCGCTTTCAGGAGGCCAACGCCGGGCAGTGGATATTGCCCGCGGCGTATTGCATCAACCCCAGGTACTATTTCTTGACGAACCGACCATTGGCCTGGATTTACCCAATCGACGATCTATCTGGCGTTTTGTCGAGCAGTTGCGTCGTGATCATGGTATGACAGTCTTCCTCACAACGCATTATCTTGAAGAAGCTGTGGCCTGTGATCACGTGGATTTTATCCAGCGCGGTGTGTTGCAAAAAGGGGGAAAACCGACAGATTTGATGCGACAACTGGCAGAGTATGTGTTGGAAATTGAATGTGCTGATATTGAGCATGTCGTCTCAGAGCTTACGCCTAAGTTTGGGCAACCGATTATAGAAGATGAACAATTGAGCTTTTTGATTAAAAATGCCGATACTGATCTGCATTCTCTGCAACAGGCATTGGGCAACAGTATTAACGCCATGCGCTGGCGTAAGCCGAATCTCAATGATGTGTATCTTTGGAAAGTCTGTCCACCGGAACAGGAGCAGGCAGCATGAGTTGGTTACCGGTTAAAGCCGTTGTTGGGCGTGAGCTGACAAAATTATTCCGTCAAAAAGCCCGTTTATTCAGTTCAATGGTGCGCCCGATGATCTGGTTACTGGTCATTGGGTCGGGTGTTGGCAGTATGTTAAGCGGGGCGCAGCAGGAAGGCTATCTGCAGTTTTTGGTGCCAGGTGTGTTAGCGATGACCTTGTTATTTGCAGCTTTATTGTCCGCATTAACACTGGTCTATGACAAAGAATTCGGTGTGATGCGCATGATGATGATTGCACCAGTGGCGCATTACTGGATTGTGTTATCCAAACTGATTGCTGCGACCATAACTGCTATGGTGCAGGCTTTATTATTGTTAGTTATTCTATTGCTGATTGGTTTGATTGATATACAGATTGCCTTGCTATTAATTCCACCCGCATTATTAACCGCTGTAGCCTGTGCGTCGATGGGCGGTTTGATTGCAGTATTTTCCAAAACACTGGATAACTTTGCGGTCATTATGAATTTCTTTATTTTCCCGGTATTTTTCTTAAGTGGTGCGCTTTATCCGGTCAGCCAGTTACCTGATATTCTGCGCTATGTGGTGCTGTTTAATCCGTTCAGTTATGGTGTGGATTTATTAAAACATGCTGTTCCCGGTGCCCAGTCAGATTTTTCAATCTGGATGGATATTGGGGTACTTCTGGTATTTTCTTCCCTGGCGGTTGTCATTGCCTGCTGGCGCTTTTCTCGTGAATCGGTACATGAGCCATTGTTTCACAGAGCAACCAAGCGCGGTTGAAGCAAAAATTAAACGGCTTACCAGCTCAAATTCGCAGCCACCTGTTTGTATTGGTAATCTGTTTTAAACATTCCTGAAAACTAGCGCCTGTTCAACCGATATCAGCATTATGGATGCGGTTGCACCACTTCTGGAAAGGTCATATCCTAGCTGATTAAAAAGTAGTATCTGATGTCTAGGAAATCACCATGTCAAATACCATGAGTCCAGCACATTCCAATATGGTCTGGCAGCAGGTTCGGCCCAATGAAGTTTCTAATCCTGATGTTCTGGAAGCATTACAGCAGATTGATCGTGCTCAATTTGTTTCTGATGATTATAAGTCGTTGGCCTATTCAGATACTCGTCTGCCCATCGGCTGTGGTCAGTTTATGTGGACACCTCTGGAAGAGGGAAGGATATTACAGGCCTTGCAATTAAAGCCTGCTAATACAGTTCTGGAGGTTGGCACGGGCAGTGGATTTTTTACTGCATTGATCGCCAAACTGTCATCAAACGTCATTAGTATTGAATATTTTGCCGAACTGTCTGGATTGGCTGGTTCGCGACTGGAAGCCGCTGGTGTGCAAAATGTGGTGTTACATTGCGGTGATGCCAGCCATGGCTGGAAGTTGGCTGATCGAATCGATGTGATCGTGTTGACGGCCAGTTGCCTGGAGGTTCCGGAAGACTATCTTCATGCACTTAAAGTCGGTGGCCATTTAGTGGCTATAACAGGCCAGGCTCCTGCTATGCAGGTGCAGCGCATTACCCGTTCAGATGAGTGGCAATGGCAAACCGAAAATTTATTTGAAACAGTGGTGGCGCCGATGGTGCACGCTGAAACAAAACCTGAATTTACCTTTTAATGTAGAGATCTTGTTATGAAACAAATGTCAGCAACACAATTGGATGAATTTCTGCAGAAAAATGCGCAGGAGGCCATTTTGATTGATGTACGCGAAGCGCATGAGCTTGCCAATGGCATGCTGGAAAACGCTCAACATATGCCAATGAACAGCATTCCGGCACATGTGGGTGAACTTGAAATGGCGAAAGAAAGTCCGATAGTGTTGATTTGCCGTTCTGGGCAACGCAGCGCTCAAGTCGGACAATATCTTGAACAGTTAGGTTTTTCTGACGTCATAAATCTGGATGGTGGTATGAATGCCTGGGCGGCGGAGATCGACTCCAGTATGAAGGTTTATTAAGGATTGAGCATGAAAGCGCTGTTTGTAGTTAGTTTGTTTGCGACATTATTTTGTCGACCGGCCCTGGCGGTTCAGGATCTTGTCGATATTTATAATTTGTCGGCACAAAGCGATCCGATATTAATGGCCCAGGCTGCAGCGCAACGTGCCACGGGGGAGTTAGCTGATCAAGCTGATGCAGCCTTTTTACCGCAAGTAGATATGGTGGCGAATAACAGCAAGGTATGGACAGACAGTTCTTCTCAACGGTTTGGTGGTACCAGTGAGTATAACGATCATGGTTATACCTTGAGTCTGGTGCAACCGATTTACCGCCGTAATAATTTTGTACAGTCACGTCAGGCAGATATTGCCATTGAAGGCGCTGCAGCCAATTATCAATTCGCTGAACAGGAACTGATTGTTCGGGTAGCCGAACGTTATTTTGCTGTTTTGGGGGCAGAAGATGATCTGAGTTTTGCTTTGGCAGAACTTGAAGCAATTGAAAAACAACTTGAACAGGCCGATCAACGATTTGAAGTCGGTCTGGCAACCATTACCGATGTCAGTGAGGCAAGAGCTGCTTATGATTTGGCCAATGCGGCCGTCATTGAAGCTGAAAATTTGTTGGCTAACAGCCGTGAAGCATTGCGTGAAACAGCCGGTGAATATCCTGGTGAGTTAGCTGAGCTTAAAGATGACACTCCACTGGTAAAGCCTGAGCCGGAAAGTATTGATGAGTGGAGTGAGCAGGCGATTGTGATGAATCCGGTTTTACTCGCCGCTGGCAGCAATGTCGATCTTGCCCGTGAGAATATTGAGTTTGAACGCAGTGGCCATTATCCGACGCTGGATTTAGTGGCCCAGAAAGGCTATACCTCACAAAGTGACAGTAACCTGAGCGGCAGCAATAAAACCCATCAGAGAATATTAGGTTTACAGGTCAATATCCCGATATATGCCGGTGGCGTAGTGAGTTCCAGAACCCGCGAAGCCAGCTTTCGCCTGGATGAGGCGATGCAAAATGAAGAAGAGCAACGTCGCGCTATTATGCGACAGACACGTGCCGCCTATAACAGTGTGATGTCTGGCATCAGTCGGGTAAATGCCCTGCAACAGGCCGTATATTCAAATCAAAAAGCATTGGAGTCTACTGAAGCCGGATTTCAAGTTGGCACGCGTACTACAGTAGACGTTCTGAATGCCCGTCGTGAGCTATTCAGCGCGTTACGTGATTACTCACGTTCCCGTTATGAATACGTCGTTAATACGTTAAGACTTAAACAAGCCGCCGGGATAGTCAGTTTGAATGATATTGAGCAAATTAATCAGTGGTTGGAACCCAGAGCTTAAGGAGGGGTTATTGCCATGATGGCAAATTCTGAAAACAGTGTTTTAGTGGTAATTGATGTACAACAGAAATTGGCCCAGGCCATGCCCGATGGGGTGCGTGAACGTCTGATCAATCAGATAAAAATCTTACTGACCGCGGCGAAAGTGCTTAATATTCCGGTCATTGCCACAGAGCAGTATCCAAAAGGTCTGGGGCCAACAGAGTCTGCATTACAGGATAATTTGCCGATCGGCACCAACATCATAGAAAAAACCTGTTTTTCCTGCATGCAATCTGAGGATTTCCGCTATCAACTTGCTGCAACACGTCGAAAACAGGTCATCCTGCTGGGAATGGAAACACACATCTGTGTTCTGCAAACCGCTTTAGCCTTAAAATCAGAAAACTATAGTGTGTATGTGGCGGAAGATGGTGTCTGCTCACGCTCAAAAGCCAATCAGTACAATGCAATACAACGGATGCGCCATGCTGGGGTGGTGGTCAGTAACGTGGAGTCAGTATTGTTTGAATGGCTTGGCGATGCCAGCCACGCTGAGTTTAAAACACTGGCGAAGTTAATTCTTTAAGCGCGTCTATGAACATGAGCGCGCATCTGCCGCCTTGTTTTACAGTTCACTACGGTGGACTGTTTATCTGCTTCACTCATATTTTCCCAACGCAGGATTTCATCCATTGTCCGGAAACAGCCACGACAGACATCCTGTGCATCAAGACCGCATTTGCCAATGCAGGGGCTGGGAGTAAATGATTGATCTGAGTTCATAGTGCGGTAGTTTAATTCATTTTATGATGTTTAATGTGAGTTGCGAGGCTTGCTGTATGGCGTTGAGCTTACGAATAAATAACCTAAAGCTGACTTTTTCGACTTAACGTCGAGTTCATTTTCTTTGCATGCCCAAAGAAAACAAACCAAAAGAAAAGGCATGTGTACGATTCACATACATCGGTAACAGTTTAATTCAACTACATGGGTTACACCCGAATAGTCCAATAACTTGTAATTCCACCTCCAACCTTACGTTGGTCAAAACCACCAAGCCTGATGGGGCCGAAGTATAAATCCCATACGCCATCGGCGACTTGCTCCATGCCGATGTATTCGTCGCGTAATAAGTGAGACACATAAACTTGTCCACCGCCCCAATAGACTACACCGGTATGCGTGACTTTCAACACACTAAAATAGTCCGGATAGTGCATTTCCATTAACTTCTCAGGATAGGCTCTTCCTGATGCCGAGTAGTGAGAGGCTGGTGTTTGTTGTTGCAAAGATTCATGTGGCCGTTGATGGTTATACAGGTTGCTGAACTCTTTAAATTGTTGCTGCTGTGCGGCCATTGACTCACTGACAGGCTGCGTTACCGCCTGTTTTAGCGTTCGATGCATACGCTCATGCTGACCATTTTGTTGTGGCTTGCCGGGTTGGATCCTTTCAGGATGGATCCCAAGCTTTATCCACCAAATACTTAACGCAGACAAACCGCCAGCCGCTTTACTGGCAAATGGCACACCATTATCGCTGCGAATGCGCAGAGGCAACCCAAACTCTCTGAAGATGTGCTCAAAACAACGCCTGGTCGGCTCAGTAGCCGTCGTTTCCAAACCACAGCAAGCCAGTAAAAAACGACTATGGTGGTCCATAACCGTTAAGGGATAACACCACTGTCCGTTGCCCAGTTTAAACTGACCTTTAAAATCAACACTCCACACTTGATTAGGCGCTGTCACTGATTGAAATGGATCGCGATAAGGGGCTACACGTTGGCGCTTGCGACGTTTATCAATCAGACCTGCTCGGTTGAGCACATTATAAATTGTCGTTAATGACGGAGGCTCCAGCGTGGGGAACCGCAACTTAAGACTCGCCTGTATTTTTTTCGGGCCTGTTTTATCGAAAAAGGTATAGCTTCAGGATGGTGGTGGGAGCGACGTGACAGCTCGGTGACACCATCAAGCCCTTGCTTCTGATAACGTTGTACCCACTTGTAACCGGTCTTTCGACTGATTTGATAGCGTCGGCATAGCTCACTGAAACTACCGCCCGCACCACGTAAATAATCTGCAATAAACAAAATACGTTCTTCCATCGGTTTCACATCTCGCCAAGGCATGAGCACCTCCATCGTTGATGCTCATGATTAAAACAATGTGTTACCTATGTATCTGAACTTTTTTGTTACCTATGTTCTTAACTCGTACAGCACCCCTTGTGCTGGCCTGCGGCTTCACTGCGTTGATCGCTTTCTCTGGCGTCCAGCTAAACTCGCTTTGCTCAAACAGTGGCTGTCCGTGATCCAGACAAAACTGTGCTACTCGTCAGCACAACAGGGGGATTAGGAGGATCTTGAAACTGCTTTCATTGTAAAAAGTTTGGTGGTTGGGTTGAGGGTCGAAACCCAACATCTAAATGTAGTTCCCAGCTAAGGCCGATTGTAAAACTCAAGCATGAAACCGCTGCCGTTTATTGGCTGTACCAAGTTTGGCAGGTTTATTTAAGGTAGGCAGCGCTTCATAATCCGGCTGACCTTTGAGTCCAGCTCGGGCATAATCCAGTCGCAGATGATCTTTGACCAATTCTGCCGGGTGATGCATATCTTCGGTCAGCACTACATAAATCAGTTCAAACAGACGTTTCAACGCAATTTTAGCGGTTTGACCAGTACGCTGATAAATCTGATCTGACAAGGTCATGAAATGCCAGAACGGTTGCTCATCAAGCAGCAACGGCAAAGTATTGATAAACCGTCCCGAGTTACCGATTAAATCCCAGTAACGGGCAAAACGATTGACCCGTTGCATGGTGGCAAAGTTGATTTCACGGCTGCTGAGCAGGTTATACGGCGGCAGAGGATTAAAGCGTAAATCACTGGGTTCGTTATGCCGGTTCAATGGCGCGCCACGCAGGCGTTTGAGAATGCCGACCTGAATTTCATGTGGATTAAGGGCGATTAATTGATCAAAGCTGTCTGCAAAATTTTCCAGCGTATCGCCGGGCAAACCGAAAATCAGATCAGTGTGTAAATGCGCGCCGCTATGTTCACGCAGCCAACGAATATTGTCTTTGCTTTTATCGTTGTTTTGCTTACGACTGATACGTTCCTGAATTTCACTGTCAAAGGTCTGAATACCAATTTCAAATTGCAGGCTGTTGGGCGGAAATTTTTGTAAAACTGATTTCAATTTATCCGGCAGATTATCCGGCACCACTTCAAAATGCAGATATAAATCATCGCTCATGCGTTCCAGGAAAAACTCCAGAATGGCAATGCTGGTGGTGATTTTCAGATTAAAGGTACGGTCGATAAATTTAAAGTTTCGCACTCCGCGCTGCCACAGCTGATCTATTTCAGTGAGAAATGCATCGAGTGGAAATGCCGTCGCGGTTTTATCCAAAGCTGATAAACAGAACTCACATTTAAACGGACAGCCACGGGAAGCTTCAACGTAGATCAACCGGTTACGAATATCTTCATCGTTGTAAAAAAGATAAGGCAGAACCAGTTGCTCTAATGGGGTGGCGCGGCCATCAATATATTTGGTCTGTGGGTGTTCACCTTGCAGTAATTTTTCGCACAACTCACGAAAATCCTGTTCCCCGGGACCAGCAATCACATAATCAGCCAGATCACATAGCTTCGGTAAATCAGGTGAATGACTGACTTCCGGGCCACCGAGAATAATACGAATTTCAGGCTTAATCGATTTTAACAGCCCAACTACCGCCTCAATTTCACTAACATTCCAGATATACACACTGAACCCGATAACCTCAGGCTGATAGCTAAGCAATTTTTCAGCAATGCTTAGCGGTTGTTCCTGAATAGTGAATTCGATCAGTTCGGCGGCGGATTGCTGCTCACCGAGATTGGCATATAAATAACGCAAACCAAATGCCGAGTGCATATAGCGGGCATTAAGCGTGGTGAGCAGGATTTTGGCAGTAGTCGACATGCGCACATTGTAAATCATACGCGGCTGTTCAATCTGTTCAGTTAATTCCTAATGCATTTTGTTGCTCGGTGACATAGCGTTGCAAGTCGTCCAAAGTTTGCTGTTGGGCTTTGGTGAGCGCTTGCTGCCGACACTCCGCTAATGCGGCGTTAAATTTTTCAAAGGTAAGTCCAGGCGATGCTGTTGCGGTTAATTTGGTACGACAAAACTGTTGCCATTGTTCCGCTTCACTTTCATTTAGCGATTCGGGCCAGTTACGCGCCCGGTAACGGAACAGCATTTCCGGTAATCGCGAATCGTTAAAAGGAATCGATAACGTGCCCAGTTGATCTGGGGCTGCTTCGCGAATCAGGGTCATTTTGTTTTTATCGCTGTCATCAAAGAAACCGCCGCCATACAAACTGGCATCAACATCGTCAATCTCATCAAATGATTTCTGACTGAACACGGCCTGCAATTTTTGCAGTAATGATTCACCCGCCTCACGTAATAGTTGCAGATGTTGATGACTTAATTCCCGATCAATCTGCAGCCGCTCGGCAGCCGCATCATCCAGCGTCGCTGCCGGCACAATGACCGGACACTTATTGATATGCACAGTTTTTAATGCCGGACGCGAAACACCCTCAGGTAAATCTTTAGTGGGCGTAAATAACCATTGCCGAATGGTATCGGCATCCTGCTCCAGTAACGCCGAGGGATCATGGCGCAGATCATAAACAATCACCCCATTGTTGTTATTGGGTTCTTTGGCTATTGGCACCACCAATGCCGTATTACAATATTCAGAAGGGTACATGCGTGAGGTATGCAAAACCGGATCCGCCTGATGCAGGTTCAGTAACGGAGCGAGCTGCTGTTTTCGGCGTAACTGATAGATATAGTCATATAGCTTGGGCTGACGATCTTTAATCAGTTTTGCCAAGGCGATGGTCGCATACACATCCACTAACGCATCATGTGCACCCTTATGTTCAATCCCGTTTGCTGCCGTTAAGGCTTCCAGTCGAAAACTGGGCTGGCCGTCTTCACGATTGGGCCATTCGATACCTTCAGGCCGCAAAGCACGGGTGAGGCGCACCATATCGATAATGTCCCAGCGCGAATTACCGTTTTGCCATTCACGGGCATAAGCATCGTAAAAATTACGAAACAGGCCAAAGCGGGTAAATTCATCATCAAACCGCAAACTGTTATAGCCCACCCCACAGGTACCCGGCTGAGACAATTCCTGATGAATCGTTTTGATAAATTCGGCCTCAGTCAGACCTTCCTGTTGTGCTTTCTGTGGTGTGATGCCTGTAATAAGACTGGCCATTGGATGCGGTAATACATCGGCTGCCGGTTTGCAGTAAATCATCAACGGATCACCGATGATATTCAAATCTTCATCGGTACGTACCCCGGCGAACTGTAATGGCCGATCAAATCGTGGATCGGTGCCAGTCGTCTCATAATCATGCCAGTACAGCGTATTCATTTATAAGCTCGCCAAAACCAGTTCTGCCGCTGCCAGAGTGGCTTCAATTTCATCATCGCCATGTGCAGCAGAAACAAAGCCCGCTTCATAAGCAGAAGGTGCCAGGTAAACACCGCGATCCAGCATGCCGTGATAAAACCTTTTAAAACGTTCCTGATCACATTGGGTGACCTGTTCAAAAAACTCAATGTTGTTTTCTTCGGTAAAGAAAAAGCCAAACATGCCACCAACATAATTAATACTCATTGGAATACCGGCTGCATCGGCTTTTTGTTTCAAGCCATTGGCCAGTTTGGCAGTCTGTTGACTGAGGCGATCATGAAAACCGGGTTGTTGTACCAGTTTCAAAGTGGCCAGCCCAGCGGCCATAGCGACCGGGTTACCGGATAAGGTACCTGCCTGATAGACTGGACCCAGAGGCGCAATCGAATGCATCACATCTTTGCGTCCACCAAAAGCCCCTACCGGTAAGCCGCCGCCAACTACTTTACCCAGCGTAGTGAGATCGGGTTTAACTCCATAATGCTGCTGTGCACCGCCCAAAGCGACCCGGAAACCGGTCATCACTTCATCAAAAATTAACAGGCTGCCGTATTGATCACAGACGTCGCGTAAGCCTTCGAGAAACCCCGGAATCGGTGGAATACAGTTCATATTGCCAGCAACCGGTTCGACAATGATGCAGGCGATCTGATCGCCAATTTCCGCAAAACACTGATTGACAGATTCCATATCGTTGTAACGCAGGGTAATGGTGTGTTCTGCAATGGCTTTGGGGACACCAGCGGATGAAGGTTCGCCCAATGTTAATGCCCCACTACCAGCTTTAACTAAAAGGGAGTCAGCATGACCATGGTAACAGCCTTCAAATTTAACCATTTTGTCACGACCTGTATGGCCTCTGGCAAGACGAATCGCACTCATCGTCGCTTCGGTACCTGAGCTGACCATACGGACCATTTCCATAGACGGCACGAGTTCACAGAGTAAGTCGGCCATCTCGGTTTCAATAGCGGTGGGCGCGCCATATCCCAATCCGTTTGCGCACATTTGCTGAACGGCTTCAATGACTTGCGGATGCGCATGACCGGCAATCATCGGACCCCAGGAGCCAATATAATCAATATATTTTTTGCCTTCCACATCGGTGAGCCAGGCACCTTTTGCGCTACTGAAAAATACCGGATCACCGCCGACACCTTTGAATGCACGTACCGGTGAATTCACGCCACCGGGGATATGTTTTTGAGCCTGAAGGAAAAGTTGTTGATTGCTTTGCGCTTGCATTTACAGAGTCCTGATTTGATGATGTGCGATAATTGTAGGTCAATTTGATTTCTCATAGTCACAACAATGTCGGCTATGAAAGTTCAACAGGCCTTAGCCTATCACAGCGAGATAACTGACCCGACATGAGCCTGAAACTGCGTTTACTGATCATTGTAACCTTGATCCTGATATTCAACTTTGTCGCCGCTGGCTATTTTATGATTCAGAATGCCCGCCAGGCAGTCGCAGCTGAAATGGCCTCCAGTACTCAGTTGGCGCGTGGATTATTGATCAACGCTTTGCCGACATTGCGATTTTCCAATGATTTGAGTGAACGGGTGACCTTAATTGTCGATAGTGTGCGTCATACAAGACACATCCGCGCCTGGTTTGAAGATATGAACGGTCAACCGTTAATCGGCCATGAAGAAGGAGTGCCATTCACTAATCGACCAGATGCACCGGACTGGTTTATCCGTTTGATGGAACCGGAAGCGGTCGCCTTCCGACGGCTTATCACTCGGGGCAGTCAATCTTATGGTTATCTGGTGGTGGAAGCCGATCCCAGCGATGAAGTCACCGAAGTTTGGCGCGATATGGAAACCTTGTTATTTTTGGGTTTGTTTTTCCTCACCGTGATTTCCAGCCTGATCTATTTGGCGTTATTACATGGTCTGAGGCCATTGCAACAATTAGCCGATGCATTGGGGCACCTGGAAAAAGGCGATTTTCATGCGCGGGTGGATACCGGCGGTGCCAAAGAATTAAAACCGATCCAGATTCGCTTTAATCATATGGCCGATGTATTGGAAACCACCATGGCTGAAAACCATGCCCTGGCAGGAAACATGCTGACCTTACAGGAATCTGAACGACGCGATTTGGCACGTGAATTACATGATGAGCTGGCACCCTGTTTGTTTGGTATACGCGTTGATCTGGCTGAAATTGAACGCATTGCCATTGAAAATAAATTGCCGGATGTCGAAGAAAAAGTCAGCTCGGTTAAATTGATTACCAGCCATATTCAATCACTGGTGCGTAAAATGCTCAGTCGTTTGCGGCCGATGACACTGGATGATTTGGGTTTGGTGGAAGCGTTGCGTGATATGTTACATAACTGGCGTGACCGGCAACCGGAAATTGATTGGGAATGGGATTTTGTTGGCGATTTCACCGGTCTGGCGGATACGCTTCAAGTGACGGTGTATCGCGTAGTGCAGGAATGTACAACCAATTGTGTTCGCCATGCTGAAGCCAGTCACGTACGGGTTGAAGTAAAGCGCGAAAAACAATATATAAAGGTAACGGTCACCGATGACGGTAAAGGGCTGGATACATCTGCCGTAAAAGGCTTTGGCTTGATCGGTATGCGAGAGAGGGTCTCGGCGTTAGGTGGTAAAATCGCGTTTGATACTGCCGAAGGTCAGGGTTTGCAGGTAAGGGTAATGATCCCTATGAAGAGTGAAAATAAAAAATGAAACCAAGTATCACAATCCTGGTAGTAGATGATCATCCGATTGTCAGAGCCGGCTGTCGGCAGTTAATTCAGCAAATTCCCTCGGCCAAAGTCGTAGAGGCTGAGACCGGTGAAGAAGGTTACCGGATGTTTCAGGAACTGTATCCGGATATGGTGTTACTGGATATCACCTTACCCGGTGTGGGCGGTCTTGAAGTATTACGCCGCATTCGGGCCAACCGTGATACCGCCAAGGTATTAATGTTCAGCATGCATGAGGATCCGGTCTTTGCCTCTCGGGCCATGCAAGCCGGAGCACGAGGTTACATCACCAAGAACAATGCAGCGGATCATCTGGTCGAAGCGGTCAGTAAAGTGCTGGAAGGTAAAATTTATCTCAGTCCTGATATGGCCCAGCAGCTGGCAATGTTGAACATTGATGCCGGTACCAGTGCGCTAAGTGATCTGTCGCGGCGTGAATTGGAAATTTTACGCTTACTGGGCGAAGGTAAGAGCATGAACGAAATTTCGGACGTTTTAGGCATCAGTTACAAAACTGTCGCGAATAATCTGACCCAGATAAAAGGCAAGCTGGACATTAATAAAACAGCGGAACTGATGCGTTTTGCAATCAGCCATGGTTTATCGTCCTAACAACTTGTTTTACTTGTATGTTTTTGAAAAGGAACATATTCCCGTTTTAAAAGGAGAAGTCGCTCATGGCGAATGGGCTTGCATTCAGTAAGCTGTATCACAAGTCCATAGGAATGTTCAGCTTCTATTGTCTTATATTTCTCTCTCCTTCTATGAAGGTTTAGCCAGACCCAATCGGTCTGGCTTTTTTTTTGCCTTTTTTTGCACTTTTTTCATCTTCGTACGTCTAAATGATAAGAGATCGCATTTAGACTTCCCACTGTGCGTCTTCTCTTGATAAGATGTCGCTTTCATTTCCACCGCCGACATCCGGTAACACAAGGAAAATTTTATGCATTTTAATTTCAGCCGACTATGTTGCCTGCTAGGCATCTGGTTGGTGCCTTCATTCACCAATGCTGGCGCATTAGATCAAGCTGTTGACCAACAGGTGCAAACCGATACCGCAGCCCAGCGTACCCAGCAGCAAATTGACAATCTGGATGATGAAACCCGCGAATTATTAGCGGAGTATCGCAGTGTTTTGAATCAGAAGGAAAGTCTGGCGGCCTATAACAGTCAACTTGAACAGCTTGTTTCATCTCAACAGGAAGAACTGTTGTCAGTTGAAGCGCAGTTAGCCAATATCGATACAACGCAACGCGATATTGTGCCATTAATGATCAAAATGGTGGATGTGATAGAACAGTTTGTTGAATTGGATAGCCCATTTTTACCTGAAGAACGTAATAGCCGCGTTGAACAGTTAAAAACAATGATGAACCGGGCTGATGTAACGCTGTCTGAAAAATTCCGTCGTATTCTGGAAGCCTACCAGGTTGAAACTGAATACGGTCGTACTTTGGAAGCCTATCAGGGTGAACTGGTCGCAGGTGATAGCAATCGTACCGTTGATTTCCTGCGCGTAGGCCGCGTAGGTCTTTATTACCTGACACTGGATCAACGCGAGGCGGGTATGTGGGATCAGGAATCAAAAAGCTGGCAACAGCTCCCCAGAGAATCCATTCAGTCCGTTGTACAAGGTCTGAAAGTAGCTCGTAAGCAATTACCACCCGATTTATTAACCCTGCCGGTAAGAACGCCAGAGGCGATCCAATGAGAAGTATTTCAACGATAATTATTTTTTTAATGGCTTTGCCATTCTCTGTTGTGGCAGAGGAAAAGCCTGTCAATCTCGACCAGTTACTTGATCAAGTCAAGCGTGAACGTGTCATTGAACAAGAGCAGAATCGTTTGCGGGAAGCCGAGTTTCTTGAAGCCCGTGACCGTCAGGCGCAATTGCTGGAGCAGGCCAAAGCAGATTTAGCTGCTGAAGAACGCCGAACAGAGCGGCTCAATGATGCGTTTGAAGAGAATGAATTCAAATTAGCCGAGCAGGAATCTTTGCTGCAGGAACGTTCCGGTTCGCTGGGTGAATTATTTGGCACAGTTCGTCAAATGGCCAATGACAGCCGGGCGGTTATTGAATCATCAATGACCAGTGTGCAGTATCCGGAACGTATCGCATTTCTGACAGAGTTAAGCGAACGAAAACAACAACCGAGCATCGATGAGTTACGTGAACTGTGGTTAGTCTTGCAACACGAAATGACCCATTCAGGCAAAGTGGAACAGTTTCCAGCCCAGGTCATCACGGCAAACGGGGAAGTGGCAGATCGCGATGTGACCCGTGTCGGTGTGTTTACTGCTTTCAGTGATGGCAAGTTTCTGCGTTACATGTCTGAAAACCGTAATCTGGTGGAATTAGCCAGACAGCCGGTACAGCGCTTACGCGATCAAATTGAAGCATTTGAAAATAGTGATCCAGGTGAGTTGAAGACAGTCGTGGTTGATCCGACTCGCGGTGCAATTATGGCGTTACTGGTGCAAACACCTGATTTGCGTGAACGTATTCAACAAGGTGGCTGGATTGGTTATATCATTCTGATTTTGGGTGCAATTGGTTTACTGATTGCGCTGATTCGTTTTGTGACATTGATGCGGCTGGAGCGTGGCGTCAGCAAGCAGCAAAAATCCAAAGAATTGAATCTGAAAAATCCGTTGGGCCGAATCCTGTCTGTATACAGCGACAAGATTGCTCAGGATGTAGAAACGCTTTCTTTAAAACTGGATGAAGCCATTCTCCGGGAAACACCGAGTATTGAACGGGGGCTGGTGACACTGGCGATTCTGGCTGCTGTAGCACCGATGCTGGGTCTGTTAGGAACGGTTTCCGGCATGATCGAAACGTTCCAGTCGATTACGTTGTTTGGGACCGGTGATCCGAAACTGATGTCCGGCGGTATCTCACAAGCTTTGGTGACCACCGAGTTAGGTTTGGCAGTAGCGATTCCTATTTTATTAATTCATAGCGCTTTATCGAGCAAGAGTAATCGTTTGATTCAAATTCTTGATGAAGAGAGTGCAGCGATTGTTGCTCGTAACGCTGAAACACAAACTCTGAACCGTGACGGATAATTTCTTTCAGATACAGCTGCTGATGGAAAGCGGCGGCACAGTGCTCTGGCTGATTTTGCTGGCGTCGATTTTAATGTGGACACTAATCATTGAACGCTATGTGTTTATCTGGTTCCTGCATCCACGTGAAGTTCGCAAGATGATGGATGAGTGGCACCAGCGTGACGATTTGGCCAGTTGGTATGCCCAGCAAATCCGCCAGGGCATGATTGCTGAAAGCCAGGTGATGCTGGAGCGCTTTCTGATTTTGATTCGAACGCTGACCGTTGCATTACCGATGCTGGGATTATTAGGCACAGTAAACGGCATGATCCAGACCTTCGATGTGATGACCGTTTTCGGAACCGGTAATACTCGCGGTATGGCGGGTGGTATCTCAGTGGCATTGATAACGACGATGGGCGGTTTGCTGACTGCTTTATCAGGGCTCTATTTCATTACTCAGCTGGAACAGCGTGTTGCCCGAGAAGTTAATAACGTGGCTGACGCCCTACGCAGAGATTAGGAAAGTTTATGCGAAAACGACATTCCCGCCGTCAAAGTGGCGGTATAGCTGAAATCAACATGACACCTTTGATTGATATGGTGTTTATATTGCTGATCTTTTTTATTGTCACCACCTCGTTTGTTAAGGAAACCGGTGTTGATGTAAACCGTCCATCGGCTAAAACAGCGGTGGAGAAAGAGCGTGCAAATATCCTGATCTCGATTCGTGAAAATGATGAAATCTGGATGGATCAACGACAGATCGATCGCCGTGCTGTACGTGCCAATGTGGAACGGATGTATGCTGAAAACCCGGAAGGTTCGGTGATTATTCTGGCGGATGAAAATGCGAAAACCGGTATATTGATTGAAGTCATGGATCAGGCACGTCTGGCAGGAGTTGCGAATGTCTCAATTGCTGCTGAACGAGACTAGTCGCGGAGACTCATCGACTATGCGTATCTTGATCGGATTATTACTGGCGATAGTGGTCAACTATGGTCTGTTTACTTTAATGAAAGAGATGACCACTTCTGACAGCAGTCTTTATCGCGATGATAATGAAATGCTGGTACTGGACTTTGTGCGTCTGAAACAGGAAGAAACGCCACCTGAGACGATAAAGCGTGAGATCCCGAAAAAACCACCACCGCCGGAAGAGCCGCCACCGCCAACACCCACAACTGCGCCAAAAATGACGCAGCCTGATGTTCAACAACCCAAAATGGACATGCCGAGAATTGATGTGCCGCTGAATATTGCCGGTCAGCCTTATCTGGGGGATTTCAGTGCCGAGCCGGCACCAGCGCCTTCACCCAGTCCGGTGCAAGGCCCACAAATGGATGATGAAGTGGTGCCATTGGTACGTATTCCACCGAATTATCCACGTGTTGCTCAGCGTCGCGGTATTGAAGGTGTGGTGACCGTAGCCTTTACCATAACCCGTGATGGCAGGGTAAAAGATCCCGTAGTGGTGTCTGCCAACCCGGAGAATGTATTTGATAATGCGGCGATGACGGCCATTCTCAAATGGAAGTTCAAACCGAAAGTTGTTGATGGTGAGTCGGTTGAACGTCGGGCAACCCAGGAAATTGAATTTAAGCTGGCCAGATAATGAAGAAAATACTGAATCATAAATTCGCTGTGATGATCATACTGAGTAGTCTTATCTGGCCATTTTCAGTGCTGGCAGATGACTATTTACTGACCGAAAAAACCTACAAAGCGCTGAGTGCTGCTCAGGAAAAAATGGAGCAGCAACAGTATCGGCAGGCTGAAGCGGATCTGAAAAAGCTGATTGGTGAGACAGAGTCAGGCTCATACGAACGGGCGGTAGTATTGCAAACACTGGGTTATTTGTATTCAGAAACGGAACAATACAAGCAGGCCGCAGAACAGTTTGAACAGGCATTAGCACTCAATGCCTTACCTGAAGATGTGACTCATAATCTGCGCTACAATCTTGCTCAGCTGTTAATCGGAGATGGACGTTATCAAAAAGGCATTGATTTGCTGACAGCCTGGTTAAAGGATGAACCTCAGGCAAACAGCAGTGCCTATGTTCTGCTGGCAACGGCGTATTATCAAATCAATCAATTCACCAAAGTTGTTGAAGCGATTCGAGTCGCCATCCAACGAGATAAATCACCCAAAGAAAACTGGTATCGATTGCAGCTGTCGGCGCATATGGAAATGCAGCAATACAGTCAATCAATAGACGTGCTGGAAATTCTCATTGAGCAGTTTCCAGTGAATAAAACCTATTGGGATCAATTGGCTGCTCTCTACGCCCAACAGGAAAAACGACTTACCTCCCTGGCGGTGCAGATGTTGGCTAAGCGACTGAATCTTGGTGACAAAGACACGGTATTGCGCCTGGCGAATATGTATCGATATCTGAATATTCCCTATAAATCTGCTCAGCTTTTACAAAAATCTATGGATGATGGCGTGATTGAACGGAATTTCAAAAACCTTGAATCGCTTGCTGACAGTTGGTTAGCGGCCAGAGAAAATGAAAATGCCACTCAGGTTTTAGCTCGTATGCAATCAATGGACGCTTCAGGTGAGACCGATCTGAAACTCGCCAGAGTTTTCATCAGTATGGAAAGCTGGCCTGAAGCGGCCGGGCCTTTACAGCAAAGCCTGGAAAAATTACCGGAAGACAAGCTCGGTCAGGCGTGGATGCTTTCGGGTATGGTTAATTATCATTTGGGAAACATGGAGCAATCCGAGCAACATCTGAACCGTGCGCTGAATTACTCGGAAGTACGTAATCAGGCGTCGCAATGGCTGAGACATCTCCAGAACACAAGGCCGGATAAGGAAGATGCCTGAAGCCGCATTGAACGAACTGAAAGCGCAGCTGGTTCAACATTATCGGTGGCTGCGTCAGTATGGTTGCAATGATTCACATAGTGGTAATGCGTCTTTCCGCTGGCACAACCAGATATGGGTGACACCTACAGGCTGTTGCGCAGACACGCTCGCACCGGAAATGCTGGTGCCATGTGATGTTGATGGACAAATTGGTGATGGCGCTTCGCTTGATGCGCCGCTACACTTGGCAACCTATCAGCATAATCCGGCAACGAAAGCCATTTTTCATAGCCATGGGCCACATGCCATTGCAATGACGATGAATGGTAAAGACTTTATTCCTTTGGATTTTGAAGGGCAGTATTACTTTCCCAGCGTACCGGTTATTACGATTAACTATGCTGAATATGTGGAAAAGTCACCGTTGGCTGTAGCTCAGGGCTTGGCGAGAAATAAAGTTGTCATTGTTCGCGGGCATGGTGTGTATGCCTGTGCGGAAACCATCAATCTGGCCTATAAGTGGAGTTGCTCGGTAGAGTTGTCTGCAAAAACAGCCTGGCTTACTGCTCAGCTATAATCCGCTTTACACGAAACCAATTCGTACAAAATAAGTCAAAAGGGTCTGTTTATCTTCCGTCTCCAGCAGTGGTGGAGACGGAAGATAAACAGACCCTAAACTCTCATAAGTATCCTCAAAGGGATTTTTGACCAATGACTGCCGAAAAAGCCTTATCTTTTTCCCACTCAGAAGCCACGTATTTGCGTACTCCGCACTTAAATACAACAGATCCAGCAGCCGTTCGGACGGAACTTGCAGCCTATTTCAATGCCAACTTCGAACGTTATGAATCGCTGTTTGATACCTTGAAATCTGACGATGGGTATTACCAGAAAAGTATTCCGTTACGTCATCCATTGATTTTTTATTTCGGTCATACAGCAACATTTTTTGTTAATAAACTGTTACTGGCAGGCTTGTTAACGCAACGAATCAATCCACGTTTTGAATCGATGTTTGCTGTAGGTGTGGATGAAATGAGCTGGGATGATCTCAATGATGCACATTATGACTGGCCGACAGTAGCGGAAGTTAAAGCCTATCGCCAACAGGTAAAAAAAACGGTAAATCAACTTATTCAAACAGCACCGCTGCAATTGCCCATAAATTGGGAAAATCCCTGGTGGGCAATCATGATGGGTATTGAGCATGAACAGATTCATCTGGAAACGTCATCGGTATTAATCCGGCAACAGCAATTACAGTGGGTGCAACCCCATGCGGCCTGGCTGGCATGTGACATTTCCAGACCAGCTCCTGAAAACGCACTTTTGCAAGTGGAAGCCGGTACGGTTAGTCTCGGAAAATCATTTGATGATGCTTATTACGGTTGGGATAACGAATATGGTCAGCATCAAGCTGATGTAGAAGCGTTTAAGGCTGCAAGGTATCTGGTCAGTAATCAGGAGTTTTTAGCTTTTGTTGAAGCTGGCGGCTATCTGCAGCGACATTACTGGCAGGAAGAAGGGCTGCAATGGCGTGAATTTACTCAAGCTGAATATCCGACATTCTGGATAAAAACGAATCAAGGTTGGCAGTTGCGATTAATGGCCGAGGTGGTGCCGATGCGTTGGGATTGGCCGGCAGAAGTCAACTACCATGAAGCCAAGGCATTTTGTGCATGGAAGGCTGAACAAACCGGTGAAACCGTGCGCCTGCCTACTGAAGATGAATGGTATCGTCTGGTCGAGGTTTCAGGCCTCGAAGAGCTGAACGAAACGCCGGCAGCAGCAAATATTCATCTGGATCATTTTGCCTCCTCCTGTCCGGTCAATCATTTCGCCCAGGGTGATTTCTATGATGTGAGGGGGAATGTATGGCAATGGACCGAAACACCGATTTATCCATTTGATGGATCCCAGGTTCATCGCTTATATGATGACTTCACCACACCAACCTATGATGGAAAACACAATCTGATCAAAGGCGGCAGCTGGGTTTCCTGTGGTAATGAAACGCGTTTATCATCACGTTATGCTTTCAGACGTCACTTTTTCCAACATGCCGGTTTCCGCTATGTGGTCTCAGAGGCCCCGGTGGTAAATCTCGATTCAAATTACGAAACCGACAAAATGCTCTCAGAATATGCCGAGTTCCACTACGGTGAAAGCTATTTTGATGTGCCGAACTTTCAAAAAGCCATTGCTCGGTTAGCTATCGAAAAAATGTCTGGCAAACCATCACGACGTGCTCTCGATCTGGGTTGTGCTGTGGGACGGGCCAGTTTCGAATTAGCCAGGCATTTTGATCAGGTAACAGGAATTGATTTCTCGGCACGCCTGATTAATCTGGGGGTCCAGCTCAAACGGGATGGTGTCGTTCGCTATGCTGTAGCCGATGAAGGTGATTTATTACTCTACCGTGAACAGCGGCTGGCGAATTTTGGATTGGAAAAGACAGCTCACAAAGTCGATTTTATGCAGGGGGATGCCTGTAATCTCAAAGCGGTATACAGCAATTATGATTTAGTGCTGGCAGCGAATTTATTAGACCGTTTGTATGACCCGATTTTATTTTTAAAACAGATACATGAACGGATTAATGCGGGTGGCTTGCTGGTGCTGGCTTCGCCGTATACATGGCTGGAAGAACACACGGATAAAGCCAATTGGCTGGGTGGTTTCAAAAAAGACGGAGAAAGCTTTTCCACACTGGACGGCATCAAAAGCGTGCTGGAAAAACACTTTCAGCTGATTGATGGTCCATTTTCACAACCCTTTGTTATCCGTGAAACCCGACGTAAATTCCAGCATACTCTGTCAGAGGTGACTATCTGGGAACGTCGACATGTCGAAGATTGATTTTGATCAGAAAATAGATCGCAGCGGCACGTATAGTCTTAAATACGATGCCCGCCAGCGACTGTTTGGCCGGGAGGATGCGATTCCTCTGTGGGTGGCTGATATGGATTTTGTTGCCCCTGAGGCCGTAACCCGGGCGTTGACAGTCAGAGCTGAGCATCCTTTGTACGGTTATAGTGAATATCCAGCGGCCCTGTATCAGGCGACTCAGGAATGGTTTCTGCGTCGTCATCACTGGCATATTGCCACTGAACATATTCTGATCTGTCCCGGCGTAGTGCCTTCATTGCATGCCACCATTATGGCGCTCACGGAAAAGCATGAGCAGGTTATTGCTCAGCCCCCGGTCTATTTTCCGTTTTTCTCAGCCGTCACAGAGACACAGCGCGAACTGGTCGTAAATCCGTTAGTACTGGTGGACGATTATTACCAGATGAACTTCGATCAATTGGCTGAACAAGCCGCTTCTGGCGCAAAAATGCTGTTGCTCTGTTCGCCGCATAATCCCGGAGGGCGTGTCTGGAGCGAAGCTGAACTGCAGAAACTCCTCGATATCGCCAGACAACATCAACTCATCATTCTCAGTGATGAAATTCATGCGGATTTGGTATTTACCGGCAACAAGCATATTCCGCTGGCATCCCTGGCAAAGGATGTGCCCATTGTGACTGCGGTATCAGCCAGCAAGACATTCAATATTGCCGGGCTGGGCATGTCGATGTTGATCGTGCCGGATAGCGAGCATAAAAAGGCAATTGAATCGGTTTTTAATTCCTGGCATGTCAGTGCTGCCAATCCGTTCAGTATTGAAGCAACCATCGCTGCCTACCGGCATGGTGATGACTGGTTGGAACAGTTACTGGTTTACCTGCAACAAAGCTATGAGTGGGTAAAACAGTTTTTTGCTGTACATTTACCCAAAATCAGGGTGTTGCCATTACAATCGACCTATCTTATATGGCTGGATTGTCAGGCTTTGCTGCTGAATGACAAACAACTGCGAACTTTTTTTGTTCAGCAGGCTGGTGTGGCGATGAATCCAGGCGTGATGTTTGGTGATGCAGGCAGTGGTTTTATGCGCATGAATATTGCAGCACCGCGATCTGTGATTGAACAGGCTTGTCAGCAAATTATTACAGCCTGGGAAAATATGCAATGAAGCATTCCAGTCAACAAGCCCTAAATCAGGTGATGAATTATCAGATGATTAGGTAATGAAGTTATTTCAATAATGTGAGGTTTAATATGCAGCAGATTATTGGTGATGCCGCAGGGGAAATCTGGAAGTATCTCAAAAAGAATGGCGCCACAAGCACCTCTAAATTAGCAGCAGAATGTGCTCTGGACAGTAAGTCGTTTCAGCGGGCTGTAGGCTGGTTATGCCGTGAAGATAAACTCAGTTTGACGCAAAAAGGCCGTAGCGAAATTATCGACCTTAAAGAACGTTAATCTGCCGGTAAACCTTCCTTCACGGTAAACGCACCGCGGACACTGCCGACACTGAATCCTGTTGCCTGATCTTCGGGGTACAGTTTTTTCAGCTCTGCCTTTATGGGGTCAGGTATTTTTTCTCCGTGGCAGGATATGCAGACCAGGTCAGTGCCAATAGCCTTCATCAGTCGCCATTGCTTAATGCCATCGTTATCAACCTGCTCACTGAATGTGAGCTTTTTAACCGTTTCGCCTTTTTCCAGTCGTTTTTCGAAATTCCCCAACACCCTGGCTTCCCATTCATCAGCCTTATTTTCAGGATTTCTTACTTTCAGTGCGGTGCGACTCACATCAAGATTGTATTTTGCTGAAACCTGCTGAGCTACTTTAGGAGCAATATCCTTGCAGACCCCTATGGTTTTTACAGAACCATCGGTTTGCATTGATAACATCAATGCGGATTTGAGCGTTTCAGCAAATTCTTTTATCGCCTGATTAGCCTGAGTTTTAAATTCCTTTGCGTCATCAGCCTGAACTGAAAAGGCAAAAAACAGAAATGGGATAAAAACTATCTGCCGAATATTCATAACCTTGCTCCACGTCGGGTCATTAAAATGCGTTGCCTTGTGACAGGCCAATTTTTTTGAGCAATTTTGCCATCGGACAAAAACCAGTAAAAGCTGCCTGAAGCATATTTATACCCACAACTGCAGTGAACCACAGCCAGTAAATATGATGCAACTGTGAAAGCAATAAACTTATCAGGATAAAACTTCCAGCCAAAGCAAAAACCATTTTATCTGTATTCATGTTGTTTCTCTCTATAATTAGTTGTTACTAATATTAGATAGCAATTATATGTGATGCAAGCTTAGTTATTTCATCGCCGTGCTCTAGATGCTTGTACATCCGGCTTTTATCCTGCTAACCTTCGGGCAACTTGATTTTTTTGACTAAGAGAAAATGACCAATATCTACGACGCTTCGGCAATTGAGGTTCTAACGGGATTGGACCCGGTCAGAAAACGACCCGGCATGTATACCGATACCACAAGACCGAATCATCTGGCTCAGGAAGTCATTGATAATAGCGTCGATGAAGCCATTGCCGGTCATGCGACAAATATCGAAGTCATCCTGCATCCTGACAACTCGCTTGAAGTCATTGATGATGGACGCGGTATGCCGGTGGATATTCACCCTGAAGAAGGTGTGCCGGGTGTTGAAGTTATTCTGACCCGCCTGCATGCCGGTGGTAAGTTTTCCAATAAAAACTACCGTTTCTCAGGTGGTCTGCATGGTGTCGGTGTCTCTGTTGTTAATGCCTTATCCAAACGACTGGAAGTCAATATTCGCCGTGATGGCATCAGCTATAGCATTGCATTTGAAAATGGTCTGTTGGTTGAGCCTTTAACCGAAACCGGGACGGTTGGCAAAAAAAATACCGGTACCAGTGTCAGGTTCTGGCCGGACACCAGTTTCTTTGATGCACCGAAGTTTCTCGTCTCACGTCTGCGTCATGTTTTACGAGCCAAAGCGGTATTATGTCCCGGTTTAGTGGTTACCTTTGAAGATTTAAGTGGTGCCGAAAAACAGAATGATCGCTGGTGTTATGAAGATGGTTTAAACAGTTATCTCGCCAATGCGATGACTGATTTGCCATGTGTGCCTGCGAAACCATTTGTTGGCCATTTTGCCGATGAAAATCAAGAAGTCGATTGGGCATTGATGTGGCAACTTGAACCAGCCGAAGTGATTGCGGAGAGTTACGTCAATCTGATTCCTACGGCGCAGGGCGGCACTCATGTAAACGGTTTGCGTTCCGGCCTGCTGGATGCTTTACGGGAATTTTGTGAATTTCGCAGCTTGCTGCCCCGCGGTGTCAAACTTTCTGCTGAGGATATCTGGGAACGCTGCAGTTACGTGTTATCCGTTAAATTGCAGGATCCCCAGTTTTCCGGTCAAACCAAAGAACGTTTGTCCTCCAGACAATGTGCCGGGTTTGTTGCAGGTGCAGTAAAAGACTCATTCAGCTTATGGCTTAATCACCATATTGAAGATGGCGAAAAGATTGCTGAACTGGCGATTAGCAATGCACAGTCACGGTTAAAACAAGCCAAAAAAGTGGTGCGTAAACGCGTTCAGTCCGGCCCGGCATTGCCAGGTAAACTGGCGGACTGTACGTCACAGGATCCCTCACGTACCGAACTGTTTCTGGTCGAAGGGGATTCTGCTGGTGGCAGTGCCAAACAAGGTCGGGATCGGGTATTTCAGGCCATTATGCCGCTGCGTGGAAAGATTCTGAATACCTGGGAAGTCGAAGCTTCCCAAGTGCTGGCCTCCCAGGAGGTTCATGATATTGCTGTGGCAGTAGGCGTTGATCCGGGGTCGGATGATCTTACCGGTCTGCGCTACGGCAAAATCTGTATTCTTGCCGATGCTGACTCGGATGGCGCGCATATCGCCACGCTGTTATGTGCCTTATTTGTCCGTCATTTTCGTCCATTGGTTGAAGCCGGACATATCTGCGTGGCGATGCCACCGTTATATCGAGTCGATGTGGGTAAGCAGGTTTTTTATGCACTGGATGATGAAGAACGCCAGATCATTCTGGATCGTATCGAACGGGATAAAATCAAAGGCAAAGTCAGCACCCAGCGCTTTAAAGGTCTGGGGGAAATGAATCCTTTGCAATTACGTGAAACCACCATGGCACCGGATACTCGCCGTCTGATTCGTCTGACCATTGATGCTGATGACGATACCTTTATGACCCTTGATAAACTGCTGGCTAAAAAACGGGCAGGGGATCGTAAGGTCTGGCTGGAACAGCATGGCGATTTGGCTGATGGTTTAATCTGAACTGAGAATTTTAAATGAGTGCATTAGTCGACGATCTGGAACAGCAACCGCTTAGAGAGTTTACCGAAAAAGCGTATCTGGGTTATTCCATGTACGTCATTCTGGATCGGGCCCTGCCACATCTGGCGGATGGTCTGAAGCCGGTGCAACGTCGCATTGTATATGCGATGTCAGAACTGGGTCTCAGTGCGGTTTCCAAACACAAAAAATCCGCTCGTACGGTGGGTGACGTTTTAGGTAAATATCATCCGCATGGTGATTCGGCCTGTTATGAAGCCATGGTATTGATGGCGCAGCCATTCTCCTACCGTTATACCCTGATTGATGGTCAGGGTAACTGGGGTTCGATGGATGATCCCAAATCGTTTGCCGCGATGCGGTATACCGAAGCACGTCTGGCACCGTATGCCCAAACCCTGTTAACTGAGCTGGGGCAAGGCACGGTTGAATGGATGCCTAATTTTGATGGCACCATGGATGAGCCACAACTGCTACCGGCTCGTCTTCCCAATGTATTATTGAATGGTGCCACCGGTATTGCGGTGGGTATGGCAACCGATATTCTGCCGCATAACCTGCGGGAAGTGGTCAATGCCTGTCTGTTGTTACTGAAATCACCGAAAAGCACATTAGATGATTTGCTAACCGAAATTCAGGGACCGGATTTCCCCACAGGCGGCGAAATTGTTTCATCACAAGCAGAAATTCGCCGGATTTACGAAACAGGTCATGGTTCGATACGCCAACGTGCCGCTTATAAAGTCGAAGACAATGAAATTGTGATTCATGCACTGCCATATCAGACTTCCGGTGCCAAAGTGCTGGAACAGATCGCCGCACAGATGAATAACAAAAAGCTGCCAATGGTGGCGGATTTACGGGATGAATCCGATCACGAACAGGCGGTTCGTCTGGTGATTGTGCCGCGTTCCAATCGGGTGGATATTGAAAGTCTGATGTCACATCTGTTTGCGACTACTGATTTGGAACGCAGTTATCGCGTCAATATGAACATGATTGGTCTTGATGGCCGGCCGCAGGTGAAAAATCTGCTGCAGATGCTCAGCGAATGGCTGACCTACCGCATTCAAACGGTACGTCGTCGTTTGCAGTTCCGGCTGGATAAAGTGCTGGATCGCATGCATGTGCTGGAAGGTTTATTGATCGCCTATCTGAATATTGATGAAGTCATTGCCATTATCCGTCACGAAGATGATCCCAAAGCGGAGCTGATGGCCCGATTCAGTCTGAGTGATCGTCAGGCCGAATCGATTCTTGAATTACGTTTACGGCATTTGGCCAAACTGGAGGAAATGAAGCTCAAAGGCGAAATGGATGAGCTCAGCAAGGAACGTAAATCACTGGAATTATTACTGAGCTCGGAAACCCGTTTGAAATCGTTGATCCGCAAAGAGTTGACAGCCGATGCTGAAAAATATGGTGATGATCGGCGCAGTGAAATCAAACAACGTGATGCGGCCAAAGCGCTCAGTGAAACCGAGTTATTACCGACAGAACCGTTAACTATTGTGCTCTCAGCCAGTGGCTGGGTGCGTGCTGCCAAAGGCCATGATGTGGATCCGGGATCGCTAAATTACCGAACCGGGGATCGCTATCTGGCCTCGGTGAAAACCCGCAGTAATCAGCAAGTGGTGTTTCTGGATGAAAGTGGACGCAGTTATTCTCTGGCGGCGCATACCTTGCCATCAGCAAGAGGGCAGGGAGAGCCATTAAGCGGGCGCTTGCAATCTGCCCCCGAAGTAAGGTTTATTGCCGTAATTGCTGCCGAAAATGATCAGATGGTGTTGCTATCCAATACGGCAGGTTATGGTTTTGTGACCCGCTTTGATAATTTACTGGCCAAAAATAAAGCGGGCAAAGCCCTATTTAATCTGCCGGAGAAAGCGGCATTGTTGCCACCACTGGTGTTGGATACCAAGACGCCACAGCAACTGGCTGTAGCTGCTGGTGATGGTCGTTTGCTGGTGTTCCCGATCAGTGAAGTGCCAGAATTAAATAAAGGTAAAGGCGTACGGCTTATCAATATTCCGCAGGCTCGCTTTAGCAGCGGGCAGGAGTGGTTGCAATCGGTCACATTGGTCCCGGAAAATCACAGCCTGACGCTGCATGCCGGACGTCGTCATCTGACATTGAAAACGGCTGATTTGCAACACTATGCAGGAGAGCGCGGAAAACGCGGTCACAAGCTGCCGAGAGGATTACAAAAAGTCAGTTCGGTCGAAGTAGCCGAGTAAAAAGCTCGGTTATTTGTTATCCTGTTTGGCATTAAATCACAATGCCTGATAGAGATGCTGGATTTACCTTCTGATCATTTTTCCGTTACTGCCGTATTGCTGAAAAAAGCCAGTCAGCACCGCTGGGCCAGTCATTCCTGGTCTCTGCTCGGTGTGATGCCAGGCCTCAGCGAAACGCAATTGTCCAATGCGCAGGAATCAGGCGAGCTGCATTATTATTCCGATCTGCATCTGCGTTTATTTCGGCATTATTGTGAAAGTTACTACCATAACCTGATGTCTGAACAGGCCAAGATCTATTTTATCGGGCGCCTGGAAAATGACCAGTTATCACCCGTTTTACTGACCGTGGATTTCGATGAGGCGGCTTCGTATATGGAAGCTGGCGATCAGGTACTGGAAGCACCATTGCCGGATGAATTATGTGTCTGGCTGGAACGGTTTCTACTTTACCACTATGCCCCGGAAGCACCTAAAAAACGCCGACGTGAACGCTGGAAAGATAAAGATGGAGGTGCCAGATGAAAGAAAAATCAGCATCCGAAAATTTCCTGGCGCGCTGGTCTCGCCGCAAACAACAGTCTGAAGTACTGACAAATCACGCCGTTGAGAACTCACCTGATGTAGAGCCATCTGAACCGGCAGTAGCAAAAGATCCCGCTGAGTTACCCATCTGGCAACGAGATGACGTGGATCCTGAAACCAGGCAGCAGGCTTTAAGAGATTTATTTCGTAAACCGGGCTTTAATAAAACTGACGGCCTTGAAGAATACGAAAACGACTATAACTATCATGCTTTTGCCGGATTAGGCTCTGTGGTGACGCATGAGATGAAGCGCATGCTGGAGCGTCAGCTGGAAGCAGATGAAACAGCTGAACCGTCAACAACAGCAGATTCAACAGAAAATCCTTTACAGGATGAAGATGCAAAACCGCGAAATACTCGCGACGAGGAGGATTAACCCATTGCATAACGTGGTTTTGGAAGCAGGTCGAATTGAAATTCATCCTGTGCAATTGATTGAGTTTGAATCCCGTGGAAGATTGTTAATTATCGGCAGTAGCGAGGCGATTTCTGCCGTAGCTCCACATTGTCAGACATTAACGATAACTGCGTTAGTGAGTGATGCTGCGACTGTCAGTGCTGAAGAAGTTTCGGTTTTAGCAGGTGAGTTGACTGGTTTAACCGGCTGGCTGGGTGAGTTTGATGCGATTATTTCTGGTCAAACGTTACGATTCGATTTGGTTCTGGATTTGAGTGACTCGTCAATTCTCAAACAGAAAGTTTCGCCTTTAGGCTATTTTGCACCGGGTGATAATCAACAGGCATTGGCAGAAGCCTTACAGCAGTTACCGGATTTGATTGGTGTTTTCGATAAACCACGCTATTTCCAATACAAACCGACTATCTGTGCCCATTCCCGACGTGGTATTAATGGCTGTAATCAATGTCTTGAAGCCTGCCCGGCCGAGGCTGTGAGCCACGCTGGTGATGAAGTCAGAGTGGATCCCAATTTATGTCAGGGGTGTGGCAGCTGTGTGGCGGTATGCCCTTCCGGGGCAATGAATTACGCATTGCCGACGCTGGATGTCAGTCTCGAACGGTTACGCTCTATGCTGCAGCAATATGATGAACTGGAAAGCCTGCCACCGCATATTTTGATCCATGATGAATCCAATGCACAAACCTTGCTGGAAATGCGCGGTCATGAACTCACTGATGATGTGATTACGTTCTCGATTGAAGAAATTGGTGCATTGAGTATGCCTTTCTGGTTGGCTGCCATAGCTTATGGTGCCAGTGGTGTTACAGTCTGGGATGCACTGACCCACGACGATCATGACTGGCTGGAATTACAGCAGCAAATGCAGTTAAGCAATGAATTATTGAACGGTATGGGGTATCCGGCTGCAATTCACTGGCATCAGGGCAATGATTTCACTGCATTACAAACTCATCTTAAACAACTTTCCAAAACAGATGCTGCTGCTCCGGGTCGTTTTGCCGGTATGGATAATAAACGGCGGGTCAGTACTCTGGCCTTATCCCATCTATACGAACATGCCCCGGCACCACAGGCAGAAATTAAACTTGAAAAGCCCGCGCCATTTGGTGAGATTCTGGTTGATAAACAGGCTTGTACTTTATGTATGTCCTGCGTATCGGTCTGTCCGGTGGGATCCTTGGTTGATGGGGTGGACAAGCCGCAACTCAACTTTATAGAAGATTTATGTGTGCAATGCGGTATTTGTGAAACGGCTTGTCCGGAAAATGCCATCACGCTGTCACCTCGTTATCTTTATCAGCGGGATCAGGCACGCCAAAAACGTGTATTGCATGAAGAGGCGATTTTTCATTGCATCAGTTGCGCAAAACCATTTGCCACACAGAAAATGATCGATACCATTACCGAAAAATTAAAAGATCACCACATGTTCCAGGGCGCTGCTTTGGAGCAATTGAAAATGTGTGAAGACTGTCGTGTAAAAGCAATGTTCAAAAAAGGTTGATAGGCGTGGAAGATATTGAAGAAACTCAATGGCGTGCCCAAACATACGCCTTATTAGCTAATTTGCTGGCGGCCCCGCCACAACAGAATTTACTGGATAACATTGTCAGTCTGCAGGTTACTCATCCTGAAAGTCCTCTGGGGCAGGGCTGGAAGGCTTTGGTAGAAGCTGCCGGAAAATACAATGCCGAACAAATTGCGGATGAATATCAATTATTGTTTATCGGTCTGGCGCAAGGTGAGGTTATTCCTTACGGCTCGTATTATCAGAGCGGCTTTTTAAATGAAAAGCCACTGGCAAAATTACGCATAGATTTAGGCAAACTCGGACTTGAGCGGCAACAGGACAAAGCGGAGCCGGAAGACCATATCGCCGGGGAGTGTGATGTGATGCGTTTGATTCTGACAGCTAACGGCACGCCAATCATAGATGATAAAACCTTTTTTAATACGCACTTACGACCCTGGGCAGTCAAATTCTTTACTGACTTGGCGAAAGCCAAAAGTGCTGCTTTTTACGGCGGGGTGGCATTATTGGGTAAACATTTTACAGAAGCTGAACTTCAACGCCTCGAACAATGACAAATAGTTTGATTTTGTGGGCGAATATCCTTGAACACTCATGTCGTCTGCGCGATAATTAACACTCAAATTTGTTGTCGACGCTGACAACCTCTTGCTTGTCAATGCACTGAATTTCATCCGGAGAAATCATGACTGCAAAGCCATCAAATAGCCGCAGAGAATTTCTGCACAAATTGACTGCCACCATTGGTGGAACGGCGACACTGGCACTGACAGCAAATACGCTGCAAGCCGCCCCAAAACAAGCAGTTGAAACTCCCGCTAAACCTGCTCCCGCTGCAAAAGGTTATCAACATACTGAGCATGTTGAGACTTACTACCAGCGTGCTGACTTTTAAAAGACTGACGCTATGAAACTGACTAAACGTGATCCGGCAGCTATTCGCAGTGATAAATCAGGCGTTAACCGTCGTACATTCCTGAAAGGTTCAGGTATTGCTGCGGGTGGCGCAGCCTTTATGAGTCTGTTGCCTACCGCAATGATTCAAAAAGCAGACGCGGCTGAAGGCCGCCAGCCGGCTTATGATGAAGGCGAAATCACCAGGGTACGCAGTGTCTGTAGTCATTGCAGCGTAGGTTGCGGTGTCACTGCAGAAGTGCAAAACGGTGTGTGGATCGGTCAGGAACCAAGTTTTGATCATCCTTTCAATCTGGGGTCGCATTGTGCCAAAGGGGCATCGGTCCGCGAACATGGTCACGGTGACAAACGTCTTAAATATCCGATGAAAAAAGTCGATGGCAAATGGCAACGATTGTCATGGGATCAAGCGATCGAAGAAATCGGCACACATATGCTGAACATACGAGAAACTTCAGGACCGGATTCGGTTTACTGGCTGGGCTCTGCAAAATTCAGCAATGAGCAGGCTTACCTGTTCCGCAAATTTGCCGCATTCTGGGGCACCAATAACGTCGATCACCAAGCACGGATATGTCATTCCACCACTGTTGCCGGGGTAGCCAATACCTGGGGCTATGGTGCAATGACCAACTCTTATAATGACATTCATAATTCAAAAGCAATTTTCATCATTGGTGCCAATCCGGCCGAAGCTCATCCGGTTTCGTTACAACATATTTTCCGTGGTAAAGAACGTGGTGCACCGATCATTGTAGTCGACCCGCGCTTCAGTCGTACCGCCGCCCATGCGGATCAGTTTATTCGTATCCGCAGTGGTTCTGATATCCCGTTTGTCTGGGGTATGTTGTGGCACATTTTTGAAAATCGCTGGGAAGATAAAAGCTTTATCGATCAGCGTGTTTATGGAATGGAAGAGATCCGTAAGGAAGTGGCGAACTGGCCACCGGCGGAAGTCGAAAGAGTCAGTGGCGCCAAGGAAGCGGATGTTTATCAGGCCGCCAAAACCATGGCCGAACACCGTCCCGGTACGGTTATCTGGTGTATGGGCATTACCCAGCATACCGTGGGTAACAGTAATACCCGCGCATTATGCATTCTGCAGTTAGCGCTGGGTAATATGGGGGTTTCCGGTGGTGGAACCAATATCTTCCGTGGCCATGACAACGTTCAGGGAGCCACCGACTTCGGTGTGGTTTCTAACAGTCTGCCGGGTTATTACGGTCTGGCTGAAGGTGCCTGGGAGCATTGGGCCCGGGTATGGAATGTCGAGCTGGACTGGCTGAAACAGAAATTCGATCAAACCAAATACGAAGAAGTTGAAGGCACTGCGGTGTCACCGATGTATACCAACGGCATTACGGTTTCCCGCTGGATTGATGGTGTCTTGGAAAATAAAGATAACATCGACCAGAATGATGCCATCAAAGCGATGGTGCTTTGGGGGCATGCGCCAAACAGCCAGACTCGTGGCCCGGAAATGAAAGAAGCCATGGAAAAGCTGGATTTACTGGTGGTGGTGGATCCTTATCCAACGGTTTCTGCCGTTATGAATGATCGCCAAGACGGGGTGTATTTATTACCCGCTTCAACCCAGTTTGAAACCTATGGTTCACTGACTTCATCAAATCGTTCAGTGCAATGGCGTTTCCAAATCATCAAGCCATTATTTGAATCATTGCCTGATCACACCATCATGTACAAATTCGCCAAAAAATTCGGCTTTGAACAGGAACTGTGCAATCAGATCGAAGTGAATGGTGAAGAGCCATTGATTGAAGATATCACGCGCGAATACAACAGAGGCATGTGGGCAGTTGGTTACACTGGTCAGTCGCCAGAACGTCTCAAATTGCAATCTGAAAACCTGCATACCTTCAATACCACCACATTGAAAGCCGAGGGCGGCCCATGCGATGGTGAAATTTACGGTTTGCCCTGGCCTTGCTGGGGACCACCGGAAATGAAACATCCGGGCAGTCATATTCTGTATGACAACTCTACACCGGTAGCTGAAGGCGGTGGTCCATTCCGTGCCCGCTTTGGTGTGGAACGTGATGGCGTCAACCTGTTATCTGAAGAAGGCTCCAGTACAGTGGGGGCTGAACTCACGGATGGTTATCCTGAATTTACCGATACCATGCTCAAGGAGCTGGGCTGGTGGGATGATCTGACCGCTGAGGAAAAAGCCGAGGCCGAAGGTAAAAACTGGAAAACCGATTTATCGGGTGGTATCCAACGTGTCGCCATCAAACATGGTTGTGCGCCTTATGGTAATGCCAAAGCGCGGGCAGTAGTCTGGCAGTTCCCGGATCCAGTACCAATTCACCGTGAACCGCTGTATACAACCCGTCGTGATCTGGTGGAAAAATATCCTACCTATGAAGATCGCCGCAGCTTTTATCGTCTGCCGACGCGTTATGGTTCAATTCAGGCGAAAGATTTCAGTAAAGACTTCCCATTAATCATGACCAGTGGCCGACTGGTGGAATACGAGGGTGGTGGTGAAGAAACCCGTTCTAATCCATGGCTGGCTGAGTTACAGCAGGATATGTTTATCGAAATTAATCCGGCTGATGCCAACAATGCAGGCATTAAAGATGGTCAGCAGGTATGGGTGGATGGTCCTGAAGGGGGAACCATCAAAGTAATGGCAATGGTGACCCAGCGTGTTGAGCGTGGCGTAGTGTTTATGCCGTTCCACTTTGGCGGCCACTATCAGGGTAAGGATTTGATTGATAATTACCCTGAAGGCACTGTGCCACATGTTCGAGGTGAATCGTGTAACACCGTATTCACTTATGGTTATGACTCCGTAACGGCGATGCAGGAAACGAAAGTTTCTCTCTGTCGTATCCGTGCTGCCTAATTAAGGGGATTGCTAAATGGCTCGAATGAAGTTTTTGTGTGATGCCGAGCGTTGTATTGAATGCAATGCCTGTGTCACTGCCTGTAAAAATGAACATGAAGTACCCTGGGGTATTAACCGTCGCCGCGTCGTCACTATCGATGATGGGATTCCAGGTGAAAAATCTATCTCAGTTGCCTGCATGCATTGCAGCGATGCGCCATGCCAAGCGGTATGCCCGGTAGATTGCTTCTACACCACAGATGATGGTGTGGTATTGCATGACAAAGATATTTGCATTGGTTGTGGTTATTGCTTTTATGCCTGCCCATTTGGCGCGCCGCAATATCCACAAGAAGGTGCTTTTGGTGCCCGCGGCAAAATGGACAAATGTACTTTCTGTGCGGGTGGCCCGGAAGAAGATAACTCGGCGGCTGAAGTTGAAAAATATGGTCGTAACCGTTTAGCCGAAGGTAAACTGCCATTGTGTGCTGAAATGTGTTCTACAAAAGCATTAATTGCTGGTGATGGTGATATTGTTGCTGATTTGTTCCGCAGTCGTGTGGTACGCCGCGGTGGACGTCCTGATAACTGGGGTTGGGCAACAGCCTACAAGGATTAATCATGAGATTGATTATTTTAATGCTTGGCGCCTTTCTACTTTCTGCCTGTTACGAAGACACTGATGTAACCATGCATAAAGCGGGCGTTTATAAAGGCAAGGAAGATAGTCATGCTTTATCTGCAGAAGAACGTGCTGAGGTCTTAAAGCAACGTTTCAACAGCGTACAAACGGATCGCTAACGGAGTAAGCATGTCTGCAACGGCTACTATGAATAATCGTAAAAAAACATCGCTCTGGGCAATGCTGATCATTGTGTTGGCTATTCTGGTGTTGCCGTTAACCGGATATTTATATGTACACTTCACCGGCACGGATACTGTTGCAGAAGAATCCAATCCGCGTGCTGATACCTGGCGTCAGGTTCGTGAAGGCAACAAAGGTTACAGTGCGGTTAAAGGTCAGGAAACCAATGTACTGATTGAAGGCGCTGGTCAAAACTGGCGTCAGTTGCGTAATGGTCCTATTGCAACGTACGGTGCCTGGTTACTCAGCGGCGTGTTAGTGATTCTCGCAGCATTTTATTTATGGCGGGGTGAGGTCAAACTCAATCATCCTCGAACTGGCAAGACCGTTGAGCGTTGGACATTAAATGAGCGGCGTTTGCATTGGACTACAGCAACATTGTTTATCTTGCTGGCAATCACTGGTCTGAGCTTATTGTACGGGCGTTTCGCTTTGATACCGTTGTTGGGCTATCCGGGGTTTTCTGCATACGCCACTGCCGCCAAATGGATACACAACGTACTAGGCCCTGTGTTTATGGTGGCTTTGTTTATTATCCTCATTAAATGGTTCAAAAATAATCTGTTCACCAAAGTGGATATCCAGTGGTTTAAAGACTTTGGTGGCATGATAGGTGATAAGCATCCCTCTGCTGGTAAATTTAATGGTGGGGAGAAAGTGTGGTTCTGGACTTTGGCAACGGCCGGTGTGGCATTATGCTTTTCGGGCCTGGTGCTGGATTTCCCTAACTTTGGTCAAGAGCGTTTCGTTATTATTGTCGCCCATCTGATTCATATTCTGACAGCAATGCTGTTAATGGCATTTTCACTCGGGCATATCTACATCGGTACCATCGGTACGGAAGGCGCACTTGAAGGTATGACAACCGGACACGTTGATGTTGCCTGGGCTGAACAACACCATGATTTGTGGTTAAAAGAACTGGAACAAGCACCACAAAAACCCAGACAGTAATTTGCGCAAATCAGATACCTGTTATCAGCCGGACAGTGAAAACTGTTCGGCTGTTGTTTTTTTGAGCTATCAAAACGAATTTCTCTCCTGCTCCAATTTGGATCATTTTTTTCCTTTCAACATCGCCTAAAACCAACTCAACGGTGCATTGTGCATTTATTTAGTGCATTTTTGAACTCTTGCCAAAGCGCTTAATCTTATCTTTAAACAAAAGCTTGATTTCGCTTTAATTTTCGGTCGTCATCAGGCTTCACAACAGCAGTTAGCCATGATAGTTTTGACAGGATTTTAAATTATAAAAGCCAAAGCAGGCTAAGAAGTGAGAGAGGCAGTACATGATCGAGCAACCCATCAGTGCTCAAAAAACTGGTAAAAAAACCAAGTTGGCACGCATTACCAGTAAAGGTCGGCAGATTGATCCCAAAGCGTTGGCCGAAGTCCGGCAATTGCTGGGCGATGCATCCAGACAAAAAGATCTTTTGATAGAACATCTGCATAAAATCCAGGACTTTTACAAACATATCTCGGCAGCACATTTAGTTGCGTTAGCCTATGAAATGAAATTGTCACGGGCAGAAGTCTATGAAGTAGCCACCTTCTACCATCATTTTGATGTGATTAAAGAAGGCGATACCATCCCGGCTGATTTAACCGTGCGGGTCTGTGATTCCATGAGCTGCGAAATGGCCGGTGCAGAAGGTCTTATCGATTCGCTTGAAACGGCAATGGGCCAAAAAGTACGAGTACAGCGTGTCCCTTGTATCGGACGTTGTGACAAAGCCCCGGTTGCCGTAGTGGGTATGCATCCTGTTGAGTTTGCCGATGTTCAAAAAGTCGATGAACTGGTTGAACAGAATGTCACGGAGCCTGAAACGATTGCACCGATTTTGTTTGAACAGTATGTGGAAAATGGTGGTTACTCCATTTATCAACAGTGCATGGCGGGTCAGCATAAAGTCGAGAATGTGCTCGACATGATGGATGATTCGGGATTACGCGGTCTGGGTGGGGCTGGTTTCCCGGTAGGTCGTAAATGGCGCATTGTGCGTGACCAACCTGCACCGAGATTAATGGCCGTCAATATTGATGAAGGCGAGCCGGGTACATTTAAAGATAAATATTATCTGGATCGTGATCCACACTGTTTCCTCGAAGGCATGCTGATTGCAGCCTGGGCGGTGGATATTAATGAAATCTATATTTATCTGCGTGATGAGTACGCTGCTATTCGGGTGATGCTGGAACAGGAAATTGCCAAACTACGCGCTCATCCACCGGTAACCAATTTACCAACTATCCATTTACGACGCGGGGCAGGTGCCTATATCTGTGGTGAAGAGTCTGCAATGATTGAATCCATTGAAGGCAAACGCGGCATGCCAAGGCTGCGTCCCCCATTTGTTGCCCAGGTGGGGTTATTTGGCCGGCCGACGCTGGAACACAATATGGAATCGTTGTATTGGGTTCGCGATATTCTGGAAAAAGGTCCGCAATGTTTCACTGATCATGGACGCCATGGCCGTAAAGGTCTGCGTTCGTTTTCTGTCAGTGGACGTGTCAATAAACCGGGTGTGCATCTGGCCCCTGCGGGTATCACGATGCGTGAACTGATTGATGAATATTGTGGTGGCATGCTGGAAGGCCATGAGTTTTACGGTTATTTCCCAGGAGGAGCATCAGGCGGTATTTTGCCTGCTTCGCTGGGTGATGTACCACTGGATTTCGATACCTTGCATGAATACGACTGTTTTATCGGTTCGGCAGCAGTGATTGTATTCTCTGATAAAGACCGGGCACGTGACCTGGCAGTCAATGCCATGCGTTTCTTTGAAGACGAGTCCTGCGGCCAATGTACGCCTTGTCGGGTAGGCACTGCCAAAGCGGTTACCTTAATGAAACAGGCTAAATGGGACGAACCATTGCTCGAAGAGTTGTCTCAAGTAATGGTAGATGCGTCAATTTGTGGTCTGGGGCAAGCTGCTCCCAATCCGTTGCGATGCGTCGTCAAGTATTTCCCTGAGGAGTTGAAATAATGGCCACTCAATTACAAGACAGCGTAGAAATGATCCAATTTACGCTCAACGGCCAGCAAATCAGTGCAAGAGCTGATGAAACAATATTAAAAGCTGCCGAACGTGAAGGTATCGAGATACCCCACCTGTGTTATTCAGAACGAGAAGGACAGGATGGTAACTGTCGTGCCTGCATGGTGGAAATTGAAGGCGAGCGCGTTTTAGCCCCTTCATGCTGCCGTTACCCCGGCAATGACATGAAAGTGCAGACCAACAGTGAACGGGCTTTGCATTCACAACGAATGGTGCTTGAGTTGCTCAAGTCAGACGTATCAGAAAAGCCGCATACACTGCATTCCGAACTGGATTACTGGGCCAGTAAACTGGAAGTCAGTACGCCGCGTTTTAAACCCCGCAAGCAAGCCGCTCCGGATCTGTCTCATCCAGGTATTGCCGTGAATATGGATGCCTGTATTCAGTGTACCCGTTGTGTGCGTGCCTGCCGCGATGAGCAGAATAACGACGTCATTGGTTTGGCCATGCGTGGCAGTCATACCGAAATTGTCTTTGACCTTGATGACCCGATGGGTGAAAGCACCTGTGTCGCCTGTGGCGAATGTGTACAGGCTTGCCCGACCGGTGCGTTGATGCCTGCCAATGAAGTGGCCATGGTGGAACCGGATCGCCAGGTTGAGTCCGTTTGTCCTTACTGTGGTGTGGGTTGTCAGCTGACTTACAACATCAAGGACGACAAGATTTTATATGTTGAAGGTCGTGATGGCCCTGCCAATCACGGACGCTTATGTGTCAAAGGCCGTTATGGTTTTGACTATGTACATCATCCACACCGTTTAACCAAACCACTTATCCGCCGTGAGGGTGCGCCGAAAGCCGGTGACTTTACGATGGAACCCAACGATATTGATAAAATCTTCCGTGAAGCCACCTGGGAAGAAGCGCTGGATATGGCCGCCAAAGGCTTTCTGAATATCCGCGATCAAAAAGGCCCGAATGCATTAGCCGGCTTTGGCAGTGCGAAAGGCAGTAACGAAGAAGCTTATCTGTTCCAGAAACTGATCCGTACCGGTTTCAAAACCAATAATGTCGATCACTGTACCCGTCTCTGCCATGCTTCCTCAGTGGTGGCATTGCTGGAATGTCTTGGTTCCGGCGCGGTATCCAATCCGGTCGCTGACGTAGACAAAGCCGATGTGATTGTGTTGATTGGTGCCAATCCGACCGTGAATCACCCGGTGGGTGCGACCTGGATGAAAAATGCATTGCGTGCTGGTACCAAACTGATTCTGCTGGATCCGCGTACTACCGAGTTATCGCGGATGGCGACACATCATCTGGCCTTTAAACCGGGCAGTGACGTGCCGATGCTTAATGCCATCATGCATGTCATTGTTGAAGAAAATCTGGTGGATCAACGCTTTGTAGCCGAGCGTACGCTGGGCTTTGAGGCGATGAAAAAACATCTGCAGAAGTATACGCCGGAACTGATGGAGCCGATTTGTGGCATTCCTGCACAAACATTGCGAGAAGTTGCGCGACTCTACGCCAAAGCGGATGCCGCGATGATTTTATGGGGTATGGGGGTATCGCAGCACGTTCATGGTACTGATAATGCCCGTTGCCTGATTTCACTGTCGTTAATGACCGGACAGATTGGTCGACCGGGAACCGGACTGCATCCATTACGCGGACAGAATAATGTTCAGGGTGCGTCGGATATGGGACTTATCCCGATGCGATTGCCGGACTATTACAAAGTGGAAGACGATTCCGCGCGGCATAATCTTGAACAGTTATGGGGCTCAGAAATTGATTCCAAACCGGGTCTCACGGTGGTGGAAATCATGGATGCGATTCATGCTGGCAAGTTGAATGGTCTGTATATCATGGGTGAAAACCCGGCAATGTCGGATCCCGATGCCAACCATGCAAGGCAGGCATTATCCGAGCTGGATATTCTGGTGGTGCAGGATATCTTCCTGACCGAAACCGCTTATCTGGCCGATGTAATTCTGCCAGCGTCAGGTTTCCCGGAAAAAACCGGTACATTCACTAACACTGATCGACTGGTACAGATGGGACGTACCGCCATTCCGATGCCGGGAGATGCACGTCAGGATTTATGGATCATTCAGCAGATTGCTCAGCGAATGGGGCTGGACTGGCATTATGATGGACCTAAAGAGGTCTTTGAAGAAATTCGTAAAGCCGTGCCTTCCATGGGAGGTATGACCTGGGAGCGGCTGGAACGCGAACATGGTGTCGTCTATCCATGTGAACAGGAAGGTGATCCGGGTGAGCCGATTATTTTCACTGATCGTTTCCCGACAACGGATGGACGCGGTTTGTTTGTGCCGGCAGATATTGTTGAACCGGATGAACGTCCGGACGATGAATATCCATACGTGTTGATTACCGGTCGTATGCTGGAACATTGGCATACCGGTTCAATGACTCGCCGTTCCAATGTATTGGATGCCTTGGAGCCTGAAGCCGTGGCGACTATCCATCCGCTGACCCTGGAAGAAATGAATGTCAGACCGGGTGAAATGGTGACCTTGTCGACACGTCGTGGTGAAGTTTCTGTGGTGGCGCGGGTAGATGAAGCCGTGCCGACCGGTGCGATATTTATGGCGTTCTGTTATTACGAAGCGGCAGTCAATAAATTAGCTAACGCGGCACTGGATCCGGCGGCAAAAATTCCGGAGTTCAAATATTGCGCGGTTAAAGTCACACCAGGTGGAGTTCCACTGGAATTTCATAGTTATGGTGGTGGTCAAGCCGTCAATAAACTTAGACAATGATTGAGTCCGGGCGCTGTTGTTTTTTGAGCACCTTCACTGCTTGAGGTTCATGTAATCAACAAGATGGAGATGAGGCGATGTAATTTGTTTTACATAAATTATTTCCAACCCAAGAGGGCGGAACAATAGCGCCTTGTATCACAAAAGGGCATGTTTTCATGCCCTTTTTTATGTCATAAGCGCGCATTCTTGCTAAGATAGCGGCGAATAATCTCTTGACGCAACAGGTCAAAAAAACATAATGAAAATCCTCATAAGTAACGATGACGGCTACATGGCAAAGGGTATCCGGACACTGGCGCGCTCGCTTGCCGGTCTGGGAGAAATCACCGTAGTCGCCCCTGATCGCAACCGAAGTGGCGCAAGTAACTCGCTTACCCTGGAAAATCCGTTAAGACTGGACCAAATGGAAGACGGTGTATACCGGGTCGAAGGCACGCCTACTGACTGTGTGCATTTGGCGATCACCGGTTTACTGGATGATGAGCCGGATATGGTGGTTTCAGGCATCAATGCCGGGGCTAATCTGGGCGATGATGTATTGTATTCCGGCACCGTAGCGGCCGCGATGGAAGGGCGTTTTCTCGGATTACCTGCCATTGCCATTTCTCTGGCCAGCTCTGAAGGTAAACATTACGAGACCGCTGGCTGGGTGGCGCAACAGTTGGTTGAAAGACTTAAATCTGTAGCATTACCTGCCGATACTATTCTCAATGTGAATGTGCCTGATTTGCCAATTGAAGAAATTATCGGCTTTGAAAGTACCCGTCTTGGGCATCGGCACAAAGCCGAACCGGTGATTAAAGAACTGGATCCGCGTGGCAGGCCAATGTATTGGATTGGCCCCGCGGGCGCTGAAGAAGATGCCGGTCCCGGTACCGATTTTGATGCGATTCGTCGCGGTGCTGTATCCGTCACACCTTTGCAAATCGATCTGACACGCTATGATGCGATTGATGGTGTTTCACGGTGGTTGGAAAGCACTTTGCCATGATCGCCGATCCTCGCGGAATAGGGATGACTTCGCAACGGACACGGGATCGTTTGATCCAGCGTCTGCAGGAGCGTGGTATCAAAAATCTTCAGTTACTGGCGGTGATGCGGCAGTGTCCACGGCATTTATTTGTCGATGAAGCATTAGCCAGCAGAGCCTATGAAGATACGGCGTTACCCATTGGTTTAGGCCAGACGATTTCACAACCTTATATTGTCGCCCGCATGACAGAAATTCTGTTGGAGGGTGGTCCCAGAAACAAGGTATTGGAAGTCGGCACTGGCTCTGGCTATCAGACGGCAGTGCTTTCTGCATTAGTGCCAAGAGTCTTCAGTGTTGAGCGCATTGCGCCATTACTCAAGCAGGCCAGAGAACGCTTTTATCTGTTAAAGCTTAATAACATTCGCCTCAAACACAGTGATGGCAATTGGGGGTGGCCGGAAAACGGTCCTTATGATGGCATTATCGTCACCTGTGGAGCAGAACAGATTCCCCCCACGCTGCTGGAGCAACTTGCTCCGGGTGGCCGTCTGGTGATTCCTGTCGGTGGTAGCAAAGGGCAGATATTAAAAGTGATTGATCGTATCGGTGGAAAATTTGAAGAAACAGACTGGGATGCAGTCAGTTTTGTCCCATTGTTAAGCGGACAAATTGGATGAAATTATTTTCAGGACTGTACGCCAAAGTCATGCAATGGGCCAGGCATAAATATGCCACCTATTGGCTGGCATTGGTCAGTTTTTCTGAATCGTCTTTTTTCCTGATACCGCCAGATGTGATGCTGGCGCCGATGTCATTGGCACGGCCGGACAAAGCCTGGTTTTATGCTGGCTTAACGACAATAGCTTCCGTGTTGGGCGGTTTGCTGGGATATCTGATTGGCCTGTTCGCTCTGCAAATGGTTGAACCCTGGATCATCCAGTTTGGTTACATTGAAGCCTATGAAACGGCCCAGCAATGGTTTGCCGATTACGGTTTCTGGGCCATATTTTTAGCCGGATTTACGCCAATCCCGTACAAGATCTTTACCATCGCTGCCGGTGCCGTTGGCATGTTGTTACTGCCCTTTATTCTGGGGTCTTTAATTGGGCGCGGCATGCGTTTCTTTCTGGTCGCCGGATTAATGAAATGGGGCGGCAAGCCGTTTGAAGAAAAATTACATCTGTGGGTTGACCGTCTCGGCTGGTTGACTGTTGGTCTTTTGGTTCTGGCCTATCTGATAGTTATTTGAATATGAAACTGTTGCTGATTTCGTTGCTCCTCTTATTGACTGCCTGTAGCGGTAACTATGCGTTAGCACCGATTGGCAGAGAAGATGGTCGCAACTATCAGCAGCGTCCGGCCCCGGCTCCCGCCCCAAACAGCTATACCGTTAAAAAAGGCGATACGCTGTATTCGATCAGTTTCCGTTATGGAATGGATTATCGTGATGTGGCGCGCATTAATGGTATTCGTTCACCCTATACGATTTATGTCGGTCAACAGATCAAATTCAAGGGTGCGCCAATCACGACCACAGCGACACGTCCAGCGCCTGCTAAACCGGCCCCCAGTAAGCCTTCGTCACCTTCGGTCACACGGCCTTCAACACCTTCTCAACCGTCAAGACCCACTACGGCTACACAAACGCCAAAAGCAACACCCTCAACACCTGCCCCATCATCTTCACCCGCAGTGACCTCAAGCAATGAAAGCCTTGTCTGGCGCTGGCCAACAGAAGGGCGCGTTGTGTCGACTTTTTCGGAATCTGCAGCTGGCCGTAAAGGTGTCAATATTATCGGAAAACCCGGTCAGCCTATTGTCGCGGCGGCAGATGGTAAGGTGGTATATAGTGGTAATGGTTTACCGCGTTACGGTAATCTGCTGATCATTAAACATAATGACACTTATTTAAGTGCCTATGCCCACAATGACACGTTACTGGTGAAAGAAGGGGACTCAGTGAAAAGCGGTCAACGCATCGCCACGCTTGGCCGTTCCGGTACTCAGGTCGAGCAATTACATTTTGAAATCCGCCGTAACGGCAAACCGGTCGATCCCTTACGTTTTCTGCCTAAACAATAAGCGGCATTATCCGTTACAATAACGGGTTTGCTGCGGCAACATTATCAATCAATTTCAATGAGGTACTAGCGTGGAACTCGGCGCGACGATGCAACGAATTAAAACTCTCCGCGATCGCAGTGACGATCTCAGGGGGTATCTTTGACTTCGATACCAAAGCAGAACGCTTAGTCGAAGTTACCCGTGAGCTGGAAGATCCCAATGTCTGGAATGATCCTGACAATGCCCAGAAACTGGGCCAGGAACGCTCAAGCCTCGAGCGCATTGTCAAAACCCTGTCATCGCACAGTGAAGTTTTAGACGATGCCAAAGACCTGCTCGAACTTGCTGTAGAAGAAAACGACGAAGACACCTTTAATGCGGTGAATGCGGATCTGGACGAGCTGGAAAAAGGTCTGGAAAAACTCGAATTCCAGCGCATGTTTTCCGGAAAGCTCGACGCCAACAGCGCCTATCTGGATATCCAATCCGGCTCTGGCGGTACGGAAGCACAGGACTGGGCCAATATCATTTTGCGTATGTATCTGCGTTGGGGCGAAGCCCAGGGTTACAAAGTCACGCTGATGGAAGTCTCCGAAGGTGAGGTTGCCGGTATCAAGAGCGCCACCGTGCGTTTTGAAGGCGAATATGCCTTTGGTATGTTGCGTACCGAAACCGGTGTACACCGTCTGGTGCGTAAATCACCGTTTGATTCCGGTGCCCGCCGTCATACCTCATTTGCCTCGGTGTTTGTGTATCCGGAAGTGGATGACACCATCGAAATCGATATTAATCCGTCTGATTTACGTATTGATACCTACCGCTCAAGTGGTGCGGGTGGTCAGCACGTTAACACCACCGACTCAGCGGTACGTATTACTCACGTACCGACCAACACTGTGGTGCAATGTCAGATGGAACGCTCACAGCATAAAAACCGTGACCAGGCGATGAGCCAGTTACGCGCCAAACTCTATGAGCTGGAATTACAAAAGCAAAACGAAGTCAAACAGGCCGCCGAAGAATCCAAATCGGATATCGGCTGGGGCAGTCAAATCCGCTCCTATGTACTCGATCAATCACGCATCAAAGATTTACGTACCGGTGTCGAAACCGGAAACACGCAGGCGGTTCTGGATGGCGATCTGGATCAATTCATTGAAGCCTCACTCAAATCAGGTTTATAAGCGAATCCAACATGACCCAAGAAACAGAATTTGACGAAAACCGACTGATTGCCCAACGTCGTGAAAAACTGGCGACCATTCGTGAGCAAGGCAATGCCTTCCCCAATGACTTCCGTCGCAATGTGATGAACGGCGAGTTGCAAACCGAATATGCCGAGTGGGATGGCGATCAACTCAAAGCCACACCACGCCGCGTTGCGATTGCCGGTCGAATGATGACCAAACGGGTGATGGGTAAAGCCAGCTTTGCCACCGTGCGTGATATGTCCGGTGATATCCAGCTCTATGTCGCGCGTGATGAATTACCAGAAGGCGTCTATCCACAATTCAAAACCTGGGATAACGGCGACATCATTGCTGCCGAAGGTACCTTATTCCGTACCCAAAAGGGTGAATTGTCGATACATGTCGAAACCATCAAATTACTGACCAAATCACTACGTCCATTACCGGAAAAATTCCACGGCCTGTCCGATATGGAAACCCGCTATCGCCAGCGTTACGTCGATCTGATCATGAACGAAGCCAGCCGTGAAACCTTCCGGATTCGTACCAAAGTCATTGATGGCGTGCGTCGTTACCTGATGGACAAAGACTACCTCGAAGTCGAAACGCCAATGATGCAAGCCATTCCCGGCGGTGCCACAGCCAGACCGTTCACCACCTATCACAATGCATTAGATATGGATCTGTTCCTGCGTATCGCACCGGAACTGTATCTGAAACGACTGATTGTCGGCGGCTTTGAACGGGTGTTTGAAATCAACCGTAATTTCCGTAACGAAGGTCTGTCTACTCGCCATAACCCAGAATTCACCATGGTCGAGTTTTATCAGGCCTATGCAGATTTTAATGATCTAATGGATCTCACCGAAGACATGCTGCGCACAGTGACCCAAAATGTACTCGGCAGCAGTCAGGTGCATTATCAAGGTCTGGATATTGATTTTGCCCAGCCATTTTATCGCATGACCGTTAAAGACTCGATCCTGCATTTCAACCCGGATCTGAAAGCCGAACAACTCGACAGCATCGAAGCCGCCAGAGAAGTTGCTCAAGGCTTGGGTATTCCATTAAAAGACAGCTACGGTCTTGGTAAAGTACAAATCGAAATCTTCGAGAAAACCGTTGAGCATCAACTGATGCAACCGACCTTTATTACAGCCTACCCAACCGAAGTATCACCTTTGGCAAGACGCAGTGATAACGATCCGTTTGTTACCGACCGCTTTGAATTCTTCGTCGGTGGCCGTGAAATCGCTAATGGCTTCTCAGAGTTAAACGACGCCGAAGACCAGGCCGAACGATTCAAAGCCCAGGTTGCTGAAAAAGATGCCGGTGATATCGAAGCCATGCACTACGACGCCGACTATATCCGTGCTCTGGAATACGGTATGCCACCAACAGCCGGTGAGGGGATTGGTATTGATCGTCTGGTGATGTTGTTGACTGACTCACCCTCAATTCGAGACGTATTGCTGTTTCCGCATATGCGGCCGGAATGAAAATAAGTTACATTTTAAAATGAACTGACGGGCGCGAATGCCCGTCAGGCTTGTAACTCAAGCAAAATCCGTCTATTGTCCTTCTTTATGATCTTGAGAAGCTGGTCGTTCTAAGTATCAGAATGATATTAAGTTTTTTGGGCTCTAGTGAGTTTTTACTCGTAGATAAGGAGGTCCAATGAAGCTTCAGCAAGTTCTCTCATCAATCAACCAGATTGAAAAATCCAAGTTTATTACCTGCCTAGATAAGCTCTGCACATCGGCAGAGAAATCAAATAAATCTATCTCTGAAACATTAAAGAAAGTTAATAAACATATCAAAGAAGCATCTGGTGTTGAAATAACTCATCTATTTAATGCTGTTTCACCTGACTATAAGTCTTCGATTCAATCACAGCTGGCAATGGCTGGAGCCTCAACGGGATTATTAATAAATATATTAACCAGAGATGGGAATGCTGTTGCACGGACTTCATGGATCGAACAGTTATATTCAAAAGAACAGGAACGTTTAGACAAATTATCCCAAGAATTAATAAACGAAATCGAAAAGACCGACCAAGAAAATTATGATCATGCTCATCGATTAAGTATTTTTCGAAATTGTATTGAGGTCGCATACAAAAACGATTTACAAATTAATCGACAAGCAAATATTTCAGATGATGAACGAAGTATTCTAAATACTTTGGCACATGAATTAAAAATTTCTCAGGATGAAGCTGCTGCGATAGAACATCTTTCCGATCCCATTAAAGCCGGTAAAGAGACTGTTGAAGCATGCCTTCAGACTCTTCGAGAAATGGGCATAATTTTTATTAATCGACGGACTTCAGAAGTTCTAATTCCTGATGAAATCATTCTTGTATTGAATGAAATACAGAATAAAGAATTAGCAGATAAATACTTATTACGTATTTTCCGGTGTTTATCAGATGCAGAGTTATCTAACATCTTGAAAAGTTACGACAAGCGTATTCGTGGGATAACAAGGGCAGAGAAAATCAATACGATTTTACATGCCGGAATTAATATCAGAGATATTCTCTCAGATGATTTATTCGACAAAGACGAAAATCAAAATCAGCGTAAAGAACGACTTAAAGAATTAATTAATGAGCTTGATATCCCAGCTGAAAGACTAGGGACTACACTGGATGAACGAATTAATATTATTATTGAAAGTTTAAGATCGGCTACAGAAAGAGAATTTGATGCTATCAGTGCCACGAGTTATAAAGAATTATTCGAAGCATTAGAAAGTAATTTTAATAGTTTAAATAATGAGTCTAACGAAACATTTATTGAACGCCTCAGACGAGAGTTTGAACTGGAAGACAATGAAGAGCTTGATACAGAAAGATTACGCGCTCTTTCAATTACTCCTCATGATATTCTTTACCTCCTTTCCAATGAAGAAATAAAAAACCTCAGAGACAGCATGAAGCTGTCCAAGAAAGGTAATCCACGTGTTGTTATTCTGGAAGCTTTCGCCAGTGCAAATGATAAATTAATTGAAAACTTTGGTTTGCTTTCACGCCGTGATTTAGCTGGCTTAAGAGCGGCTGGGGTTGAAATTAATGAGTCCGAACTCGGCAGCAAATTTGAGGAAACCATAAAAGCAATATTGGAAAGTCTTGAGCTTAATGTTAACGAAGAGCTAAGAAAATCTTTAAATACGGCCAAAGATAAAGCCGATATTTTGATTTCACTCAGCGAAGATGACGTAATTGTTGGTGAAGCAAAATCATTTAAAAATGGTGATTATGCAAAGTATTCCACTACTTCACGACAGGTGAAAGCTTATGCTAATCGTTGTGAGAGCCAAGGAAAACGAGTTGCACAAGTATTGATCATTGCTCCAGCTTTTTCAGCTGACTTTGTTGAGTCCGCTGCAATGGATACAGATATCAATATCTCACTATTAACAGCGGATGGTCTGAAATTAATTTACGACACCTATAAAACGAAGCGGAAACCTAATTTTTCAGCAAAGTTACTTACGAAAGGTGGTTTGTTAAAAGCAGAATTGATAGCGAAAAATTTATAAAAATGGCTCGGAGGAATAATAATCAGCAGACTACAACTACGAAAGATGCTTTAAATTATCAAGCACTTGCGTTCCGTGATTATTTAGCAGCGAGGCATCTTCTGATTGATGATTTCTTGCTACAAGGAATAGTCCTTTCCAGCATTTCAGTTGAGAAATATTTAAAGCTATTATTGGCTGCTAAAGGAGTAAGAACAGGAAAACATATAGATAGACTTAGTGTTTTTAAACGTTTATTTGAAATGCATTTGCCAACTTTTTTCGATGCTTTTGATGAAGAATATTTATGGCTTCTATCCCGTGTATATGATCTTCGTTATTATGATCATATTAGAGGTGAAAAAACTGTTGGTTTTTATAAATGGCAAGTATTATCTGAGCTTGATTATATGGTTAATTTTATCGAATCTTCCATAAATATTAAGAATGGTATCAATGAAATAAAAACTCAGTATTCTGAGTATGTCGAAAATTCAAACATAAAACTTTTTAGAGAAAATTACATATTTAATAAAATTAACAAAAAAGACTTTATGGAACGAAAAGGACTCAGTTGTACTTTATTGTTTGATGACAGGATTATAAATAAATTTGGTGCAAATGAATTAATCGTTGAAATGCAGAACACTCCCGTTAAATATGACGGGGTTATTTCTTTAATTAGAGCAAAATTTAACAAGAATCAAAAGCAAGAATTAAATGTGCCAGAAAATCAAGATGGCTGAGCCCTGGATTAAAATGGCGTTTGGGAAAGAGAATCAAAAAATTACAGATGACACTCTTTGGGCTGAAGCCTTTGGCAATGAAAAATTTCAACGTTGTGGGGCTGCAAGCAAACGGATAGGCCTGCGATATTAAAATCTCACGGAGGGGATTGGTCAGTGGCTGACCCCTTGATCTTCCTTGAATGTTGCCCCTTGTTCGTCGAGCAATAAGCAGGTTATGAGTGGAATCCTAGAATTGATTGAAACTTACCAAACATTAATTGTGGGAATCTTAGGCTTTCTGGGTGTTATTGCTACGCTCATTTTCAATTCTAAGCTCAGCCGGGATCTCAGAAAAGACGAACTGAAACACGAGCGAAATTCAATCAGGCAAGCTCTGATTACGGAGCTTGAATCATTGAAAGGCTCATTCAAGGATAAATCTGAAAGTGTTGAAACTGACCAAGATTGGTTTCTACCCAAGAACATCGAGACGGGCATCTATGACGTGTTACTTCCACAAATTTCACTACTTACTCGCGAAGAAATAAAACATGTACTCCACGCATATCTGTTGGTAAGAGAGACTCCTATACGTTTGAGCCTCTTGGCTGCGGCCACTGATTTGGATAAAACTCCAGATGAGTACTTCCATATTAAGAACAAGCACGTTGTTACAGTCAGAATTGTGCTTGCTGCATTTATACCAGACATTGATAAGGCTATAAGTTGTCTTTCTAAAGAACTCAACAAAGGTGATACAAAAGGGAACCAAACGGGTTAATGGCTGACCCCTTGATTCCCTTATAAGCAAGCACCAGATATAACGCGTCAGGCTTAGGGGGCGGAGTTTTCTCGATCAACGTTTTCACTGCCTCGTGCCGAAAGAAAAGTACCAAATGCCTGCAACTTGGGGATGTGCTCACAAAAGGTACGAACAGCGACCAATAACGGCACTGCCACCAACATGCCCACGATTGACCACATCCAGGCCCACAAGGCGACCGTGAGAAAAATCACGACGGGGTTCATTTCCAACCGCCGGCCTACGAAATATGGCGTGGCAAGCTGTCCTTCAACAATAGTTAGGATCAAGTAAGCTAGGGCCGGCAGCAGCGCGGCACCGGTATGGTCAAAGGTGAGCAAACCCACGAGGGCCGCGATCGCAACGCCGACAATAGCGCCAATATAGGGCACAAAATTAAAGACGAACGCTAACACACCGAATAAGATGGGATTTGGCATGCCCAGTAGCCACATTGCTACACCAATTGTTATTCCGAGCGCAGCGTTAATGAGGGTAATGGTAAACAAATAATTCGACAACTTGCGTTCGATATCATAGCTAATTCTGGTCGCGTTGCGCTTGTCTTTGAACGTCGGCATGATATGGACAAGCTTTTCGTAAAACATATCACCGGAGGCCAGCAGGAAGAACAGAAATCAATGGGGTCAGAGTGTTTGATTTTACTCTAAGCATATATTTATGCAGCCGATGAAAAGTCGTTATGGAGTATTTTAAGGCTACACGAAAACGCTTAGACACTATTTAGGATGAGAGTTTATTTACAATCGAGTCATGTTAATCTTAAATTGGATAATATTGTCACCAGGCATTGCTATGAATCGAATAAACCCAGCTAAGCTACATAACAGTAAGTGGACCGCGGTGAATCCGATAAAGCGAGAAAAGCATTTCTTGGTATCAGATATCGAGTTTGACGAAGATGGCTCAGTTATCTCATGCAAAGTGGAAGCGATTATTTCTAAGAAGATCTATTCAATCGACTGGACGGAATTAAAAAACCAGGAAAAATGGATTCAGGGTTGGAAATAGCTCTTGGATGGGGCGGAACCTAAAAGGTCAGAGAATTTGGTTTTGTTCAGTGAATAAATAAATTTTATCGTCATTAAGCAAGGATTGCTCATGGCCCGATTGCCAAGATTGTTTATAAAGGACTGTCCTCAACATATCATTCAACGAGGTAATAATCGCCAAGCTATCTTCTTCGCTGATGAGGATTACACGGTTTATTTAGCTAAACTCAAAGACTTGTCCGAGAAGTATCAAGTGAAAGTACATGCCTATGTACTAATGACAAATCATGTTCATTTATTACTTTCAACTGAACACGAGGGTGCTATCAGTAAAATGATGCAATCAATAGGGCGTTATTATGTTTTGTACATTAATAAAACCTATCAACGCACAGGAACTTTGTGGGAAGGACGATATAAATCAACACTTGTCGATAGCGATCATTACTTATTAACTTTAATGAGATACATTGAAATGAATCCTGTTAGAGCAGGCATGGTAGAGCATCCAGTCGAATATCCCTGGTCAAGTTATCAAGCAAATGCAGTGGGGAAGTCAATCGCGTTGTTAACGCCGCATGAGCAATACGTGAAATTAGGCGATACTCATACTGAAAGGCTTTCCAGGTATGTTGGTTTGTTTGATGAGTGTTTATCTGATAACACATTAGAATTAATAAGAGCTGCAACCAATAAAGCGTGGGTATTGGGTAGTGAGCGTTTCAAACGACAGGTTGAAACACAGATTAACCGACGTGTGGAGCCTGCTCATCGTGGTGGTGACAGGAAATCGGAGAAATTTCGCGAGCAAGCTAAAAATCAAACACTCTGACCCTTTTGATTATTCTTGTAACTTACAGTGGGGAGTAAAAAGGATGAAAACCAGTGATATTGGTTCTAACTCTGATTACGCCGAAGAAGCATTTACATTTGAACAAATTAGCGAGTTACCCGGTGAGGTTTTACTTGAGTTTGGCGCGCCCTGGTGTGGACACTGTCAGGCTGCACGTTCGGCGATAGACGAAGTCGTATCTGAACATTCAGAACTCCGACATATCAAAATCTATGATGGAAAGGGCAAACGACTGGGGCGTTTGTTCAAGGTAAAGCTCTGGCCAACTTTGATACTCCTGCACGATGGTAATGAAGTGGATCGTCTTGTTAGGCCATTACGTGCTGACGAGGTTCGAGAATTAATGTCGAAAATCAACTAAAGGCGGCTAACACGTTAAGGCATCGGACATAGCCAGTTGTGCCACTGCTTAAAACGTTAGGCCGTCTTGACAAAGGGTAATCCAATGGATTACATTTTGTTTCATGCAGACGATCGTAGAGCTACCTGAATTCCTGAAACGTGCATTGGGTCTTCTCAGCGAAGAAGAGAAGGTCAGCATTATCAATTATTTGGCTCTCCATCCTCAATCTGGCGACCTCATGCAGGGCACGGGTGGAATTAGGAAGCTACGATGGTCTGCCCAAGGAAAAGGTAAAAGTGGTGGGGTTCGCATTATTTACTACTACCACAATGGCACGATGCCGCTGTTTTTATTAACTGTATTCGGCAAAGGTGAAAAAGCGAATCTGAGCAAGTCCGAGCGAAATCAACTTGCAAAATTCACCCGTCTTTTACGTAAACACTATGGTGGCAATGATGACTAATGCATTTTCAAGTATTAAACAGGGTTTGACCGAGGCAGTAGAGTTTTCTAAAGGCAAATCCAGTAAAGCCGTGGTACACGAATTTAGCCCGCTGGATGTAAAGAAGATTCGGACTAAAGTCGGTATGTCCCAAAATGAATTTGCATCGGCATTCGGTATAAGCGTCAGTACTCTCCGCCACTGGGAGCGTGGGGATCGTACCCCGCAAGGACCCGCTCTGGTGCTTTTGAATGTCGTCGCCAAAGAGCCGGAGCTTGTGCTCCGTGCCTTGGCATCGTAGCGCTGGCAAGGCAATTCACTCCGTCCGCCCCTCAATTCTCATTACTCCCTGATTCGTAAAAAGCTGGCAAAACGGGGCACGCCATTATTTGTGAAGCCATGGTATTTATAAGTGATGATACTGCCGATAGGCGGAGGGTTCGCGCGATCCGCGTCCTTGAACCCAGTGCCAATAGAAAATTCAATGCCTTGTTGATTCTTTACTCGCAGCGCTCCAAGCATGCCCGTGTATTTGCCCTGACCGGGTAAATGCGCAATGACTTCAGCTTCGTTATCAAAGTAAGGTTTTAACTTCAATAAAGCATCACTTCTGTTGGAGCGGTGCGGCGCTGATGCTAAATGCAACATCAAACCTTCCGCACCATTTTCAACCAGCGTTTGCAGGTGTTCACTTAATGCATGGTTGGAGTCAAAACGTTGTTGTTTGACGGCCTGAATATGGTCAGCATTTATCTGTTCGACCAGGCGTGAATAGTTGTTATAACGCTGCTCAAAAGGAAGGTTCGCGTCGGGCATATCAAAAACCATATATCTGACTTCACGCCAAAGTTCATCATCTGGCGTTTGGGTTCGTACAATACCGCTTAAAGCGTCGAAATCCTGCCGTCGTGTCCATAGCTCACCATCAAGCCAAACCCCAGGAAGGGGAGCAGTAAACCATTCAGGAGCTGATATTGCATTGCCTTGCCTGGTAAGCAGTTCTTCGCCTGTCCATATGGCACGCACACCATCGTATTTTTCACTGACCAAGTAGTTGCTGATGTCACTGACATTATCCTGGTCATAAACGTTTGCCAGTTGGACCTGTGGTGGTGTCTCTGCTCCAACGGCGAAAACTTGAACGGTGAAATAGAAAACCGCTAAAAATAAAAGAATAGGTTTTGACATAAATGCATCCTTGCTTGTCAGGGGGGGTGGGTATCACGGGTAGAAAGATAATCGGTCGGGAGGGCTTATTGCTCCTGCATAATGTTGGTCAATAACATTTATATAGATTGGTGTTGCCTGCACCGCCAAATATAGCCTGATCACTGGGCTCAATTCCGCAAATCATGTCGCATACTTTGTTCTTTTATCGTTGATAAAGAGGTCTTACTTTGAATTACCTAATGAACCAATGATAGTGTTATCAGGCATAGTGACAAATAGCTGATGAATATGTGTGCGGGCGTACTATGCAAAGGTCAGGGCTGATCATAAAAAGCCAGGTATCCAAATTGAAGCGCCGCGAGATTGCGAAGATTTTGGTTTCAAATCTGATTGAAGACTACTGCTTTGACAAGGCAATCATCCTTGATCTGCTCGAACGCTGTATTTCATAACACTTCTTTAAAAAGAGCGGCATAATATTACAGGTCAGCACTGGATCGAGCCCTGACCCTGAATCATCTCGCTTTTAACCATTGGAACATCGAATGAAACATATTGGGTGGCTGCTTTTCGTCTTATATAGTTCGAACGCGCTGTCAGCGGGCGAAGTTGAGATCCCTTTGCTGGCTGAAACCGCTCATCTTCAGACGGCGATCAGTCGCGTCCTTGATTTCGATGAAAATGGCCAAAGCACGATTAGCAACGACCCATGCAACCGGGTTGAGTTATCCGATATGGTGGTGGTGACCGATGGTGACCAACTGTCTGTTGGAATGGCATTGACTGCTACTACCGGTGGCTACGTGCTCGGTGCCTGCCGGGGACCGAAACCGTGGCAGGGCCGTCTTGCACTGAAATTGACCCCTCAGGTTATGGCATCGGGACAGGCCATAGAATTTGTACCTGATTCGATTGAATTGTCGCGCCCGGACAGTACCCCTGGCATTTTGACTAAACCCGCTCAGATCATTGCCGATGCGCTGGTGCTGCCGCGCATGAGGAGGGTACAAATTGACCTGGCCGGGCCACTGAACGGCCTTGATGGATTGATCGTGCAAATGCTGGGTCAGGGTAGTGCGCAAGGTGGTGAGCAGTCCCTCATTCAACGAACCCATATTACCCGCCTGCAGACTGAAGAAACAGGCATCAGGGCTTGGCTGGCTTTCCAGGTTCGCGCTCCTGAACCAGACCTTCGCGCGCCCGAGCCAATTTTGGATGACAGTGAGTTAGCTGAATGGCAAACACTTGAAGATGAGTTAGACGGGTTTCTGACCACCATTATTTCGGCGCTGGCCTACTCGACTGAGTCCCGTATTTTACGTCTTGAATTACTCGCCGTGCTGCTCGACGCGCGACACGCGATTGCCGAAGCGCTGACGGTCGATGATCCCGAATATGATCCGGTTCGAGAACTTTTCCTGGCGACATGGGATCGGTTGCGGCCACTGATGAACGAACTTGAACGTCTGAAGACCCCAGGCTTGGAGGCTGATTTCAAGCTTGCTACGTTTATTGCGGGTGGTGACGCACTGCGTGCTCTTGACGCCCTCGGGCCTGAGTATGGATTTGAAATTACGCGTGACGGGTTGCGAAGGCTTGCCCGCTTGCTGCTTGCCGAATCGGCACCGCCGACTTTTACACCGTTACCCCTGGAGGTCGATCCCGAGTTTCGCGATTTGTTTGGATTGGATACCAGCAATGAGGCCGAATTCACAACAGAAGAATTAGCAGGACAAATCAGTGGTGGCTTCAGTTGGCTAGGGTCCTGGCTGTTTCCGGCCGCCCATGCCGACAGTATCCCCCCGGAAGAGGCTTTAAAGGGACTAGTGCCGCAACGGGATAATCTTGATGCCTACCTTGAGCTGGTCGCCAGCTTACTGGAGAAGCAAACTAACGCCTGGCTGGCCGAAAATGATCGCTTGCCGGACACGATGGCAGAGCGACTCGATCCTTTGGTTCGTGCCACCGCATGGAAAGAATCCTGCTGGCGCCACCTCGTTAGTTCACGTGACGGGCCTCAGGTACTGCGTTCAGCCGGTGGCGCAGTGGGCATGATGCAAATCAACGGTCGGGTCTGGCGTAATGTCTACGATCTTGAACGCCTCGTTGATGAGGTTGACTACAATGTGAACGCCGGCATCGAAATTCTGACCCATTATTTGGTTGATTATGCAATCCGCAAAGGCGAGCACGAACAGCCCGGCGGTGATGACAATTTGATCAAGGCAACCTATGCCGCTTATAACGGCGGGCCGGGACACCTGGCACGATACCGTCGCGAAGACACCGCCATCAGCTTGAAGGCTATCGACAATGCGTTCTGGAACCACTATACGACCATCAAGGCTGAACAATGGCCTGATATCTCAAGCTGCTACTCGGTCGGTGGATGATCTCGATAATGTTCAAAAAACGTCTGTCAGACGAGATCAAGTTGGCTTAGCATGAATGAACATAAAGCCCTGTTTAGACTCAACAGGGCTTTATATTTTAGTGATTTATTATTTCTGTCTATAGCTATCGAAACGGGCAATATATTCTTCAAGGTTTTGATTGAGCATTTCTGCGTAACGTTGGGTGAAAAATTCAATGGCGGCTTGTTTTTCGGCCTTCAGAATCTCGGCACTTTCAACAGAACGGGCGACGCTGAAGGCATTAAACCGGGCGGTTGAATAGAGTATTGACGTATTGACCTCGTCTACAGTACTTACTGCTGCTTGCTGATTTGCAACGGCGATGAATTCATCGGCACGTTGTTGAAATGTTTTTGCTGGTGAATTTTCACTCATTCTTTCTCTCTCATTAGTCTTATTGATTTGAAATGTGATTGATGTCGGTATGATGTTTTAATTGGCTATATTAGCTTCTCGAACGTGACCTATAGTATCAGATAGAAAAATCTGTAAAACAGAGCGAACATCCTTAAGATCTAAAAATCATCAGACCTGATATGAACTATGCGTAAAACAGATAAAAAAATTGATAACGAACTTCGGCTAAAATTGACCGATGTATGTGAACAGGCATTAAAAGATATCGCTGGTTTTCAGTGGCTAACGCACTTGGTGAACTATGATGATTATCCAAATAGCTTAATGGTGGTTTGTGTATTTGATACAAACGAGAATTTGAAAAATTACCTCCAATCAGATGACAGCCAGGCATTGATATCCCTTATTCAAGCTGAATTTAAAACGATGGATATCGAGTTCAAACGTCTTGGTGATCATATCGCATACGATTCTGAAGAGAACTGTAATCAATATCACAAGGGTAATTGGGCGCTCAGGTTGGGTTAAACATTAGCAATTGATTCTGCTTCCAATAACTCACAGGTTGGTTTAGTTCGAATCGCGGTTGATTTTGCCAGTTCCGGGAAACAGCCAGGCCGCCAATAAATATAAAAACACGGCGACGCAGATCAAAACACGAAAACCAAATTGCATCGCGATCAGAGTCGCGAGAATCGGGCTCATCACCGAAGCAAATCCGTTAATGCCCCAGGCCCAGGGGATCAAATCAGCATGCTCACGGCTTAGGACTGCCAGCCCTGTTGGAAACGGTGCTCCCATACAAAACCCGATAGGCAGTATAAGTAAAACCGCCAGCATATATCGCAGAACATCGTTTTGTTGTAACAAAAATGCCGATATCGGACCAAATGCCAGTAGATACACCAGACTCAGAAGTGCGATGCCCATCACCACAGCACTAACGCGCCTTTGCGGTTCGATATGTGGGAGTTTACCGGAGACATAACTTCCCAGACCTGCTGCCAACAGAAAACTGGCTATTACCGTGGTGACGGCATAAACAGGGTGATGCAGGATCAGGATAAACTTCTGGATAAAGGCGATTTCGATAAATAAAAACGCCAGCCCCAGTACAAAAAAATAACCCAGCACTTTTTTATGCAGTGGGTTAGCCGCCCGCCTGCCCTGACGCCGTTGCCATAACCATAATGGTAGTAACAACAGCAGGGCACTGGCGACCAGCGCCTGCACCAGTGCCGCTAACAACAGTAGATAACCGCTTTCCAACAGGAACACACTGCCCTGATCGAGGAGTGATAGTATCTCCGGTAAGGTCTGCCACCTGAAAAACTGGGAAAAATACGGCTGATCATCTGTCGCCGGCCGGAGATTGAACTTGTAATCTTCGATAAATTTATCGCCTTCAGATCCCGCCAAAGCAGATGCTGCCTGGTAAAGATAAGGCTGACTGAGCTTATGAAACCGATTTACTTCCCCGGGATTGATGCCCGGATAATAGGCCAGATCAAAATTATTCTGCTGACTGAAGTGTTTGAGGCGACTGATTTCATCCTCAGTCACCACACCATTCTTGAGCAGCAGGGTGCTTGTCTGCCAGCTACGAATCAGGATCAGGCTTTGTGATACGTTTACCTGTGGTAATTTTTTCAAAGTCGCCACTAACTTTGGCATATCACGTGGTGGCAGCGTAGCTCGGCGTGTGAGACTCAAATAACCGTCTGGTTTCAAATGCTGCAGATAAAGCTGCATCGCCTCAACGGTATAAAGATAATTTTCCGTCATTGAGTACAAACCACCTGAAGACATGCCCGAGCCATCGATCATCGACATCGTTATCAGGTCATACTGATTTTCGGTTCGTGTAACAAAAGACCTGGCCTCGGATTGATGCACCGATACCTGTGGCAAGGAATAAAGTTCTCCGGCAAACTCAGCATAATCGTTTTTAAGCAAACGTATCATCTGTGGATTCTGTTCCACCGCATCAATCCGTGTTGCACCAAATAACAGCGCCTGCAACACATCACTGCCTGCACCTGCGCCCAGCACCAGCACATCGTCCATCGCATCAAACTGGTAGGGCAAGGCGGAGGTAGTCTGCTGCAGATACTCTAATCCTACGGGATTGCCATCAAAACGGTTGATAGCGGTCATCGCGTCGCCATCACTGAAAACCGCCAGTTGTTCCGGCAAATTCGCTTCACTGCTGATACTCAGACCGGGCGCATAACGCAGTGGTACCGCCTTGCTTTCTACTACATTCAATACGCCAAGCGGGCTGGAATAGGTTTTCACTACCTCGGTCTCGGGTATCGTCATGAGTTGGCTCTGGCTTTTATAGGGTGACATTTGCAGTTGCAGCGATGCCGGCACCAGAACCAGCATCAGTGCTGCCACGCCTATCATCAACGCCTGCCAGGACAGCTTTTTGGTCCCGGAATGTTCCCATGCCAGGGACACCAGCAATAACCCGGCAAACAAGACCAGACAGGGCAAAATTACTAAAATCTGCTCAACCAAAAAACCAAACAGCAAAACGATAATACCGATACTACCCAGCGCAGCACCCAGCAAATCAGCAGCATAAAGTGTCGAGATCCCCGTCCGGAACTGGTAAAACGACAAACCGATAATATTGGCTGCAAAAAAGAACGGCACGGCCAATACCAGGTAAACGGCTAACCAGTAAAGCAGTTGCCACGGGTCCCACAATAATTCCGACGGATTAAACGGTAATTCCTGGGCCAGCATAAAACACAGCGGCATGGACAGGGCCAGCAGCAACAAGTTGGTCATGATAACCGACGGGAAATGCCGGCTGACATAGTCCCGGGCCAGTGCCAGGAACACGCCGCTGACACCATAACCAAGTAAAGCCAGGCTGATGATCATAAAGGCAAAATGATGCCATTGAATAATCGAAAACAGCCGAAGTAACAACACTTGATACGCCAGTGCTGAGGCGGATATCAGGGTTATACCGAGCAGGTAGACTCCGGAAAGTCGAAACATCAGCGCTGGCCGGTCAGTGGTACAAAGCGAACCGGCAGCAATTGCTCTGTCACGATATTATCGTCAGCTTCTTTGGTGACCAGCACCAGATGCTGCACCATAAATCGGCTGCCAACCGGAATCACCATGCGCCCACCGGGTTTGAGCTGTTTCAGTAATGGGGGTGGAATATGATCACTGGCCGCCGTAACAATGATGGCATCAAACGGGGCTTCTTCTTCCCAGCCGTAGTAGCCATCACCTTCACGCGTGGTGACATTGAGATAACCGGTTCGCTCTAAATCAACCTTCGCCCGCTCGGCCAGTTCAGGTACGATCTCGATACTGAATACCTGTTCGACCAGTTCAGCCAGTATTGCCGCCTGATAACCGGAGCCGGTGCCAATTTCCAACGCCTTATCTGTTGGCTCAAGCTGCAACAGATCGGTCATCAGCGCCACGATGGCCGGCTGGGAAATTGTCTGGCCGTAACCTATCGGAAGAGGTCTGTTACGATACGACTGATGCTGGTGCTTATCCGGAACAAACTCGTGTCGTGGCACAGTTGCCATGACTTTTAATACGTTGTCATCCAGCCGGGATTTGCCCAGGACGGCACTGCTGGTATGCACATCATCCCGAATTTGTTCGATCAGTTCTTCACGTTGCTGCTGGAAATCGTCTGCCGCGAGCACTAAACTCGGACTCAGCCCGATAGACCATAGAATCAGCAACAAGATGCCAGTCGCCGTACTGGATACGTATCCCATATTCATCTTTCATCACTCCAGCCTGTTTAGCTTGGAAATAGCTCTTTTATTTCAAGATACTATGAAGAAATCAAGGGTCAGACATTATTAATCGAGTATGTCTGAATCGCCACTAATTTACCAGACAGCTTTCAGCCATTTAAAATCAAAAGGCCAGTGACTGAGCTCTTGATGTGACGCTTTAAACAAGCGGCTGTAGTTTATACTGCACGGTATCTTTTACTGGATACGTTTGAGTGATAAAAACCAAATAATGAAAATACCAAAACAAATTCAACCACTGGTTGATGACGGCTTAGTGGATGAGGTGATTAGTCGCTTAATGAGTGGCAAAGAAGCCGATGTCTATGTCGTGAGATGCGGTGATGAAATACGCTGTGCCAAGGTTTATAAAGACGCGGTCAAGCGTAGCTTTAAAAAAGCTGTTCAATACCAGGAAGGACGAAAAGTACGTAACAGTCGCCGGGGCCGGGCGATGGAAAAAGGTTCTAAATTTGGTCGTCAGCAGCAAGAAGAAACCTGGCAAAATGCCGAAGTCGATGCGCTGTATTTGCTTGCCAGTGCCGGTGTGAGAGTACCTCAACCCTATGATTGCATGAATGGCGTGTTATTGATGGAGTTGATAACGGATGAGGAAGGTGATGTCGCGCCTCGTCTCAATGATGTATCCATGTCTGCCGAGCAAGCTATCGAAGATCATATGATGGTCATGCATTCTGTGAAGAAAATGCTCTGTGCAGGTTTAGTTCATGGCGATTTATCAGAGTTTAATGTGCTGGTCGATGCCTATGGCCCGGTGATTATCGATCTCCCTCAGGCGGTGAATGCGGTGGCAAATAATAATGCACAAGCGATGCTAAGTCGTGATGTGCAAAATATGACGCGTTATTATGCTCAATTCGCACCAGAATTACGCAAAACACACTTCGACAAAGAAATATGGTCACTATTTGAGAATGGCGAATTACTGCCAGACACAGAACTCACCGGCCTGTTTGAAGAAGACTCGCAAGCCGCGGATGTGGATGGCGTACTGCTGGAAATCAAAGCGATACTGGCGGAAGAACAGGAAAGACAATTGTGGTTACGGGATAAAGATGACTAAGGTTTAACCATAATAAATTGAGAAGAAATCAAGTTGGATGACCCTTGATTTAATTTGATTCCGTAAATTGATGTAATAATTTAATTAAAATCTTATCGCTACATGGATGTAACGACATGGCAAGACTTTGCCGATTTGTGCTATCTGAACTAACGCCCTTACATTAATCGTTAGCGGTCAAAAAGTATGAATATAGAACCAATCGAATTGAATGATGAAATTGAGACACTTTTAGTAGGTGAAGAGCTTCCAATTTCAGACCTGCACAGTTCAAATCAGACGCAATTTTTCAGGGGGTGCGAAGGTGTGCACATCATAGGTGTTGTGGGTATAGAAATATATGAAAATGTCGGCTTATTACGTTCTTTGGTAGTGGAAAAAGGTTGTCGCAAAGCGGGCTACGGCAAACAATTGGCGGCTAAGGCAGAGACATGGGCATATGAAGGAAGTATTAAATCCCTTTACCTTCTCACAACAACGGCAGCCGGTTTCTTTTCACAGCTCGGTTACCAGGTAATTCCTCGAACTCAAGCTCCGGTTTCTATAGCAAATACTGCTCAGTTCGTTGGCTTATGTCCGTCGTCGGCTACCTTTATGTACAAGGAATTGAATGCTAACAATCTAATTCAGCCGACCGTTAACGTATCGGTTGATTAGGACGTTAGCTTTCCGGGGCAATACTGGAATATATGGGCCATGAAAGACTCTAAGAAGTTTTGGGACAAATCTGCAGAAAAGTATATTAAAAGTCCCATTAAAGATGAAGCTACGTATCAGCAGAAACTGGCAATTACCCAAGAATTCCTGAGACCGGATTGTAAGGTGCTAGAGTTCGGTTGCGGCAGTGGTGCCACCGCAATTTTTCATGCGCCTTATGTGGAACATATTGTTGCTACGGATATATCTGACAAGATGATAGAAGCGGCTCAGAGAAAAGCGATCCAAGCAGGAGTAAAGAACATGGTTTTTCAGCAGGGTACATTAGACAGTCTAACTTTCCAAAATGAGAGTTTCGACGCTGTGTTGGGACTAAATGTGTTGCATCTTTTGGAAGATGTAGATGGTGCGATTGCTAAAGTTTATCGACTTTTAAAAAACGATGGTGTTTTTGTTTCAAGTACGTCGCTAATAGCAGAAATAAATTTATTTTTTCGATGGCTGATCTCTGGCATGCAGTTCCTTGGTTTAGCACCTTATGTCAGTCGATTCACAAAGCGCCAGCTTATTTCCAAATTGTTGGAGTCAGGCTTTACAATTGAACGTGAATGGCAGACTAGCCATGAATCGGTATTCATAGTCGCTAGAAAAGGCTAGTTAAGACGTTGGGTTAAAGCTAACAATCAGCTGTTATCGACCCTTCGTTGTTGGGACGGCCTTTCCGCCACTTCGCGGCACAAGTCTGCCCTAAAAATCAAGGGTCAGCCAACTTGATTCATAATCATGTGATGTGAGTTCCTTTCTTTAGAAATTTGATCTATTGTTAACTTTGCATGTTTCGTGGAGATTGGTCCATGGCTGACTCCTTGATTTCGATATCAGAACAAACGCGTCAAAGGCGATGTTCATAGCTCGCATGCTTTATGCGGACGTTATTAACCTCTATTAACAGAAGAGACCCCATGAGCAGTAGTGATGCCTTTCCCAACGAAACCCCAGCAGATGACCAAAATATCTTTGAAAGTATTTCCAGCCGTATGTCCGGCTTTCTGTATCGTTGTCGCATGGACGATGACTACACCATGCTGAACATGTTCGGCAATGTGCAGGAGCTTACCGGGTATAAACAACAAGACTTGGTTGGCAACAAAGCTAACTCGTATGTGAACCTGATCCACGAAGAGGATGCGCAGTCTGTCGATGATGCCGTCGCGGCAGCTATTGAACAGCATAAAAACTGGGATGTTGACTACCGTTTAAAATGCAAAAAGGGTGAGCCCATTTGGGTGAATGAAAAGGGTGGCCCGGTCTTTGACGATGACAACCAAGTGGCGTTTCTGGAAGGTGTGGTGACTAATATACAGGCCCGGAAAATGCAGGAACTGGAACGTCAATCCAGAATGGAAGAAGTCGAAAGCCATAGCTCGGATATCGTCAAACAAACGCACACCATTTTGGATATGCTGAAAACCCTGCGCCTGCTTAGCCTGAATGCCAGTATTGAGGCCGCTCGGGCCGGAGATGCCGGTCGAGGTTTTGCTGTCGTTGCAGAAGAAGTAAAAAAGCTGGCCGAGCGTACGGGTCAGGCCACCGCTGAAATCACCCGATTGACCAAAGAACTTGACGCACTGCTTAAGTAATCTTCGTCCAGGTAGAAAATACACCTATACATAATCGAGTGGGAAGCGGTCTTTCAGAATAGACAACGATCGATAACTTAGCATCTTAATGTTTATCTATAGTTTTGGCCCCATTGATTGTATTGGAGAATGTTGCGTTGAATGTAGGAATTTATATTTACCAAAACGCAGAAGTTCTGGATTTTTCTGGTCCTTTTGAGGTTTTTTCGACGGCAAGCAGGTTATCTCATCCGAAAAACATCTTTAATACCTTTCTGGTATCGGAGGAAAATCATCCGGTGATTGCCAGGGCAGGCTATAGCATCAATGCACAATACAGCTTTGCAGATCATCCCGGAATCGATTTGTTGATCGTTGCTGGCGGGCTTCATGAAGATGAAGTTGCAAAACTCAATGTCATTAATTGGATATCCAGTACGTCTGAAAACGCAAAGATTGTGGCATCTGTATGCACTGGTGCTTTTCTACTCGCTGAAGCCGGGCTGCTTGCTAACTTAAACGTCACTACTCATTGGGCGGATGTTACGTCTCTTCGAACTTCCTATCCTGATCTGACCGTTGTTGAATCTCAGCGTTGGGTAGATGAAGGGAGCATTGTTACTTCGGGTGGTATTTCAGCAGGTATCGACATGAGTCTTCATTTAGTTTCGAGACTTTCCAGCATAGAGCTGGCAGAAAAAACAGCAAGGCAAATGGAGTATGAGTGGTGTAAAAACGCATAACAAAAGCAGTTAAGATGGTGCGAAAAAGTAGCTGTCTGTTGAAACGATGTTTGGTTAAATTGTGTGGTGGGAAGTAATGAAAATCACTCGTTTGAGAAGTTGGCAATGGCAGAAAATAAAGCGGTTACTGACATTTTGCAAAGAAATGCAGAAAAAGGATTACCCTGTGGCACACAGAGCTTTATGGAGAAGCTTGAATAAATGGCAAAAAGTTCATTAAATTACCGGGCCTCGCAGCAGACCGATGAAAAAATAAAAGGGAAGTTTCCCCTTAACAATAAAAACCACCACATAAGACCATGTATGAAAGTAAAACAAATTGTATTTTTTGCACTAATTATATTTAACCCGGGTTTTGTCTATGCAGATAGTCTGGATTGCTATTTACCATCGATGAAAGATGGTGAAGTGCTGGAGAAAATGTCTATATCACGAAAAGACGAGTCCATCTCTGTTTATCATGTATTGTCTGAACGAACGTATCGAAAAGCTTCCAGTAACGAAAGATTTGTTCTTTATCATCATTATTCAGTGCCGGTTGAAGAGTTTCCCAATGGAAAAATGATTCAAATTGAATCAGCTTATTCTTTAGTGCTTATGCGCAGTAATTTTGAAAACACTGAGTATAGTCCAGATATTTTGATTGTTGATTGGGATGCAGGGAAGATAAAAACTGGCAGTCCATATCCCGATAAGTTCACTACACGTTGGAAGTGCATTGAACCTTAGGGCTTGTTGATCTTTCGTTTCCGCCTCTGTTGTGAGCTGAAAAAGCGTCAATCAAGGCACGAGGAACGCTTTTTGTAGTTGTTCTAAATAAGTGACGAGCAACGCAGACCGGCGCTTTTTCAGTCACAACCTGAAGGGCTGGGACTATTTTTGCGCCCACCTGCGTTGTCAATCACTTATGTAGGAAGGCTACACGGGGTGATTTCCGCCTTGTCGGACACAAAAATAGTCGCCAGCAGTGGTGGAGACGAAAGATCAACAAGCCCTAGAACTTAAACAAAGGAGAGTTGAATTATGCGTCACAAATCACTGATGGCTATTGGAATTATTGGTTTGAGTGCCATCAACGTAATGACAAGCGCTCATGCACAAACGAATCAGATTAACTGGTCTGGATTTTATGCAGGCGGCAGCCTGGGGGCTATTGATGGGCGTGCCTCATTTGATGCTGCTACCGCTGATGATTTCCCAGGATCGTATTTTTCGTCTCCCGATGCTGATCAAATCGCCTCGGAGTCAGATAACAGTCTTTCACAATCCAAATTAACGGCCGGTTTATTCGGTGGCTTTGGCAAACAATATAACCACTGGTACTTAGGCATTGAGACCAACATTAACAGTTTCGATTTTGATGAAACAACTACCTCCGGGGCGGTTTATGAGTCAAATCCAGTGAGCGAATTTAGACATGAGATGACAGTAAAGTCTGATTGGCAAGCGATGTTACGGTCTCGTGTAGGCTGGGCTGAGAGAAATTGGCTGGCCTACTTGACGGCCGGTGTTGCTGTTTCACGCTTTAGCCTGGATGCCTCTTTTTCAGATGACCTGCTTGCGGGTGCCGCTGGTCATGATTCAGAAAGCGAAACTAAATTTGGTTGGGTGGTAGGCCTTGGCGGTGAATATGCATTGAGCGAGAACTGGAGCATTCGCGGTGAATATCTGTACGCCGATTATGGAAAAGTGGATACCAACGCCGCTGTGAATAACGCATCGTTTCCTGTTTTGAGTAATAACCTTAAAAGTTCAGTCGATCTCAAGACTCAGATACTGTCTTTAGGTGTTTCTTATCGTTTCTAAAAAGAGATGATATTCCTATTTTTAAAACCCAAAAGAGAGTTTTTGAACTATAAAGATCCAAACTTAGGGTCAGTATAGAAACGCAAAAACGGCGTTTAACGCTGACCCTAAGTTGTCATTGGATAAATGATGTCCAGGTAAGTGTAATCAAACACCAAGCTGTTTGATAATGGCTTCCCCAACAGCGTGGGCACTGGCAGGGTTTTGACCTGTAATCACACGACCATCCTCAATAACAAATACTTGCCATGGTTGTACTTTGGTGAATTTTGCCGATTTTCTGGTCAACGCTTCTTCAAGCAAAAAGGGAATGGCATCAATGGTGCCATAATCTATTTCTTCTTCACGGGTAAATCCCGTTACAGATTTACTGGCAAGCAGTAATTCACCTGAGGAAAGTTTAATAGGCAAAAGACCTGCTGGCCCATGGCATACCGCGCCAAGAATGCCACCATTTTCATAATGGGTTGCAGCTAGCTTGGCAAAGCTTTCATTGGTGTGTAAATCTGACAGCAGACCAAAACCACCTGGGTAAAAAATCGCATCGTAATCAGCAATGTTCAGTTGCGATACAGGGATTGTGTTGTTAATACGGTTCTGAAAATCTTCATTGCCTAATACATCGTTATTGATTGCATCATCCTCAACATCGGTGCCATAAATAGGTGCTTTGCCGCCTTTAATAGAAGCAATATCATAATCAACCCCATGCTCCATAAAGACATGGATCGCATGGGTTAATTCGGGTGAGTAGGTTCCATTCGCCTGATCTGTATTTCCAAGAGTGGCGTGGTTAGTTACGGGGATTAATATTTTTTTCATGATTATTCCTTTCTGATAGATAGTGATTTGAATGCTTTTTGTTTTAACACGATGTCACTTTAAAATATTTCTCTAAAGTTGATAATCCATTGTTTTTGATAAACACTATTGCTGTATAGCAATAATAGGGTGTGGCATGGAGAGTTTTGAAGGAATCATTGAGTTTGTGGCCGTTGCTGAAAGTCATGGGTTCTCAGCAGCAGCCAGAAAACTGGGTTGCAGCACCAGTCATATCAGTCGGCAAGTAGCCAGATTGGAA
>NZ_DDOK01000004.1:0-513135 GCF_002341635.1 Methylophaga sp. UBA2496 | reverse complement strand
TGGAAGAGCGACTCGGTTGTGTGTTGTTGGCGCGTTCAACGCGTCAGGTCAATTTAACGGAGAATGGCACCGCTTATTACCATCAATGTAAAGAACTGGTTATTGGCCTGCAGCAGGCCAATGAACAAGTCAATCAGCAACAATTGCAACTGAGTGGGACATTGAGAGTGAGTGCGGCAGGCGGGTTTGCAGAACATTTTGTCGCACCGGCATTAATGACATTTGCTCAACAGCATCCTCAATTGACCGTGGAAATAGACTTTAATAGTCGTATGGTGAACTTTGTAGAAGACGAAGTTGATTTTGCCGTGCGTTATGGTGAATTAGCCGACTCCAGTCTGATTGCCCGCAAATTAATCAGCCGGCCGATGATGGCCGCTGCAAGTCCTGAATATTTAAAACAGTATGGCACGCCGACACATCCCAACCAGTTAAAAAGTCACAGCTGCATTATTTCCAATAACGACCACTGGTTGTTTAATATGGACGGTAATCCAAAGAGTGTCCGGGTAAGAGGTCGATGGCGCTGCAACAATGCCAATGTGGTCGCCAAGGCCTGTGAACAAGGCTTGGGTATTGCTTATATGCCGAAAAGTACGTTTGATGAGGGTATTAAACATCACAAGCTTGCTGCCATACTCGAACCTTTCTGGGGTAAAGGAGCAAGCAGCTGGATTGTCTACAAAAACCGTCATTTTCAGCCGCTTCGGGCGCGGTTGGCTATAGATTTTCTCATCTCACATTTTTCCACTTGGAACGATACTTAATTTCAATTCTGCTTAAAACAATCACTTGTCGCATTCTCATCAAAAATATATGATCCGTATATGTTTCGTATATTAGGATGTGTTATGGGGATTGTTAAAATAAGCGATGAACTGCACGAAGAAATCCGAAAATCCAGTTCGGTTATGGTCCGCTCCATCAATGCTCAGGCGGAATATTGGATAAAAATAGGCATGCTGGCGGAGGCGAATCCGAGTATGTCTTTTTCTGAAATTATCCGTGCCCAAATGCAGCATGCCGATGTCGATATAAAGCAGATTGTCGGTGGCTAAGATCAAACTGAAAAATACAGACGAATTGGCTGTGATGCGTGAAGCCGGATGGTTACTCGCCTCGGTGTTCCGTTATCTGGATAATCACGTGAAAGTGGGTATCACGACTATGGATATCAACCATCTGACCGAGCGGTTTATTGTTGACCAACTGGGCGCTCGTCCAGCGAGTAAAGGGCAATACGGTTATCAGTACGTGCTTAATACCTCCATGAATCATGTGGTCTGCCATGGTGTTCCCTCAGACAATCAAAAACTGAAATCGGGCGATATCGTGAATGTCGATATCACGTTGGAAAAGGGTGGATTTATTGCTGATTCCAGCAAAATGTACATGATGGGGGACGTCACGCCGCTTGCTAAGCGTTTGGTCGATAAAACCTATGAAGCCATGTGGGAGGGGATTCGCATTGTGAAACCTGGCGCAACGTTAGGTGATATTGGTCATGCGATTCAGCTTTATGCCGAGAGGCAAGGATATTCTGTTGTTCGTGAATATTGTGGACACGGTATAGGTCGGGAAATGCACGAAGAACCGGCAGTACTTCACTTTGGTCAGCCCGGGAAAGGTCTGGTTTTGCAGGAAGGGATGACCTTCACCATCGAGCCGATGATCAATCAGGGAAAGGCAAAAGTGAAGACCAGAAAAGATGGATGGACGGTCGTTACGGCTGATAAAAAGTTATCTGCTCAATGGGAACATACCATTGCGGTCACATCGAACGGGTATGAAGTGCTGACCCTGCGGGATGAAGAACGTATTCCTGAATCTTTATAAAGATCAAAAGCCCTGCTAAGGGTGCATTTGATGTTTGCTGATCAAAAAAAATACTCGTCGATTTTTCGGTTGGTAGCATTAATCATGGGCGGGTATGTTATCCATTGTTGTAACGACGGATGGCCGTATGCGAATTCAAAACCCGGACCAAATCAAAAACTACTATCAAGCGTTGCTGAACCGTGATGAAGCTTATGTCGGAATTTTCTATGTGGGCGTCATCACCACGGGCGTTTTTTGCATCTCGATCTGTCGTGCCCGAAAACCAAAACCTGAGAATGTCGAGTTTTATAGCACGTTTAAAGATGCGCTGAATGCTGGTTATCGGCCATGTAAAATCTGTCGACCTACCGAGAACGCCAATGAGGCACCCAAACAGGTGACGGCAGCGATTGAGTTAGTCAGAAGCCATCCGAAGCAGAAAATTTCGGATGATCAGTTGCAACAACTCGGTATCAGTCCAGAACAAATCCGCCGTTGGTTTAAGAAACACTACGGCATGACATTCCAAACGTTCCAGCGGATGTATCGTATTAATACTGCCTTTCAGGAATTAAAGCATGGCAAAACAGCGACGGATACTGCTTTTGATAGTAGCTACGAATCACTCAGTGGATTTGGCTATACCTTCAAGAAAGTGATGGGGCGGTCGCCAGCACAAAGTCTGGAGAATAATGTGATCACAATAAATCGATTTACCACACCCTTGGGCCCTATGTTTGTTGGTGCGACAGAGCAGGGAGTCTGTTTACTGGAGTTTGTCGATCGGCGAATGCTCGAAACCGAGTTTAACGATCTTCAGAGGCACTTAAACTGTCCTATTGTAACCGGCGAAAATGAACACACCAAACAAGCCAGGCAAGAGTTGGAAGAATACTTTGCTGGTATACGTAAGCAGTTTACTGTTGCACTACACACCCCTGGGACCGCGTTTCAAACTCAGGTCTGGAACGTGTTAAAACAGATTCCTTATGGCGAGACCACGAGCTACCAGGCGCAGGCAGAGCGAGTTGGAAACCCCAAAGCCGTGCGGGCAGTGGCCGCTGCAAATGGTGGGAACCGTGTTTCCATTATCATCCCGTGTCATCGGGTGATTGGGAAAAATGGAACCTTAACAGGCTATGGGGGTGGCTTGGATCGCAAACACTGGTTACTGGAACACGAGCGTCGTCAACGGTAAAAAACAGAGGACAGATTTATTTTTCTCCTGAATGACAGCAGTTTTCTGAGGGTTGGTAGCGTCCGGTTGAGTCAACATGGCCCTTTGCTTCATAGCGGTCGTGATGTCGCACCCAATCAGTGAGATTAAAATTCGGGCCGGTTTCATTACGTCTTTTCGCCGTCAGATCGAGCAGCATATAAGTCCCTAATATTTCCTCGGCACCGCGCCCGTATGCGGAAAAGGTGTGAAATATTTCACCGGGGTAATCGCTGTCAAAACAGAATTATGTTGAGTGTTAAATAATTATCAGCTTCAGATGGTGAGATGGTAGAAGGGGCCGGTAAGTTGTGATAAATTGCTTTACATTGTGTTCTTTTCCAGGCACATGCCCTGAGGGACGACCCTGAGGTGCTGGTTCACGATTAATGGGGACGACCCCTTCAATTTAAGAGGTTGTCTGCATGAGTTGGTTAATTCTGTTTTTGGCTGGTTTATTGGAAGTGGTTTGGGCAATAGGACTCAAGTTTACGGAAGGGTTTACCAAGCCAGTTCCCTCACTCATCACGTTAATTGCAATGATTGGCAGCTTCTATTTGCTGAGCTTTGCTATGCGTTCCTTACCCATGGCTACTGCTTATGCCATCTGGGTGGGTATCGGTATCGTCGGAGCATCAATAGCCGGGATAGTTATCTTCCAGGAGTCCATCTCTTTCTTAAAAATGGTTAGCTTGCTCCTCGTGGTTACTGGCATTGTTGGGCTCAGGATATCGAGTGTTGCCTAACTTTAAAAGCCAAATAGTCAGCTGACTTGATTACGGATTAATACCAAATTGAAACGATAGAGGTTGAGGACAATGTCTGATACAGCGATTGTTTTAGGTGCAACGGGTGCTGTAGGAACGCAGTTGGTGACTCAGTTAAGTCAGCGGGAAGACGTTGCGAATATCATTTTGATATCTCGTCGTGCGTTCGATGTATTGCTCAATTTCCCGGATGCAATCACTTCAAAAATCACCCATCAGATTATTGATTTTGAGCAGCTGGAGCAGCAGGCAAAACCTCTGATTCCAGCAGGTTCTGTTGCTTTTATTGCCTTGGGGACCACGCAAAAACAAGCTGGTAGTAAAGCGAATTTTCGCCAGATTGATCATGGTTTGGTGATCGCATTTGCACGAGCCTGCAAAGCGGCTGAGGTCAGTAAACTGGGTGTTGTAACCGCGTTCGGTGCCAATATTTCTTCGGTCAGTTTTTATAATCGGGTTAAAGGCGAGGTGGAACGCGATATACAGGCACTTAATTTGCCGAGTGTGTTTTTTGCTCGACCTTCACTGCTGCTGGGGCGGCCGGATGATGATCGCTTTGCAGAAAAACTGGCAGATTCGTTACTCACACCCATTTCATCGTTTTTACCTGCTTCTGTGCGGCCTATTTCCACAAAAAGTGTTGCGTCTGCATTGATTGATGTGACTTACGATGCTGAAAATACTGACTCGTCGCTGGTTTTATCGAATGGGACTATGCATCAGCGTGCTGTCAAAGATTAACGGGTTCTGACGTTCACACACTGAATAACGTGTTTGATGTGCCAAGAGGGGGAGTATATGCAAAAGTCGCTTACCAGCCTCAATCGTGAGCAATCTGCCGGGGAAGAAATAGCCAACGCTGTCAGTCACGGAACAGGACTTGTCGCGGCTTTGATCGGCATGCCTTTTTTAATTGTCCATGCCACCCGGCTGGGTGAAACGGCCTTTGTTGTTGGCGTCAGCGTGTTTTGTGCCACGATGATATTGCTTTATCTAGCTCCACCCTATATCACGCATTACCTGTCGGCAAGGCAAAACGTGTTTTTCGCCGTATTGAACATTCTGCAATTTATTTATTGATTGCTGGCACCTACACACCATTTACGCTCGGTGCACTCAAAGGCCCATGGGGCTGGACGCTTTTTGCTATTGTCTGGGGGCTGGCCTTTACCGGTGTTGCCCTCAAAGTGTTTCAAAAACGACACCATCTGGTTTTTTCCACCGGCCTGTATTTACTGATGGGTTGGGTGATTGTCATTGCCATCCGGCCATTGCTGGAAAATGTGCCTGTTGCCGGATTATTGTGGTTAGTGGCCGGCGGCGTGTTTTATACCGTCGGAGTCGTGTTTTTTGCGATGGATTCACGGCTGAAATATGGTCACTTTATCTGGCATTTATTTGTTCTGGCGGGCACGGCCTGTCATTTCTTCGCTATTTTTGGGTATGCTGACTAGAACCTTTTTTATCTGGCGACCACTGACCCCTTTAAAACCTCGGCCAAAAATGGAAACGGGTATAGTTGGATCCTCATACTTGAATTGTTCAAAGACTTTTTATGAGTAAAAAAATTCAAGTCGAAACTACCACGGGCAGTAAGCCTGTCTTGTTGCAGCCGGCGGGTAAGATTCTTGCAGAAATAGTTCGACAGAAAGAAACAGCATTTCGCACAGCCTGGGCGCATTTTCAAACCACGGAAGATGACCCTGAGGCATTACACGATATGCGTGTTGATCTGCGTCGGTTACGGGTTTGGGTAAAACTGACCCGCGGTGAAATCAAAACCAACAAGGCCGTTGGTAAACGGCTTAAGGCCCTGGCCAAGGCGAGCAACCCCGTACGTGACCACGAGGTGACTTTGGCCTGGTTGTCACTGGCCCAAAAACAGATTGGCGATAGGCCTGCTTTGGCGAAGCTGATTGAATATGGGAAACAGGCGTATCAGCAGTCCACCGAACTGCGATTTTCTCCAAAGCAGAGACTTGAACCTCAGATCAAACAAAAAATGGGTATTGGCTTAGGCAAATGGCTTGAACAAACCGTGGAACAGCGTATTGAGCTGATTGACCAACTTCTGAATGCTGGTATGCAAGAAACGCATCTGGCACGTATTGAAATTAAATATCTGCGTTATCTGCTCGAACCCTTTACCGAAACAGTAAGCAACGCGAAAGCGCTGGTTGAGTGGTGCAAAAAGGTTCAGCAGTTACTGGGGGACTTCCACGATATGCAGGTTTTTCGCAGTCATTTGCCAGAATTCGCCCGTTGGGTTATCGATCAAGAGCTGGCAGAAGTTGCCTTATTAACCGGCAAACAGTCCAGAGCGATTACCAAAGTGTTTGCCAATGCCCGCGAACCCGTCATTGCACTATCTGGATGGCAAGATCAGGAACTGCAGCGACAATGGCATAATTGGATCGCTGTGCGGGAGAACTACTTATCTGTATTACAAGCACTTCGAAAAAATACAGATACACCTAAACAAATGCAGATATGAATCAGGAGGGGGGCAAATGAATTCCATAACTGAACAAAGCGGAAGCTGTTTATGTGGCAACGTCAGTCTGGTAGCCACCCCCAAAAGTTATCATATGGGGGCTTGTCACTGTGAGACCTGCCGAAAGTGGGGTGGAGGGCCATTGCTGGCGGTAGAATGTGGTGGTGATGTAGCGTTTGAGGGGGCTGAAAATATCTCAATTTATGATTCTTCAGAATGGGCTGAACGCGGCTTTTGTAAAACATGTGGTACCCATTTGTTTTATCGCTTGAAACAGGGTGAAATGTACGCCATTCCAGTTGGGTTGTTTGATAATAACGATGAATGGCAATTGGCTGAGCAGGTGTTTATTGAGAGCAAACCGACATATTATTCATTTGCCGAGAAGACCCGAAATCTTACCGGCGAGGAGTTGTTTTCCCAGTTTAGCGACAGCTGACTCAGCCTGAATTGACGCCGGCTTTTTCAGCTGAAACTCATGGCTCCTCAGACGGGTTCACCGCTAGCTGCAAAGTATCCTTACCGAATGACATTCGTATTTCAAGTTTTTTCTATTTGAGTGTGTAAGAAGCCAATTTATCCGGTTCATCATGTGACGGATTTGTTTTCATATCATCGAGTACTAAAAAATAATAAATGTCATATTCCTGCGATCTATTGTGCTGAGTTCCGTATTCATCTTCCGTGAGCAAGTTTATTCTGCAGGTTCTTTACTGGCTGAAAGCCCAACTGCAAAATAAAAAAAGCGAAACCTTTATGAGTGAGAGAGATAAAGCCTTTTTCGATAGAGCGGATGCATTTATCAAATTGGCTAATATGCAAATGGCGAAAAGTGTAGAGGCCGGTGAAGTCAGTGCATCATTTATGTATGGCTTAGCCAGATACAGTGCGTGGTTCTGTGCTTCTGGATGGACTAATGCCATGGATATGGCTGATGCGCGGGATGAAACCGTCGATTTTTTTGTCAATGAATATCGACGTATGTTGGAATTGAATATGGATGATTATATTCAGAATTTCGACAATTATGTTCAGGCCTCTGAACAACTGCAAAACAAAGGGTAAGCGAGAGCTTACCCTTTTTTTATATCCTTTCAAAGCACATCATCAATACGTTTTTCGTGGTGTGTAATTGATCCCAAAATATCATTTCAACTACTATTTCCGATAGCTCTGAACAGCATCAACGCTTCATGCTATTCAAATTGTTGGATGATTAGAGTAGATTCATATGGGAAGATGAAAACGATTTATTCCTCCTCTGGATATTAACATTAAGGCGTGCTCATGAAACTGCGATTAACCATCTTAACTTCATTGGTTTTACTGAGCGGTTGCGCGGTTGAGGAGCCGGTAATGGTTTATGAGAGTCGAAATGCTCTGCAATGTGAAACGTCAGGGATCTCACCCACTGACAGTGCAGAAAAATTATCAACGGCAAATATTGAGGTAATTGAAACTCACTGTGGTCAGCGAACCGGTGTCGCTTATCCGGCTGCGTGTGGTATGGGGACAGGGACTATACTGATTCACCAGATACCACAGGCGGATCTGGTTGCTGCCCGGCAGATTGGTTTTCAAGCCGTTTCTGAACTGATAAATCTTGATGAAGGCACTGGTTATGAATTTCTTGAATGTGATGAGAACTAGCACTATCAACTGGTAAGGTGATGTTAACGGCCAAACTCCGTTTTTTATTGATAGCTGCCTTGAGTCTTGTCTGTGTAGGGATGCTGACCACTTGTGGGGAAGAGTCAGAACCGGACACATCCGTTGCACCACTTGAGCCGAAAACAGTTGAGCGGGTGGAGCAGCGTCCCGCCATGCCAAATATCTATATTGATCAAACCATTACCCCTGTCTCTGCCGGGAACCGGCGTGAACTATATGCGGATTTGCTGAATATCTGCAAGGATGAGGGCGTTTCGATAAAAGCGTTGAGCGAAAATGAGCGGAATCGCCTGGGAACCATTCGACTGCAGCGCTGGCTGGATGAGACCAGAACTGCCTATCGTCTGGAAGCATGGGATTATCAACTGGCTGAACCACAACAGCAGCCACACTGTCATTTCGAACTTGTCAGCAGTGGTCGGCATGTATTGATTGAAGAAGCAGGAATACGCAGTGTACTGCTTGATAATAATCAGCTGTATGAGTCTGAACGACTGACGAATATACAAACCAGTTTGTTGTTGCGAACACCGGCTCGTCAGGATACCAATGCGACTGATCAGTTGCGGAAGGTGGTTGAGCAGCCGTGTGTTGAAGCCACTATTGATGAAGCTGCACTCTGTACATGGGCGGGTGGAATCGAATGGGGATTTGAACCGCGTTCTGACACCATCGACTCGGTAATGGACGCGCAGGATCATCAGCTATTCAGATCTATTATTCTGCGACAGGAACCTGCCGGAAACGCGTTGGATAAAATCAGGACGGTGACATTCAATATTGGTGACAGTCTTGATGAAGCAGCGATGCAACCTGGCCCTGCAACCGCGTTGCCTGCTCGGCAACCGTAATCTTAAATCTTGCTGCTGTTAACACTGTTTTAACATGGCGCTGCCAAACTGCAGCGATTTTATCGCATTGGAGTAATTGAGTTATTTCACTGCTGTTTTATGTTTAAATGCAGACAAATTTAAACCTTGTTGAAGAACAACACTCGAGGGGCGATGAAAGTTCAAGCCCCTAAAATGACTAAGCTTACATACCGCAGTAAAGGAAACACGACTGATGGAAAATCACATCATTGATGTGCGCAATCTCAGTAAACAATATCCTTCCGGGTTTCAGGCGTTAAAGCAGGTTAATCTGCAAATCAAACGTGGTGAGATCTTTGCTCTGTTAGGCCCAAATGGCGCTGGAAAAACCACGCTGATTAGCATTATCTGTGGACTGGTTAACGTCGGTGAGGGCCAGGTGTTGGTAGGTGGTTATGATGTTGTCAAACAGTATCGTCAGGCACGCAAACAAATTGGTCTGGTGCCCCAGGAATTAGCGATAGATGTGTTTGCATTTGTGTGGGATACCATGGTGTTCAGTCGGGGCGTTTTTGGAAAGCCGCGTGATGATGCATACCTGGAAGAAATATTAAGAGCCTTGTCTTTATGGGATAAGCGGCGTGCCAAAATTCAATTTCTTTCCGGTGGCATGAAACGCCGTGTGTTAATTGCAAAAGCCCTGGCGCATGAACCCGAAGTATTGTTTCTGGATGAACCGACCGCCGGGGTGGATGTGGAATTACGCCGTGATATGTGGCGGCTGGTGGAAAAGCTACGCCAAAGAGGCACCACCATTATTCTCACTACACATTACATTGAAGAAGCCGAAGAGATCGCGGATCGAATTGGCATTATTAATCATGGCGAGATCCTGCTGGTGGATAACAAGCAGGATTTAATGAAAAAGCTGGGCCGCAAGCAGCTTATCTTACAGTTACAACATCCGATTACTCAGTTACCCGGTGAGCTGAATGGTTTTGTGTTGCATATTGGCCAAGATGGCAAAACGCTGACCTATGATTATGTTGATAATCAACCGACCAATCATGTGACGGAGGTATTGGCGGCAATTCATCGTTCCGGGATCGAGCTGAGTGATGTGCAAACCAAACAAAGTACCCTGGAACAAATTTTTGTCAGTCTGCTGGAGGAGTCAAAGTGAACTGGTATGCCATTAAAGCCATTTATTTATCCGAACTCCACCGTAGCTGGCGCACGCCGCTGCAAAGTATTGCTTCGCCGGTGTTGTCTACTTCGCTTTATTTCATCGTATTCGGATCGGCCATCGGTTCGGCGATGACTGAAATTGGCGGTGTGAGTTATGGTGCCTTTATTATTCCGGGCTTGATCATGTTGATGGTGTTGACTGAAACCACTTCCAACGCCTCGTTCGGCATTTATATGCCCAAATGGTCAGGGGCTATATACGAAGTTTTGTCGGCACCGGTTTCGGCATTTGAGATTGTGGTTGGTTATGTGGGCGCTGCTGCTACCAAATCGATTATTCTGGCGATGTTGATTTTGCTCACCGCCAAATTATTTGTGGATTACTCGATTCTGCACCCGTTATGGATGATGCTGTTTCTGGTGTTGACCTGTATTACTTTCAGCATGCTGGGTTTTATTCTTGGTGTAGTGGCGGATGGTTTTGAAAAATTACAGGTTATTCCATTGATGGTTGTCACGCCTTTAGCTTTTCTGGGTGGCACGTTTTATTCGATCAGTATGTTGCCTGAGTTCTGGCAGAAAGTGACTCTGTTCAATCCGGTGGTATATCTGGTTAGTGGTTTTCGCTGGAGTTTTTATGGTACAGCCGATGTCAGTCTGACATTCAGTCTGATGATGATTACTGCTTTCCTCATCATGTTTATGATGTTTATCTGGTGGATTTTTAAAACGGGCTATAAGGTAAAAGTCTGATGGATGATATGTTGCTATCAAACTGAACAGGACGGAGTAATAAACCTTTAAAGCCAGAGATCTTGCAGTTGTTTGAAATTCCATTTGCTTGGATCTTCAGGCCCATCAATGGTCTCTTTACAACTTGGCAGGGAGAGATCGATTACCTGGATCTGAATAGGTGCTTTAGAACGCAGGGAAAAAAACACTTTAACTTTTGGCGTGACAAGCGAACCTTTACCGGGCTCTATCACTACGGCCAGCTTTTGTGAAGAAAGTCGTACCAGAGAACCGACCGGATAAATGCCCACCATTTTTACGAAAGCATTAAAAAGCGGCTTATCAAAGTGCCCCTCCCATTTTGCCATTTCCCGAATAGTGCCAGCCGGATCCCAGGCTTGTTTATAAGCGCGTTCAGATGTGACAGCGTCATAGACATCACAAATGGCCGCCATACGGGAATACAATGATATTTCGTCACCTTGTAACCGGTTGGGGTAGCCCAAACCGTTCATTTTTTCGTGATGATGCAAAGCGATGTCGACGACCTCTGGTTCAGCACCGGAGTTCTGAAGTAATTTGGCGCCGGCAACCGGATGTTTTTTCATGATGTTGTATTCTGCATCAGAAAGTTTTCCGGGTTTGTTCAGCACTTCCAATGGCATCAGGGATTTACCAAGATCGTGCATTAATCCGCCGACACCAGCCAACTTAACCTGCTCTTCATTCAGATTGAGTTGGCGTGCCATCGATATCATCAATGCACACACCGCCAATGAATGCATGTATGTGTAGTCATCATGAGTTTTCAGACGAGCTACACTGAGTATTGCGGCTGAGTTTCGCTGCACCATTAAATCAATTTCATTCACTAACGGTAAAGTTGTTTGGGGATCAATGGCTTTACCCAATCGGGCATCTTGGTACATTGCCATAACCTGTGGTTTAGCATCATTGAAGAGTTTCCGCGCGCGATTAATATCCTCTTCCATTGAAATTCGCGCGACAGATTTTTTATCTTTGGCGGTTTGCTGAGGAAGTGAGTCTGATAACGTTTCGGCAGCGGGTGGTGATGGTGGCAGGGAGGGCGATGTTTTAGAAGCTTCACCTTTATCCTCATCGATCCAGACTTCCTCAATGCCTGCCTCAAGAATTTTTTTAATATCATCGGGATCGGTTAATAAAAAACTACTACGTAAAAACGGGTGTTTCATCCATGAACCGCCCAGCTTTTTTATATACATACCAAGCCGGAGTTCACTAGAAGCAATGCGTTGTGTCAAAGTCGGCTACCTTTAGTATTAATTTTTGCTGATATTGTATATAGGCACGCTGTGAAAAAAATGTATTTCAGCACAAAACTTGTGGTTTTAGCTGTAAATTCAGGAAAATCCTTGTCACCTTATTCAGCTAACGCTGAAATGAGTGAAAAAAACAGGGCGTTTTATGGCTAAAATCAGAAGGTTGACTGATGGTCATTTGAGCCCAATATAAGAAGCGGTTTTTTGTTGTAAGCTGAAATCAGCTACTTGCATGATTCAAAATAGACGTAATGAAATGATGGTGCTACTTTGGTCGGTGACGTATTGAGTAAGCTTTATCGATGTCGGCTTTCTAGTTGATGTTTATCGCTAAGTAGTCTGAATGGCGATAAGTTGAATCAAGACAGAATGATAAATCGGCAAAAAACAATATTTATCAATCAGATATGGATAGAGAAATGCAAGAAGATAATCAGCACGTAAGATCAGAACTGGAAGATCTGTTAAATCAGGCAATCGCAGAGGGATTTGTAGAGGTTCCGATACTGCCTGAGGTCGCGAACAAAGCGTTTATGCTGGCCAATGATAAAGAGTCTGATGCCAGTCAAATGGCGCAGCTGATTGAAAGTGATCCATCGCTCGCTGGCCATGTAATGCGTATTGCCAACTCGGCAGCGTATACACCGATGTCAAATTTGACATCACTTCAACAGGCGATTGCCCGTCTGGGTATGGTGACTGTCAGTGAAATTGCTATCAGCGCCGTACTCAATGCGAAATTATTCAATACTCCGGGCTATGAAGGCTATGCGGAATCCATCTGGCAGCAGGCGTTGGCGACATCATTGTGGGCTAAAGAGATTGCCAGTCACTGCAACGTGAACGTCGAAGTCGCTTTTCTGGCAGGATTGATTCATTCCATTGGCCGTCCGGCGGTACTTCAAACGCTGATTGATGTTGCCGCGCAACAGAGTTTGCCTCTGGATGATTCGATTGTTCATCAGCTGGAAGATAAATACTGGCTGACCGTTTCGCAGATGATCGTTATTCGCTGGCGTATGCCGGCTCTGGTCATTGAAACCATTCAGCATCTTGAAACGCCTTCGACTGACAAGGAGGCAAGTCAATTGGCCGCAGTCGTCAACATGGCTAAATATGCTGCTGATGCCATGCTGAATGGTGAGTTGGCAGATAATTTTCCTCAGGCATCCATCGCCATTGTTGAATTTGAATCAGCAGATACCCAGAAACTGTTAACCAGGAAGGATCAGATCAATGAACGACTTAAACAGCTGGCGGCTTAATCATTGTTATTGAGATATTCATTTTTCAGCTTTACGTAGTTCTGACAGGCATATTGGAAATAATTCAGTTCGTCCACCGTTAATGGGCGAATCTGTTTTACAGGAGAGCCGAAATACAGGTAACCGGATTCAAGTTTTTTTCCCGGTGGTACCAGCGAACCCGCACCAATAACCACCTGATCTTCGATAATCGCGCCATCCAGTATAGTAGAGGACATGCCGACAAGCACCTGATTCCCAATCGTGCAGCCATGCAACATCACCAGATGGCCTACTGTGACATCATCACCAATGATCAGGGGATGGCCTTCCGGATTAAATTCACTGGCATGGGTAATATGTAAACAGGAGTTATCCTGAATACTGGTTCTCGCGCCGATACGAATCTGATGCATATCACCACGGATGGATACCAACGGCCATACCGAACTGTCATCGCCGATCTCGACATTACCCATAATCACAGCACTGTCATCTACCCAAACCCGATTCCCCAATCTGGGGCTGTGACCTCGAAAAGATTTCATAACCATCTGTTAACTCAGCAAAGTAATGCCACATAACACCAGCAATGCCACATTAGCGAGCAGGCCAACCATAAAAAACCAGGTTCTCGGGCTGGGGTTTTGCTCAGTAGCAATGGCGTAATAGAGTCCCATATGCACAATACGGGCAATCGCAAATAGCCAGACAAAGATACCGGTCCATAGAGCATTTGCACCGATTAAAATCGCCATAAACGTCGTGCCCAGCAACAATGGCAGATTTTCCAGTGAGTTCATAAACGTGCGATGGGCTCGAAATACAAAAGCGTCATGACTCAGTTCTTCAGCAATTTTGCCGGGAATTGCACCAGCTTGCGAGGCTTTGCTTTTGCTGGCGATAAACCATTGAATAAGCAGGGTCAGCAAAATAATAAACAAGCCGGAGAAGGTCAGATGATACATGTTTGCTAATGTCATTTTTTTGAAGTCTCTTCTTTATATCAGCCGGATGATGGATGGATTTATGAATCCCATCAACGCCAGCTTAACATTGATTGTTTGCATCAGGCGGTCACTATGAATGGTGAAAAAACGCTGTTACTCAGACATCATCTGAATGTCAGCGCCTTCAAGCCGGGCGCGAGTGAATAATGCCTTAGCTTCAACGGTATTCAGTCGAACACCATACGCTGCGTAAGGGAAATCAGTCAGTGGGGCACGGTTTTCATTGAAAAATGGCCACTGTTTATTTTTCCGGTAAAAGGTTTCGACAAAACTGGTTAACGCGATCACACCTTGTTGTCCGTTTTGTTGATTCACTATCCATGGCCCTCCGGAATCACCTCTTGTTGGCATAGGTAAGGTAAATTGATAACGTTCATTTTCCACCCGATTCATGGCTAGCAGGGCGGAGGTTGAGCTGATTACGGCATATTTTGCCAGAAACTGCGCGCGAAATTGCAGGTGCAGTAGGGGGTCAAGCTGTTCGTAGATTTCAGGTACAAAGTGGTAGAAGTCATCTTCTGCAGATAAGACGGTTTTGTTCGCACAGCGAGGGACATTAATGTCGGCATCGTTAATTCCTCGGCCATACCCACATACCAGAACTTGTGGGCTTTCAAGTGAGTTGACGATTGGAATGGCTGCAATCCCTTCAGGCGCGTTTCCGTCAAATATCAGTACGGCCAGATCGGTGGCCAGATTGCGTTCAATTTCATTAAAACGGGTGTAAAGCGCCGCACGTAATACGGGTACCGGCTTGCCTAAAAATATCTTAACAACCGGGATTCGCGTGTTGGGGGTTAATTTAGAGTCACGCAAGCAGTGAGCAACCGTTAATACGGTCAGTGGCTGAGTACCTACTACTACAGAACTGCATTCGTCCTGTTCCGTAACCTGACTGTTGGTGCCGCCATACCATTTAAGTTGCTCAATATGAATCTGGCCCGTTGAAACAACGTCAATCGGTGTTGGTTCACCATGAATAACGCCATAGGCGGGCATCATGATAAAACAACCCAAAACCACTTTGAAAAAATCCAGCATTCAAACAACCCTCCTGAAAACGGAAAGTCAGATTCAAACGGTTATAAAGCAGAAGGCAGTTTTTTCAGTCGAAAGTTCGGCAGGCTGTTGTAATAGTAAGGTAAATGAACCTCACCCCATTATCATATTGGATGTTGATAATGGGGCGAACCAATTGGAGTGAGGAATGTGCAGCTGAATCAACAAGCCCTGGATCAAGGTGAACATTCGCCAATCCGCTCGCCAGAATAATCAGTTTTCATATTTACCGGACCTATTGGGGTGTTCATCTCACTGGTCATTTTGCCCTCAATGCGATTACCTTTAAAGTTGGCATAACCCTTAAAAATGGTTGTCATACCATCCATATTGCAGCTCGCAGCGTAATCAACTCGGTCACGTTTGATATCTGATTGCGTAATATCACATTCCTCAGGCATATTGATGACGTCTTGCCCCTTGTCCAGCTGTGCCTGGGTCAGGCATTCCTGATTGCTGGCCGTTTGAGGCGGGAAATTCATAGGGCCTTCCATGGTGGTGGTGCTGGTGTATTCCCAAAGGCCGGGTTGCAGGTTGGGCGTTTCTGCCAAAGCGGTGGCAGAGATTGAGAACAGACTGGCTATTAATACGGAAAATCGAGTGAGAGATTGCATAATCTGGTTTCCTGAATATTTGGAAAGGATTGCTGAATAAAGCCAACAGATTGAATCTTGCCTGTGACTGATATGGAGTGCAACTGGCAAGCGATAAAACCGGACTGAAATTAACGTTATATGAGCAATAATTGAGCGTAGGCAATAAAGTGGAGCATCTCAAACTCAACCAAATCATCTGGCAAGTGGTCGCTATGATTCCTGAGGGAAAAGTTGCAACTTATGGTCAGATTGCTCGGATTTGCGGTTATCCGGGGCATGCACGTTATGTGGGAACTACACTAAAGCAACTTCCGGATGACTCTGATTTACCCTGGCATCGCGTGATTAATGCCAAAGGTGAAATCGCGTTTCCGGTGGGCAGTGATGGCTACCAACGGCAACGAAAATTACTGGAAAACGAGGGCGTGCAGTTTAAGCAAAATAAAATAAAATTGTTGGATTATCGTTGGGAATAGTGGCAGTCAGATGATTGTCACTGCTGCTTTTGCCATTGTTTAATAGATTGTTCGGCCTGCCGGATTTCGTTTTCAGACATTTTTTTGAGTAATACGGCTTTAATATGCTGAAGATCTTCAGCACCATTTTGTTCCGCTAAAGACCACCACATATACGCCATTTGATAATCCTGCATTACCGCCAGGCCTTGATAGTACATATTCCCCAGGTTGCTTTGCGCCTCGGCGTAACCCTGATTTGCCGCAAGTTGCATCCATTTAATTGATTCGGGATGATTTTGTTCAACCCCTTGGCCCAATTTGTACATGATGGCGAGATTAAATTGGGCTGGAGCATAGTTGTTCTCAGCAGCATGGCGAAACCATTTTGCTGCCTGGTGATAATCCTGTTCGACGCTTTGCCCGTTGAGATAAAGAAACCCCAGTGTATTTTGGGCAATAGCATCGCCCTTGCTGGCGGCACTTTTGCATTTTTCTAAATAGGCTTCTTGGGTCAGTGGTACAGATTTGGTCACAATGCTTTTCCGAAGGAGTTCAACACGAACGCTATGATAGCAGCTCGCGGTTTCAACAGAAGAAATCTCAACGACGTACGCTGACTGCTTTCCAGAAATGGCGAGACCAGTAGCTGTTGTCCATATTGGAAATCATTACACCACGTGTTGTTGAGGCATGCAGGAATTTGTTCTCTTCCAGATAAATTCCGACATGGCGGCCATTGCGAAAGAACACCAGGTCGCCGGGTCGCAATTGTTGCCGGTTAATGCGTTGCCCCATACGCGATTGCTGTTCAGTGGTTCGCGGCAAATCCATACCGAATACATCACGAAATGTCACTTGAACAAAAGCCGAACAGTCGATGCCTGAACGATTGACTCCGCCAATACGATAAGGCGTGCCTTGCCATGCTTCATGCTGTTGATAGAGCAGTAGCATGGCCTGTATTTCATCGTAATAGTGAGCCTCATCTGCTGGTTTGGGGAACTCCGCTCTTTCTGGTGTTTTTGTGAGACCAGACGGAGTTGTTCCACAAGCTGAAAGCATGGCGAACATTGGCAACAAAAATAAGCATAAGCGCCAATGTGGCGTGATGAAAATCAAGTGTTTTGTTCTGGTCATTAGTTTTTATGGTGTTAGTTTCTTAATTATTCAAACAGATTAAAACCCATAAAGTTCTGCCGTTACAGGTTATTTTCATGATTTTCAAAGTAATAACAAAAAAAGGACATCAGTAACTTTTGTCAGCTAAGCTGGCGTTAGCTTAGACAAGAAGCAGATGGCAGTATTTTTGACTTATATGCTTCCCTGGCCAGAGATAATGTATACAGGTAATCCGCTAATAGTTAACATGGTAATAAAATTGCCATGAACTTTCAGTAAGTTATTAACTACCAATGCTCTATCTGCTGTTAATACATAGCCAGCTTGATAATTAATGACTTGATTATAAGGTGATTACATGACGGACCAAATTTCTGAGTTAGTACTCATTATCCTCATTGCAGGGGCGACTCTGGCGTTGTTCTCTAGTAATAGTCGATGGCGTTTTTTAGAGGATAATAAGTGGGATAATGAAATAACGGCGCTGACGATTGTTACCCTGATAAGTATGGTTAGCCTTCCCCTGATTGATGCCACGTTGCCATGGTTGGAATTTGCCGATTTGCGGTATTATGACGAAATTGCGTGGTTTGGTGTTCTGAGTGGCAGTTTGGGGATATGGCTGTTGTACAGAGCGGTTCGTGATTATAGTGCTCCCGCTAATTACCAGAAAAAACTGGTTGCCAAAGGGATTTACCGATACATACGTTATCCCTTTTATTCCGCGCTTTTAGTCCTGGCATTAACGCAATTATTGTTATCGCAGAATTGGTTGGCCGGAGTGGCAGGGTTAATGACTTTTGTATTGGTCTATTGCTTGAGAGTACCTCGGGAAGAAGAAGATGGGCTGGAGAAATACGGGCATCATTATCTTGATTATATGTCTCAGACGGGTGATATATGGCCGCGGCTCCCTTTAAAACATCAGGATTGAACATCGTTATGGAAAACATTTATGCTTAATATTCGCCCCCTTTCTGCTGAGCATTTAGCCACCCTGATGGAAACGGCTACTGTGATCGAAAAGGACAAAAAAGGACCTAAAGTGGCCGTACTAGCTGATGGCCAATTTTTAAAGTTTTTTTATCGTAAACGGTTTTTTAACAGAGAATTGCTGGCGCCGGCAGCGGTTAAATTTGCCCGTAACGCTCATCAATTAGAACAGCTTGATATCCCAACGCTGAAAGTGAAGGCATTGCATCGCATTGTAGGTGAATCACACACTGTTGCTATTTACTCCCCTTTGGCAGGCCGTACTTTACGAGACATTGTTAAATCCAATGAAGCCGATGCAAATCTGATGTACCGCTTGGGTGTGTTTTTAGCCTTGGTGCAGCGCCGGGGAATTTATTTCCGCTCAATCCATCCCGGAAATATTATTGTCAATGAAATGGATTTTGGCCTTATCGATATTCTTGATATGCGTTTTCAATCCTGGTCTTTAAGTCGTTGGGCCAGACGTCGCAACTGGCGGCATTTTTTCCGGTATCCACAAGAATGGGTAAATCATGGTGATTTGATTGAAGCGCTCATCAAAGGCTATCGTCATTCTGCTGATTTGCCTTTGCGTGAACTGAGCTGGATAGATCGTATCGTTGGCAGAGTCATCTCAACCTAGGACTAGGTTATCTTTCAGCCTTTAAGTTGTCAGTCATTTGCGGGTATTTTTGCGTAAAATGCCCGTCCATGACAATCAATAACGAACTTTCCAATCAGTATGACGTAATCATTATCGGCGCCGGTGCCGCCGGGTTGATGTGTGCTATTGCTGCCGGACAACGCGGTCGACGGGTGTTGGTACTTGAGCATGCCAATAAGGTGGGTAAGAAGATACTGATGTCTGGTGGTGGTCGCTGCAACTTTACAAACATGTATTGCAGCCCGGAGAACTTTATCTCCAATAATCCGCACTTTGTGAAATCAGCACTCAGTCGTTACACCCCATGGCATTTTATCGAGATGGTTGAACGTCATCAGATTGCCTATCACGAAAAGAAACTGGGGCAACTGTTTTGTGATGAGTCTTCGAAAGATATCGTGCAGATGTTAGTCACCGAGTGTGAGTGGGCCGGGGTAACCATCAAGACCAATACGCCGGTTAAGGTGCTGGAAACTGCCGGACAAAAGTTGGTTGAAACGTCAGAAGGTAAATTGCAATGTGCATCTCTGGTCATTGCGACGGGTGGCTTATCGATCCCTAAAATGGGGGCGACAGGATTTGGTTTTGAACTGGCCCGCAGGCTCAATATTCCGCTGTTACCCACGCGGGCGGGTTTGGTTCCCGTAGTACTGGATGACCACAAACTTAAACCGCTGGCTGAATTAAGTGGTATTTCCCTGGACTCCATCACCGAAACAGATACCTGTTCGTTTCGTGAGAATATTCTGTTTACCCACCGTGGTTTAAGTGGCCCGGCAATATTGCAGGCATCCAGTTATTGGCAGCCCGGGGAAGTGTTGAAAATAGATATGTTTCCCGGAATCGAGTTAACCGCTTATTTAATGGAAATGCGTCGTGAAAAATCCAAAACGGCTCTGAAAACCATACTGGCCGAAAAACTGACCCGCCGCGTCGCACAGCTTTGGTGTGAGCAATGGATTGAAGACAAACCTGTTGGTCAGCTTTCCGATGCTGATATTGAACAGATTGTTGCGCATTGCCAACCCTGGACAGTTAAACCTTCGGGTACCGAAGGTTATCGAACCGCCGAGGTGACACTGGGAGGTATTGATACCAATGCTCTGTCTTCCAAAACCATGGAAAGCAAGGAGCATCCGGGATTGTATTTCATCGGTGAAGTCGTTGATGTTACTGGACATTTGGGTGGGCACAATTTCCAGTGGGCCTGGGCTTCAGGCCATGCAGCCGGGCAATTTGTTTGAGTAGGCATTAAGCCTCAGTAAATTCAATAATACCAAGCGAGGAGAGATTACTGACAATGGCAACAGAAATTCTTCCACATCTGATGTTTGATGGCGATGCGAAACAAGCCATGTTGTTATACGTAGAGCTGTTCCCCGATTCTGAAATTATCGAATCAACCGAATATACTTCTGGTGAAAATAAAGGCAAATTACAATTTGGCAGGTTTTCGTTAAACGGGCGAACCTTTAATTGCATTGACAGCCCAGTCAAGCATGACTTTGACTTTACCCCGGCGTTTTCAATCTTTGTGAACTGCGAATCAGTTGACGAACTCAGCACCCTATTTAAAACCCTTGCCGAAGGCGGTCAGATTCATATGCCGCTGGATAATTATGGCTTCAGTCAGCAATTTGGCTGGTTACAAGACCGTTTTGGTGTTTCATGGCAGCTGAATTTCCCCTGAAAGTGCACCGTACACGATTCAGCTATTTGAATAATCGTGCATATTCCGCTTCCAGTGTTGTATGGGTAGCCCAAAACGGTGGGGGTGTTTGATTATTAAGCTGTGCCAGAAGAAATTCCAGATGCACATGCCAGCCTCCCGCTACAGAAAGCTTTTGTTCCGATTTAAGCAAGCGGGAGTGGGTGACGGTTAACCGAACTTTATCGCCATGCTCGGTTAATTGAAAACGCACCTCGGAGTTTTCATTGTCTCCCATCGGCCAGGTATAGCTGAGTAAAAACGGCGGGTCACAAGCCGTTATATTGCCTCTAACAATATGTTCACCGCCATAGTCGGCATATTTTTCAGGTGGCAGATCTCCAGCGGTGGTCAATGAATTATTGTTGAATACCAACGTCACTTCACCACCCATTTCCAGCTCCATGGGACCTGCAGCCAGCCATTTTTGCCGTAACTCAGGCTCAGTCAAATAACGCCAGACACGCTCAATCGGGCCAGGCAATGTTCGTTCAATCTGTAATGTGTCAGGGGTAATTAATTCACCATAAATGTTGGACATCACATTGACTCCTTATGAGATTAATTTGACTCTGGTTTACTAAGCAACTGCTCCAGCGTATCCAGTTGCTGATTCCAATAGCGCTGGTAATGCTGTATCCATTCAAGGCCGCCATGCATCGGTGCTGCATTCAGTTCGCAGATATGACTCCTGCCTTGCACTTTGCGATTAATTAAACTTGCCTGTTCCAGAACCCGAATATGTTTCGAAGCCGCTGCCAGTGACATATCAAACGGTTCGGCAAGCTCACCGATCGACCGGCTTTGCAAAGCCAGAGCCTGCAACATTGAGCGCCGTGTTGGATCAGCCAGAGCATGAAATAAAGTATCTAAATTTGTCGCGTTATATTTAACCATGAGGTTTAATATCCTCTCATTATTAATTATTGTCAACCATTTGGTTTAATAATGTGCTAAACCACTGTTATGGATGGAGTTTTGTGATAGGTTCGGTGAAAATAATGCTTGCGGTAAAGTGTAAACTGTGAAATATTTCACAAAAAATATAAGAGATGCGAATGATGCGTATCACTTTATCTCCAGTCAATGCAGCTTGAGCCCAGATGGTTACTAACGTTGTATTTTGTCTTAATAGCGGGCTTTCAATGCCTGGACTTTATCGCTTTGTCCCCCCATTTCCCAATGCTGTCTGTTTGGAAGAGTCATCTCCAGTGATATTTTTCCCGACCTTTGAAAAGGAGTTCAGCCCATGAATCCAAGAAAACTCAGCCTGATTCTGATGCTGGCGGGTATGGTCATTTTGCTGATATCGCTGGTGTGGTTTTTTGCAGCCTACGCATCCACTCTGGATACAATGAGTCGTTATGGCAATAAAGATGTCATCACGCAAATGATGGCGTGCATCTATTCCTCGCCACCGATTTGCCGTGGAGCGGCGGCATTAAGCGATGGTCTTTCCTACAGCCCTATGATTTTCTGGCTGGGAATCCTCTTGTTACTGGCTGGGGTGGTCGCGTTTTTTTCGCTGAATAAGCAAATAAAGCAGTCGCCAGATTTTGATGATCGGGTTGGAGAGAACCTGAGCAGTGACAAACTATTAGGCTTTATCGCTAAGGAAAAATATACACGTTACAGCTATATACTGTTTCTGGTGGGCGCTGCAGGGGGGGTATTATTGCCGCCACTGGCGGTAGCTGCTTTGTTGGGATTTATATTGGCCATGCTGGGATATTTTGTCTGTTCACAACAGTTAACCAGTTTGGATAAAAACCATCTTGCAGTGCTCAGTGTGGTGTACATCGCTTCAACGCTACTGCTTTTAATGACCATTGGCAGTGCGTTGTTTCTGTTGGTGGCGTTGCTACAACTTGGGTTGTATTACATCGGTTTTAATAGCTATCGGTTTGGTCGGGTTATCAAAGTCAATAATCTGAAAGATGAGGTTGTACTGGCTTTTAAACCTATACGTGATCGGTTTTCTCATGGAGAGAAAAGCTGATTTTGTCTTCCTGAACTTCTGACTTTATGAGGTAATGTTATGAAAACCACACTCACTCTGCTCAACAATATTAAGTCGGCAGGCTGGAGCCGGTTAAGTCCTTTATTGTTAGCGATAACACTCACTGCCTGTGGTTCTGATTTTCAGGAAGGAGCCTATGTCGATGCACAATATGGTACAGGTTATGAGTTTAATGCCGATGGTCAGGGACAGCTGATTGGAGGAGTACCTGGTGCCTATAGTTTTACCTATGAGGTCGACAGCAATGAAGTGGTGACTTCCGGCGATATCAATCTCACTTTCAAACGCATTGATGACAAAACCCTGGAACGACCTGATGGGACTCGGCTGACCTTGAAAGAAGAATAAGCCATTTACCATTAATACGGCTGGAAAGAACTTATCAGAACACAGGTGTATTGATTTGAGGGTGTTTATTTTTCTCAAATCGATGTATTTGCCAGACAAAGAAAATGCCCGTGATCATCACAGCGGCCGCCATCCACATGGAGGACAGGTAATTACCTGTCAGTGTCGACAGATAACCCGCCAGAGCGGGTGCGATAAGTTGGGCTATACCGTAACTTATGGTCAGTTTTGCCATAGCCTTTGCCGGGTTATGAGGAAATTTGTGCCCGACATAAACCAGCATGAGGCTGACAATCCCGGCAAAGGTCGCTCCAAATATCAAAGCGCCTATCAGGTTGAAAAAAAACGATTCACTGACAAGCGGAATCAGAATTGATAGGAGAATCATCACATAGGCTGTCATGATGGCTCGGGTTTCACCAATGCGTTCTGCCACTTTGTCCCAAATAATGCAGGATGGAACTGCCGCAATACCCAACATCACCCAGATTAAACTGCCTTTGCCCGACAGGCTTGGCATGCCTTCCAGTATCGCTACAATGAAAGTGGCGCTGATAACATAACCCACACCAGCACAGGCATAAGCGGCAATCATCAAACGCATCCACTTTGAATTAGGCGCAGCAAAATCAGCTGATGGAGTGTGTTGTAGAGCAGGGGCAGGCATCAGAAACCAGGCGGGCAAAAAAAACAAAATACCAAATAACCCCATAACCAGCCATTGCTCAGCCCAATTGTAATAAGGCGTTATCAACACAATAACAATACCGGGTATCGCTATACCCAGCCCCAGCCCTGAAAAATGAATTCCCAATGCGGATTTGTAGCCGTTTTGTTTCAGCCAGCCCATCACAAAGCCGGCGGCGAGAATAATCCCTGCGGTGCTGGTAAGGCCACCAATAAATCGCAAAATACTCCATAAAACGATATCGGTGGTGACGGCCATTAATATCGTACTTAATACGGCCAGAACAAGATTGATGCGATAAAACAGAAACTTGGTTTTGAGGCTGGTTAAAAACGAAATCAGCACCACACCAGACAGGTAACCGATGTAATTAAATGTTGCCAACCAGCCACCGCTGAGTTTATTCAGTGACGTTTCGGTTAACATGATCGGTAAAAAAGGCGTATAAGCAAACCTGGCAATTCCCACCGTCAGGATTAATGCACAGATACCAGCCAATATCACCTGATAGCGTGGCGAAAGTTGCAACCAGTTTGCGTTCATAAAAAATATGACCTGAGTGAAAATCCGTCCTACGTTTTACCATAAGTTTTCACACGCTGCGTTGTTGTGAAAAATGTATCCAATAAACTTGAGAGATTTAAAGTAAAGGATTGCCATCCTGTCTGTTAATCCCCACTTAATTCCATCCAGCTAGTCTTATGAACCAACCGTCTAACGGAGTTATCAATGAAGAAATTTATCATCCCTGTTTTGTTACTTTGTATCGGCTTCGGAAGTTACTGGGCGATAGCTGAACAGCAGGAGCCCGAAGTTATAAGCTATATCAAAGAACAGGGTGTCACCATTATCGACAGTTTTGACGCACCTGCCGGGTTGACCGGTTATGCCGCCAATATTCAAGGTCAGCCGATGAGCATTTATCTTACCGAAGACAAACAGTATGCGTTGATTGGTAATCTGATAAATGCACAGGGCGACGATTTGGGCGAAGAGGCTCTGTATGAACTGGTCAGCGCTCCACAGAATGAAAAAGTCTGGCAAACACTGGAACAGGCGAAATGGATCCAGGATGGGCCACAAAACGCCAAACAGATTATTTACACCTTTACTGATCCATATTGTCCGTATTGCCAGCGATTACGCGAAACTGCCGAGCCATATATTGCATCGGGTGAGGTGCAGTTCCGTCATATTATGGTAGGCATACTGCAGGAAAACAGCATTGAAAAATCGGCATCAATTTTAGCCGCTGAATCCCCGGAACAAGCCTTGCAGCAGCATATTCAACATTCTGGAGATTCGGCTAAAAATACGGATGAACAAACATCAGCCGAGGGTAAACGGCGGGTTGAGGAAAATAATCTGTTGATGGAACAGTTGGGGTTAATGGCGACCCCGACCAGTGTTTATAAAGATCAAAACGGTCATGTACGACTGGTGGAAGGCATGCCGATGGGTGACGAAATCAGCAGGATGTTTGGTCAATGATGTCGATTAATCTCGGTCCATTTTCCTTGCCACTGGAGCCGTTGCTGTTATTTGGCAGTGCGCTTATCGGGATTCTGGTGGCCTCAATTCTGTCCAGAAAAAATCAAGGTTCGGTGACTGATCCGTTGTTAATGATGTTGCTATTCGGGTTGGTGATTGGGCGTATCGTGTTTGTCATCAAATTTGCTGATCAATACGACTCAGTCTGGCAGATGCTGGATTTCCGTGATCGTGGCGTGGATTGGATTTCCGGGACGATAGCGATGGTGCTGTTTTTGCTTTTGCAAATCAAACGTCTGTCACAGCAACGTATGGCTTTATTCGGTGGCGCAGTCTCAATTTTACTGTTTTTTTCAGCCTCTTCGCTGCTGTTAAATTTAGGTGGTGATCAGGTTGTCATGCCTGAAATTGCTGTAGAACAGCTTAATGGCGAAGCAATATCTCTGAATCAACTCACTGAAAATAATGTGACGGTGGTGAATTTATGGGCCAGCTGGTGCCCGCCATGTCAGCGTGAAATGCCTGCCTTTCAAAAATTACAACAGCAGTATCCTGATATCCGGTTTGTGATGCTCAATCAGCAGGAATCGCTGGAAAAGGTTGAGGCGTTTCTCGCTGAAAATGACTTGAAATTTGAGCATGTTTTACTGGATAAAACAGGAAAAGTCGCAGATGCCTTCAATGCTTATGGTTTACCTGTCACGTTGTTTTTCGATCAGCAGGGAATGCTGATGGAGAGTCATATGGGGGAGGTATCTGCGGCAAGATTAACGGCAACGTTAAAAAAGATAACAGAGTAATCAGCAAGTCATTCTGACCCGGTTAAATGTATATTTTATGGAGCTATTTATGGACCTGCAACTCGAAAATAAAATCGCTTTAGTCAGCGGCAGCACGGCGGGCATTGGTTTTTCCATTGCAAAAGCACTGGCAGATGAAGGGGCCAATGTAATCGTCAATGGACGTTCGGAATCCTCCGTCAAACAGGCTGTTGAATCATTAAAAACAACTGCAAAAGGCACTCTGCATGGATTTTCTGGGGATCTGTCTCTGGCATCTGAAGCGGAAAAATTAACTCAGCAATATCCCCGCGTAGATATTCTGATTAATAACCTGGGTATCTTCGAGCCAGTGCCGTTTGAAGATATTCCGGACGAAGACTGGCTGCGCTTTTTTGATGTGAATGTACTCAGTGGTGTGCGATTGACGCGGGCCTATCTGCCAGCGATGAAACAGCAAAACTGGGGCCGGGTAATTTTCATTTCCAGTGAAAGCGGAGTGCAGATCCCTGAAGAAATGATTCATTATGGCATGACCAAAGCGGCTCAGATAGCCATTGCCCGTGGTCTGGCCGAACAGGTTGCCGGTACCAATATTACGGTGAATTCTGTATTACCCGGGCCAACACGCTCACGAGGTGTCGAAACTTTTGTGACGGATCTCGCCGCCAAAGAAGGTCAAAGTCTCGAAGCCTTTGAAAAAGACTTTTTTGAACATGTCAGACCCACTTCTTTGATTAAGCGTTTCGCCACCACGAATGAAGTCGCTTCAATGGTCTGTTATCTATCCAGCCCATTAGCTTCGGCCACAACGGGTGCCGCTGTTCGTGTTGATGGTGGGGTTATTAAAAGTGCTTTTTAAGTATTCAACATGACCGGAATGAGTTATTCGTGGATTTTTTTGAGTTTTTATTTTTAACAAGAGATTTTTATGACAGCGTTATTTACTGAGTTTTCGCTAAAAGATGTGACATTACGCAACCGCATTGCGGTACCCCCGATGTGTCAATACAGTGCTAATGATGGATTGACCAATGACTGGCATCTGGCGCATTACACCCAATTAGCCCGTGGCGGTGCGGGGCTGGTGATCGTTGAAGCGACGGCAGTTAGTCCCGAAGGAAGAATAACGCCAGGATGTACTGGCATCTGGAATGACGCCCAGGCAGAAGGCATGGCAAAAATTGCTTCAGCCATTAAAAAAGCAGGTGCTTGTCCAGGCATTCAGATAGCACATGCGGGACGTAAAGCCAGCGCCAATCGTCCATGGGAAGGCGATGACCATTTAGCGGATGATGATCCGCAAAGCTGGCAAACCATAGCGCCTTCTGCCGTTGCATTTGGTGCCAATTTGCCCAAAGTCCCCAAAGCCATGACATTGGAGGATATCGAGCGGGTTAAGGCTGATTTTGTTGCCGCTGCCAAACGTGCGAGAGCCGCAGGCTTTGAATGGCTGGAATTGCATTTTGCGCATGGTTATCTGGCACAAAGCTTTTTTTCAGTTCATTCCAATCAACGCGACGATCAATATGGAGGCGATTTGGCCGGTCGTAGCCGATTCTTATTGGAAACATTACAGGCGGTACGTGACGTCTGGCCAGAAAATCTGCCATTAACTGCTCGTTTCGGGGTGATTGAATATGACGGCCGTGATGAAGAAACGTTGAGTGACTCTATCCATCTGACCCGCCAATTTAAACAAACAGGTCTGGATCTACTCAGTGTCAGTATTGGGTTTTCCACCCCTGATGCAAATATTCCCTGGGGACCGGCATTATTGGTACCGATTGCCGAACGAGTGCGGCGTGAAGCTGAAATGCCAGTCGCTTCAGCCTGGGGTATTGATGAACCTGACACGGTGAACCAGGTTATTACGGATCAACAGCTGGATCTTGTTATGGTGGGACGAGCCCATTTAGCCAATCCTCATTGGCCATACCTTGCAGCTAAAACCTTAAAAATTGCTGATCCTGCCTGGGTGTTACCGGCACCTTATGCACATTGGTTATCGCGTTATCATGCTCCAGAGAGTTGAACATTAAACAAGCGCCAGCAATGCAATGATCTCTAAAATAGGAAACACCGAAATTCAGCCCTACCATAAAGGCAGTTGCCATTGTGGTGAGGTTGAATTTGTTGTGCATTTGCCAAATGGTATTGAAGATCCTCGTCGTTGTGATTGTTCCATGTGTCGGAGAAAGGGCGCTATCGCAGCGTATGTTACGATGTCTTCCCTGCAAATTACCAAAGGGGCCGATAAGCTCTCTTCGTATCAATTTAATACCATGACGGCCAAGCATTATTTTTGTTCGATTTGTGGCATTTATACCCATCACCAGACCCGAGCAAATCCCGACTTCTTTGGCTTTAATCTCGCCTGTCTGGAAGGGGTGAATCCTTTTGAGTTGGGTGAGGTTAGAGTTAATGACGGAATTAACCATGTCTCAGATAAACGTTAACGGAAATTATTTTGCCAAATCCGTTTACTCAGCGTAATTTGCTGCTACGCAATTCATCTCTCAACACATAATCAGGATCTCACTTGCTAAGCTACCGCCATTCCTTTCATGCTGGCAACTTTGCTGACGTGCTCAAACATATTGTCTTAATTGAGATTTTGCAGCACCTCGGTAAAAAAGAAAAAGCCTTTGACTACATAGACACCCATGCTGGGGCTGGCCTTTATCATCTGGCTTCAGCTCATGCTGAGAAACTACAGGAATACCAGAATGGTATTGCTAAATTAAAGGTGGCTGACTGGCCGGAACTGGCCACGTATTTTGCTGTGATTGATGCTGTTAACTCTGGTAAATCGCTGGAGTATTATCCTGGTTCTCCGTTTATTGCTCTGCATTGTATGCGGCGTCAGGATCGGACCTGGTTGTATGAGTTGCATCCCGAAGATGCCGGTCTTTTATTACAAAATACCCAAAAAGTGAAGCGGGCACGGGTGATGCGTGAAGATGGTTTAAAAGGCTTATTGTCTTTATTGCCACCGGTTTCACGACGTGGATTGGTATTGATTGATCCATCTTATGAAATCAAATCTGATTACGATTTGGTATTTCAAACAATCGAAAAAGCTTATGCAAAATTCCCTACTGGCAGCTATGCCATCTGGTATCCAGTGGTTGAACGAAGTCGAATCACTCGCCTGGAAAAACAATTTAGTAAAAGTGGCATCAAAAATATTCAACGTTTTGAGTTAGCGGTCACTGCCGATTCTGACGAGCGCGGCATGACCGCATCGGGCATGATCGTGATTAATCCCCCTTGGCAGTTAATGGAAACGATGAACAAGTTATTGCCAAAGCTGACCAATAAATTGGCGGTTGATAGCGGCGCTTTTTATAAATCAGAAATACTGGTAGCAGAATAATCCCCACAGACATAATCTGCATTAAAGTCTGTGTTAAGCACTCATGTCATGATAGCGCCAGATTCAGTATTACGGATTTGCAATCACCATGAGTCATTCGGTTATCTACAGAAAACCCCATGGCAAAACGTTCAGTTATCGTTATGCCAATGGTAAAACAGTTAAGAACGCCGCCTTAAAACGCTGGATAAAAAGTCTCGCTATTCCACCTGCATGGGAAGAGGTTGAAATTCAGCAGGATCGCGATGCCAAAGTTATAGTGACTGGACGGGATAATCAGGGCCGAAAACAATATATCTATAATCCGAACTGGGTCGAAACGGCCAGCGAACAGAAGTTCAAACGCATTTTGCGATTTGCCGAACAATTGGAAACCATGCGGCGGGTAACCGGGCAACATATCCAACGAAAACCGATTGATCAAATCACCGTGCTCGCCTGCATGACCCGAATGCTGGATGATGCGTTTTTCCGACCAGGCAGTGCCAGCTATACCCGGCAAAACCATACGTATGGTTTGACCACATTGCGGGCAAAACCCTGGGTTATTTTCGTCGCCAATTTAAACGTTACCGTGGGAAATTTCTCAGTCTGGATGAAAAAGCGACGATGAAATTATTAACCGCATTAATCAAATCATAAAAATTCTTACGTTTACTGCAAATTGAACCGTTAGCAGGACAACCGGCACGCTATATATTTGTACTTGATTGCTGCTACTATTCGCCTGAGTTCTTTGTAAGAAGGACTAAACGATTACACCGACTTCAATTAAGAAGATAAACGAGTCTAATCAATTCATTAGCTGTGAAGACTTAACGCAAAGGAGAGAGCGAATGGACGGTTTTTATGCAGCGTGGCAACCACGTGTATTGAGTATTCTGCGAATCGTGACTGCATTTATGTTTATGCAGCATGGTGGACAAAAATTATTTGGATTTCCGGCACCACAACGTTATGAATTTGATTTGTTTACGCTATCCGGTGTTGCCGGTGTATTGGAAATCGTTGGTGGCTTTTTGATCCTCATCGGCCTTTTCACCCGGCCGGTAGCGTTTATTTTGTCGGGACAAATGGCCGTGGCCTATTTTATTGCCCACGCGCCGCAGGCATTCTGGCCATTGCTCAATAATGGTGAGCTAGCGGCATTATTCAGTTTTATCTTTTTGTACCTGTTTGTTGCTGGCGGTGGTGCCTGGAGTGTAGATAGCCTTCGCAAACGTCACCCATAAACCAGATATATAAACGAATACGTTTAGGGGGATTTTCAACGTCATCCGACTGAAACGGCAGGGATGAGTATGATAAGTACAAAAAAGCCCGTTGTATCGAACAACGGGCCTTTTGGGATGTAATGAGGCTTTTTAGAAGTTTTGGAATAAAGCTAATGCAGCAGCATATTCTTCACTGTTTTCATCCAGCTCCACCACGCTTATACCGGTATCAATGCCCAGTTTCTGGAAAGACAATACTTTATCCCTTGTGTTTGGATCCAACGCTTTACTGGTATTAAAGTAGCTTTGCAGGTTGGCGACCTGAACTACGTCAGTCAGATCCGGACCGTTCTGGCTGTTGCGATTAAGATTGGCATGTTCTGCTGCAACAGTGACGAGAGTTTCCGGGAAATCCCAGCTTTTCAGAATCGCAGCACCAATTTTTGGATACAGATTCTCAATCAATGTGTCCAGACGGCGAGTATCTTCCAGCAGTTCAGGCATATCGGCGGCTTTCATCAAAATCGGTAATGCACCAATTTCATGGAGCAGGCCTGCAAGTAGCGCTTCATCGTTTGCAATATGGGGGTGTTTGGATGCAATGACCTGACTTGCTGCGGCAACTTCGATGCTGTGTTGCCATAAATCGCGCATTCTGTTTTCCAGTCGCTTATTGGTAGGACGGAACATTTGTTCCATTACCAGGCTGGTCACCAGGTTGCGTATCATTGGAATCCCAAGCCTGGTAACCGCCGTTTGCACCGATTCAACTTCGACTCGACCGCGATATAATGGACTGTTTGCCACTTTTAAAAGCCGGGCAGATAGGGCTGCATCAGTTGTAATTACATCGGCGAGCTGCACTGCAGTTACGTCTGGATTATTGGCAACTTCACGAACCTTGAGGGCTACCTCAGGCAGTGTAGGCAACACCAGTTTTCCCTTTTGGAGATCATTAATGATCGTCGTGTACAATTGGTCTTGTTGACTCATATTAATCCACTGTATTAAATCAATTTGAAGTGTGAATGATTTTCAGTTATTTTGCTTGGTTTGCCAACCGTTTTAGCTAATAGCAGGTGCTCAGTTGAACGACGAATTTCCCAGAATCAAGCGTCTTCCGCCATACGTTTTCAACATTGTAAATGATTTGAAGGCAAAAGCGCGTGCGCGCGGTGAAGATATTATCGACTTTGGTATGGGGAACCCGGATAAACCGGCGCCCGCGCACATTGTAGAAAAATTAGTCGAAGCTGCGCAAAGACCGGACACCCATCGTTACTCCGTTTCCAGAGGTATTCCACGTCTGCGTAAAGCCATCTGCGACTGGTATCAGCGCAAATATGATGTGACCCTTGATCCGGACTCCGAAACCATCGTGACCATCGGCTCCAAAGAAGGTTTGGCGCATCTGGCATTGGCAACCGTTGGACCTGGCGACGCAGTATTGGTCCCCAATCCTGCCTATCCGATTCATCCATATGGATTTGTGATTGCTGGCGCAGATATTCGTCATGTGCCGTTAACACCGGATGTCGATTTTTTTGCGGAACTGGAAAAATCGGTTAAGGATTCCTGGCCGAAACCGAAAATGCTGGTGCTGAATTTTCCGGGCAATCCTACTACGCAATGTGTGGATCTGGACTTTTTCCAACGTGTTGTTGATTTTGCCAAAGAGCATCAGATTTGGGTTGTCCATGATTTGGCGTATGGTGAGATCACCTTTGATGGTTATAAAGCGCCATCCATTTTGCAGATCCCCGGCGCGATTGATGTAGCTGTGGAGTTTTATACCTTATCTAAAACCTACAATATGCCCGGATGGCGTGTAGGCTTTATGTCAGGTAATCCTACATTGGTTGCGGCACTGGCCAGGATGAAGTCCTATCTGGATTACGGTATGTTTACGCCGATTCAGGTGGCAGCCATTACGGCTCTGGATGGGCCGCAAGAGTGTGTGGCTGAAATTGTTGAAACCTATAAACAACGCCGTGATGTGTTGTGTGAAGGGTTGAATGCGATTGGTTGGCCTGTAGAAAAACCAAAAGCAACCATGTTTGTATGGGCGAAAATTCCGGAACAATTCCGTGAAATGGGGTCTCTGGAATTCAGTAAGAAACTGCTTAAAGAAGCTAAGGTGGCCGTATCTCCGGGTATCGGATTTGGTGAATACGGCGATGAATATGTGCGTTTCGGACTGATTGAAAATCAGCACCGTACCCGGCAGGCAATCCGTGGTATCCGTGACATGATGAAAAAAGGTTAGGGGGCAAAAAGTGCAATCAGTCAAAATTGGTATTCTTGGCTTAGGCACTGTTGGTAGCGGTACTGTCAGTGTTTTAAAGCGAAATTCTAAAGAAATTAGCCGTCGCGCTGGCCGTGGTATCGAAATTACGCGTGCAGCGGATAAAAATCTGGATTCACCCAAAACCTGTGACCTCACTGGTATTGATTTAACCGATGATGCTTTTTCAGTCGTCAATGACCCGGAAATTCAGATTGTCGTTGAATTGATTGGTGGCACTGGTATTGCCCGCGATTTAGTGATGCAAGCGATTGAAAACGGCAAACACGTTGTTACTGCCAACAAAGCGTTAATCGCCATGCATGGTAATGAGCTGTTTGCCAAGGCTCAGGAAAAAGGCGTCACCATTGCTTTTGAAGCGGCGGTAGCTGGCGGTATTCCTATTATTAAAGCCATCCGCGAAGGTCTGGCAGCAAACCGGATTGAATGGTTGGCAGGTATCATTAATGGAACCGGCAACTTCATCCTTACCGAGATGCGTGATAAAGGCCGTAACTTTGCCGATGTACTGGCTGAAGCCCAGGCGCTGGGTTATGCCGAAGCGGATCCGACATTTGATGTCGAAGGCATTGATGCGGCACACAAGCTGACCATCATGGCCTCTATTGCATTTGGTATTCCGTTACAGTTTTATAAAGCCTATACCGAAGGCATCAGCAAAATTTCCCAGGAAGATGTGCAGTACGCTGAAGAATTGGGCTATCACATCAAACATCTGGGGATTGCCAAAAAAACAGCACAAGGGGTTGAGCTGCGGGTTCATCCGACATTAATTCCAAAACGTCGTTTGATTGCTAACGTAAATGGTGTAATGAATGCCGTGGTAGTAAAAGGCGATGCGGTAGGACCAACGTTGTACTATGGAGCCGGTGCCGGTGCTGAGCCGACTGCATCAGCCGTGGTTGCAGATATCGTGGATATTGTTCGAGCCTTGACCACGGATCCGGAAAATCGTGTACCGCATCTGGCTTTCCAGCCTGATTCGTTAAAGGACACACCAATCTTGCCAATGTCTGAAGTAATTACTTCTTACTACCTGCGAATCAACACGGAAGACAAACCCGGCGTGTTGGCAGACATTACCCGCATTTTTAGTGAGCAGGACATCAATATCGAAGCGATATTACAAAAACAACCGGAAGAAGAAGAAGGTACCGTGCCGATCATCATGCTGACCCAACCGGTAGTTGAGAAAAATATGGATGAAGCTATCGCTCAAATCGAAGCATTAGACACTGTTAAGGATGCGATCATGCGTATTCGCATGGAATCGCTGGGCTGATTTAAACGCCCGTTAAAGAATTAAAGAGGAAACATTTATGCCATTTCGTCCACGCTACACTGGCTTGATTGATCGTTACCGTGACCGTTTACCGGTCAACGATGACACTCGTCTTATCAGTCTTGGTGAAGGTAATACGCCTTTATTAAAGCTGAACAATATCCCCAAACTAATTGGTAAAGATGTTGATATTTACGTCAAATATGAAGGTCTGAACCCAACCGGATCTTTCAAAGATCGTGGTATGACCATGGCAGTAACGAAAGCCGTCGAAGAGGGCAGTAAAGCGATTATCTGTGCTTCTACCGGTAATACGTCTGCTGCTGCGGCGGCTTATGCGGCGCGTGCCGGTATTACCGCATTCGTCATTATTCCGGATGGCAAAATCGCCCAGGGTAAACTGGCTCAGGCCATGATGCACAATGCTGTTGTGATTCAAATCAAAGGTAACTTTGATGAAGGTATGCAATTAGTCAAAGATGTAGCAGAACATGCTCCGGTCACCATTGTGAATTCAATTAACCCATATCGTCTGCAAGGTCAGAAAACTGCGGCGTTTGAGATTATTGAAGAGCTGGGACGTGCTCCCGATTATCATTGTCTGCCAGTGGGTAATGCCGGTAATATCACCGCGCACTGGATTGGCTATTGTGAGTACTCATCAGCCAGCGGCGATCATGTCACCGAAGCTTGTGCCTACTGCCATGGACATTGTAAATATGCCGGTGGGGCTATTGTCGGTAATCGCCCCAAAATGGTCGGTTATCAGGCAAATGGTAGCGCGCCGTTTATGCGTGGTGCCATGGTGGATGATCCAGAAACAGTTGCGACAGCAATTCGCATCGGTCATCCACAAAGCTGGGATATGGCCTGGAAAGTTAAAGAAGAATCGCAGGGCTGGTTTGATGAATGTTCTGATGACGAAATATTGGCCGCTCAGAAATTACTGGCCGAAAAAGAAGGTATTTTCTGCGAACCCGCTTCCGCAACATCCGTCGCTGGTGCTTTGCGTGATATTCAAACCGGTAAGATTCCAGAAGGAAGTACCGTTGTCTGTACACTGACAGGCCACGGTCTCAAAGATCCGGATATTGCCATCAAGCAAAGTAGTTCACCTGTGATTACCGTAAATGCTACATTGGACTCAGTACGCGAGGCGATCATCAACAACCTGGCCAGATAATATGACTGAAATAACGGCACCAGAGGAACATGAAAGAACGGCGGCCAGAATGCCGCACGATATCTTTTTAACTAATCTGATTGCGAATCATATCCTGCTGTTTACGGCGATTGCCGCAACCGGCAAGAGTTATTTTGAGTTTATAGTGCTGGTGCCGTTGTTATCGTTTTTGTTTCTCGGTTACACGTTTATACGAGCCAGTCGTATCAAACGTGAGGAGAGTGAGTTTGTCTATATACATTGGCAGATCGCCCGGCGCTGGAGCTTTTTCTTTGCCATTGTATTAACGGTGGTTGTCAGCATTGCTGTGTTGGGTTGGTTGAGTTATACCTATCTTGGTTTGATGAAAGAGGCGGCTTTTGCCTTTGTCGGAGGACTGAGCTTTTTGCCGACATTGGTCAGTGTGCTGATATTGATTGTGATTGAAATGGATTCACTTCATCATGCCAGGGTCGGCACATTACCGGCATGGGCAAAACGCCGTTTTCTGGGCGAGACTTAAATACCTTGCTTCGCTACTCTGGTTTTCGCTGAACCACCGAGTGAATCACCAGCTGGTTTTCAAAGTACACATCAAACTGCGAATATTGCCAGCGTGTAATGGCTGGTGTGCCTTTTGGGGCAAATTGCTGCTCTGCTGTCCCAAATTTCTGTTCGACTTGTTGCATCGTCATCCCACGTGTAGGACGAAGCACACCAGACTCGGAATTCGGGGTGTTATAGGTGGGTTCGGCAATGGATAAAACATCAGCCTGTAATGGCATGGTCATTAATAATGTGATTCCCGCAGCCAGAAGATGGCGTTGCAGCATGGTGGTGACTCCCTTAAATACCTGTGCCAGCATATTATTGCGGCAAAAATAGTTCAATTAAACTGTTTAAATAACGTTGACCTAATTCCGTAGGTCGAATCCACTTAACGGAATACTCAATCAATCCCCGTTCTTCAGCTTCAGCGAGTTGGTTCTTTATCGTCGCCAACGGCATCCCACAATGTTGCATAAATAATGATGGGGCAAAACCATCCGTCAACCGTAATGCATTAAGCATAAACTCAAACCCAATGTCATTAATGCCAACCTGTTCTTGTTTCAGAATACGTTGTGGACTATCGACCAGATCCAGATAGGCTTGGGGCTGTTTTTGTTTAACGATACGTTCAATGGACTGTGTGGCCGCATTGGAGACTTTACCGTGAGCTCCGGCTCCGATACCCAGATAATCACCAAACTGCCAGTAGTTGAGATTGTGACGGCTCTGGCAGCCTTTTTTGGCATAGGCCGACACTTCATATTGCAGATAGCCTGCTTCAGCAAGCCGTTGCTGATTGGCGAGTTGCCAGTCATTGATCGGTTCATCATCCGGTAATGGTGGTGGTGACTGATGAAAAAAAGTATTGGGTTCAATGGTCAGCTGATAATAGGAAATATGAGTTGGTTCAAGGGTAATCGCCATTTCCACATCTTTTCTGGCAAGTTCTGCGGTTTGTTTGGGCAGGCCAAACATTAAATCCAGATTGAAATTATCAAAGCCGGCGTGATGTGCAATTTCTGCTGCACGAATAGCCTGTTTGCCATCATGAATACGGCCTAAGGCTGTCAATGAGTCACCATTAAAACTTTGAATGCCGATTGATAAACGATTAATACCAACGGCACGATAGTCGGTGAACCTGGCAGCTTCAAAGGTACCGGGGTTGGCTTCCAGAGTAATCTCCGCATCGGCACGGATAGGCAATAACGCACGCAAAGCGGAAAATAAGCGGTCGTAGGCTTCAGCACTGAACAGACTGGGGGTACCACCGCCGATAAATATGCTTTGAATTGTACGTCCCCAGACCAGAGGAAGATCCTGTTCGAGATCCCGTATCAATGCGTCGATATAGGCTGTTTCAGGAATCGTTTCACCGGCCTGATGTGAATTAAAATCGCAATAGGGGCATTTACGTACGCACCAGGGCACATGGATATACAGGCTTAGCGGTGGCAAAGCAGTGAAGTTGAACATGGCACTATCAGCCTGAATGGTTTTAGTCTGCAAGGCTGAATAACTGTGGTATTGAATGCGTTGTGAACATGTGATGTCGATTAAGGTTGATGACGGGTATATTTAAATTCTTCCATAAATTGACGCATGGCTTTACCACGATGACTAATCGCATGTTTCTGTTCAGGTGAAAGCTCTGCCGCTGTGCAATCGGTTTCGGCCACCCAAAATATAGGGTCATATCCAAACCCTTCATCACCTAGTGGTGACTGCAGGATTTGTCCCTGCCAACTTCCCTGACAAATCAGTGGAGTAGGATCTTCGGCATGACGCATAAATACCACCACACATTGAAAGCGGGCCGTTCGTTCCGTTTCGGGCACATCTTTCATTGCCTCGAGCAATGCCTGGATATTATCGGTATCGGAGGCATCCGGCCCGGCATAACGTGATGAAAAAATGCCCGGCGCACCATGTAATGCATCAACTTCAATTCCGGAATCATCGGCAATCGCCGGTAAACCAGTCAGCAGCGATGCATTACGGGCTTTAATGAGCGCATTTTCAACGAAACTGAGACCTGTTTCATCGGCTTCAGGAACATTCAAATCAGATTGTGCGATCAGCTCTAAACCCAAAGGACTGAGGATCTGTGATAGCTCTCTCAGCTTACCGATATTGCCGCTGGCCAGAACGATTTTAGACATCAGTTTGCCAATGCCTCGCGTTGTTTAGTCATCAGTTGTTCAATCCCTGTTGTAGCAAGAGCCAGCATGGACTGCAGTTCATCCGTCCTGAAGGCATGACCTTCCGCAGTGCCCTGTAACTCAATATATGCCCCGGCGTCATTCATCACAACATTCATGTCCGTTTCGGCATTGGAGTCTTCCGCATAATCGAGATCCAGAACGGCAGTACCATTGTGAATACCTACTGAAACAGAAGCTACTTGACCATGCAAGGGACTTTTCTTGATTTTGCGCATTTTAATTAAATAGTCAATCGCATCATGTAACGCTACAAAGGCACCGGTAATGGAAGCGGTACGTGTGCCACCATCAGCCTGGATGACATCACAGTCAATGGTGATCGTTCGCTCGCCCAGCGCTTTTAAATCAATCGCTGCACGTAAAGAACGCCCAATCAATCGCTGAATTTCCATGGTGCGCCCACCTTGTTTACCGCGGGCCGCTTCACGTTGCATTCGTGAACCTGTAGAACGCGGTAGCATACCGTATTCGGCGGTAATCCAACCTTCACCCATGCCGCGTAAGAATGGCGGTATACGTTCTTCAACCGAGGCTGTGCATAACACTTTGGTGTCACCAAACTCGACCAGCACCGAGCCTTCCGCATGTTTTGTGTAGTTGCGGGTAATACTGATCTCGCGGAGTTGATCGGGTTGTCGGCCACTTGGACGCATCTGCTTTATCCTTTACGTAAAATACAATGATTATACTGATGCCAACCAACTCACGCGTGCTTTTTACGTTGAGTTTTCGTTACCATAGGCGCTTAACCGCTACAGGAAAATTACCGTGATACGAAGCATGACCGCCTTTGCCCGCCAGGAACAAGTAACTGAACTCGGTACGCTTATCTGGGAAGTCCGATCCGTTAATCACCGTTATTTAGAGCTTGCTTTGCGACTGGAAGAATCATTTCGACCGCTGGAAATAGATATCCGTAAAATTTTTGCTGAACGCATGGCGCGCGGCAAGATAGAAGCCACCCTGCGATATCATCCTTCTCAGCAGCAAACGGCGCTGAATATTAATGAAAATCTGGCGCAATCGGTTATTAATGCCTGTGATCAACTGACACAAATGGCAGGTCAGACCATGCCGCTTGATCCGTTACGGTTATTGCAATGGCCTGGTGTCGCCGATACAGAACAAGTTGATTTAACGGCATTGAAACAACAGGCCGTGGATGCTTTGAACATTGCGTTGGCGGACTTTATCAGTGGCAGAGAAAGGGAGGGGCAGGCATTAGCAGAAATGATCCAGCAGCGTTGCGAAGAAATTTTGCAAATCGCTGAAGCGGTAAAACAGCGTATGCCAGAGATCCTCGAGCAACAGCGCCAACGTCTGTTACAAAAAGCTGCAGAGCTTGAAGTCACACTGGAGCCCGAAAGACTTGAGCAAGAGATTGTATTGATCGCCCAGAAAAGTGATGTCGCCGAAGAGCTGGATCGCTTGCAAAGTCATGTGGATGAAGTCAAACGCGTTCTGCAGCGTGATGAACCGGTTGGCCGCCGACTGGATTTCCTGATGCAGGAACTCAACCGTGAGGCGAATACCTTGGGATCCAAATCCATTGATACCGATACCACACGTTATTCCGTCGATTTGAAAGTATTGATCGAACAGATGCGGGAACAGATCCAGAACATCGAATAATTCCTCAAGATAATAAGCACGGAATATTCTGGCAATTTTTCCTTGCCTGATGACAAATCGTTGTTTGATTAATCACATAACCAACTCTAAATAAACCATAGTTTTGGCCGCTACTGAGTTGTATCTTCAGAACGTCGATAAAGCGTTTTGCCTTTAAAATAACGCTGAATGGCCGAATGAAAAGCGCAGCGGATTTATGAGCATCCAATGAAAAAAATATTACTATGTTCTCTAGCGCTTTTTGCTGGTGCCAGCCATGCCACTAACGGTATTAATCTAATTGGTTTTGGCGCTGAGTCCACTTTAATGGCGGGTGCGGATATAGCTGTTGCCCGTGATACCAGTGCGTTGAACACCAATCCGGCCGGCCTGACTCAAATCCATAACAAACATTTTGATACTTACGGTTCCTTACTGCGGATAACGGATTTATCGCATGAGGATCAATTCGGTAATGACCGGCATGCCAGTAATCTCTACACCGGTTTGGGCGGGATGGGCTATGCACAGAAACTGGAAACGATAGCGTGTACTGTCGGGGCAGGGCTATTTGCACAAGGCGGTTCAGGCGGAGTGTTTGAAAACCTGAATACGGCTTTTGGTACGCAAGATGACTATTCGGGCTTGTTTGCCGTGGGCAAGCTGACCGGTGGCATAGGATGTGAAGTCAATAATAAATGGTCAGTCGGCGGTAGTTTCGGTTTGGTTTATGCGCAGGCGGAACAAAAGATCTTTGCTGATACCTCTGCACCGCCAACATTCGCGGGTATCGAGATTGAAGATGCCAGCAGTTTACGCACCAGCTTTAAATTAGGTATTCAATACCGGGCAACTCCCAGACTTACTTTAGCGGCAACTTATACAGGTAAAACAGAGCTGCCGTTAACGGATGGTGAACTTAAACTTAATATGACCGGCGCCGGACTCGGAGTGGTGAAATACGATGATGTTTCATTGAAAGGACTGGCTTTACCAGAAGAGATTGGTGTTGGCGCCGCCTATCAGATGAATGACAAACTGCTGCTATCGCTAAAACTAAACTGGATAAACTGGTCTGATGCGATGAAAAAGACCGAGTTAAGGGCGACGGATCCTTCCATCGCTGGTTTAGCTGACATTAACAGTACTTCAACCATGAACTGGGATAATCAATTGGTTTTTGCCACTGGTATGGCCTATCAATACAACGATAAACTGACTTTATATGCAGGATATAACTACGGTAAAAACCCGATTCCCAAAGAACATACCAACCCTGTGGTTGCCGGTATTTTCGACCATCACCTGACTTTTGGCGGTAGCTACAAGTACAACTCACAATGGACGCTTTTTGGAGGAATTGAGTACGATTTCCGTAAAAAGGTGGAATACACCAATCCTGAATTACCGTTCGGCAATGATGCCCAGTTACGTAATGAGGCTGTTTGGCTGCATCTGATGGTCAGCAGACAATGGTAGCGTTCTTTTTTATTAAGCATTTCTCAGGCCTGTTCTAAGCCCATTGACGGTTATTAGTACGTTTTTGATGATACATGCGTTTATCTGCCAGTACTCTGAGCTCATTAATATTGATGCTTTCTACCATATTCGCTGAGCCATGACTGACGCCGGCTTTTTCAAATCCGTTCTGTCGCATGTAACTGATGGTTTCTGAAATGACCTCTCTGATATTTTCTGCATAGGAAATACTATTACTGGTGATGGCAAACTCATCACCTCCCATACGGTGCAGTACCCCCAGATTTCCAAGTTTTTCAGACAGGATTCGGGCAAACATCTGCAGCATTTCGTCACCTTTCAGATGCCCGAAGGTGTCGTTATAAAGCTTCAGGTTATCCATGTCCAGTAACGTTAACATCCCGTTTTCTGGCAGTTTTTCCATGGAAATATCCAGGGCATAACGATTAGGGAGACCAGTCAATGCATCATGATGGGCAATTTGCAAACTGTGCTGTACCAATACCAGGTTACGTTCTTTTTCACGATAAACTTCGGCGAACTGGTAGCCCAGAACCAAGCCAATCAGCAGCACTTCCACTGTTACAGCTAACAGACCAATATGCTCAATATAGATAGTGTAGACGCCTTCCAGATCCTTGCTGGAAATGGCTATTGAGCCAATAACAAAGAAGGTGGCAATAGCTACCAGATAAAAATAGGCGATTTTATAACCTTCAAAGGCTCGCACCAGTGCAGCAATCAATCCATAAAGCATCATTAAACCGACACCATAGCGGGCACATTCGATGATCAGGTGTTTATTGAATATGGCGGTAGCAAGTAGCACAGCAAGTATCAGCAAAAACAGTTTGGCCAGGAGATCCAGTTTGGGGTGAGTATCAGCCCTTATCTGTAATAAATGCTTGGCAAACAGGATATAGGCAAAGTTACTTAATAAAATAGGACCACCGACAAAATAAAACCAATGGATATTGAACAGGTCAGGGGTAATTAACAGGGCAGTACCGTTGTAAATCACATTCATCAAGATAAAAAAGGTATACATGATTTCAGTGGTGCGTCTTCGGACTAACGCCAGAATGCTGTAATACACTCCAAGACTGATCAATACGCCCATGCTGACCAGCGTAATGACACTGCCCCATTTTATGGCCTCGCGGTAATGTGACAATGTGTCCCAATAAGGCTGAGGCTCAGCAATAAAATAGGGAGAAACCAATTGTGTCGTGAGCTGATATCGACCAGGGGGAAGTTTGAATTCTCGTCCATGACGCATAAAAAACGTATTTTTTACTTCCGACTCAATTCCCCCTCTCGCTTCGGCAACAATATTCCCTGTCGCATTGGAGATATAGTGATGAAAATGACCTAATACACTGGCATTTTTAAAATCAATGACAATGGTTTGATCTGAATCTGTGATTTCGAAAGATGAATTGAAGACAAATTGCCCGCCGGTCAGTGCTGGCGCATTAATGGACTTAACAGGCTGCTCAGGAAATTGCCATTCAGAGTCGACTTCATACCACTGCCCCGCAAATTGTTGCTGGGCAATACCGGTCGCTGGAATAAGTAATATGAATAGCCATAAGAGCCTGATAAATAAAAGCTGAAAAGGGGCTAAGCCAAATTGTAGACAATTCATCATGTTCAGCTATTCACAATCCAATAAATATAACTTTTCATCTGTTCAGGGTTTGGATTTGTTCATTGGGGATGGTTTCTTTTTTGAAGTTTAGCAAGACCATAGCAACTATTATGAGTGGTATGTTGATATTTTTACATGTTGTTAAGAATCCTTATGTTCTGGGGAAATGATTTTGTGGTTGTCAGAGTGAAAGATAAAAAAAAGCCGTGCTGGGCACGGCTTTGAATGATGATGAAGTGCCTTATTTGACAAGGCGGCGTCTGAAGCTCAGAAAGCCTAATAATGCTGGGGCAAATAACCACAGTGCAGCAGGAATTGGCACAGCTGATACAGGAGAAGTATTGAAGTAGGCCACATGCGAGATCCCTAAGAGTCCGTCATTGTTATAAAACAATGAGGTAATGGGCGTATCGAATAAACCTACCAGAGTAAAATTCCCGACTTTCATTAAAAAGCCTTCAAATGCAAGGCCCAGCGATGAAGAGTCAAACATATTACCTGCAGGAGGTGGTTCAATTTTAGTAAAGTCAGTGACAGTGAAACCGACACCTGCTGCATTAAAAGCGGTTTGTAATTGAGATCCATCCACCGCATTAGGAATAGCATCGGCTATGTAATAACCTTGCGATGCACCGGGCATGTAGTCAGTGATATTCACCACTGTTGAAATGGTTCCAGTGTTACCCGGAGGACCTCCTGTTGGATAACTGACAGGATTTATAAGTGATAATGTTGCTGCATTAACCGTCAATGACAATGTTGTCAGGCATGCAACCAACAACGTATTAATATAACTAGAAATTTTCATAAAATGCCCCCCAGCGGTTGTTAATATTATTGTGTACTACATCTCATAATTTAGGCCGTTGTGAATCGCCTGGATAGTGTACTTTGGTACTAATTCCCTATTTTTTGTATGAAAATTTCCTACCCCTATGAGTGTGCTAAAAGAAATCATGAGAATTTTCAGTGGATTCTAAAATGGATCCGCCGAAAGGAAAGAGAAAAAAGGAAGTTTATCGACAACGGCAACGGAAGAAATCAGTCATGATTGAAAAGTTTGGCTGTAGAAATAAAATGCAAAAAAAAGCCGTGATAAACACGGCTCTTTGTGTAAAGGGGGAAAGCTTATTGAATCATGCGACGTCTTAACCCTAAAAAACCCATTAAAGCCGGAGCAAATAACCATAAAGCTGCGGGTAAAGGTACTTCTGAAACAGAGGTGTTGAAATAGGCAATATGTGAAACGTCTTTCCCATCGTGTGTTAAGAAATCCAGGCTGGAAATTGGGGTATTGAAAAGACCAATTAAAGTAGTTGTGCCGTATTTCATTAAGAACCCGGAAAATGACAGCCCTAGTGGAGATGTATTCAAATCGTTCGAAGCGGGATTTTCAATTTTGAAAAAATCCGTTACCACAAAGCTGGATCCTGCTTTAGATATTGCGGTTTGCACATGCGCAGCATTCATTGCATTTGGATTAGGTTTGGCGGCATAAAAGCCTTCTGAAGCGCCAGGCATAAAATCATTGATATTTTCAACCTGAGAAACCGTTCCCTTAAAGCCATTAGCGTTATAGTTTACTGTACCAGTCAAAGATAATGATGCCGCATTAGCAGTGACGCTTAATGAAGCTGTTACAAACAACAACACGGTTTTGATAAGGGTGATTTTTTGCATACAGGTTTGCGCCTCCAGGGGCAGGGGGGGATGGGAATTACGATGCATAATTTATAGATATTGCAGCAAATAGATATAGTACCTTGGTACTACCTCACACATATTTTCGTGGTGTATTCAGGGAAAATCTGAAAACACGGCCAAATGGTCCGCTTCCAGACGAATTCCAAGAAATTCACCGATCTCATGCTGATGATGACTTTGCACCAGGCACAAAATCTGTTGGCCACTTTGCAGTTTGAGGGTGTAGAGATAAACTGCGCCACGAAAAGCCCTGGCGACAATTTCGGCTTTTAACGGACTATTATCGTCATGGATGATGTCATCCGGTCGTAGCAGCAAATTTACCTTCTGGCCTGTAGCCGCATCGGACGTCATTTTACCGCTGACAATGCCCAGTTCTGTGCTGACCTTGTTATCAGCAATAATCTCTCCGGGGAGAAGTACGCCTTGTCCGATAAAATCAGCGACAAAACGACTGGCCGGGCGATGATATAAATCATAACCATTTCCCCATTGCAGCAGTTTACCTTGTCCCAGTACGCCGATCTGATCGGCCATGGCAAAGGCTTCATGCTGATCATGCGTCACCATAATCGCAGTCACACCATCACGTCGCAGTAAGTCACGCACATCACGAGCGAGTTGTTCACGTAAATCGGAGTCCATACTGGAAAACGGTTCATCCAGTAACAGAATATCGGGACGAGGAGCCATGGCCCTTGCCAGTGCCACGCGTTGTTGCTGACCACCGGAAAGTTGATGCGGATATTGATCTTTAGAATCGACCAACTCGACTAATTCAAGCAGTTCGTCAACACGTTGCTGTCGTTGTTTTCGCGGCAGTTTTTGCAAACCAAAACCAATATTTTTCGCGACAGTGAGATGTGGAAACAAAGCAAAGTCCTGAAACACCATACCGATTCGGCGTTTTTCCGGAGATAGGAAAAAATCAGCGGAGCTGACCGTTTTACCATGCAATACAATATTGCCCTGCATAACCGGTTCAAAGCCGGCAATGGCTCTTAATACTGAGGTTTTACCGCAGCCCGAAGGACCCAGTAAACAGGCAATCTCACCGTCTTTTAATTGAAAGGAAACGCCTTCCACAACCGGCCTGCCCGCATAGCCGATACTGATATTGTTTACCTGTAATTGGGATATGTGCATTGTGGTATCAGTTTTCATCAATTGCCACTTTAAGCTTGCGTGATCGGGTAATGGTTTTACTCAGTAGTATGACCGGAATAATACCTGCAATGACGATAGCCAGTGCTGCGGGAGCGGCTTCTGCCAAACGTTCATCGGAAGCCAGCTCATAGGCTTTTACCGCTAAGGTATTAAAGTTGAATGGTCGCAAAATGAGCGTAGCGGGTAATTCTTTTAAAACATCAACAAATACCAGCAATAATGCCGTCATTAATGAGGCACTTAACATCGGGATATGGATCTGCCTGAGAATCTGTAATGGTCGAAAACCAAATGATCGGCCAGCCTCATCCATGGAATGCGTGATACGCGTCAAACCACTGTCAACGGTTTGTAATGAGACTGCAAGGAACCGTGTCAAGTAGGCAAAGGTAACTGCGACCAGAGTTCCGCTGAGTAATAACCCGGTGGAAAAGTCAAAATGGCTGCGAGCCAGATCATCAAGTGTATTATCAATCCAGGCAAAAGGAATCATCACCCCAACCGCAATAACGGCACCCGGAACGGCATAACCCATACCTGCCACACGAACAGCACCACTGACTAATTTACCGGGATAGAGCCGCTGGGCGTAGGCCATTATGATGGCTAACACTAATGCCAGTACTGCAGCAAATGCAGCCAGTGAAAGACTGTTCATCAGTAATCTCATAAATGCGGCATCAATCACGGTATCAGCCACATGAATGGTCCAGCTAAGCAGTTGTATGGCGGGTAATAAAAAGCCCAGACTGAGTATCAACATACAAAAACAAAATGCCAGTAAAGCACGGCTTCCGGTTAATTGAAATCGACGTAGATCCTGATGCCGACGGCTAGTGTGATGATATCGGGCTTTGCGGCGTGAATAGCGTTCCACGATTATCAGGGCAAACACAAATACCATGAGTCCGGCAGCCAGCTGAGCTGCCGCAGCGGCACTGCCCATACCGAACCAGGTACGGAAAATACCGGTGGTAAAGGTGCTGACACCAAAAAACTGTACGGTGCCATAATCTGCCAGGGTTTCCATTAAAGCCAATGATAAACCGGCAATGATTGCTGGACGAGCCAGCGGCAGTGCCACGCGCCAGAACGTTTTCCACGGCCCGTTACCCAGTGTTCGACTGACATCCAGAACGCAGATGGATTGATTAAGAAATGCGGCACGGCTCAGCAGATAAACATAAGGATAAAGCACCAGCGTCAACATGGCCACCGCACCATTTAATGAACGGATCTGGGGAAACCAGTAATCACCATATTGCCAGCCAAACCAGTCACGTAAGGCCATCTGTACCGGCCCGGCAAAATCCAGCATGCCGGTATAGGTATAGGCAATAATGTAGGCGGGCATGGCCATAGGCAGTAATAGTGCCCATTCAAAAACACTGCGTCCGGGAAACTGACACATGGTCGTGAGCCAGGCGGTGGTTACCCCAATTAACAGGGTGCCGATGGCCACCCCCAGCATTAATAATAAAGAATTACGGATATAGTCGGGGAGAACTGTAGTGCTCAGGTGTTGCCAGATATCGCCACTGGGGACAAAAACATGGGCCAATACCACTATTACCGGCATTGACAATATGATTGCCATTACCAGAATGAATAGCGGATATGGACGGTATTGGCTTATTGATAACATGGAATTGTAAAATTGGCAGTTCGTCTGACAAAACTGCCAACTTTACGCATGGAAACGCTTATTGCCAACCTGCACGATCCATCAAGCGCAGTGCATCCGCGTTAAATTCACCTAATTTATCCATGACCAGAGGATCGGCTTTGAACTCTCCCCATTGTTCCAGTAGTTCGCCTTTTTCGATATCTGCTCTAACAGGATATTCACCATTGGCTTCTGCATACCATTTCTGGGCAGCATCGCTGGTCAGAAACTCAATCAGTCTGATGGCATTTTCCTGATGTCTGGCATCTTTAATGACGGCGGCTCCCGAAACATTGATATGTACACCACGATCATCCTGATTGGGCCAGAAAACCCCCATCTTTTCAGCGGCTTCTCTTTCCTTGGGGTCATTACTGGTTAACATACCGGCAAGATAATAGGTATTGGCAATCACGATATCGCACTGACCCGCTGCTGCTGCATTAATTTGATCACGATCACCACCTTGCGGCGAGCGTGCAAAGTTGGCCACCAGTCCTTTTGCCCAGTCTTCTGTTGCGGCTTCGCCATTTGCAACAATCATGGAGGCAACCATTGACTGGTTATAGATATTGCTTGAAGAACGCACGCAGATTCTGTTGTTCCAGCGAGGCTCCACCAACGCTTCATAAGTTGAAAGTTCTGCAGGATCAACGCGATCTTTCACATACATAATCGGACGTGCGCGCAGCGATAAACCAAACCAGTAATCTTCAGGATGGCGATATGACGATGGAATACGTTGCTTCAGAGTATCTGATTCAACAGGTTGTATCAGTTCCATTTCCATTGCCCGATGCAAACGGCCTGCATCGGTTGTTAATAAAATATCTGCCGGTGTATTACGCCCTTCATTTTGTAAGCGTTGCAATAACTCATCAGCGTTACCGGTAACCAGATTGACTTTGATGCCCGTTTCTTCGGTGAAATCGTCCAGCAACGGTTTGATCAGCGATTCAATTCGGGCAGAGTAAAGATTAACTTCATCGTGGGAATCACTGCTGCAACCTGTGACGAGTAATACGCTTAATCCCAGCCAAACACATAGAAAAATACCTGCTTTACGCATAGAACACTCCGTAGTTAATATGTATTACAATGATAATGAGATTTATTTTTGTTTGGAATAGCATACAGAATTTTTTCTATGCTGAAGTTGCCATAAGATTATCGATGCGGGTTAGTCAAGCCCCGTTCAGTCTGCTTTTAGCTTTGCAAAAAACTGGCACAAAAAAGCGTAAACCAGTATTGTTTTGACTTAGTGAATACAGGTTTCAAAACTGAAACCGCGCAATCTGCAAGGTATCAAAATGTCTGGAAGTTTATTTATTGTGGCGGCGCCTTCAGGTGCCGGAAAGACCAGTTTAGTGCGGGCTTTGGTTAAACAGGATCCGCATGTCCGGTTATCGGTTTCGCATACCACCCGACCTGCCAGAGCCGGTGAGGTTGATGGAGAAGATTATTTCTTTGTTAGCCAGGATATTTTCAGCAAGATGCGTGATGCAGGGGATTTTCTTGAATCCGCCACCGTATTTGATAATAGTTACGGTACGTCGTCTGCCGCAGTGCATCATCAGTTGCATGCGGGTAATGATGTCATCCTGGAGATTGATTGGCAGGGCGGCCAGCAGGTCAGAAAAAACTTTCCTGACAGTAGCAGCATTTTTATTTTGCCACCCTCCAAACAAGCGCTTGAACAACGTTTAAGAGGTCGTGGTCAGGATGATGAAGCGACAATTTCGCGCAGAATGCGGGATGCTGAGAGCGAAATGTCACATTATGTCGAATTTGATTATCTGATCGTGAATGATGACTTTGATCATGCACTTGCCAGCCTGACTGCGATTATCGTTGCCAGTCGGCACAAACTGGCTGTTCAGCAGTCAAACTACAGTACCTTATTGGCTGACTTGCTGGCTTAAGCGGCGCATCTCTCGTAAAATTACATGTTTTAACCACAGGACAAATTATCATGGCACGTACCACAGTAGAAGATTGCCTCGAAAACGTAGATAACCGCTTCCAGCTGGTTTTGGTCGCCGCAAAACGCGCTCGCCAAATTGCCATGGGTGATGATGCAATGGTGCCAGTCGACAACGACAAGCCAACCGTTCTGGCGTTGCGTGAAATTGCAGCCGGTTTGGTTGACCGCACGATATTAACCAAAACCTCAGCTCGTCAGCATGCTGAAGAAAGCATTGTCAGCGACGAAGAGCTGCAAAGCGAAATTTAAGTATTGTGAGCGCAAAACCTTCTGTTGCCTCTGAGCTCGACTTCATTCAGGAGTCTGAGCCTAAGCTCACGATAGATGATCTGTGTTTTGCGACCTCCAATTATTTAGAAAATAATCAGGTCGAGTCCATCCGGCGAGCTTATCATTTTGCCGAACAATGTCATGAAGGGCAGACCCGACGCAGTGGTGAGCGTTATATCACCCATCCCCTGGCAGTTGCGCATGTTCTGGCAATGATGCATATGGATTATGAATGCATCATGGCCGGTTTGCTACATGATGTTATTGAAGACACGGAAATGTCTAAGCGTGATGTCATTGCCGAGTTTGGTGAGCCGGTTGCTGAACTGGTCGAGGGTGTGACCAAACTGGCGCAGGCCGCATTTGAAACCCGCCAACACGCTCAGGCAGAAAATCTGCGAAAAATGTTGCTGGCGATGTCGCGGGATATCCGGGTTATCATCGTCAAACTGGCTGACCGGCTGCACAATATGCGTACGCTGGGTCATTTGCGACCGGAAAAACGTCGCCGGATTGCCAATGAAACCTTAGAAATTTATGCCCCGATAGCCCAGCGATTGGGAATGAATCTGATGCGCTGTGAACTGGAAGATCTGGGCTTCCATGTGCTGTATCCGATTCGATATCGTGTATTGGGCGATGCTATCCGTAAAGCACGCGGTAATCGTAAGGAAATCGTCAGTCAGATTACCGCATCTATTCTTAACCGAATGGAACAGGAAGGTCTCAGTGCCGATATTCAGGGCCGCGAGAAAAATCTTTACAGTATTTACAAGAAAATGGTCAGCAAACAGCTGTCGTTTTCAGAAGTCATGGACGTCTATGCTTTCCGTATCATTGTTGATGATGTGGATGCCTGCTATCGCATGCTTGGCGTAGTACATAACCTGTACAAACCGGTGCAGGGCAAGTTCAAAGATTATATTGCGATTCCCAAAGCCAATGGCTATCAATCATTGCATACCGTATTGTTTGGTCCTTATGGGGTGCCGATAGAAGTGCAGATACGGTCCCGTGATATGGATCAATTGGCAGAAGCCGGGGTGGCTGCTCATTGGCTTTATAAATCGGGTGAGGCCGCCGGCAATACCCTGGCGCATCGTAAAGCCCGACAGTGGTTGCAAGGCATTCTGGAAATGCAGAAAGGTTCTGGCGATTCGATGGAATTTCTGGAAAATCTGCGTATCGATTTATTCCCGGATGAGATTTATGTTTCCACTCCAAGAGGTGAGATTTTAACGTTGCCTCGCGGTTCTACAGCCGTCGATTTTGCTTATGCCGTACATTCTGATGTGGGTAACAGCTGTGTTGCTGCTCGGGTGGGTCGTCATCTGGTGCCATTAAGCTCGCAACTGGAAACCGGACAATCTGTCGAGATAATCACTTCTCCGACGTCACACCCGAATCCGGCCTGGCTGAATTTTGTGGTGACCCCTAAAGCGCGCACCAATATTCGCAACTATCTGAAACATCTGCAGGGTGAAGAGGCGATTCAGCTTGGGCAGCGTCTTCTGAACAAACACCTGACAGCGTTTTCCACTGCACTGGAAAATATTCCAATCAAACGTATTAATGCTTTATTGAAAGAATATGAGCTGGATAATTTTGATAAATTATTAAGCGATCTTGGGCTGGGGAATATATCCGCCTTACTGGTTGCACAAAAGCTGCTGCAGGAAGAAACACCGAATAAAGAACCACAGGCGTTGTTGATTGCCGGTACGGAAGGCATGGTGGTGAATTTTGCCCGCTGCTGTCATCCGATCCCGGGTGATCCGATTCACGGTTTTGTCAGTGCAGGTCGTGGCATTATCATTCACCAGCGCAGCTGCAAAAACACTACGCATTTACGTGAGCAGAATGAAAAATGGCTGGATGTCGCCTGGGCCAAAGAAATTAACCGTGATTTTCCGGTGGATTTGATGATGCATTTACGCAATCAACGTGGTGCACTGGCGACCATTGCATCGGTGATTTCAGAGGCTGAGTCCAATATTGATAATGTCATGGTTGACGAACGCGACGGTGGATTTACCCATCTGCGGCTAACCATTGAAGTCACTAATCGTCAGCATTTAGCCCGCATTATCCGTCGTTTACGCCAACTGGAAATGGTCGAACGCATTAACCGTATTAATAACTGATTTGTTTAATCTGTCGTTTTAAGACGACTTAGCCGGAGTTTTTATGTCCCGAGAAATCATTCACACCAGCAACGCGCCAGAAGCGATTGGAACTTATTCACAAGCAGTCAAAGTTGGCGATGTTGTTTACTTGTCCGGTCAAATTCCCTTAGTGCCGGAAACCATGACGGTTATTGAAGGTGATTTCGCTACACAAGTGCGTCGGGTGTTTGATAATTTATCTGCTGTTGCAGCCGCGGCGGGCGGAAGTTTACAAGACGTCGTCAAACTGAATATTTATCTGACCGATCTGGCGCATTTCGGCACCGTCAACGAAATCATGGCTGACTACTTTCAACAACCATATCCAGCACGTGCAGCGATTGGTGTCGCGTCTCTCCCAAAAGACGTACCTGTTGAAATGGATGCTATTCTGCATCTTGGCGCATAACGTCGATATTTAGTGACCGTAACAAGTGACTGAGCTGGCCATTGCCGATCCGGTCACATCGCTGAAAGGCGTGGGTGAAAAACTCGCCGAGAAGCTTGAAAAACTGGGGATCCGCCAGATTCAGGATTTGCTGTTTCATCTGCCTTTACGCTATCAGGATCGAACCCGGTTAATGCCTATCGGCAGTTTACGGCCACAACAGGAAAAACTGGTTGAAGGGGTTATCCAGCTCAGTCAGGTTAAATTTGGACGGCGTAGATCATTGCTTTGTCACGTCAGCGATGGCACTGGTGCTTTGGTATTACGCTTTTTTCATTTCTCCAAAAGCCAGCAACAGCAATTAGCAAAAGGTCAGCGAATTCGCTGTTTTGGTGAAATACGCAGTGGCCCGTCAGCTTTGGAAATGGTGCATCCCGAATATCAGTTAATTCAGGGTGATGCACCGTTTGCTGTCGAAGAAGCCTTAACCCCAGTTTATCCAACGACTGAAGGTTTACACCAGCTATCCTGGCGTAAATTATTAACTCAGGCCCTGAATCTGCTGGATCAGCAAACCATGCCGGCTTACTTGCCTGAAGCTTTACTGGATCCGCGCGTTGCACATTTTGATCTGACGCAAGCCTTGAAATTTGTGCATTTACCTCCGCCGGATTGTGATGTCAGTCAGTTAATCTCCCGTGAGCATCCTGCCCAGAAACGATTGGCATTTGAAGAATTGCTGGCCCAACAACTCAGCATGCGGCAGATTCGCTATCGTACTCAGCAACATCAGGCACCCATGTTTAATGCTGATCTGTTCAGTAAAAAGTTTTTACAAGAGCTGCCGTTTCCATTAACCGGCGCTCAACAACGTGTTATCAGAGAGATCCGTGAAGATCTTCAACAGACTATGCCGATGCAGCGACTGATGCAGGGCGATGTCGGATCCGGCAAAACCGTGGTGGCCGCTTTATCCGCATTAATGGCTGTTTCCAGTGGTTATCAGGCGGTGATGATGGCGCCCACAGAATTATTAGCCGAACAGCATTATCAGACATTTCGTAACTGGCTTGAGCCGTTAGGTATTCAGGTCGGGTGGTGTGCCGGTAAACAAACAGCAGCGCAGCGTCGACAGGTTATCGCCGCACTGGCTGAAGGTGAAATCAACATTGCTGTGGGCACCCATGCGTTATTTCAGGATGAGGTGACGTTTAATAAACTGGGTCTGGTGATTATTGATGAACAGCATCGGTTTGGGGTGCATCAGCGCATGGCCTTACGGGATAAAGGCAAAGCGGTGGATATTCTGCCACACCAACTGGTGATGACCGCTACGCCGATTCCCCGCACCTTAGCGATGACAGCGTATGCCGATTTAAATGTATCCGTTATTGATGAGTTACCTCCCGGCAGGCAACCGGTGACTACGGTGGTAGTCGCCGACAATCGGCGTCAGGAAGTGATTGAACGAATCCATGTCGCCTGTCAGCAAAAACGTCAGGTTTATTGGGTGTGCACCTTGATTGAAGAGTCTGAGCATTTACAATGTCAGGCAGCAGAAGATACCGCTGAGCAATTGCAGCAGGCATTACCTGATCTGCGTATTGCGCTGGTACATGGACGGATGAAATCGGCAGATAAAGAGCGAGTGATGCAGTCCTTCAAACAGGGTGAAATTGATCTGCTGGTGGCGACTACGGTGATTGAAGTCGGCGTGGATGTGCCCAATGCCAGTTTGATGGTGATTGAAAATGCCGAACGGCTTGGTCTGGCTCAATTACATCAGTTACGTGGAAGGGTAGGACGCGGTACGGTACAGAGTCATTGTGTGCTGATGTATCATCCGCCGCTTTCCGAAAATGGTCTGGCCCGGCTGGCTTGTTTGCGCGAGAGTAATGATGGCTTTGTGATTGCCCAGCGCGATCTGGAAATTCGGGGGCCGGGCGAGGTTTTGGGCACACGGCAGACCGGTTTACCTCAATTCAGGGTGGCTGATTTGCTGGCCGATCAGGATTTATTGCCAGCAGTGACGAAGGCAGCTGAAACATTAATCACTCAACATCCTGAAAACGTAGCACCCTTAATTAACCGCTGGTTCGGCACTAAACTGAACTTCGGACAAGTATGAGTTCCAATTTTTTATGATAAAAAGCCAAGCACACTGGCAACCTGCCGCGAATGCAAAGCTGCCAAACGAATTGGCTGGCTGGCTGTCCGATAAAGGTTCGTTAACCTTGCGTCTGCAACAAACCAGTCAGCAGCAGTTCAGTGTGGATTTGCAACAATCCGGTTGGCAGAAACCATTGACTGAGGAGGCTTTGAAGCTTGAGCAACCGTTACATGAACATGCCTATTGTCGTGAGGTGATTTTGCGCGACGGGGATGAAGCCCGTGTCTTCGCCCGTACCATTGTGCCGCGGACCAGTTATCAGGCCTTGCAGGCGCATTTACATATTCATCATCTGGGAAACCGGTCACTGGGTGAAATTCTGTTTACTGATCCGGCAATCAAACGCGGCCCACTTGAAGTGACCAGTCTGCGGGCAGGACACAGCCTGTTTGAACGGGCAAAACACCACGGTATTGAAATGGATGACAAAGCGATTATGTGGGCAAGGCGATCCTGTTTTTATTTTGCTGAGAACAGCTTACTGGTCTGCGAAATGTTTTTACCAAATCAGGATTGGTCGATATGACAAGTTTATGGAGTCGTCTGCAGCCTTACTGGCAACTGACACGAATGAATCGGCCTATTGGTATTTTACTGTTGTTGTGGCCAACATTAACTGCATTATGGATAGCGGCGGGTGGATCACCAGATATCAAGATCCTGCTGATTTTTATCGCTGGGGTAGTGTTGATGCGAGCCGCAGGGTGTGCCATCAATGATTATGCCGATCGGCATATTGATGGTCAGGTGTGGCGCACGGAAAACCGGCCTTTAGCCACCGGTGCATTAACGGCAAAGCAGGCGGTGCTGACATTTGTGACCCTGGCCTTAGTAGCGTTTATTCTGGTGTTGCAGCTAAATAGCTTCACTATCGCACTGTCATTGATTGCGGTTCTGCTGGCTGCGATTTATCCCTTTATGAAACGCTTTACCTATCTGCCACAGCTGGTATTGGGCATGGCGTTTGGCTGGGCGATTCCGATGGCGTTTGCCGCTCAGACCAATACATTACCAAGTATTGTCTGGTGGTTGTTTGTGGCCAATATTGTGTGGACCACCATGTACGACACTTTTTACGCAATGGCCGATCGTGAAGATGATCTGCAAGCCGGGGTGAAATCAACCGCGATTTTATTCGGTAAAAATGACTTGTTGATTCAAGCATTATTACAACTTGGTTTTTTGCTGATCATGCTCCTGATAGGTCTGCAATTGCAGCTGAGCATGGTGTTTTACCTGGGCTTATTGATAGCGACTATGCTGTTTATTTATCAATTACGCCTGAGCAAAGATCGTGAGCGAAATGCCTGTTTACAAGCCTTTCTGAATAATAACTGGGTAGGCGCGGTGGTGTTTTTCAGTATTGTTCTGCATTACAGTCTGGTTTAATTGATGGCGAGATATTGCTATTCGGTTTTTCTGCTGGTTTGCTTATCTTTTTCGGTCGGTGCCACCGAGATTTATCAATGGAAAGATGAAAGCGGTCGGCAAATTTTCTCAGATCAACCGGTTGACCCGGCTGCTGAGGTTCTCGATCTTCAACCCAATTCCAATCGTTATTTATTTAATGTAAAACGGGTTTATGACGGGGATACACTGGTACTGGAAAATAATGAACGGGTCAGGTTACTGAGTATCAATACGCCGGAAATCAGTTCACGGCACCGCGAAGCCGAACCCGGTGGTATCGCAGCCAGGGACTGGTTAAGAAATCAGTTAAAACAGGGGCAGGTCTATCTGCAATATGATGCTGAAAAACGTGATCGTTATGATCGTCTGTTGGCTTATGCCTGGACACCGGAAGGTGACTTTATTAACGAAAAACTGTTGCAACAGGGTCTGGCAGCACTGACTTTGCAGCCACCTAATTTACACTATGCAGACCAGTTGATAGCAGCCCAAGAACAAGCTTTAGAACAGAAAAAAGGCATATGGGCGGATAAACAATATCAACCTCGTAAAGTGTCAACGATTAATGAAACGGCCTATCGAGGCTGGCAACGCTGGCGATTAACGGCCAAATCAAAATCACAAACCCGGGATTACTGGGTATTAAAGGTCAACAACACGGTAAGCCTGCGTATTGCCAAAAAACAGCAGACCCTGTTTCCGCCATTAGAAGACTATTTGAACAAGCCTCTGGAAGTCCATGGCTGGATGTCGAAACGGGGTGATCAATACAGTATGTATATAAAGCATCCCAGTGCAATCAAGCTATTGGATTAAAGATTTATTCGATTTCGCTTAGCAGTTGTTCCATGATGTCATTCATTGCCACCAGTCCGATCAGATCGTTATTGTTCACCACCAACAATCGCTTCACCCGGTGCGTAGTCATTAAAGTGGCGACATGTGTTATCGATAAATCCTCCCCAACCGTAATGACGGGTTTGGCACATATATCGTAAACATTGAGCAGATCAATATCACCTTCCTCAGCAATAACGGTTTTCAGAATATCGCTATAGGTGATCAAACCAAACGCATCATGATGATTCTGTTTGTCGACTACCAGAGATTTTATCTTGTGGCGCTTCATCAGGCTTAACGCTTCACGCATTTTGGCAAACGGTGAAATTGTCACCACGTTGGAAATCATAACGTCTTTAACTAATCGCATCGGGGTAATCCTTGATATCTAGAGAGACTCTCGTAAATGCTGCTGGAATTTTTCTACCTGAGAAGTATCAATACCAGCCAGATGTTCCAGTGGCAGGGTAAAAACCAGACCATTCGAATCCTGATTATCGGGCATGAGAATTTTTTGAATGGCTTTGACTACCTGGAGTGACAGGCCTTTTTCCAGCACCATCAATAAAACACTTTGACTACCATCGTAGCTAAGACCAAAGAATGTTTTTTTGGCGTTGTTGCTGATACCGCGAGCAGTCATCAATGTGATACCGCCCGCCCCTAAATCCCTTGCTGCATCAATGGCAGCCTGTTCACTTTCTTCCGGAACAATCGCGACAAGAACAGAAAATTTCATGCGTTCACCTTTTTCAATGTCGTCATGAGATGCATCGCAATAGCATAGAGCATGACCGTTATGATTGGAAAGATAGAAGCAAAGGCTATCAAGCCAAAGCCATCCATCAGAATATTACGGCCTTCGATATGTGTTGCCAGACCGATACCCAGTGCCGTCACCAAGGGCACGGTTACTTCGGAGGTTGTCACACCACCAAGATCATATGCCAGAGGCACAATATATTTGGGTGCAATCAGGGTGAGCACGATGACGATTAAGTATCCGCCAATAATGTAATGATGGATCGAGTCGCCCGCGATAATACGATGTACGCCGATAGTGATGCCAACCGCCACCCCTATAGCCACTAATATTCGAATGACATTGCCATTTATTCTGCCGGAAGCCGCTTCCTCAGCCTGTTGACCGATAGCAATCAAGGCGGGTTCCGCCATGGTTGTGGCAAAACCTATGGCAAAAGCAAACAGATAGACATAGACAATGTGCTGATTTTTTATCAGCTGTTCAGCCATGCTGCTGCCGATGGGAAACAAACCCATTTTCAAACCGACCACAAATGCATATAAACCAAATAACACCATAGCAAAGCCTAAAACCACTTTACGTGGATTATTTAGAGGACGTTTTAGAACCAGATATTGGAAGAAAAGAATCGTGATAATGATAGGCAAGACATCGCCCACCATGCCCAGTAAATCCATCAGCATGGTCATCGGACCGGAGATAGCCTCTTGCTGAGCCGTGTCTATACTGAGCTCTGCTGCCGGAGCAGTTTCAGCCCCACTGAACACGACAATCCCATACAGCTGCACCGTTATCATCGGTACCATCACTGCCATTGCTACAATGCCAAAACCGTCAATAAGTGGATTACGCCCACGAATGGATGAGGCTAAACCAATACCTAAAGCCGCTATTAATGGCACTGTCACAATATTGGTGGTCACACCGCCAGAATCATAAGCAAGACCCACAATTTCAGCCGGAGTAAAAAAGGTTATGGTTACAACAAGCAGATAGCCAATGATCATGAACCAGTGCAGCGGATAACCAAATAAAATCCGAAATACCCCAAGCGCAACCACAAAGCCCACCGATATGGCCACAAGAAAACGTAGAATCAGCGCGTCAATTCGACCTTCACTGATTTCCTGGGCCTGTTCGGCTACGGCAATTAATGCCGGTTCAGCAATGACAGCAGAAAAGCCCAGAGCAAAACCAAATGACAATAAAATCCACAAGGAACCACGTTTGGTAAATTGATTGGAAAGGCTTTTGCCGACCGGGAAAATACTGAGTTCAAGACCCCGCAGGAACAATGCGACGCCAATAGCCACGATAAACAACCCAATACTGATGCTCAGGGTGTTATCAGGAATACTCTGTAAGATAAAGGTTTGAAAAATAACCACTACAATCACGATGGGCAGCAGGTTTTTCATTGCATGCATAAATGCATCTGAAAATGCTTTCAGTTGATTCACTGCATCCTCTTACGTTGTAGTATGGAATTAATTGTAAAGACTGTTATTCAGCGCCACAAGCTGATCTCACGCCTCAGCACTGACCTTTACCTGATTGCGTCCGGACAGTTTGGCGCCATACACAGCCTGATCTGCAGATTGCAATAAGCGTTTTACGGTCATATTACTGCCAGGCTCCAGAGTCGATACACCCACTGACAAGGTGACGCGTAATGTTTTCCCTGAATTAGCAGTAAAATGCGTTTCAGCAACTGTTTTCCGCATCCGTTCTGCAATATCTGCTGCGACCACACCACTGGCATCAGCTAACAATACGACAAATTCCTCACCACCGTAGCGAGCCAGCACATCACCCTGGCGCAGGCTGTCATTAAGCAGCTGGGCGACATGCTTAAGCACTTGATCGCCAGTTTGATGTCCATGACTATCGTTTATGCGTTTGAAATAATCCAGATCAACAAATAAACAGGACAAAGCAGTTTTGTTACGAATAGCCCGACTGAACTCTTCCACGATGCGCTGATCAAAAAAACGACGATTATTCACGCCGGTCAGTGGATCACGCAGACCGACCAGTTTTACTTCTTCATGCAAACGCGCATTTTCGATACAGGCTGATACCACGGCAGCCAGATGCTGCAGAAACTGTGTGCCGATATTGGATTGAAATCGATTGGGATTGCGGCTGCCTAAATTCAGACTGCCAATTAACTGATTCTGACGTATCAGGGGGAGCAGGGCGACTGATCCCAATTCACTATGTGAGGGAAACAGTTGCTGATGTTGATGAGGTGAAAAGCTGGTAAGACGTGGAATGCGCCGTAAACTGAAGAACTGTTCCAGACGTTGAACGGATTCGGTAAATAACAAATGGTTCTGCCATTGCTGTATTTCTGGCACTGACTCCAGCAAACGTTGGAATTCATATTCCGGATCATGCAACATCAGCGTGACGGTCGTCAGTTGAAAGCGATGTTTATGTTCTTCGAGGATCAATTTCAGTAACGGCTCCAGGCCGCTGCTATTCAGCAAGCTTAATTCATATTGCTGAAAGTTGAGCTGTTTCCGCTCATTGCTTTTGGCAATACGGAGCAGATCATCCAATCGATCTTGAAGCGTCGTCACGTCTTGTTGAGGCATGCAACAGCCTTGAGCACTGAAATGAGTGAGGTGAGACCTAATAATGGCGTATTGCGCGGGCAATTGTCCATACTTCTACTGTCTCTATACCATTTTGCTGTAAACATCGGCTGGCTTCGGCGACCGTATGTCCCGTGGTATATACATCATCGACCAGTGCAACATGTTTGTAAGGCAATGCTTTAGCAACGGCAAAGGCCTGTTTTAGATTACGTTTGCGTTGTTTACCGCTCAGGCCGGATTGTGGACTGGTATTACGCTGGCGGATCAAACCGTGTTTATCGGTTGCTACACCAAGTCTTCTCGACAGCGCAGCGGCCAGTTGAGCTGACTGGTTATAACCACGTTCGCGTAACCGACTGGGATGCAATGGGACAGGGATAAGTATTTCGGGCAATGGCTGGTGTCGTTGATGGATTTTATCTGCCAGCAGTCGGGCAAACAGCTGTGTAAATGCCAATTGCTGATGAAACTTAAAAGCAGCGATACAATGATTAACTGGCGCTTCATAACGAAACAATGCAACAGTTGATTGCTGTGGTGGCGGTTGTTGCAAGCATTGGCCGCAAATTCCTGTTTCATTCAGCGGTATAGCACATTGCTGACAACACGTATCCAACCACGGCAACTCATCTGCACAGGCGCTGCAAAGCACATCATCTGGACTAAAGTCACCACAGAGGAAGCAGGGAATCGGCAACAGTTTGCTGTATAATTCTGCCAAACGATGCGTCACTACAGCACGAAAGTTTCTGGCCATCATGTTATTAATCCATTAAATCTGATGAAGAAGCCCATGACTGAAAATATAGCAGAAAAGACCGCGCCGCTCCGCCATGACTGGCAGCAGGCGGAAATTGAAGCCTTGTTTGATTTGCCATTTGCGGATCTGATGTACCAAGCGCAAACCATTCACCGGCAGAATTTTGATGCCAATGCTGTACAAATCAGTACCTTGCTGAGTATCAAAACCGGTGGTTGTGCCGAAGATTGCGGTTACTGCCCGCAAAGTGCGCATCATCCATCGGCAGTGAAAGCCGAACCGTTAATGCCTCTGGATAAAGTGCTCGAATCTGCTGCGCAGGCCAAATCCACCGGTGCCAGCCGTTTTTGTATGGGCGCTGCCTGGCGTAACCTGAAAGATCGCGATGTGGATCGTGTCGTCGCGATGATTGAAGGCGTTAAGGATATGGGGCTGGAAACCTGCGTCACGCTGGGTATGCTGGAAAATCACCAGGCCAAGCGTCTGAAAGATGCTGGTCTGGATTATTACAATCACAATCTGGATACCTCTCCGGAATTCTATGGTGAAATCATCTCAACGCGTACCTATCAGGATCGACTGGATACCTTAACTCATGTTCGTGAAGCGGGCATTCATGTCTGCAGTGGCGGTATTGTCGGCATGGGTGAAAGCCGTCAGGATCGCGCTGGTCTGTTAATCAGTCTGGCTAATCTGCCAAGTCATCCTGAGAGCGTGCCGATTAATCTACTGGTGCAAGTCGAAGGTACACCTTTGGACGGCATCAATAATCTGGATCCGTTTGAATTTGTTCGCACCATCGCTGTGGCACGCATTATGATGCCGCAGTCTTTTGTCAGACTTTCTGCGGGTCGTGAAAACATGACTGATGAATTGCAGGCAATGAGTTTCCTGGCCGGTGCCAACTCGATTTTCTACGGCGAAAAACTGCTGACTACTGACAATCCGGATACCGATCATGATCAACGTTTATTTAAACGTTTGGGTATCACACCGTTACAGGTCGGACAGCAGCAACAGGATGGTAAACACTGTTCAGCTGCCTGAACCGCGACCTGAATAACCGCATGCTCTGTGCCGTTCGTCTGCACAGAGCATGATAAATACTGGTCTTCGCTATATCAATTCCAGCGTAGCTGATTTATCGAGGCGCTCTTGTGGCACAACTTCCCTGGCAATCACAACTGCAACAAACAATAAGCGATCGTAAAGCCGCTGGCTTATACCGTCGATCACGGTTGCGTGACGGCGAGCAGGGTGTGGAAGTCGTATTGGATGGCCGGAAGTTATTATCGTTCAGCAGTAATGATTATCTAGGCCTGGCAGCACATCCGGCATTAAAAACCGCATTTGTCGAGGCATTGGATCGTGAAGGTGTTGGCAGTGGGGCTGCGCATTTACTCACCGGCCACAGTCGTTATCATCATCAGCTGGAACAGGCTCTGGCAGAATTTACCGGACAACAACGAGTTCTGCTGTTTTCGACCGGTTATATGGCCAATATCGGTGTGATTGATGGTTTGCTCGGTAAAACCGATGTTGTCGTCCAGGACAAGTTGAACCATGCATCGTTACTTGATGGGGGCCGTCTTTGCGACGCCCAGCAATTACGATATCCCCATGTGGATATGGGCTTATTGCATCAACGACTGCATACTGCTGCCAACGCCCGAAATAAATTGATCGTCAGTGATGGTGTATTCAGTATGGACGGGGATATTGCCCCATTACCGGAAATCATGGATTTAGCCGAACAGCATAAAGCGGGCGTAATAATTGATGATGCACATGGATTTGGCGTATTGGGTCAAAACGGTGGAGGTGTTGTCGAGCATTTTGCTTTAACGCTGCAGCAGATGCCGATTTTGGTCGGCACCTTTGGCAAAGCCTTTGGCACGGCAGGCGCTTTTGTTGCCGCTGATGAAGTGGTGATTGAGACTCTGGTGCAACAGGCTCGCAGTTTTATCTACACCACCGCGCAGCCACCGGCTATCGCTGCAGCGACATTGGCGAGTCTGAAACTGATTAAACAGGAAAGCTGGCGGCGCGATAAATTACAGCAATTGATTCAACAGTTCCGTGACGGTGCAGCCCAATTAGGCTTGCCATTAATGCCCTCACAAACGGCAATTCAACCCCTGTTGATTGGTGACGATAAAACAGCACTTAAATTGGGACAGGATCTGGAACAGCAGGGCATCTTGGTAGGCATTATCCGACCACCGACCGTGCCGAAAAACACCGCCCGATTGCGTATCACGCTGTCTGCGGCCCATGATGTCTGGCATATTGAGCAATTACTGCTCGGTTTGGAGCGCAGCTATGTACATTAAACAGATGGGGCAGGGCCCAGATGTGGTAATGCTGCATGGCTGGAGTATGCATAGTGATGTCTGGCAGCCGCTTGCTGAAATACTGGCCCAGCAGTTCACCTTGCATCTGATTGATTTACCGGGCCATGGACAGTCCGAATGGCAGGCTGATGCGTTGCAAATTGACAAAGTATTAACCCAACTTGCTGATAACGTCCCCCAAACGGCATATTGGTTGGGCTGGTCATTAGGTGGACAGCTGAGCTTGGCTTTTGCATCACGCTATCCACAACGTGTCACCAAATTAGTTTTGATGGCTGCCAATCCAAAATTTGTCACCGCTGACAATTGGAGTGAGGCAATGGATGCGGCAGTGTTTGCGGTATTTGCCGGACAGCTGAACTATGATCAACGCGAAACGTTAAAACGCTTTGTGCTGCTTCAGGCGCGTGGTGCAAAAGGCAGCCGGGAAACCATTCAGCTACTGGCAGAAAAAACGGCTGATAATGTCGCACATCCTGAGGCTTTACAGGCTGGATTAGCGTTATTGGAAACGTTGGACTTACGTTCTGAGCTCGCGCAGTTACAGATACCGGTGAAATGTCTATTAGGGGATCGCGACCAGTTGGTGCCGATAACGTTGGTTGAATCCTTGTCTGAATTAAATAAAACCATTTCAATTGATCGCATTGCCGGAGCAGGACACGCTCCGTTTATCTCTCAACCTCAGTTATGTGCCGATAAAATCAATGAGTTTTTCAATGACTGAGCAAGCCTTACGCCCGGAAAAAAATCGCGTAGCGCGAGCCTTTGGCAATGCGGCGAACAGTTATGATGATGTGGCGATTTTACAGCGTGATACGGCAGATGAAATGCTGGAACGTCTGGAACTGGTTAAAATCAAACCCCAGCATATTCTGGACTTGGGGACCGGCACCGGACGCAACCTGGCTTTACTGCAACATCGTTATCCTGACGCCCAACAAATAGCCGTGGATATTGCTCCCGCTATGCTCAAGCAGGCTAGACAACGTTATCGGCATGATCAAGGAGTGCGCCGCTGGCTACCTGGGCAAAAATCACCCCGCTTCATAACAGGCGATGCTGAGCAATTACCGTTAGCCGATAACAGCGTGGATTTGGTATATGCCAACCTGGCTTTGCAGTGGTGTGACTTAACCGCTGCGTTTACCGAGATACAAAGGGTATTGCGTCCAGGTGGTTTGTTAATGTTCAGTACGCTTGGGCCCGACACCTTGCAGGAACTTCGCCAAAGCTGGGCTGCGGTGGATGATTATCCACATATCAATGTGTTTCTGGATATGCATGATGTGGCCGAAGCCATGTTTGCCGCCGGACTCAGTGATCCGGTTTTGGACAGTGATCGACATAGTCTCTTGTATCCGAGTCTGATCAATATGATGCGTGATTTACAGCAATTAGGTGCACGTAATGTTAATCAGGGGCGCCGCCGTGGCCTGACCGGTAAAAACACCTTGAAAAAAGTAACCCATGCCTGTGAACAATTTCGGGTCAATGGTCAACTTCCAGCCACTTATGAAGTGATTTATGGACATGCCTGGGCGGGGGAGAATTCTCTGCCGATGACCGAAGATGGCTGTGTGGCAGTCAGTCTCGACCAATTGAGAAGCAAGCTCTGATGACTCAGCATATATTTGTTACCGGCACCGATACCGAAGTCGGCAAAACACGTATCAGTGTCGGACTGATCAAAGTTTTACAACAGCAGGGACTAAAGGTTGCTGCAATGAAACCGATTGCCAGTGGTTGTGAATGGCAGGATGGTCAATGGAAAAATGAAGACGCACTGGCATTGAGTCAGCAGGCAGATATCAAATTACCTTATTCGCAGATCAATCCTTATGCCTTTGAACCGGCGATTGCGCCTCATCTGGCAGCAGAGCAGGTTGGGCAAACCATATCGCTTAATCTGATTGAAACCCAATTTGCTGCCATGCAGTTACAGGCAGATGCCATCGTAGTCGAAGGTGCCGGCGGCTGGCTGGTGCCATTAAATGATCAGCAAACGATTGCCGATTTGGCGAAAGCATTACAGTTACCGGTAGTGCTGGTGGTGGCGATAAAACTGGGTTGTATTAATCATGCTCTGTTAACCGTTCAGGCCATCGCAGTTTCTGGCCTGACTCTGGCGGGTTGGGTAGCCAATGATTTTTTGCAGGATCCACAATCTGCAGCGATTATCCGGAGTTTGGCAGACCGAATTTCTTCGCCATGTCTGGGCATAGTGCCCAAGCTGGCGGATAACGAAGACGCCAGCGCATATCTGAATTTGTAACGATTATTGTTACGGTGTTGCTGGAAAAACAGTGAGTTCATCTCCCGTCTGCCATTGCGGGTATTTATACATAATCTGTTCGAACAAATCTGACTGGAGAAATCCATTTAACCAGTTCTGCAGTTTGGGGTAATCCGCCTGGCTGAACCAGTCCCAATCAACCAAAGCAAATTGTCGGATAAACGGCAACACTGCAAAATCGACTAAAGTCAGAGAATCGGTCATTAAACTGACCTGTTGGCTGAGCCGTTGTTCTAATTTTTTTAAAAACTGTTCGCCCTGTTCACGGTAATACTCTGCACTGTGTTCAGGATAACGATCGGCATATTTATACCGATCCAGTATTTGTTTGAAGCTGACATCATTCTCTTCAATGAGAATAAACGCCTCTTTGCGTTGCTGCTCATCCAGAGATTGCCATATGGCATGGTTTTCAGCTGCCCAAAGCATAATATCCAGACTTTCTTCCAGCAGATCGCCATTGTTTTGCCACAGCACCGGAACCGTTCCTTTTGGCGATATCTCCAGCAATTCAGCCGGTTTATCTTTTAATACCACTTCGCGTATTGCCACTTTACGTCCGGTAATCGCAATAGCTAGCCGGGCTCGCATAGCATACGGGCAACGTCTGAAACTGTATAAGATGGGTAGAGTAGTCGACATTTAACGTTCTCTTTTAATAGCTCTGAACAACACTATAAATGGAGAGTTGTACGTTGGATGTTGGCGAAGAGTAGAGCCGTGTTAAACCTGCTTGTTGTTACGCAGCTCTTCTGCCTGACGATTCAGCGTGTGTTTTACCAGAATATTTCTATCAGTTTCACTCATATGAGTAAATGCCATCCGCAGGTAGAAGCCTTTACCCTCAACGCTTTCAACTAATTGATCACAGGCAATGACTTTGGCAATGGCGCGAATATGCAGACCGCCCGGCAACAACTGCATTCTGACTTCCATTGCTGAACGGGGTTGAAACGCACTATCGGTCATTAAAGCCAGGCCGCCGGCGCTGAGATTGACCTCATTTGCGGCTTCCGGATTGAGCGGGGTGTGCAGCAATTGGACATTCTGCGCCAGCAGATTCACCTTTTCATCGAGCATTCTCAGTGCTCTGGCGATATCCCTGTCGGTATGACCGATTTGGTCGGTCAGATGATTAAAACTTTTTTGGATCGATGACATTTGCTGAGTCAACTGTCCGGCTTCAGGCGTGGCATCAATAATGGCCTGACCAATTTGCTCAGCTTCAGCAGTGCTGAGTGGAACGACGGACATAACCAAACGATCATTAATGCGGAAAAATTCCCGGCGTTCGGCACCGGTTGGAGGGATATCGTTCATCTTATGTCTTCCTGTTGCCTGCGACCCAATAAATGAATCAATGCTGATTTTATTTAATAAAGTATAAACATCGGGTGACCCTGGGGGATTTCTCCCAGTGCCGCCCGATGTCATTAATCACACAACAGATTACAAGTTTTCTGAAGCAAAGTCAGCCAGTCGTGAACGTTCACCACGCAGCAGGGTGATATGTCCGCTATGCGGCCAGTTCTTGAAATGATCCACCACGTAAGTCAGACCCGAAGTGGTTTCACTCAAGTATGGGGTATCAATCTGTGAAATGTTGCCCAGACAGACAATCTTGGTGCCGGGACCTGCCCGGGTAATCAGGGTTTTCATCTGTTTGGAGGTCAGATTCTGTGCTTCATCGATAATAATAAAACGGTTAAGGAAGGTACGACCCCGCATAAAGTTCAGTGAGCGAATCTTGATCCAGCGTTGCAGCAAATCATTGGTTGCCTGCCGGCCCCAGTCGCCACCATCGGTTTTGTTGAGTACCTCAAGGTTATCCATCAACGCGCCCATCCACGGCGTCATTTTTTCTTCTTCTGTCCCGGGCAGAAAACCGATATCTTCCCCCACTGGCACGGTGACACGGGTCATGATGATTTCACCATAGCGTTTGTGTTCAATACATTGAGTTAAGGCGGCTGCCAGGGTTAATAACGTTTTACCGGTTCCCGCCTGACCCAACAGGGTGACAAAATCAATTTCCGGATCCATTAACAGATTCAACGCAAAATTCTGCTCACGGTTGCGTGCGGTAATGCCCCAGACTGAATGGTTCTCACGACGATAATCATGAATCAGCTCAATGTCAGCGGTGGTTTCATTGTTGTTACGCACTACCGCTTCAATGGCTCGTTCTTCGCCGGGTGAATAAATCAGCTGGTTGGGATACCAGTCTTTGACGACTTCTCCTTCGACCTGATAAAAGGTACGGCCATCTTCAGTCCACGATTCGAGGCGGTTTAAATCTTCCCAGAAATCGGCTTTCAGCTCACTGGAACCGCGATACAGCAGATCCACATCATCAAGTACTTTATCGTTGTAATAATCTTCGGCGCAGATACCTAACACAGTGGCTTTAATACGCAGATTAATATCTTTGGAAACCAGAATAACGTTGGTATCGATTTGAGCTTGTTGCAGGTTGATAGCAACAGCAAGAATGGCATTGTCGGCTATTTGTCCTGGTAATTCTTTAGGTAATTCTCCGGCCATCTGGCGGGTTTGGAAAAATAAACGACCACTGGCCTGGGGCACATCACTGTTGATAACGCTCGGCAGAGGAATACCCGAATTTATGGCATCGTTATCTGCGGCCTGTTCTAACAAATCATCGAGAAAACGGCTGACCTGACGCACATTTCGCGACACTTCGGATAAACCTTTTTTACCTCTATCAAGTTCTTCCAGTACCACCATAGGCAGAAAAATATCGTGTTCATCAAAGCGGAATAAAGCAGTGGGATCGTGCATCAGCACATTGGTATCAAGCACAAACAGACGTTTTGTCGCGTCGGGTCGTTTAATCATTCGGAGTAGATCCTCTTGTTGAATTGACGTGCCTGCGTTTGATTATGATCGAAGTAAATGCATCTGCAAAGGGGAATCAGGCGTATTTATCGGACTAAATCAACTAGATCATTGAATCGGATATAAATAATTTTGTTGAAAAGCACTTTTCAAGCGTAGGGCTGCCAATACGACACTATCGCAGGATAATTTTTTAGCTGGTTAAGAAGCGTTTTACGGCTTAAATCCAGGATTGTCAGTAAGTCCTTATATTCATGCCATTATCCTGATGGCTTATGATCCGGTGTAAGATTTGGGTATTATTGGTAACGTTATATTCAACGTTAAAGTAACAGGCTGCTTAAATGAACGAAAAACTTGGAATTTCCCAGGAAACCTTTGCATTTTTTGCTCCGATTATCAGCTTGTTTGGCAGCACTTTTCTCCTGCTTCTGGTGATGCTGGTATTAAATTCTGTTGCTTCCCGGTTTATTCGTCGAACCATTGATTCCACAGAATTGCGTCGCAAATGGCTGGTTCAGACCCGCAACGGCATTATTCTCATTTTTATTCTCGGGCTCATATTAATCTGGGGCGAAGAACTCAGAACGCTGGCGTTATCGGTGGTTGCCATTGCCGTAGCCTTTGTAGTGGCCACCAAGGAACTTATTTTGTGTGTAACGGGGTCATTACTTAAAACCGGTGCTGGTTCGTTTAATATTGGCGATCGTATTCAAATCAAGGATTTCCGTGGCGACGTTATTGATCAAACCTTATTAGCGACCACCATTCTGGAAGTGGGTCCCGGAAAGCTTACTCATCAACGTACGGGACGTATGGCCGTTATTCCCAATGCGTTATTTGTCTCCGAGCCTGTCATAAATGAAAGTTATACCCGGCAATATGTCCTGCATGTTTTTACCGTGCCATTCAAACGCACGGATAAATGGCAAACTGCCCAACAGGCCTTATTGTCGGCGGCTGCAAAACATTGTCAGCCCTATCTGGAAAATGCCCGTATCTATATGCAGAAACTGAGTGATGAACGTGGGTTGGATGCGAGTTCGGTTGATCCTCGTGTCACGATTCAGGTTCCTACCGCTGCAGAAATTCATCTGGTGGTGCGTTTCCCGGTACGGGCTTCTCAGCGCAGTTATATTGAACAGCTGATTCTGTCCGAGGTGTTTACCGAAGACTTTTCGGGCAAAGGCAAAAGTACTGAGGAAGAAGCCGAAGAAGAGGCAGAAGAAAAAGCATAATCCTCAAAGATGACTGGTTAAGGTATTGTTTCTGAAATGATTCAGGTTTACTGTCACAACTGATGTTCTGGGCAGAGAGCCTGATATGAAAGCTGTAAGCTAACGCTTTGCTGCCGGATAAAACGACCGACGGAGCACGCTGATGACAAAGCGGATAGTAGTTTGTGCAGACGGTACCTGGAATAGACCGGAAAAGGATCTGGCCAAAGATTTCCCCACCAACGTACTTCGAATGGCGCGTTCGATTGACCCGAGAGGGTCTGATGGCATCACGCAGCAGGTATTTTACGACTGGGGAATCGGCTCTTATTATGAACAGGTGCTCGGTGGTACCACCGGCAAGGGCCTGAATAAAAACATCATGGACGATTACCGTTATATTGTTCAGAACTACCAGCCGGGCGATGAGATTTTTCTGTTTGGCTTTAGCCGTGGCGCTTACACCGTTCGCAGTTTAAGTGGTTTGATTTATAACTGCGGCATTCTCAAACGACCGGATGCCAGACTGATTGAAGCGGCATTCGAGCATTACAAAAAACCCGGTTACAGTTACGCACCGGATGGCGAAAAGTCGATTGCTTTTCGTGAAGCGCATTCACATAAAAGTCGTCAGATTAAATTTGTTGGCGTATGGGATACCGTTGGTGCATTAGGTATTCCGATATCTTTTCTCGGTTTATTGAACAAAAAAGACGAATTTTACGATACCAAAATCGGCCCTAATGTCGATATTGCCCGACATGCGATGGCGATCGATGAAGTGCGTTCAGATTTTGAACCGACCATCTGGGATCCGCGGGAAAAGCTGGATCTCAAACAGGTGTGGTTTGCCGGTGTACACAGCAATATTGGCGGGAGTTATGCGCCGGATAAAGAAACCGGTGGCTTGTTATCCGATATTCCACTTGAATGGATGATGCAGCAGGCAGCTGAAGCTGGATTAGTGCTCGAAACGCATCTTAAAAGCAGTTTGAATGGCCGTTATGATGCGACTTTGCATAACTCACGTAAACATATATATCGTTCGAAAAGGCCTTTATATCGCCCTATAAACCATAAAAAAAGTGAGGTATTAATTCATCAGACTGTGAAACAACGTTGGGATAACGATGAGGCGTATCGCCCTAAAAATCTGCTGCAGTTTCTGGAGCAGAACGACGGCTGGCCGACATTAGTCAATTAATCTGATAACAGGTGTCATTATTCCTGATATTTGGGCTTATCGGTGTTGTCATCTTCATCAGTCGTTTTATGATCATCCACCGGATCATCAGTGACAGCGGTGCCAGCTCCTGATTGATCACCTGTTTGTGACTCTTCAATGGTCACTTTTTCTTTACCCTCTTTACTGTCAATGACGACTTGTTTACCTTCACCTTCAGCGGCAAGCACCACGGTTATAAAACACAGTGATAAGAGGGTAGGAAGAACTGTTTTGCCGAAAATATGTTGCATCGATAAATCCTTTGTTGAAAAAACGTAGTGAATTGGCTCTGTCATCTTCAGCATCAAAGCGCAGATACGGTTTACCATGTTGCCAGTTATAAAGCATCAGGTAGCGAGGTTCGTTAACTTCAGTTAATCAGGAAAAGAAAAAACAGCATAAACCCCGGGCGACTGAAATAATAATTTCGGGCTTTTTATTTTATCTGCAAGGATCCCATCATTGACACATCTGTCTCTGGAAAAAAATCAGCTGTTTATTTATCTGTTGGCCGTGTTACTTGGGTTGATTTTGGGTGTTATGGTGCCAGAGATGGGTGGCCGGTTGGAAATCGTCGTATGGCCGTTATTAGCGGCCTTGATGTATACAACGTTTACCCAGGTTCCATTAACGCATCTGCGGGACGCTTTTTACAAACCTGAAGTACTACTGGCAGCAATTCTGGGGAATTTTGTGTTGATTCCTCTTGCAGTCGCCTGTCTGCTGCTGGTCGCTCCCGATGACCCCGCTGTAAAACTGGGTATTTTATTAGTGTTGTTGGTGCCGTGCACGGATTGGTTTATTACCTTTTCTCAGCTTGGCGGTGGTGATACCAGACTGGCAATCACTTTTGCCCCGATAAGCCTGCTGTTGCAAATCCTGTTGTTACCATTCTATCTCTGGCTGTTTCTCGGTGATGAGTTTCATCTGAATCTGGCACAGGGTGAGATGGTTTGGGCATTTTTCAGTTTGATTATCGTGCCATTGATGCTGGCATTTCTGACTCAAAAATGGTTAGCGAAGCAGGACAATGGTGAGCGGGTAATCAATTTTCTGGCATGGTTTCCGGTGCTGTTATTAGCCATGGTGATGTTTATTATTGCGATATCGCAAGTCACTATCGTGCTGCAGTCCGTCAGCTTATTATTCCACTTATCAGTAATATTTTTGTTGTTCCTGGCTATTACGGCCGTAATGGCCAGGCTTTTATCCAGGTTATTTAAACTTTCATCACGGCAGGGTAGGGTACTTGCATTCAGCTTTGGCACCCGTAATTCTTTTGTGATGTTACCCATTGCCCTGGCGTTGCCCGCTTCATATGAGCTGGCAGTCGTGGTCATTGTGTTTCAATCATTAGTCGAGTTGATCGCCATGATGGTGTTTTTGTGGTGGGTGCCAAAGCATCTTTTTCCTTTAAGCAGGTAACTAATGATGGGTAAGAATCATCCGGTAACCGATCTCGAAGAATTGTTTGATTGTATTGGCGAAGCGGCTGAGCAAAGGCCCAATCAAAACGTTTCGATTGACCTTATTATGGATATGATAGGCCGTCGTTCTTTTGGACCACTGTTGCTTTTGGCTGGCTTGATTATATTAGCACCGGTTATTGGCGATATCCCCGGGGTTCCCAGTATCATGGGCGTGTTTATCTTTTTAGTCGCCATACAGTTATTGACGGGGCAGGAACACTTCTGGTTACCAAAATGGTTATTACAACGTGCTGTTCCTGGTGACAAGTTATTAAAGGCTGTGAGATGGTTGCGAAGACCTGCTCACTTTATCGATAAACTGATACGACCACGTTTGTTGATCTTTGTTAATGGGACCGCCAAATTTGCGATAGCCAGTGTCTGTATTTTGATTGCAGTCATGCTACCGTTTATGGAAGTCATCCCTTTCAGCGCCAACGCAGCCGGTATCGCCCTGGTTGCTTTTGGCCTGGCGCTGATAGCCAGAGACGGCCTGCTCGCATTGTTGTCATTTATTCTGACAGGCCTGACTGCCTGGGTTATTTTCTCCAATTTACTTTAATTCAAATCTGAGAAAAGCCGGCCACCGTATTTTTCTGGCAGATAATAAATTGGCACTTTTATGACTGTTAATCCGGTACCACTGCACGGCCAATGGTATGTGCATCGGTGCCAAACCAGATGGCATTGCTGGTTTCGTCAAACACCATATGCCGCACAGTCTGACCGCCTGATGGAACTTCATCTATCGCTATAAATTGTTCGGTTTTGCTATCAAAACCGATAAACCGGTTTGGTTGTAACCCTGTTTCCACGTACCAGATTCGATCCTGGTTATCGACGGTCATCGCATACAAGCCTGCGGCTTCGCCTCCCGGAGTCCGCCATTGCTGCATGGATTCATCTTGCGGGTTATAGACGCCCACATAACCAACACCTGCATCCACCCACCAGACACGGCCATCTGATGTCAGACCAATTCGACGGATAATACTTTCTTCATCAGGGGTGTTAATGATATCGAGTTGCATGGACTTTGGATCCACTGTGCCGATGGCATTACTCCCCATAAAAGCAATCCATGGACGATTCTGCTTATCCACAACCAATCCGTAAGGCCGCATATTGTTTCCGGGGACTTCAATAATTTCCAACTCACCTGAGTCAGTGGCTAATTTACCGATAAAACCGGCCTGGCCAGAACGCTGCACGGTAAACCAGATATTGCCATCTGAAGTCCAATCCATTGTGTGTGGGTCATTAACACTCTTTGGCATATCAAAACGAGTCACATCACCGGTATCTGGATCCAGACGGCCGATATGCCGGTCTTTATTACCGGCATACCAGGGATAACCCTCAGCATCGACAATCACGGTATGCGGGCCTGCTTTAGGAATGTCGAAACGCTGCATTTCACCGGTTTGCGGATCCAGTCTCGCCACATAATCACCCACCTGTCCGACAAACCAGACGCTGCCATCGGGACTGACATACGGATCCCGTGGCCGGGTATTTTTCCATTCAACACGCCACTCGCGGAAATTCAGGGAAACTCTGTCAGCTTCTTTTACGATATTTTTATCGTTCGGTGAGTCAGCCATAGCCACGTCGCCGAGGATGAGCCCTGTTACTGTTGTCAGAAAATAGGCTATAAAGCGATGAAATTGAGTTGCCTGTTTGAGTGTTGTCATGTTCGTTCTCCATGCTTTTTGGGTGATGCGTTTCAATGATTGACATGTGGATGTGATAAAAGTGCTGATTAATGAATGATTTAAATATTCAAATTCAGCTTGGAAAGGTGCAGTCAATTTATCTAACATCGAATGCATTAATAAACAGCATTCTCAGCAAGTAATGAAGGTCACCAATGGATAACTCACCCGTTTTACAGATTGTATTACTCACGATGGCCGCGGGTATCTGCATCCCTGTCGGTGGTTTTGTGGCCAGTTTTGAGCGGATACATTCGCAATGGCTGGAAAAAGAATTAAGACATTTTATTATCGCTTTGGGAGGCGGCATTTTGCTGGGTGCGGTGATGCTGGTGCTGGTTCCCGAAGGCATAGAGAATATGGGAGATTCAGTTTGGGGTATTTTGTTTATTGTCGCTGGCGGGTTGATTTTTTTCTATATAGAACGGTTGCTCGGTTTGCACAAAAATGAATCTCCCCAACTATTGGGCATGATATTGGATTATGTGCCGGAAGCGATCGCGTTAGGCGGGTTGATGGCATTGAACCCGGCTTCAGGACCTTTACTGGCATTGTTGATAGGGTTACAGAATCTCCCCGAAGGTTTTAACGCCTATCGTGAGCTGAAACAGCACAACAGGCATGGCAATGTACTGGGCAAGATGACATTGTTTGTTGTGCTTGGTCCGGTAGCCGGATTGGCGGGATATTTCTTTTTATCTGAACATCCCGCCATTCTCGGGGCGATTATGCTGTTTGCCTCAGGTGGCATTCTGTATCTGGTGTTTCAGGACATTGCCCCACAATCAAAACTCGCCAGACACTGGGCACCACCATTGGGGGCTGTTTTCGGCTTTTGTCTGGCCCTGTTCAGCCATCTGTTGCTGAGTCATTCCTGACCATTAACGGCACAGAAATGATCACCGAAGTCTCGCTGGATGATTATTTTTCGTGAACTTTAACCTATGTAATATCTGCCAGTATATTAGGTTGTTACCTTGAACCTCACTGTATCTTTGAAAGCGCTCTCAGCACAGTAACTAAAGTGCTATTCCAACACTTGGAAACGTCGAAAAGTATTCGTTGTAATTCTGTTTTATTCAATTGCCTGAATGTCATTCAGGCGTTTAAAAAAGTTAATTTCTGGGCAACTAATGCCTAAGTGATTTTCCTCAAAAAAAACAAATCCGGATTTGAAAGCAAATTAAAAGGAACGCGATATGGAAACTCTCTCAGCAAACAGCAACAGCAGCGTGTCATGGGCAGCTATTTTTGCCGGAGCGGTCAGCGCTGCGACCATGACCCTAATCATGTTACTGCTCGGTTTTGGATTAGGATTTTCAGTGATTTCGCCCTGGCAGAATGAAGGTGTGAGTATGCAAACCATTGGCTGGTCAACGATTATCTGGCTGACGGTAACACAACTTGTTTCCGCTGGATTGGGTGGCTATATAGCCGGTCGATTAAGAACCCGATGGACTGATATTAATATTGATGAAGTCTATTTTCGTGACACAGCACATGGCCTGATCAGTTGGGCTGTGGCAACGCTTCTGGTCGCGGTCTTAATTCTTTCCAGTGTGGGCGCGGTGATTAGTGGTACTGCCAAAGCTGGCGCTTCAGTGGCACAAGGTGCAACCTCAGCAATGCCTGCAATCAGTAAAGCTGTGTCTGACTCATCCGATTACTTTACGGATGCACTTTTGCGTACCGCTCCTGGTGCGGAAGTGGCACAACGTGCAGACGGCGAGGTTCGTGATGAAATATCCAATATTATCGTTCAGGCCTTGCGTGACGGGGAGCTAAATGAAGATGATAAACAATATATTGTGGGGTTAGTCGCTAACTATACTGAACTGGATGAAGGCGAGGCCGGGCAACGTGTCAATGCGGTAGTCGATCGAGCTCAGCAAGCGGCTGCCGACGCTGAACAGGCCGCGCGTGAAGCAGCTGATGCCGCATTGGAAGGGGCTACCTTTGCCTCGCTATGGATTTTTATCGCGTTATTGATTGGCGCGTATATCGCCAGCTTTATGGCGACAATAGGTGGTCGCCAACGTGATTCAGTTATCCATTAATCATTCAGCGTAATGTCAGACAGTCTTTATCAGGGAGAAATAACATGCGATCCATTCTTTTATGGTTTTTAGGTGTCCCCATTCCCATTATCATTATATTGGCGATTCTGTTGTGAATTAACAGGCTGTTGAGTGAAGCCGTTTATGGCTTCGCTCTTCGGTATAAAAGTTAAATTGCTCACCGACTTCAAACCGGTCAGGTGATTGATAAACCCCAGATATGGAGTTGAATCAATGACAACGAATAAGCAAGCAACAAACCGAACGTTCAGGGGTGAGATGACTGAAGATCTTCTTTCCTCCCTACAACAGTTATTTGTAGAAGTACGCCAGCAGACTGAACAAATTTGCGCCAAACTGGAAATTGAAGATCAAGTGGTGCAACCGGCGGCATTTGTCAGCCCTCCAAAATGGCATCTGGCGCATACTTCGTGGTTTTTTGACTGCTTCATTCTGGAACCGCTGAATCTGGCTCAGACCAGTAAATCACCGCAATATCATTTTTTATTTAACTCCTATTATAAGAGTCTGGGATCTCATTGGTTACAGTCCAGCCGAGGTCAGCTGTCGCGTCCGACGGTTAAAGAAATCATGAGTTATCGTCATCGGATTACGGAAGCCATTGTGGCGCTTTTTGAATCGAATTCGCTTTCTAAACAGCAGTTGGAAGTTCTTGCTGTCGGAATACAGCATGAGCAACAGCATCAGGAACTGCTGTTGATGGATATTAAATTTATTCTGGGCAACCAGCCCTGGCCCGAGGCGTATCAGCAAGCTGCCGATGCAGATAAACTTCTGCTTCCTGCAAGGGCACTGGGCTGGTTAGAGTCGACAGAAAATATTTCCCTGTTTGGAGCCCGTCTGACCGGGTTTTCCTATGATAATGAACGTCCTCGTCACAGACGCTGGATAAGTGGTTTTCAGTTAGCTGATCGATTGATTAATAACGGCGAGTATATGGATTTTATGACGGATGGTGGCTACCGTCGACCAGAACTTTGGTTAAGTGATGGCTGGGACTGGGTGCAGCAAAACCAGATCTGCCATCCATTGTACTGGCGTAAACAGAATCATCACTGGGACGAATATCATCTGAGTGGATTAGAGCCATTAAATCCTAATTTACCTGTCAGCCATATCAGTTTTTATGAGGCAGATGCCTATGCGCGCTGGTTGGGCGCAAGGTTACCCACCGAGTTTGAACTGGAGGCGTACTGCTCAAAAGATAAAGCATTGTTTGAGAAAGAAACGGCTTTCTGGGATCCTGATGAAACGGTTTATCCCTCACCGGAAAGAGCCTGTGATGCGTTTGATACCGGTCTGCTCTGGCAATGGACCAACAGTGCTTATGCACCTTATCCTGGATTCAAAACCACTAATACGGCTCTGGGTGAATATAATGGTAAATTTATGGCAAACCAATATGTTTTGAAAGGTGGATCTGTTGCGACTCCAAAACATCATATGCGCGCCAGCTATCGAAATTTTTATCGCCCATCAGATCGCTGGGCATTTACTGGTATTCGATTGGCAAGGGATTTGTAATGACCTATCTGGTATTAGATTCCTTACGGGATCAAACACAGGATGCCTTGAAAGAACAGTTTGCCTTTGATGTGTTGATGGGATTTTCCGCGCCTTCAAAATCTCTGCCCAGCAAATATTTTTATGATGCCCATGGCAGTCGGTTATTTGAGCAAATCACAGAACTGGAAGAGTATTATCCTACCCGTTGTGAGTTTGAGATTCTTAATAAGGTGGGGGGCGAGATTGCTGATTTTATCGCCGATGATCCCTTTGAAATCGTTGAGCTGGGTGCCGGGGATGGACGTAAAACCAAGGTGTTGCTAAACCAGATGTTACAAACCACCCATCAGTTTTCCTATGTTCCGATAGATATTTCGGAAACGGCTATGGCGGATCTGGTCAGCTCATTGAACCTCTCTCATCCTTCATTGGTTACGCATGGCATTGTCGGTGATTATTTTGCCAGTATCCGTCATTTGGAAGGCATTTCCGACAGTCGCAAGTTAGTATTATTACTGGGATCCAATATTGGCAATTTTGATTTTCCCAGCGCTAAACGTTTTTTACACAGTATATGGAAGTGTTTGAATCATGAAGATTTATTGTTGATTGGTTTTGATCTGAAAAAAGATATCGACGTCTTAACCAAAGCCTATAATGATAAACAAGGTGTGACCCGAGCATTTAATCTGAATATATTGACGCGTATTAATAACGAGCTGGAGGGAGAATTTGATTTAACACGTTTTACCCACCATGGAATGTACAATCCACGCCATGGTGCAATGGAAAGTTATCTGGTGTCGATTGAGCCGCAGCAAGTACATATCGGTGCGCTGGAAAAGACCTTTGAATTTGATGCCTATGAAGCCATTCATCTGGAGCTTTCCCATAAATATCTTTTATCCGACATGCAGAAACTGGCTAATGAGACCGGCTTTACCGTACTGAAAAACTGGCAGGATTCGCAAGAATATTTTGCTGATGGACTTTGGCAGGTCAATAAGGACTTCCCTGAATAATTTGTAATTTGTCCTTTGAGATTTTCATGCGTTTAATAAATGACAAAACCTATAAAGGCAAAAATGATGAAGTTTTCTATCAGCGATTTTCAGGCGCTCCCGGACAGCAGGATTAAATTAACGAAAAGCCCCACATCTGTTGAGCCACTCTATTCATCAAAAAAGCAGTATCAAAAATTGCTTAAAAAGAATGTTGATGCCTTAAGTGAATTACAGCACAAGCTGTATGCCGATAATCGATATGCTGTTTTACTGATTTTTCAAGGTATGGATGCTGCTGGAAAGGATGGGGCGATTCGCCATGTCATGTCGGGAATTAACCCGCAGGGGTTTCAGGTGTTCAGTTTCAAACAACCCAGTAACAATGAGCTCGAACATGATTTTTTGTGGCGTACTGTAAGGTGTCTGCCTGAACGAGGTCGAATCGGTATATTCAATCGCTCATATTACGAAGAAGTGCTGATTGTAAAAGTGCATCCTGACTTTCTGATGAATCAACGTTTGCCGGAACAATTGCCGCCCAAACAAGCTTTTTGGCGTGATCGCTATCGTTCTATTGTGGAGCACGAAGCCCATTTGCAACGCAGTGGCACCCGGATCATCAAGTTCTTTTTGCATCAATCCAAAGATGAACAAGCCAGGCGGTTCATGCAGCGTATTGATGATCCGGATAAAAACTGGAAGCTGACCACAGCGGATATTGAGCAACGTGAATACTGGGATGACTATACCAGAGCGTATGAAGACTGTATCAATGCAACAACGACCAAAGATGCGCCGTGGTACATCGTGCCAGCCGATGACAAACAAAATGCCCGGTTAATTATTTCGGAAATCTTTTTAAAAACGTTAACTGATCTGCCATTGGCCTATCCCCAGGCGACTGATGCTCACCGGCTTGAGTTGCAGTCGATTCGAAAGCATTTAGACAACTCCTGAATAACACAACGGGAAATCAGTTTAATGGTAACGCGGTAGAGTTAATCGGTGACTTCATTACAAACGAGGTATGTACACCGGTTACACCCTCAATTCGTGTCAGTTTCTGCAATAGAAACTGTTGATAGGCATCCATATCCCTGACGATGACTTTTAACAAATAATCAGCTGTCTGGCCGGTAATTAAGTGGCATTCCAACACTTCCGGATAGCCGGCAAGTTTTTCCTCCAGACCGCTGAAACGTTCCGGAGTGTGTTTATCCATGCTGATGCCAATAAAGGCCATCAACGTCAGCCCGAGTTTGCGTGCGTTCAATAACGCCACATAACCATCAATTAACCCATTCTCTTCCAACTGCTTAACGCGTCTTAAGGTGGGGGAAGGAGACAGGTTAATGGCCTCCGCCAACTCCTGATTAGAAATTCGTCCCTGTTTTTGCAGGATATCGAGAATCATCTGATCATAGCGATCCAGTTTTTCAGTCATGATTTACTCCAATAAAATGTATTAAAGGCATTTTATGCTTAAAAAATATATTTATCAGCAATAAAATGTTATATGACCATATTTTGATGCAACTTTAGCAATTTAATTCTGCCGCTGTTTATCTATACTGTTCCACATGCCTGAACCGGTAGCGTTATGAGCCACAAGCTTTGTTTAACGCAGTTATCTCAAGTTCATCATAAGTGAGCGGCGGAAACTGAAAAAGGGACTGGAAATCCTTCAGCCATTGTTAAATAAACCTGCCGGAAGCGTTATTAACGTTATACGCCATCAGGCAACTCTATTTTTTATACAGACTCAGGAGTCAGAAGATGATTGCTAATCCCGCTCAAAAGTATCGGCGCTTTGAGCCAATTCAATTGCCGGATCGACAATGGCCGAACCAGGTGATTGAAAAGGCGCCTATCTGGATGAGCACCGATCTGCGTGATGGCAATCAGGCGCTGATTGATCCGATGTCGGTCGAGACCAAAATCCGCTATTTCAAAGCCTTGGTGGAAATGGGCTTCAAGGAAATTGAAGTGGGATTTCCGTCAGCTTCTGACACCGACTTTAATCTGGTACGTCGCTTGATCGAAGAAAATCTGATCCCGGACGATGTGACGATAGAGGTGTTAACCCAAGCCCGTCAGGATTTGATTGAACGTACAGTTGAATCATTGAAAGGTGCTCGCCGGGCTATTTTGCATATGTACAATCCAATCGCGCCAGCGTTTCGCAAAATTGTTTACAACACCGATAAAGCCGGTGTGAAAGAGATTGCTGAACGCGGCACGCGATGGGTGAAGGCGTTAACTGATCAACACCCGGAAACCCAATGGGTTTATCAATATTCTCCCGAGGTGTTTTCCAGCACCGAAGTGGAATTTGCCAAGGAAGTGTGTGACGCGGTATCAGCCATCTGGCAGCCAACAGTTGAAAACAAAATGATTATCAATTTGCCAGCCACGGTGGAGATGTCAACACCCAATACCTATGCCGATCAGATTGAGTGGATGCATCGCAACTTGAATCATCGCGACAGCATTATTTTGAGTGTGCATCCGCATAATGATCGCGGTACGGCCGTTGCTGCAGCGGAACTGGCCGTAATGGCCGGTGCCGATCGCGTGGAAGGCTGTTTGTTTGGTAATGGCGAGCGAACCGGTAATGTCGACTTAGTGACCTTGGCATTGAATTTATATTCGCAGGGTATCGATCCCGGCTTGGATTTCAGTCAGATGGATCAGATCCGCCAATTGGCCGAAGAATGCACACAGTTACCTGTCCATCCACGCCACCCTTATGCCGGTGAATTGGTGTTTACTGCGTTTTCCGGTTCGCACCAGGATGCGATTAAAAAAGGTTTTGCAAAACAGGATCCCGATGGTTTTTGGGAGGTGCCGTATTTGCCTGTTGATCCTGCAGATTTAAATCGTAGCTACGATGCTGTGGTCAGAGTCAACAGTCAATCCGGTAAGGGGGGAGTCAGCTTCCTGTTACAGCAACATTCCGGTTTCGAACTGCCACGTCGTTTGCAAATTGAGTTCAGCAAAATCGTGCAAAACATCAGCGACAGCAGCGGTAAGGAAATTAATGCTGCTGGTATTGTGAATTTATTTGATGAAATTTATCTCAGCGTAAATGCACCCTATCAATTTACAAGCAGTAGTTTAATGGATGAATCTCAGGACAGTGTCGCGGCTGAATTACAGTTGGATCACGGCACAACATCTTTTAAGCTTAAAGCAAAAGGTACGGGACCCGTTGATGCCGTTGCAAAAGCATTATCCAGTCATATTCAACAGGCTATAACCGTTGTTGATTATCATGAGCACGGTATCGGTAGCGGTTCAGATGCGATTGCAGTGAGTTATGTTGAAATCAAAGTCGGTAATGCCGGCCCGGTTTTTGGTGTCGGGCAAGATAAAAATATCAGCCGAGCAGCGATAAAAGCCATTATCAATGGTGTAAATCGTTTTATCTCAACGCAGCGTGAAGCGGCTTAGGGGCGGGATTATAAAGCAAAATGGCTGATTACCTTGGGGCAGGAAGTTTTTCACATCATGTCTGGTCAGAATACTGAATTACGCCTAAATAAAATAATAACTATATGATTTAAAATGGGTTTAATGGTTTTTTCGGTGATTTGATGTCGTCGGGGATATTCGTTAGGGTGGACATAACATCAAATGGTGAAAAGCCATTTTGTTTGAGTTGTTTCTAACCATAATTAAAGGAGGCTACCATGTTTAAACAATGTTTTTACACAGTTGCCCTGACGACACTTTTTGCCAGCACCACTGCGTTAGCTGCTAATGATGATACTGGCAAACATCCTGCCCATGAAATGGATGAGTCAGTATCTTCTAAAGCTGCTGAGATAGAGCAACAAGCAGATTATCAATGGAAGAAAGAAAAAGCTGCCAATAACCCGGCAGATAAATCATCGGAGGGTAATCATCCAGCACATGATATGGGTGAGGCTGCAGAACGTGTCAATAAAGAATCGAAAGATGATTATCAGGAAAATCGCCTGGATGCCCGGGAATCCGGAAATGCGATGCATCCTGCTCATGAAATGGATGAAGTCGAGCCAGTACAGAAACGTGGCCAATAAATACACTGGGTCTGTTGATCTCACAATCCCGTTCTTAATAGCGCGGCAGTTGTTTTAAACGGGCAATATTTCTTGATATTGCTTGTCAATGAAAGCCGCTGCTGCGCTTTTTTCCATCATTACTAACGATTTCAGTTTAGACTGAATACCTCCCTCCAGATTGGAAATCAAATGCCCCTGTTAAGAATATTATGTCTGATAGCAATAATATCCATGATGGGGTGTGCCAGCTGGTCACCAAATTATGAAAAGCCTCAGGTGAACATCACGTCTTTTTCTCTGGCGCCAGAATCCAATGGTCTGTCACCGCGGTTTATTATCGGATTACAGATCATCAACCCTAATCGCGGCACTTTGTCTTTGAAGGGGATGAGTTATTCTGTTGAGGTGGAAAATAATCGTGTATTAAGTGGTGCAACGCCGGATTTGCCGACAGTTCCAGGCTATGGCATGGCTGATTTTACTATCGAGGCCAGCCCGAATTTACTGGGCAGTGCGCGATTAATCAACCGGTTATTAACTGGTCAGAACAATGGTTTTGCTTATACATTTAAGGCCAGACTGGATATGGGAGGGCTATTACCATATCAAACCATAGAAGAAACTGGTCGTTTCAACTTTTCAGATACATCAGAAATGTAAGTTTTTGCCAATCAAAGCAGATTATTGATCTTTTCTCCATTGCGTGCCTGAAAGAAATCTGGCAAAGTCTGCGCGAACTTACAGTCTCAACAAGTATATACGGCCAATCTCAAGCCTATAGCGAAGCTGCTAAATTGTGATGCTATCACCGGACAGGGGTAAAGCCGGAACCGATTGTCAGCACTGGCAATTTTCGGCTGTTCAGTGAATACGATTGTTGTAGTCTGAAATCAGATTGCAATTTAAATGGTATGCCGGTAATTCCGGTTCCCTGATAATGGAGATAAAGATGCATCTTTCTATTCAACAGCGCTTTAGTCTTTGGGCTGGCCTCAGTTTATTGACCGTCGTACTGGTTACTGCGCTGGTTGGCGTATGGCAGTTCAGTTCAATCAAAAAGAGTCTTTCTGATCATAGCCGGGAGGTCACTGAGCAACAGGCCCAGGATTATTTACAGGTTTTGGCTCAAGATACTTCAGCACAGTTGCGTATGCCACTTGAAAGAGCGCTGAATACGGCTCAGGCGAATGCGGCTGTGATGCAGGCAGTCGTAAACGATTCGGAAATTGATGATAAACGCAGTCTTGCGGTCAGAATGCTTGAGCAAACTCTGGCCCTGAATACGGATTTTTTGGGTGCCTATGTCGCATTTGAACCAAATGCAATAGACGGCAGTGACTTCTTGTTCCGTGAAACTTTGGGCAGTGATAGCCGTGGACGGTTCCTGCCCTATGTTGTGCGTTCAGAATCTGACACTTTTGTAGTGGAAAATCTCGAAGGGTTGGAAGATGCTACTGTTGATGACAATGGCGTAAGAGCAGGCGAATATTATCTTTGTTCCAAAGATAGCAGTGGTAGCTGTGTCATTGACCCCTACTTGTATCCAATTGATGGTGAGCAGGTTCTGTTGACCAGTCTGGTTGCACCGGTAATTAATGCTGGTCGCTTTATCGGCATTAGTGGTATCGATATTTCTGCTGCTTTTTTGCAATCAGTGATCACTGATGTCGCTGCTTCTCTTTATCAGGGAGCTGGTCAAACTTTGCTGGTCAGTCCGCGGGGCGTTATTGCCGGACATAGCCAGCAGCCAGAAATGATCGGTCAGAATCTCAGTGTTTTGGATAACAGTCTCAGAGAAGCGCTTCTCGCCGTTGGCAAGTCAGGCCAAAGCCAGATTTTGCAGCAGCAAGATCAGTTTATCGTGCTGAGCCCATTTACTATGCCCGGTAACCAGCAAGGTTGGGTGACTTATCTGGCAGTTCCTGAGGCACAGGTACTGGCTGCCGTTGCGGAGCAGGAACAATTTCTTGAGAGTGCGCAAAGAAACTTTATCGTCAGTACCAGTGTGCTGGGCTTGCTTCTGGCACTGATTGGGGTCGGTATTGTGTGGCTGGTGGCGCGCAGCAGTATCCAACCACTTTCAAAAATGACTACATTGGTTGCATCAATTGCTGAAGGTGAAGGTGATCTGACTCAGCAGCTTGATATCCAACGCCAGGATGAGACCGGTAAGTTATCCGGATTCCTTAATATCTTTATTGGCAAACTGCGCAAGCTGATCCAGCAATTAATTCCGCTGGGCGAAAATGTCAGTGAACTGTCTGCAGAAGGTCGCCAAATCAGTGAACAGACGCGATCTCAGATGGTTCAGCAACAGCAGTTGCTTGAAGAAATGGTTTCTGCCGTTACGGAAATGGCTGCTTCAGCACAGCAGATAGCCGGCAATGCGGATCGCACATCACAATTTGTCAGCAAAGCCAATGACTCTTCACAGTCCGGCGCGGGACTGGTGAAACGAACTTCAGAGTCGATTCATTCGGTCAGTTCCAGTGTGCAGGAATCGGAATCAGCCATGTTGGAGCTGGAAAAAAACAGTGAAGCTATTGTCAGCATTTTGTCAGTCATTCAGGGCATTGCTGAACAGACCAATCTGCTGGCACTTAACGCAGCGATTGAAGCTGCCCGGGCCGGCGAAAAAGGGCGCGGCTTTGCTGTTGTTGCAGATGAAGTGCGGGCCTTGGCTAGCCGGACGCAGGATGCCACTGTGGATATTCATGAAAAGCTCAGTGTACTGCAACAGGGGAGTCGTCAGGCTTCGGCAGCAATGCACCAGAGCGGGCAGCAGGTGACGGAAACGGTTGATCTTGCTCGTGCAGCAGAATCGGCACTGCAGGATATTCAGCAAGCCATCAAGGAAGTGACGGAAATGACATTTCAGATTGCTTCAGCCACTGAAGAGCAAAGTGCTGTATGTGAAGATGTCAGTAAAAATCTCACTAAGATCTCCCAACTGGTCGGGCATACAACCGAGGGAGCTCTTCAGCTGAGCCGGGTTGGCAATGAGCTGGACGACGCTGCCAATACTCTGAAACAACAGTTAGGCTCGTTCAAGGTCTGAGTTTTTAATGCTTTTGATACTAGGGCTTGTTGCTCTCTCATAGCCACCACTGCTGGAGGCTATTTTTCCGTCCAACAAGGCGGAAATGATGCGATGTAGTTGTTCTTCATAATTCATTTCCAACGCCGTGGGGCGGAAAAATAGTCCCAGCCCTGCGGGGTGTGGCTGAAAATGCACCACTTATGTCCATGGATGGACTGTATGCCGGCGCGTCAGGGAGGCGCGCGCCGGCCTGTGTTGCTCGTCGTTTATTTAGAACGACTACAAAACCGCCGGGACAAGCAATGTTCCAGACATTGCTTTTGCATACACTCCATCCATGGAGATAAACGTTTTTGAGCGTCAGCCCCGAAGGGGTGAGATACACGGATGTATCTCACAAACTACACTCCTTGCGCCTTGATTGGTGCATTTTCAGTCACAACAGAGGCGGCTATGAGAGAGCAACAAGTCCTAGTGATTAATGGTGTCCATATCGGGCCAGGTGCCATGCCGTTTACTCTGACGCCCTGGTTAATGGCCTCAGAAGCCAGTGATAGTGTGAAATTAGCAATCGCTGCTTTTGTCGCTGCATAAGAGGCAAGATTGCTGCTTGGCTCAAATGCCTGAATAGAGGTGGCATTGATGATCGAACCACCCGGTGGAATATGTTTTAACACGACGCGGGAGAAGTGAAAAAAGGCTTCGGTGTCGGTTTCATGATTTTTTCTTGTCCCGGAATTGACTGTTGCTGCGTTTCGAACTCGGGACGTGGATAACGGCTTCTTGGATCACTAAAAGTATTAGCAATAGATTGCGTCATGCCTTAAATCCTCCAGGATGAATAGCAAATACTGAGCAATACCAGAATATGTACCACTGCAAAACTATTCCGATCAAACACGAACGCTTTAAGGCCAACTATCATTCAGGATGCAGTGAATATTGCCATCGGCATATAGATGTTCTGTCCGAGTAAAAATTACCGGCGATAGGAATTTTTTATACAGCAAAGTGAATGTTATTCCTGCTTTTATTAAAAATCATACCGACAAAAACCTTGTACCACCTGCATGAACTATCAAATCCGATTGCTGGCATAGAGTTTGCCATGGTTTGTGGAAAGTGAGTTTCTCAAGATGATATGGCAGCTTTGCGCTGACATATGTGAGGCAAGTGCCAGTGAATGTAAACAGCATCATCATGTGCACAAGCCAGTTCAGAAACATACTGGAAAATGGCTAGCTGAATGATTATGGGCAACTGAACAAATGCGTAACAAATTAATTGCCAACTTTAAAAGTGATGAACATACGATGGAAGTAATTGATGAGAGTGATGTCATGGATTCTGAACAAGTTATCAGTAAGATTGGTGATTTGGTGTCATTGGAATTCAATGCCATCGAAACTTACGAAGCGGCCATTGAACGATTGGACAATCTGGATTACCGGGCAAAAATGACAGAATTTCTGGGGGAGCACGAGCGACATTTAATACAATTTTGTGACGCCATTATACAGGAAGGTGGCGCCCCACCTGACGGTGCTGATTACAAACAATTTTTGACCAAAGGACCAGTGGTAATCGCTGCAATTGGTGGGGACAAATCTATACTGCAAGCCATGTTGCTAAACGAAAACCTGACGAACAAGCTATACGAAAATGCCAATGAAGAGATATACCCGGGCTATATCCAGCTCATGCTGAAACAGGCTTTGGGCGATGTGCGCCATCATCGGGTTTGGATCGAATCGGCCATTGAACAGCTTGATTGAATAAAGAATTAAATTAACCGGGTTTGGCTGGAAACAATTGGTTATAAAAAGCGGTCTTTTTGACAGCTACCTTATATTTAAGGATTAAAGAAATGTCTAGAAAGTTATTTCTTTCAGCAACTGTTTCGATGGCTTTTTTTGCCACACCATTGGTGGTAGCAGAACAAGTGGAGCAACCACAGCCCCATCTTCCCACAAATGACCAGCATCAGAGTAATCAGGTTGTTAGTGCGCTGAATCCGGGGCGTTCACCAATCCAGAATAATCCTCCATCCACTCACCTATTGCCGGCTACCCCACCTGCCAAAACCGTTATGAAGCGTGATCCAGCAGGAGCTTCTGCCCGGATTAATTTACACATGTCTAATCAAGTTTTACCCAGTGCGCAAGTCTCGTCTGCTTATGCATCAGTTGTTGCGGAGGGTGCTTATCTGGCTGCCTATCCAGGTAGAAATTTTTCAAACACATTGATGCCTTATCACTGACATCAATGTGAAACGATTAACAAAGAAAATTTACGGCTTGATTTGGATGAGCTTTCGGTGTTGAACACAATTTTTTATCACACTGATTTAATTAACCAAGTTTCAAGCTCACAAGATAAAAGGACGCTGCCATGCCACATGCCAGAAAATCAGATAGTCACCTTAATCCGGATCAACATTCCCGGTTTTCAAAAACAGTCACGGATGATGCTTTAGCCTCGACCAGCAACACTTTGGAAAGCAACAAAGCAAAAATTGGACTTCATCCTGAATTTATAGATGAAATGGACCTTCAGAAGCTGAGTAAATCTGTTCCTGATGGAACTGCTGGCGATATAAAAAAAGTCCATCAGCATAATACAGAGTTACTGTTACATAAATTAGGCCAGCGACTGGCGTTTGAACGCGCCAGTGTCAGGTTGTATGAAGCACTGATTATTAAATGTCTGGCAAACCGAAAAGAAATAAAAACCGTTATTTCTCTCGATCAGCTACGACAATTCCGTGATGAGGAGGTTGAACACAGTCTCTTGCTTAAGACCGCTATTGAAACCTTAGGCTTTGATCCTGATGAATGGATTCCGGATACGGATTCCACTTTACTGGCAAGCTTACAGATCCCCAAGGTATTCACCAAAAAAAACACCACTGTTTTACAGTGCCTTGAGTCCGTATTGATATTCGCCACAAATGATAATTCCGAGTGGCATACCTTGCATGAACTGTTCACTAATATGGGGTTAAAAGATTTGGCGGATGAGTTTAATCAAGCACTTGAAGAAGACAGCAGACAGCTGGAAGCTCTCTCGCGGTGGATATACCAGTTATCGCATGCATGAAAACTCCGTTTGAAAGCAGCGAGGAATAGTATCTGTTTTTCGGTATGTGATTGAGTGGTCAACATACACTGTGTGTGCATAATAAATCCTAATCCTTAAAACCGTAATCTGTTGTTTAAATAAGGATTTATGTTGACACGCGTATTCACTTTGCTCCACCATGAAATCTCGGATACCAGCCAGGCAAACGCTATGAAAAGTGTCGTGACCAAGCGTTACATAAGCACCTTAATATTGCTGTTTTGTTGTCTGTTGTTTGTGCAGAAACCTGCCTATGCCGCAGATAAAGTCTGGACCATGACCATTCAGAGCGCAATCAGTCCTGCAACAGCTGATTTTTTTATCAGTACGCTGCGTAAGGCTGAAAAAGAAAATGTCCGGTTGCTGGTTTTACAATTGGATACACCGGGCGGTTTGGATCCTTCCATGCGCGACATCATCAAAGCCATTCTGTCTGCCAGAATCCCCGTTGCCACCTATGTTTCTCCTTCCGGTTCAAGAGCTGCAAGTGCAGGCACGTATATTCTCTATGCCAGCCATATTGCCGCGATGGCTCCAGCAACCAATGTCGGGTCTTCCACTCCGGTAAAAATGCAGCCAGGCGGTATCACTCCTGATTTTGACAAAGATAAGCCTAAAGAAAACACCCCCGATGCCATGGATAAGAAAATGCTGAATGATGCGGTGGCCTATATCCGTGGTTTGGCGGAACTTCGTGGCCGTAATGCGGATTGGGCCGAAGAAACCGTACGTGAAGCTGCCAACCTCAGTGCCACAGATGCTCTTGAAAATGGGGTAATCGATATAGTGGAAAAAGATCTGCAACAGCTTTTACAGAGCTTGAATGGCAGAGAGGTGATACTGGAAAGTGGCAATGTGACCCTGCAGCTGGACAATATCGAATTGACAGAAATCGAAGCGGGATGGCGCTATGAATTATTAAATCTGATTACCAATCCTAATGTCGCCTACATATTGCTGATGATAGGTATTTACGGATTGATTCTGGAGTTTTACAACCCGGGTATGGGCGTTGCCGGTGTTGTCGGAATCATTTGCCTGTTGCTGGCAGCGTTTGCTCTGCATATGTTGCCGATTAATTATGCCGGGCTGGCCTTATTGATTGTGGGTATTGGTTTGATGATGGGGGAGGCATTCAGTCCGTCATTCGGGATTTTGGGGATCGGAGGATTACTGGCCTTTGTTTTTGGCTCGATTATGTTGATGGATAGTGAGTTACCGGCATATCAGATTTCCATGCCGTTAATCGCTGCGCTGGCTGTGATGTCGTTTGCCATTTTTGTTTTTGTTATCGGTGCTGCTTTGCGTGCCCGAAAAACAATGGTGGTCAGTGGACAAGAGGCTATCATCGGCGCGCAGGCAGAGGCGCGGGAAGATTTTACCGGCCATGGAAAAGTTTATGCGATGGGCGAGCAGTGGCAAGCTTTCAGTCAGGAACCGGTGACCAGGGGCGAGGTATTGCGGATAGTTGCACGTGATGGACTTGTCCTACACGTAGAAGCCATTAAGGAGTAATGAGCATGCAAACGTTTATTCTTGTAATTGTATTCATCATTGTTGCGCTGATCCTCAGTACTTTCAGGGTGCTGCGGGAATATGAGCGTGGTGTTATCTTTTTGCTGGGGCGTTTTTACAAGGTGAAAGGCCCCGGGTTGATTGTTGTCATTCCGTTTATTCAGCAGATGGTCAAAGTGGATTTGCGAACGCTGGTGCTGGATGTGCCATCACAGGATCTGATTACCCGTGACAATGTTTCTGTCAATGTGAATGCCGTATTGTATTTCCGGGTGGTTGATCCGCAGAAAGCCATTATTAATGTGGAAAACTATATGGATGCTACCGGTCAGCTGGCCCAGACAACATTACGTTCCGTATTGGGGCAGCATGAACTGGATGAGTTGCTGGCGGAAAGGGATCGCCTGAACGATGATATACAGCATATTCTCGATCGGCAGAGCGATCAGTGGGGTATCAAGGTCTCCAATGTTGAAATCAAGCATGTGGATATCGATGAGAGCATGATTCGGGCGATTGCCAAGCAAGCCGAGGCGGAACGTGAACGTCGAGCCAAGGTTATCCATGCCGACGGGGAATTTCAGGCTTCAGGCAAGTTGGTAGAAGCAGCCGAACAACTGGCTCGACAGCCTACGGCAATCCAGCTGCGCTACTTGCAGACCTTGACCGAAATTGCCGGAGATAAGAGTTCAACGATTGTTTTCCCTGTCCCTTCTCAGCTATTGGATAGTTTGCATAAAATGATGAGTAAGGAATAAAACAGTGCACCAGACCCCTAATATTTAGTTTTCATTTTCTGATAGCAGCAGAGTCATTTTTATGACTCTTCTGCCATGTTCAGCAGAAAAGCTGAACATGGCAGAAGGGCCGGCATGTTCTGTTATAATCAGGTGTTTTTTTAACCAGAGTCCGCTTGTCTTTTATTGCCACCACTGCTGGAAGCTTAATTTTAATTCAATGCTGCGGGGGTGGAAAGATAAACAGATCCTTTAACAGCCTGACAGGAAAACCGTTTTGACCACAGCTTCTCATCAAATTCGCAGTCTGCTTGAACACAAGATCCTGGTTCTGGATGGTGGCATGGGTACCATGCTGCAAAGTTACAAATTGAGCGAGGCAGATTTCCGCGGAGAACGCTTTGCCAATCATCCCTGTGATGTGAAAGGCAACAACGATTTACTGTCATTGACCCAGCCGCAAATCATTCGCGATATTCATCGGGCTTATTTTGAAGCCGGTGCCGATATTGTCGAAACCAACACCTTTAATGGTACCTCGATTGCGATGGCGGATTACCAGATGGAAGATCTGGTTTATGAACTGAATAAAGTCTCTGCCCAGCTGGCCCGTGAAGTGGCCGATGAATTTACGGCCAGCAACCCCGATAAACCGCGTTTTGTCACGGGTGTTTTAGGCCCTACCAATAGAACTGCCAGTATTTCCCCGGATGTAAATAATCCCGGTTTTCGTAACGTCAATTTTGATCAGCTGGTCGAAGCCTATCTGGAAGCCATACGTGGTCTGGTCGACGGGGGCAGTGATCTGCTGCTGGTGGAAACGGTATTTGATACCTTGAATGCCAAGGCTGCCGTATTTGCTATCGAACAGTATTTTGAACAGCATGATGTGCATTTGCCGGTGATGATTTCTGGCACTATTACCGATGCCAGTGGCCGTACACTTTCCGGGCAAACAGCCGAAGCCTTCTGGAATTCGTTGTCACATGTACAGCCGTTATCGATCGGTTTGAACTGTGCGTTAGGTGCGGAACAATTACGCCAGTACGTTGAAGAGTTGTCCAATATTTCCACCAGTTATGTCAGCGCGCATCCTAATGCCGGCCTGCCAAATGAATTTGGTGAATATGATGAATCACCTGAAGCCATGGCAATTCATATCAGGGAATGGGCAGAATCCGGGTTTTTAAACATCATTGGTGGGTGCTGTGGCACCACACCGGCACATATCAAAGCCATTGCCGAAGCCGTCGAGGGCGTTAAACCTCGTCAGCGAGTTGAAAACAAGCATTACTGCCGTCTGAGTGGTCTGGAGCCGTTAACCATTACTCCGGAAAGTCTGTTTGTGAATATTGGTGAACGCACCAATGTGACAGGGTCGCTGAGGTTTGCCAAACTGATCAAGGAAGGTGATTACGATACCGCGCTGGAAGTTGCCCGTCAGCAGGTGGAAAACGGTGCGCAGATTATCGATATCAATATGGATGAAGGCATGCTGGACTCGCAGGATGCGATGGTAACCTTCCTCAATCTGGTCGCAGCCGAACCTGATATCAGCCGGGTGCCGATCATGATTGACTCTTCCAAATGGGAAATCATTGAAGCCGGCCTCAAATGTATTCAGGGCAAAGGCATCGTCAACTCGATCAGTCTCAAGGAAGGTGAGGAAAAATTCATCGAACAGGCCAAGCTGGTACGCCGTTATGGCGCAGCAGTTATTGTTATGGCGTTTGATGAAGATGGTCAGGCCGACACCCGCGAACGTAAACGGGAAATCTGTACCCGCAGTTATGAAATCCTCACCGAAAAAGTGCATTTTCCAGCCGAAGATATCATCTTTGATCCGAATATTTTTGCCGTGGCTACCGGTATTGATGAGCATAACAATTATGCCGTCGATTTCATTGAAGCCACCCGTGATATCAAACAAAGCCTGCCCCATGCGATGATCAGCGGCGGCGTTTCCAATGTGTCGTTTTCGTTTCGTGGTAACAATCCGGTGCGTGAAGCGATTCATGCGGTGTTTTTGTATCACACCATTAAAGCCGGTATGGATATGGGTATCGTCAATGCCGGTCAGCTGGCGATTTATGATGATTTGCCAGAAGAATTACGTGAGCGGGTGGAAGACGTCATTTTAAACCGTCGTAATGATGCCACTGATCGTTTATTGGAGATCGCCGATAAATATAAAGGCGACGGCAGTGTCGAGAAAAAAGAAGATCTCGAGTGGCGCAGTCTGCCAGTGGTTAAACGGCTGGAATATGCGTTGGTTAAGGGGATCGCGGACTTTGTCGAAGAAGATACCGAGCTGGCTCGGCAGGAATATGCTAAACCGTTAGAGGTCATTGAAGGCCCGTTGATGGACGGCATGAATGTGGTCGGGGACTTGTTCGGCGAGGGCAAAATGTTTTTGCCTCAAGTCGTCAAATCCGCCCGGGTAATGAAAAAAGCTGTTGCCTATCTGATGCCCTTCATCGAACTGGAAAAAGACGACAGTACCGTCAGCAGCAGCAATGGCAAGATTTTAATGGCGACGGTGAAAGGCGATGTTCACGATATCGGTAAGAATATTGTCGGCGTGGTGTTGCAGTGCAATAACTTCGAGATCATTGATCTGGGCGTAATGGTTCCTGCTGCCACGATTCTGGAAACCGCACGTAAGGAAAATGTCGATATTATCGGCCTGTCAGGTTTAATTACGCCTTCACTGGAAGAAATGGCCCACATGGCAAAGGAAATGGAGCGGCTCGGTTTTGAAATCCCGCTAATGATTGGCGGTGCCACCACTTCGCTAATCCATACTGCCGTCAAGATTGATCCGAATTATCATGGTCCGGTGATCTATGTAAAAGATGCATCACGTGCGGTTGGCGTGGCACAGAATCTGGTCAGTAAAATCACCCGGGATGACTTTGTCGGCAAAATCAAAACGGATTATCAGGCCAAACGGGATCAGCATAAAGGTCGTAAATCCACGCGGCGTTTATTGACTTTGAAACAGGCCCGCGCCAATAAAACCAAAATTGACTGGCCAGCGTATCAAGCGGTCAAACCTTCTCAAACCGGTATTCAGGTATTTGATGATTATCCCTTGCAGGAGCTGGTGGAGCGCATCGACTGGACACCGTTTTTCCAGTCATGGGAATTGGCTGGCAGATACCCCCGTATTCTGACCGATGAAATTGTCGGTGAACATGCTACGCATTTGTTTGAAGATGCGAAAAAAATGCTCAAACAGATTGTTGATGAAAAGTGGCTGAAAGCACGCGCCGTAATTGGTCTGTTTCCTGCCAATAGTGTCGGCGATGACGATATTGAAATCTATACAGATGACAGCCGTCAGCGAGTATTGATGAAATTGCACTCTTTGCGCCAGCAAGCTGAAAAACCACCAGGTCGACCTAATGCCGCATTGGCAGATTTCCTCGCACCAAAAGATAGTGGCGTTGAGGATTATATCGGTGCGTTTGCTGTCACCGCTGGTATTGGCATTGACGAACATATTGAACGTTTTGAAGAAGATCATGATGACTATCACAGCATCATGTTGAAAGCGCTGGCCGATCGTCTGGCTGAAGCCTTTGCCGAGCGAATGCATGAGCGGGTTCGCAAGGAATTCTGGGGCTACAAGAAAGATGAACAACTGGACAATGAAGATCTGATTGATGAGAAGTATCAGGGTATACGTCCGGCCCCTGGTTACCCCGCCTGCCCGGATCATACTGAAAAAGGTCTGTTGTGGGATTTACTGGATGTGGAAAAACGTATCGGCATGACGCTGACCGAAAGTTTTGCCATGTTACCTACAGCAGCAGTCAGCGGCTTTTATTTTGCCCACCCCGAATCACGTTATTTCGGATTAGGCAAAATCAGCGAAGATCAGGTCAAGGATTATGCGAAGCGTAAAAACTGGACACTGGATTATGCCGAGCGCTGGTTAGCACCGGCGTTATCCTATGATGGGGATGACTGATGTCGGAAATCCACTATTGTTCTATGAACTTTGTAGTCGACTATCTATAAGAAAGGGGAGAGTTTGCTATGAATGAAGACATCGTAGATTTACAAACCCGTATGGCGTTTCAGGATGGGGTTATCGAACAGCTGAACCAGGTGGTTACTGATCAGCAACAACAAATTGATCGATTGGAACGTCGCCTGGAAAAACTGCTTGGTCAGGTGGAAGCGTTGCAAGCCGATCAATTAGTGCAACAAGCGGATGAGCCACCGCCACCTCATTATTAATTCAGCCCCGCACTCATGAAATTGAACAGGCCGCCAAGACGATGTTTACTGGTAAAGGGGGAGTGGGAACTATGCCATCAGACGGCAGAAGCCTTGCTGGCTGTATGGGGGGCAGCAACACATATCTGGCTCACGGATTCCTCACAAGTATCTGCCGATAAATATCTGCAAAAACAGGCCCGTCAATTTCTCGGCCGTGAATTTGATGTGGTGGTTTTTGATGCACTGCAGGAGTTTAATGCAGACAGTTTTGCCGCTATTGTTGGTACCATCCGTGCTGGCGGTATCCTGCTCATTCTGTTGCCAGAAAAAAATTTGGCCTCCAACTGGTATCAACGTTTTGAGCAGATTGTAGATCGTTATCTTGTGGAGTTTGCCGATTTTCATCAGTGGCTTCCCGGCCAGCTTTTGCCATCGGATTTTCGCCCCGAAAAATCGACAGAAACAAAATTTAAGCTGACAGCGGATCAACAAAATGCATTAAGTCTGGTGCATAAAACGGCATTTGGGCATCGTCGGCGTCCCTTATTAATTACTTCCGACAGAGGACGCGGGAAAACCGCTTTGCTCGGTGTGGCGGCGGCGGAATTAATACGCCAGGGTAAACAGAAAATCATCGTGACCGCACCCGGTTATGCGAGTGTCGATACCTTGTTTAAACATGCCAGCAGTGAATTAATCGATGCCCAATTAGGGCACGGACAATTATTCTGGAATGGCTGTGAAATTCAGTTTGTCGCACCTGATGCGTTACTTGAAAATGAGCTGGAAGCAGATGTGCTGCTGGTGGACGAGGCCGCCGCATTGACCTTGCCGATGCTTAAACAGATGTTACAGCGTTATTCACGCATCATTTTTGCGACGACTTTACATGGATATGAAGGCAGTGGGCGCGGCTTTAAACTGCAGTTTCAACAAATCCTCGATCTGCATACGCCCGACTGGCGACAGATTGAATTAACCCAACCGGTACGCTGGAATCCGGGGGATGCATTGGAACAGTTCAGTTTTGAATTATGTTTACTGGATGCTGAGCCGGTTGCCAAAGAATTAATTGTTGATCTCCAGATAAATCAGCTGCAGGTGAAAAAGCTGAGTGCCGATGCGTTATTACAGGACGAAGCCCTATTAAGACAGTGCTTTGGTTTGATGGTCACGGCACATTATCGAACCCGACCATCCGATCTGCAAATGCTATTGGATCGTGATGATATGTGGTTGTTGGGTGTGTTTAATCAACAGCAACTGGTTGCTACTGTCTGGTTGGTTGCCGAAGGTCCTATTAACCCAAGGTTGGCGGCGGCGGTATTTGCCGGAGAGCGTCGGCTGAACGGGCACCTGTTGCCACAAACGCTGCTGGCGCATTCCGGGATTAGTATCGCCGGAGAATATCATTATCAAAGGATAGTACGTATTGCAGTGCATCCAGCACTCCAAAATCGAGGGATCGGACACTATTTATTAAATACCGTGATCAGTCATTTACCTGAAAACACCGATATTGTGGGTTGCAGTTTTGCAGCCAGTGAATCTTTAGTGCGATTTTGGCAAAACAGCGATTATGGTCTGCTGCGTGTGGGAGCCCATAGCGATCATATCAGTGGTCGACATGCCGTAATTCTGGCAAAACCAATCAGCCCTGCCGGGAAAATGTTGATTGAGCAGACCCAGCAACGGCTGATTGAGCAATGGCCGGATTTATTGCTCAGCCAACTTTCTCACCTGGAAGCAGGCTTAATTCCATTATTAACGCAGATGCTGCCGCAATCCGAACTTCCATTAACAGTGGTGGACGAAGAGGAGATAACGGCATTTGCTTTCCAAAAGCGTCATTATGATGCCTGCCAGATAGCCATCCGCAAGTTTGTTGTAAATTGTGTCAAGCAGCAGAGATTTTTATCTATGCCGACAATTTTGCAATCAATTTGTTTGGTTTTTGTACTGCAGCAGCAACCAATACCTGTCGTCTGCAGGCAATTAAACCTGAAAGGTAAACAGGAACTGCTTGGGCAGTTGCGGGAAGCGGTCAGAATTTTATTATTGTGAGACCAGATATAAGTTATTTAACTCATCTACTTCTGTCTGCAGGGCTGTCAGACTCTGTCCGCGGCATGGGCCAGAAATACAATACCCTTCTTCCAGCGTAAATAATGCCCCGTGAGTAGAACATTGGATATGTGTTTCTTCCACTGATAAAAATTTATCCGGTTGCCAGTTCAATGGGATTCCCAGATGCGGACAATGATTGAGATAAGCCCGGACATCTTTACCCTGGCGTATTACCAGGATATCCAGCTCTCCGTCTTCCAGTGCGATCTGATAACCATAACTATGATGGTCTTTCAGGTCTTTGATATGACATACAAATTTTTTCATAACGATTTAACAAGATTTTCAAAACCATATTGTTGGCATTTGTTGGCGGCCAACTGACTGGCAAATTGCAGACTGTCATTAAGCGACTTTTTTGCCAACAGACTATGGATCATGCCGGCATTAAAGGTGTCACCAGCTCCCAGACTGTCGACTGCCTTAGGAATTTTGGTCGCGGGGCAAAAAATCATCTGTGCATTGTGCCAGCCATACGCTCCCTCTGCACCCCAGGTGCAGGTTGCCGAATGTGCATGACAAAGATCATCAAACAAATCCTCAGCGAGACGATAACCTTTTGCTTCAGCGTATGCTCTGGAGAAAAACAGCCAGTCAGCCATCCCGGATAAACTTTCAATACCGTCACGAGGTTTTTCAATTTCCAGGGATATCGGCACATTTGGTGAGTTTTGTCGGCAATGTTCGAGCATTTTTGCTAACTCTGTAACGTTACGACCTTCAAAGTGCAACCAGTCAAACAAGCTTAAATCGATTTTCTCAAATGTGGCAAAAGTTAGCTCAGGACAATCACGATGATGCACTATGGTTCGGCTACCGTTCTGTCGATTCAGCGTAATATAAGATGTGGGCATTTTGCCTTGATTAAGACGAGGGCAAAACTGTGTATTAATCTGATAGCGATTGAGATCGGCTTCGATAATGTGCCCGTCAGCTTCATCAATTAATGTTGCCGCCAAATAATTCTTATGGCCCAGCTGACTCAACACACAAAGGGTGTTGCTGGCATTACCACCCCGGCTCATGCGTTGTGACAATGCCCGAACTTCAGCATCTTCAGCCGGATAACTGGCAACTTCGTTGATAATATCCAGCGTGGCAATGCCGGTGGCCAGAATAACTGCCATCGTGCTAATACAAATCAGATGTCGTCGAAAATGGCGCCAACTGCATCGGTAATCGCATCGATATCCCCGGTGCCTTTAATCGTATGCAGTTTATTCTGTTGCTGATAAAAACCCACTAACGGTGCGGTTTGCTCTTCATAGACTTTCAGACGATTTTCGATAGTGGCTTCGTTGTCATCCTGGCGCTGAAATAACTCACCACCACAGTTATCACAGACACCTTCCTTAGCCGGTGGTGATAAATGCACGTTAAAAATGGCACCACAATCTTTACAGGTACGACGGCCTGTTAATCGCTGCATCAGCTCTGTGAATGGCACATCAAGCAACACAACACCCTGCAGCGGCTGGCCCAGATCGCCAAGCATTTTATCTAACGCTTCGGCCTGAGCAATATTACGTGGGAAGCCATCGAGAATATAACCATTTCTGGCATCATCATGGGTCAGTCGTTCACGAATGAGCCCAATCACGATTTCATCTGAAACCAGCGCACCGGCATCCATCGCAGATTTAGCCTGTTTACCTAATTCAGAACCTGCGGTGACTGCGGCACGCAGCAGATCACCAGTAGATATTTGCGGGATATTGAATTTTTTCGATAGAAAAACACCCTGGGTACCTTTACCGGAACCCGGCGCGCCAAGTAATACTGTTCTCATGTTTGCCTCTTGCTTGTTTGTTTTCTGTTCGTATAAGTGAGTTTTATAATAAGTTTGCTGCCAGATGTTCCAATTGAATGGCAACTTTGCGGAGTATGGGGGGAATAACTTCCGGCTGTAACTCCAGTCTATCCCAGGCCACAGGATCCAGCGGCGGTACATGTTGATCACCGCTATGGCCAAATGGAACGGCACTGACCATAACATCGGCAACATGCACGATGCAGACTTCAGCCGCATAGCCCGAAGCCAGTGGATTATGGTGATGTCTGGCAACAAAACCAAGGGACTCAGGCAAACGCCATGCCTGAATTAACGCTTCTCCTGCTTCGGTATGATCGAAACCAATCACCCGTTGCTCTGCCAGATGCAAGACCTCATGACCAAAGCGGGCACTTTTGATGGATTCAGCTGACAATTCCGGCACGGATTGATATAAAACCAGGCTACCGATGTTATGCAGCAGTCCGGCAATCAGATACTGTTCACTTTGTTTGTGTCCAGCCGCTTCAGCTAATAATTTGGCACAAATTGCACAGGCCAGACTATGGCGCCAGAAGATGTTCATTTCCATCAGTGTTTTGGGAATACCGCTGAATGCATTGACCACCGAAGTCGCCAGAACCAGATTGGTCAATTCACGGGTGCCAATAACGGTAATGGCGCGTGAAATCGTGTTGATTTGTGACGGAAAACCATAAAACGGACTGTTGACGATTTTCAGTAGCCGTGTCGTTAATGCCGGATCCGTATTGATAACTTTACTGATGTCATCAATAGCACTATTGGGATCATGAATCAGTTCATCCAGCCGGGCATAGGTGCTGGGCGGTGAGACCAGCTCAAGTGACTTATTAACCAGTGATTGAGGTGTCAGAGCCATGATGATTCACTCGATTCATCAGGGGTTAACTTGTCCAGCGATGCTTCATTAAATAACAAAGCAATCAGTGGATGTTTCAGATCGGCGTAGCGGAATAATTCCTCGCGATCAGCCAGCGCTTTAGCCACTAATTCATCATGATGTCCGGTATCCATTAGCGAAGATTCCAATATTGACTACTGATTAATGTTTCACTGATTTTCACGCCCAGACTACCAGCAAAACGATCCAGATAACTCGGGCGAGGTGTGTAATCAACAATTTCTTCGGCGCCAACGATATCTCTGGCCACCGTACTGCTATTAGCCAGTCCATCAATCAGGCCGAGTTCAAGCGCCTGTTCGCCGGACCAGAACAATCCCGAGAAGATATCAGCATCGTTTTTCAAGCGCTCACCACGGCCGGTTTTGACCACATCAATAAATTGTTGATGAATATTGTTGAGCATTTGATGGGCGTGCTCAACATCCTGTTCTTTAAGGGGCATAAACGGATCCAGGAAGGCTTTATTGTCGCCCGCGGTTAATGAGCGCCTCTCAACACCCAGTTTATCCATCGCTTCGGTAAAGCCAAAACTATCCATGCGAACCCCGATAGAACCGACAATACTGGCTTTATCAGCGTAAATTTCATCAGCCGCCACCGCAATATAATACCCGCCTGATGCACAGACATCCTGAATCACGGCATAAACCGGAAAGTCGGGACGTGTCGTACGTAAACGGGTAATTTCATCATTGATGACGCCGGATTGAACCGGACTGCCGCCTGGCGTGTTCATGCGAATAATCAAACCTTTGGCCTGTGGACTCTCAAATGCATCACGAATACCCGTTACAACACGATCTGCACTGGCTTCTGTCTCTGGCGCGATCACGCCGTTTACTTCAACCAATGCGGTGTGGGGGCCGGAGGGTAGGTTGCTTCCACCAAACGGTCTCGTCATTAGAAATATTGCAACAAGATAAAGCAGTATCAGGAATTTGAATACATATCCCCAGCGGCGTGAGGCGCGTTGCTCTTTTATGGCAGCAAAAGCGAGGTCTTGTAAGATTTTACGTTCCCATTGGTCATTTTGTGCTGCAGCACTCTGTGAATCTTGTTTGTGTTCCGGTGGGAAGTCGCCAAAAGTTGCCATTGTGTTTCATCCTGAACAATTAAAGTTAGTGGGTCACATCATAATCAAAACCGTTGGTTGTTGCCATGCAACCATTCATCCAATGCAAATAAGTCATCCACAATATGAAATGGCTTACAGGCTTGTAAACGATCCAAAGCATGCGCGCCGTGTGTTACAGCAACACTTTTCGCCCCGGCATTATGTGCCATAAGCAGATCAAATTCTGTATCGCCAATCATCATCGTGGAGTCTGCTTCAACACCACAGAAGCTTATCAACTCTTCAAGCATTTGCGGATGCGGTTTGGAATGGCACTCATCAGCACAGCGGGTAGCGGTAAATAAATCAGCCAAACCGGTAGCAGCAAGAACTTTGTCCAGACCCCGACGACCTTTACCTGTCGCGACACCAAGGAAAATATTCTGATCAGCCAGTTTATGCAATAACTCAACGGCATTATCAAACATTGGCAATTCATGCGGATGGTTCAGCCAGATTTCCCGATACGCCATGGCTAGTCGCTGAATATCGGCATCGGTGCTGTTCGGATAGAGTGTGCGGACGGCTTCGGGTAATCCCAAACCAATAATCTGGCTGATGGCGTTATCGGTTAATGGGGACAATTGCAACTTGTGAATAGCCTCCCGCATGCAGAATACGATATGGCCGGTGGAATCCATCAGGGTGCCATCCCAGTCGAAAACGATCATTTGATATTGACTCATGACCGGCCTTCCAGTTGCTTTAATACAGCTTTTAATGTGTCAGGTAATTCGGCATGAAAAGTCACCGGTTCATGAGTGATTGGATGCTTGATAGACAGTTGCCAGGCATGCAAAAACATGCGTTTTAAGCCGATTTGTTTAAGACGTTTATTAAATTCGCGGTTACCATATTTTTCATCACCGGCAACCGGATGTGATTGGCTGGCACTATGGACCCGAATCTGGTGTGTTCTACCGGTATAAAGTTTGGCAGCAACCAGCTGACATCCGGCAAAATCCTGTTTTACCTCAAATAGTGTCTTGGATTTTTTACCGTTAATATCCGGCGCCACCATGCGTTCACCTGAACTCAGCGTGTTTTTCTGTAAAGCCAGGTCAACGATATTTTCCTGAGCCGGCCAACGGCCCATGGTCAACGTAAGGTAGCGTTTATCCGTTTCAGAAGTTTTCATCTGCTCCTGCAGATTGAGCAGGGCCTCACGACTTTTGGCTATCACCAGACAACCCGAGGTATCGCGATCCAGTCGATGCACCAGTTCCACAAAACTATTTTGCGGACGGATAATGCGCATAGCCTCTATAACGCCTATCTGGATCTGGCTGCCAGCGTGTACTGCCAGACCCGAAGGTTTATTGATGACCAACAGTGCATCGTCTTCCAGTAGAATAGACTGTTCAAGTGCATCGGTCAGCGACTCTGATAATTCAGTGATAATTACTTTTTCACTGACCCGAAGCGGAGGGATTCGCACTTGATCACCGGCCTGTAGCCGGTAGGTCTGTTTAATGCGACCTTTGTTGACCCTAACTTCACCTTTGCGCAATGCACGATAAATCCGGCTTTTGGGAACGCCTTTTTCCAATGTAATCAAAAAATTATCAATACGTTGACCTGCCTGATCGGCCCTGATATCGATAAATTGAACTGCCGGTGATGCTTGTGGAGAATTCGCCATAGAATAATGTTAGGTTATTTCTTGCTGATGTGGTTGCAGACTGATATATTTCGCCGTTGGTCTGTACGTAAAATGAGGTCAGTATACCGACTTTCTGATGAACAGGCCTAAGCAAACGTCGCGCCCCCTAGGAATGGGGTTGATGCGGCTGAGGACACGAAACGAATTTGAATACGCTGAACAGGGGTTCAGTGATGCATGGCTCCCAAAACGGAGCTTGTTTTGAGAATAATGGTTCCCACGTCTGGCTACAGCAAAACAAATAGCAAAAAATGTACGAGACAGGGCGACGAAGTAAATAATCAAACGGTTTGTGGCTAAAGAGAGTCGCAAGCCGTTATGTAGCGTTGCAGAACCCTATTGCAGCCACAATGTGATGACATTGTATTAATGACCAGCAATCTGATGATTCGATGCTGGCAGTGCCCGACTAGTTGATTATATTGCTGATAAAACGCCGTTCTGGATCTGGGCAGGCTGATGCCGCCCGGCTTACTGGCTGTACCGACGCGTGAACCTCTAACTGAGGTTTATGAATGAAACGAATTTTAATTAACGCAACACACGAGGAAGAGTTGCGTGTCGCGATGGTCGATGGCCAGCGCTTGTTCGATCTGGATATCGACACCCCTTCCAGAGAGCAAAAGAAAGGCAATATTTATAAAGGTAAAATCACTCGTGTAGAACCCAGCCTTGAGGCTGTTTTTGTTGAATACGGTTCTGAACGCCAAGGCTTTCTGCCACTAAAAGAAATCAGTAAAACGTATTTCAGACAAACTAAAGATGACGGCGAAAATAATGGCCGCATTAATGTGCAGGATGTGCTTTCTGTTGGCCAGGAACTGGTTATTCAGATTGAAAAAGAAGAGCGTGGCAATAAAGGCGCTGCACTGACAACATTTATCAGCCTGGCAGGTCGTTATCTGGTTCTGATGCCAAACAGCCCACGTGCCGGTGGTATTTCTCGCCGCATTGAAGGCGATGATCGCGCTGAACTGCAAGAAGCCTTACGTGAGCTGGAAATCCCTGAAGGTATGGGCATGATTGTCCGCACAGCTGGGGTTGGCAAGCAAACTGAAGAACTGCAATGGGATCTGGAATATCTGGTTCAGTTATGGACAGCCATTGATTTAGCCACCAAAGACCGCGCTGCACCGTTTCTGGTGTATCAGGAAAGTAATATCATCATCCGTGCATTACGTGATTATTTACGTAAAGACATTGGTGAAATTCTGGTGGATTCCCCTGAGGTTTATCAAACCGGTTACGATTTCATGCGTATGGTGATGCCGCATGAATTAAGCAAATTCAAGCTGTATCAAGACAAAGTTCCATTATTTACCCGTTATCAGTTGGAAAGCCAGATTGAGAGCGCCTTCCGCCATGAAGTGCGTTTACCTTCCGGTGGTGCGCTGGTCATTGATCCAACGGAAGCGTTGATTTCAATTGATGTCAACTCGGCGCGTGCCAACAAGGGCGGTGATATTGAGGAAACTGCGCTCAACACCAATCTCGAAGCGGCAGAGGAAATTGCCCGTCAATTACGCTTGCGTGATTTGGGGGGGCTGGTGGTTATCGACTTTATTGATATGGGGCCAACCCGTAATCAGCGTGAAGTTGAAAACCGTTTGCGTGACCATTTGAAATCGGATCGGGCACGGGTGCAGATTGGCCGTATTTCCCGCTTTGGTTTGTTGGAAATGTCCCGTCAGCGTCTGCGTCCGGCATTAGGCGATGCACATCAGGAAGTCTGCCCGCGTTGCGCTGGTTTGGGCCATGTGAGAGGCGTTGAGTCCCTGGGTTTAGCGGTATTGCGTCTGGTGGAAGAAGAAGCGACCAAAGACAATGTCAGCCAACTGGTGATTCAATTGCCGGTTTCTGTTGCCACTTTTATGCTGAACGAAAAACGTGCTCAGATTGATGCGATTGAAAAACGTCACAATGTGCGTCTGGTGCTGATTCCTAATCCGCATCTGGAAACACCACATTACGATATCGAACGCATTAAAGATGGTAATGAAAAGCAGACCAGTAGCCATCAATTAATTACGACGCCAGAAATTGAAGCAACCGTTGTTTTAAAAGAAAAAGCCGTTTTGGAACAGCCTGCCGTTACCGGGATTGCTCCCATCGCTCCGGCGCCGATCATTAAACCTGCTGCGGCTGAGCGCAAACCAAGTCTGCTGAAGCGTTTATTAGGTGTCTTAACAGGAGCTCCTGTTGAAGAGTCTGTCGATACATCAAAGCAACGTGCCGCAGAAAAAGAGACTGATGTGGAAAAAGAAGCGAGAAATCAAAACCGTCGCAGTCGAGGTCGAAATAATAGCAATCGGCGAAATAACCGTCCCCGTCGTCCGGATGCTAATGCCAGTGATGAGCCGAAAAGTGCTAAAACTTCCGAATCTGCTTCAGCTGAAACCGTAGTGCCGGATAATAAGCCTGCAACGGATACGACTGGTGACGATAAAACACGTAATCCAAACGCAAAACGTTCGCGTCGTGGCGGACGCCGACGTCGTGGACGTGGTGAAGGTGATACAGCAGCTACGGGTGCCGTTACCACGGATTCTGTAGAAAAAGCTGAACCCGTCGAAAAAGGCAACGCTATTCCGACACCGCCGCCAGAAGTGAATGGCAATGCGATACCTGCGCCGGAACCGGAAGTAAATGGTAATGCCATTCCAGTATCGACTGAGCCAGAGGTGGACGGTAATAAAATACCGCAAAAACCAGCGCCACGCCGCTCACGTACTAGCACCGGTGCCAGCAGTAATAATCGTCGCCGACGTGGTGCACCTCCAAAAGACAAAGAAAATCGTGATGCAAATGAGGTAGAAAAAAATCCTGCTTCGGCTGATAATGAGACTCAGAAGGTTGAAAAAACAAAACCAACGGAAGAGAGTCCTAAAGCAGATGCCAAGGAATCATAAATTTACCTGTGACGACTTGCTGAACCTGATTGGTCAGCAAGTCGTATACCACCATCAACGCTGTGAAATTATTGAGTTGTTAGATGGCTGTGAACTGGTATTACAGGAGCTCAATCAGGACAGTAATATCCAGCCAACACAATATGGAGAAGGGCATCGCCCGGTTCCTGTGACCCATGTTTTACCGGTTTTTGATGGTGAAGGTGAACTGCATGCCGAATTAGTCTCAGCTGGTCTGGATCAATTACTGAGAGAGCAAGGCCTCTACGGCCAGTAAGTCCTGTTCAGTATCAACTCCATGTCCAGGATCAACCTGAGCTTCTGTCAAGTGAATCCGATTGCCATGGTAAAGCGCCCGAAGCTGTTCCAATGATTCAAATTGTTCCGGCGGCGCAGGCGGTAATTCATGATAACGATGCAAAAAATCTGCTCGATAGGCATACATACCAACATGCTTTAAATGCGGCATTGTGACGTTGTTGAGTGCCTGTTTGTTATTAAAATGCTCGCGTAACCATGGAATAGGGGCGCGGCTGAAATACATCGCATAACCTTTAGCATCCACCACTACTTTAACGATATTAGGATCAAATACCTGTTCAGCGTTTTCTAGCGGGCTGTATAACGTAGTAATTGCAGCTTCACGATGGTGCGCCAAATCCGCTGCCACCTGATTAATCAACACGGCTGGCAAACAGGGCTCATCTCCCTGTACATTGACCACTAAATCATCGCCATGAAATGCCCTTAACTGAGCCACTTCAGCCAAACGATCAGTGCCGGAAATATGATCATCCCGGGTCATGCAGACATCTGCACCAAAACTTTTCGCTGCATCGGCAATACGCTGATCATCTGTTGCGATAATGACTTCACTCGCTTCACTGGCCAACGCGCGCTCATAGACATGCTGAATCATCGGTTTGCCTGCAATTTCACGCAAAGGTTTACCGGGTAGCCGGCTTGAGGCAAAGCGGGCGGGTATAATGATTTTAAATTGCATCAGTCGATTTCTTCCGCAGTCAGTTCACGCGCCTCATCTATAAGCATGACTGGGATTTCATCCCGAATGGGATAGGCGACCCGACAGGCTTTGCAAATCAATTCCTGCGATTGCTTTTGATAGACAACGCTACTCTTGCAGACAGGACAGGCAAGTATTTCCAATAAGGTCTTATCCATGTAAAAGCTCTCTTAGTTTTTTATCGATTTCAGGGCCAAGCGAAGGGCTCAGCTGCGCCTCAGCAGGCACATACCACATGTTGTTTGTCGCAAATGCCTGACATTTTACCGCATCTTTTTCTGTCATCAGTATGGGGTATGGCTCGGCAAACTGGAAATCAGCGGCAGTATAACGATGATGATCCGCAAAGGCATGCGGGATAACGGTTAAGCCGAACTGTTGTTGCAATTGGTCAAAAAAACGCTGTGGATGTCCGATACCGGCAACGACATGAACAGGTGTATTGCTAAATTCACATAACGGTTTTTGAGTTATTTCTTTCTGCAATTGAATAGCTTGCTGGATCTGTAGTTGCATCGTCAGATCAGCATTACTTCCCTCACCATGGTGAATAATAAAATTGACCGTTTGTAACCGCGAGGTTGATTCTCGCAATGGTCCTGCAGGTAAACAAGCCTGATTTCCCAGACCGCGATTTTTATCAAGAATGACGATTTCCAAATCTCGTTGCAGTCGGTAATGCTGCAAACCATCATCAGTGATAATGATATTACAGTCATTTTCTGCCAGTAACTGTTTGCCGGCTGCAAGCCGATCTGCAGCAACCACTACCGGACACTGAGTGCGCCGATGGATCAACAGCGGTTCATCGCCGACTTCTGAAGCCAGGCTGTGTTGATGCACATTGCAGGGATAGTGTTCGGCTTTGCCACCATAACCACGACTGATAATACCCGGCCGCCAACCCTGCTGTTTTAAATACCGGGCTAACCAGATGACAAAAGGCGTTTTGCCGCTGCCACCTACACTGATATTACCCACCACAATTACCGGTACCGGCAATGACAATTGCTTGAAGATGCCAACCCGATATGCCTGGCGTCGCAGCAGAATAATCAGTCGATATAGCCAGCTTAAAGGCAATAATAACCAAGTGAGCGGAGTGGGGTGATTCCAGCTATTGGTTAGCCAATCGGTTTTCATTATTGCTGCTGAAACTGCAAGCGATGTAATTCAGCATAGTGATGACCTTTCTCCAGCAATTGCTGATGTGTACCTGTCTCGACAATATGTCCGTCATGCATCACCACAATAAGATCAGCCTTTTCTATGGTGGAAAGCCGGTGAGCAATCACCAGAGTTGTCCGGCTTTGCATCAGGTTTTCTAATGCTGATTGAATATGTCTTTCGGCTTCAGAGTCAAGTGAGGCGGTGGCCTCATCCAGAATCAGAATAGGCGTATCACGTAACAAGGCTCGGGCAATGGCAAGACGTTGGCGTTGCCCGCCGGAGAGTAATACGCCATTCTGTCCGACTTGAGTTTGCAAGCCTTCAGGCAGTTTCTGGATGAACTCCCAGGCATGTGCGGCTTTAGCTGCTTCAATAATTTTTTCTTCAGCAATGTCTTCCTTCTGTCCGTAGGTAATATTATTGGAAATAGTATCGTTGAACAGAATAACTTGTTGATTGACTAGAGAAATCTGTTTACGCAAATCCAGTAATTTAAGTGTGGTGATATCAATATCATCAATTAAAACCCGACCTTCAGTCGGCGAATAAAACCGAGGTAACAAACTTACCAGAGTGGTTTTACCACTGCCGGAATGGCCGACAAAAGCGATAGTCTGACCCGCCTTAATTTCAAAGCTGATGTTGTCCAGCACTTTTCGTGACGTAGTGTCGTACTGAAAGCTGACCTGTTCGTAGCGAATATCACCTTTAGCACGTTTAAGCTGTTGCTCGCCGGTATCGGCTTCTGGTTTTTGATCCAGCATGGTAAATACACTGTCAGCGGCGGCAATACCCGCCTGCAGTTTGGAGTTAAGTTTGGTGAGGCGTTTAAGCGGTGTCAGAATCATAAACATCGCCGTGATGAAGGAAATAAAAGTGCCCACAGTAATCTGTTCAAGCATCTGCGGTAAGGTGGCCAGATAAATAACAACGGCTAAGCCCAGAACGGCAATCAATTCAATAATTGGCTGACTGGTTGCCTCAGTAGCGATTTTTTTCATCCGCTGACGACGATTGAGCTGATTGACCTTGTCAAAACGTTTCGCTTCATATTGCTGGCTGCCAAAGGTTTTGACTTCACGGTGCCCCTCGATAACCTCACTGGAGGTATGACTCACATCGCCCATGGAGTCCTGAATAGTTTTACTGATGCGTCTGAAACGGGTACTGATTTTGTAGACCAGTAAACCGATAAATGGCACGGTCAGCAAGATGATTAATGACAGCATGCCGTTCAGATAAATCATCCATGCCAGTAAGCCGATAATTGTCAATGTATCCCGAACCAGTACCAAAATGGCATCGGTGGCAGCATCAGCTACCTGCTCAACGTCATATAACAATTTTGACATCAGCTGACCGGAAGTACTTTTGTCATAAAAGCTGGCGGGTAAGGTCAGCAAACGATCAAACATTTCCGTTCGCAAGGTCATGATCACATTCCGGGCGATCCAGCCCAAACCATATGTAGTCAGGAAATTGGCAACGCCTCGAATCAGAAAAATACCGATTAATGCGATGGGTATCCATTTAATAATAAACGGATCTTTTTCAACAAAACTGCCATCCATCAGGGGTTTCATCAAGGCGGCCATGGCCGTTTCGCTGGCAGCATAAACAAGCATGGACAAAATAACAGCGCCAAACACCAACCAGTAAGGTTTTACATAGGAAAGCAGGCGCTTATATAGTTGAAAAGCGCTCATCTCGCTGGCAGTTTGTTTCATGGAATCTCAGTTGTTTTTTGGCGTGTTGCCAGTGTCAAACGGGTAAAACCAAGTAATTGTGCTGCATCCATTGCCGTCACAATATGCTGGTATTCTGCATTGGCATCTGCACTGATAATAATGTGCGGATTGTCATTATCCCCTGCGGTGGTTTTTAGCAAATCACGTAAGGCATCACGTGTCAGCTCGGTCATTGGGATATCGTTGACCAGCACTTCACCATTCGCCCGAATGATAATATCAATCGGTGATTCCTGTTCGGCTAATGCCTGACCGCTGGCTTCCGGTAAATCCACTTTAAGTGAACTTTCCCGGATAAAACTAGTGGATACCATAAAAAACAGCAGCAACAGAAACACTACATCAATCATCGGAGTCAGATTGACATCGGGTTCTTCAGAGTTCCGCGGCAACAGTTTCATTGCGAACGCGCCTCATCAGGATCAAACTCACGTTCGCCATGTAACATTTCAATTAACTGCATGGCCTGTTCTTCCATGCTCACTACCAGCTGATTAATTTTGCCGCGGAAGTAGCGATAAAAGATTACACTGGGAATGGCCACAACCAGACCGGCAGCAGTAGTGAGTAAAGCCTCGGAAATACCGCCTGCGAGCGTTTCCGGATTGCCGACACCTTCCAGTGTGATGACCGCAAAGACTTTGATCATACCAATGACCGTACCTAACAATCCTATTAAAGGTGAAATCGCCGCAATGGTTCCCAAGGTATTGAGATTGCGTTCCAGCTGCTGGGTGACGTGACGTCCGGTATCTTCAATGCTTTCCTTGGTGATCTCACGGGAACTGTTGCGATTAATCAGACCGGCCGCGAGAATTTGACCGAGCGGAGAGTTCTTTTGCAGCGAATTAATGCGGTATTGGTCGATTTGCTTGAACTGTAACCATTGCCAGATTTGGGTGATTAATTCAGGTGGTGCAATTCGACGTTGTTGCAGGCTCCAAAATCGCTCGGCAATAATCGCAATGGCAATTATCGAACAGCCAAGTAGCGGTAACATCAGCCAGCCACCTGCTTTAAATAGTTCCAGCATGCTCCATCCGTCCCAGTGAAATAAATGTTGCCATGATACGTGAAAACGCATTTATTCAGTAGCGTTACGCATCCATAATCTTCGATGTTGTTCACGCCAGCCTGTGGGCATTAAATTCATTTTTCGATCGAGTTTGATAAACAATGCGCCCAGCCTGCCCGTTTGATAGGTCTTGCTACCCATCTCATGATAGCGGGCAACTACATCGGCAGCAGGAAAGTTATAACGATTTTGATAGCCGCTGGCAAATAACACAAATCGGGGGGAAACCTGCTGGATAAATGCCAAAGAAGATGAACTGCGACTGCCATGGTGAGGTGCGATTAAAATATCGGCACTGAGTTGGCGGGCATATTGTCTGACCAGGCCGGATTCTGACCGTCGTTCAATGTCACCGGTTAATAAGATGCTGCCATATTGACTGCTGATTTTGAGGACACAGGATAAGTCGTTCCGACTGCCGCTATCATTATTAGACGGATGTAACACCTCAAATAGAACCTCATCCCATTGCCATGATTGACCCTGCTGACAAAGCGCACTGTCAGTTAGTTTATCGGGATCACTACTCAGGATTTGTCTGGCAGGATAATTAGACAAAACCGCATGAGCTCCACCGATATGATCATTATCCGCATGACTAATCACCAAGGTATCCAAGTGTTTTACGCCAAGATGACGAAGGTACGGTACAACGACTGCCGAGCCGGTATCAAAATCACCAAATGTCGGACCCGTATCAAACACCAGAGTATGATTTTGGGTTTGTACAACGGCTGATAAGCCTTGGCCTACATCTAATAATGTAAACCAGATTTCTGCCGCATCAGGTCGTTTTGGGCTGTACCAGAATAGCGGCAGGATCAATATGAGGCCTAGCCAGCGTAACGGCCAACCGCGCGGTGCGAGCAATATCAAGATGCCAATGACTGACAGACTAAGCAATCCGATGGAAAATACCGGAGTTTGCCAAACGGATATAGGTAATTGCGCCAGCCAATCCAGATACCACCACAATAACGACAATAGCCTTTCGGTAAGATGCAGCAGCCATGCTGCTATCTGTACATCAAAGCTTAAGAGCAGCAGTGTTAATAACAATAGCGGCACAATCAGAAAACTCACCAAAGGCACAGCCAGTAAATTGGCCAACGGTGCTATCAGAGAGGTTTCCTGAAAAAACAGCAGCAACAGAGGCGTCAAGCCAACGGCTATCCAAAAGTGAATATGCAACCAAAGCCATTTTCGGGCAGGTTGTCGATATTGTGCTACGTACAAAATGCAGATGACGGCAGCAAATGATAACCAGAAACCCACGGCCAACACAGCAAACGGATCGATAAATAGAACAAGTATTAAACTCAGGCTTAACACCTGTAACGGTTCAACACGGCGCTTGATAAAAATACTGAGCATGACCACACTGACCATCACTAAAGCGCGTTGCGTTGGGATGGATAAACCGGCCAGCAGTGCATAAAACACAGCGAGTAAAAAGCCACCCATAGCGCCCGCTTGCCGATCACTTAATATTAATAAGTGTCGACTGCGCATCCGCCAAACGGTTTTGACAGCAAAAAATCCCAAAGCAGCCGCCAGACCAATATGTAGACCGGATATCGCTAACAGATGACTGGTACCAGTCTTTCTTAAGGTTTCCCATTGTTCTGGTTGCATGAGATCTCGACTTCCAACGCCCAGCCCCTGAATCAGGGCCAGATGCGGGCTATGTTCCATTAGAGAAGTCATCTTTTCGATTAATGTTGCACGCCAGTAGTTAACCGAATACATCGGGGCGGATTGTAACTTTTGATTCAGCTCTGATTGTCGTATATAACCTGTCGCGCCGATCTGTTGCTGGAATAACCAGGATTCATAATCAAAACCGCCGGGATTCGCCATGCCTTGAGGCATTTTTAAACGAACCAGCAATTGCCATTTTTCGTTGGCCTGGGGAGTGATATCTGGTGGAAAATACCAGCTTAGACGAAGTTTGGCGGGTAATTTTACGCTGCTGTTTTCTGGTTTGAATTCAAAACGAACGTGTTGAACGTTATGATGGGGAAGTGAAGTAATGAAACCACTGACCAGAATATCTTGTCGTTCAAGTGTGGCATCAAGTTGATTATCTAATCTGATATGCGTCTGGATACCGGTCCATAGTAGAGCAACAATAAACCACAAAATGGTCCATTGTGACGAACGCCAGGCAATAACAATCAAGGGGAATAGTGTGAGCAGCCAATACAATGAGGGTAGCTGCGGCAACCATGCCACTAATAAACAGCCTGACAAAAATGCAATGGCAGGTTTGATCATATATCCCTATAATGACCGCCGTTTGTCCGTAATGCTGAGACATAATGCCTCGTAAGTTCCTAAAACGAATAATGCCAGATCATGTGACGATGCGCGAGCATAAGCACATGCGTCGTTTTGGCGAAAGGATAATGGCTCCGGAATTATGGCACCTTAATCGCCGATCGGTATCTGCGGCAGTTGCGATAGGGGTTTTCTTTGCTTTTATACCGATGCCGGGTCAAATGCTGGTAGCTGGTCTGCTGGCTATCTGGTTACGGGTAAATCTGCCTATTGCAGTAATGTGTGTCTGGATAACCAATCCGTTGACCATGGCGCCAATCTACTTTTTTACTTACAAAGTCGGCGCTACATTGCTTGATGTACCACTGCGTACCCATGAATTCGCTTTTAGTCTGGAATGGTTGTGGCAGGAGATAGGCTTTGTCTGGCAACCGTTCTTACTTGGTTCGGTGGTTTGTGGTGCGTTTGCGGCCGTGGCCGGTGTCATTATCGTGCGATTGATCTGGCGTCTGGTGGTGATTAATAGCTGGTTAAAACGTTATCGCCGTCAAAAAGCACGACAGGATAACGACAATAACCAGCCATAAAGTCAGTTTTGTAACTTACCGTCGATTAAGGTTAATTGCTGATCCATTCTGGCAGCTAATTGACGGTCATGGGTCACTATTACCAGCGCAGTACCCAATTCGGCATTCAGTTGCATAATCAAATCAAAAATCCCTTCAGCGGTATGATGATCTAGGTTGCCGGTGGGCTCATCGGCCAATAGGCAGGCGGGTTTGGTAATCAAGGCACGGGCTAAAGCTGCACGTTGACGTTCACCACCCGATAATTCGCTGGGTTTGTGATGTACGCGATGGCCAAGGCCCACCTGTTGTAATAATTCAGATGCTTGTTGTTTCGCTGATTTAGGGTGCATACCGCCGATGACCAGAGGCATGGCGACATTCTCTTCTGCAGTAAACTCTGGTAGCAAATGGTGAAACTGGTAAACAAATCCCAAAGATTGGTTACGCAGTTTACTCAAAGCATTGACGGACAGCTTACTGATATCCTGATCCAATACTTCAATCTGTCCGCTGGTTGGGCTGTCCAGTCCACCTAAGAGATGCAGCAAGGTACTTTTGCCTGAACCGGAACTGCCGACAATCGCTATACGGTCACCTGCAACCACCTGAAGATTAACATCCTGTAATACAGGCGTTTCCAGATTGCCGTCTTTATATCGTTTCACCAGATTCTGGCAGCGAATCACATGATTAGTCATAGCGTAATGCCTCAGCCGGTTTCACCTGAGCGGCACGCCAGGAAGGGTAAATGGTCGACAGGATCGATAATACAAACGCGGTAATACCGATAACGGTCACATCATTCCAGTTTAGCTCTGAGGGCAGGTCACTAATGTAGTAGACCTCCGCTGGCAGGAATTGATAACCCAGCAGCATCTCAATCCAGGCAATAATATTCGATACATTCAGCGCCAGAATGACTCCGCCAATTACCCCCAGCAGGGTGCCTATCAGTCCAATCACAATGCCTTGCACCATGAAGATCCCCATAATGCCGCGTGGCGACATGCCCAACGTTCGCAGAATGGCGATATCTGAATATTTATCCGTGACCATCATTACCAATGTTGAAACAATGTTAAATGCTGCAACAGCGACAATCAGCATCAGGATGACAAACATCACGGTTTTTTCTGTTTTTAATGCACGGAAAAAGTTGGCGTGTTGATAGGTCCAGTCGGCTGCCCGGTATTCTGCTGGTAAGGTTTGTAATAAATCTCGGGTAATTCGTGGTGCCTGGTAAACATCATCCAGTTGTAAGCGCAGCCCTGTCACTTTACCGGGAATACGGAATAAATTAGCGGCATCCTCGATATTCATGATGGCCAGAGCACTGTCATATTCATACATTCCGATTTCAAACACACCGGCGACAGTTAAACGTTTCAGGCGAGGAATCACCCCCGCAGGAGTTGGGGTGACGTGCGGGGTTATGACGGTAATTTTATCGCCGGTGCCCACACCCATTGCGATGGCCAGATCCTTACCCAGAATAATGCCGTAACTTCCTGGTTGCAGAGAATCAAAACGACCCTGAATGATTTTGTCGCCAATCGAAGAGACTTTTGGCTCCAGAGCTGGATCCACACCGCGAATTTGGGTCCCACGAACCCGGCTTCCTTGATTCAGCATCGCCTGGCCTTCCACGAATGGGGCAGAACTCATGACGCGGGGAAAGCCTTCAATTAAAGCTTCTGCTTTTTGCCAGTCAGACAACGTGCCGCCGGAACCGGTAACAAAGGCATGCGAAGTCATTCCCAGAATCCGTTCACGTAATTCCTTTTCAAAGCCATTCATTACGGACAAAACAGTAATCAACGCCGCCACACCGAGTGCAACACCCAGCATGGAGGTCATGGAAATGAACGAAATAAAATGATTACGCCGTTTGGCCCGGGTATAACGGGTGCCGATATAGACACTTAGAGGTCTGAACATATTTTCGCTCTGGCAAAATGCCCGCCTTAACAGCGGGCAGGTGCAAATTATTTAGGATGGACGGTTTGAGTGCCGTTTTCGGTGCCAAGCAACAACACATCCGCAGGACGCATGGCAAACAAGCCGTTAGTCACTACGCCTACGATATCGTTCAGCGTTTTTTCCAGTTTGATAGGTTCCATGATATCCAGACCATGTACATCCAGGATGACATTATGATTATCGGTGATCACACCTTCACGATAAACCGGTTGGCCGCCCAGTTTGACAATCTCACGCGCAACATAACTACGAGCCATCGGAATGACTTCAACCGGTAACGGGAATTTACCCAATACATCGACCAATTTGGTTGCGTCAGCAATACAGACAAATTTATCAGCAACCGCAGCAATAATTTTTTCGCGGGTCAATGCACCGCCACCACCTTTAATCAGTTGCAGATTATGGTTGGACTCATCGGCACCATCGACATATACCGCGACTTCTTTCACATCATTTAAATCAAACACTTCAATGCCATAATCTTTTAAACGCTGTGTGGAAGCATTGGAGCTGGACACGGCACCTTCGATGCGATGTTTGATAGTCGCTAAGGCATCGATAAAGTGATTAACGGTAGAGCCAGTGCCTACACCTACAACACCGTCGGTAGTAATATATTCCAAAGCCGACCAGGCAGCTTGTTTCTTCATTTCATCAGCAGTCATTGCGATTCCTTGTTAATTTGAATGGCTTGATTTTATCCGGCTAATTATAGAGATAAATAGCGGTCAATGGTAACGTAGTCATCTTTCGTTAACCTAACAGACTGAATCTGGAACCCCATGCTCACAGGCTATGTAGAAAAAATCCTCAAAGCGCGCGTTTATGATGTCGCTATCGAAACACCTTTGGATTTGATGCCAAGATTATCCAAGCGACTGGATAATCAGATTCTGATTAAGCGCGAAGACTTGCAGTCGGTATTTTCCTTTAAGTTACGTGGCGCTTATAACCGGATGAGTCATTTAACTGAAGCCGAACGTATACAGGGTGTCGTCGCCGCTTCAGCTGGAAACCATGCGCAGGGCGTGGCATTGGCCGCCAATAAAATGGGCATTTCTGCGGTGATTGTGATGCCCGTCACCACGCCTCCCATCAAGGTCGAAGCGGTACGCATGTTAGGTGCTGAAATTACCTTGCATGGCAACAGTTACGATGAAGCCTTTGATTATGCTAAGCAGGTTTCAACTGATCAGGGCAGGGTGTTTATTCATCCCTATGATGATCCATTGGTGATCGCCGGACAGGGCACAATTGCAATGGAAATCATGCGCCAGCATCCGGATCCGGTATACGCGGTATTTATTCCCGTAGGTGGTGGCGGATTACTGGCTGGAATGGCGGCTTATATCAAAGCTATCTGGCCTGAAATTAAAATCATTGCGGTTGAGCCGGCAGATGCTGCCAGCCTTAAAGCTGCTCTGGATGCGGGGGAGCGTGTCAAATTGGATCAGGTTGGTTTGTTTGCCGATGGTACAGCGGTCAGGCAGGTTGGCGAAGAGCCGTTCCGCATTGCACAAAAGACGGTCGATCATGTGGTCACCGTGGAAACAGATGAAATCTGTGCGGCGATCATGGATGTCTTTGACGATACCCGTTCGATTGCGGAGCCATCAGGTGCCTTATCGATTGCTGGTGCGAAAAAATACATTCAGCAAAATGGTTTACATAATAAAACCATGGTGGTGATTAACAGCGGCGCTAATATGAACTTCGACCGGTTACGGCATGTGGCTGAACGTGCCGAAATCGGTGAACGCCGGGAAGTGTTGTTTGCCGCTACCATTGATGAACAGCCGGGCAGCTTTCAGCGCTTCTGCAAAGCATTGGCAGATCGAGGCATCACCGAATTCAATTATCGCTACGCTGATAATCAGCAGGCACATGTATTTGTCGGTGTACGTATGTCGGGGCGTGAAGAAGAGCGGCAGATTTTGTTTGAGAACCTGACGCAGGCAGGTTATCAATGGATTGACTTCACCGATAATGAAATGGCCAAATTGCACGTTCGGTATATGGTGGGCGGACATGCACCTCAAGCCGAAAATGAGCGTTTGATTCGCTTTGAATTTCCAGAGCGGCCGGGTGCGTTGTTACGCTTTCTGACACATATAGGCCAACGCTGGAATATAAGCCTGTTTCATTATCGAAATCATGGTGCTGCCTATGGCAGGGTACTGGTTGGTATCCAGGTGACGCCTGAATTCAATGAAGAATTTCAGGCGTTTCTGGACAACCTCGGCTATGTCTATTGGCTGGAAACCGATAACCCGGCCTATGATTTGTTTCTCAAGTGATCAATCGGTCAAGGTAGTGGTATCGCTGATTAACTGAATCTGCCCATGCACATCAACAGACACTTTATTACTGCCCGCTTCCAGAGCTGCCGGTGCACTTTTGCTACTCATATCGGCAGACATCATCATACTGCTTTCCATGCGATGAACCGGGGCATAACCGCTGGTGTTCACTGATAAATTGACCAGACGATAACCCGGCTCATCAAATTGCTGCTGAATCAATGCCGCCTTATCGCGAAATTTGCTGATAGCTTGCTGCATTAATTCGTTCTGGGTGGATTCGATTAATTCATCAGACAGCGAAAATACTATCGATTGCACGGTGCCCAAATCCTGCACGTCACCTAACAACTCACTCATTTGTGTGAAATCATGGCTATGCAGACGAATTTGCTGGCTAACTTGCCAGGAAACGATTTGGCTGTCTTTGTACATCGGACGGGTTTGATAGCCGGTGGTTTGTGATTTTACCGAGTCATAAGCCTTGATTTTTTCCAACAGCTGATTACTGCGCTGATTGACCTGTTGGCCTAGTTTAGTTGGATCTGTTCCATTAAGCATGACCTGAATGACGCTGGTTACCTGGTCGTTAGCCACTTCTGTAGCCGCTGTTGCATTCAGGTTGACCAGATTAAAATTCAAATCATTTTCGGCAACCGCCACAGCGGATGACAACAACATCGTAAGGGCAAAAAAAGTGTTTTTCATAGAGAATGTTCCTGTGAAAGATAATTTGAAGTCGAGTTTGGCTTGCTGTCAGTACAGCATGATTGCTAAATTAACAGGATTTGGCTGACACTGTCAGCGAGATACCGCACAAAATTATTGTTAATGTTGAGGATAGACATGAAAGCTGAACAAAAAATTCTGCCTGATTCAGAGCGCTTGATCGAAGCAGCTGCCGAACATTTCGTTGTGACTGCACGTTCAGCTATTGCTAAACGGGGTGTGTTTTATGTTGCGCTGGCCGGGGGCTCTACACCTAAAGGTCTCTATCAGAAGCTGGCCACATCGCCTTATATCGAACAGATTGATTGGGCGCGGGTGCAGATCTTTTTTGGTGATGAGCGTTGCGTGCCGGCGACGCATGATGACAGCAATTTTAAAATGGCCAGATTGGCTATGCTGGATCATTTACCTATTCCTGCTGAAAATGTGCATCGCATGCCCACTGAGAGTGGCGATGCCACTGAAGTGGCCACTCGTTATGCTGATACCATCAAGTTGATTATGGAAGATAGACCATTTGATTTAGTCTTGTTGGGTTTGGGACCAGATGGCCATATCGCCTCATTATTTCCCGATACTCCGGCACTTGAAGTAACCGATACGTTGACTGCCAGTTTATTTGTTGAAAAATTTCAATCCTGGCGCGTGACATTGACCTATCCGGTAATCAATGCTGCCAGACAGGTCATTGTCTTTATTGCCGGTGAAGCCAAAGCAGATATTGTCAGAGATATCACTACCGGGGCGGTAACTGGATTACCGGTGCAACGACTTGCTCCAACAGGGGATTACTACTGGTTTATGGATAACGCTGCCGCAGCGAAATAATATGAAAACGTTGTTAGCTGCCGATATCGGTGGCACCAAAACCTTGCTGCAATTAAGCCATTTTGATGGTGAGGTGATCGTACAGCAACGGTTTGATAATAAAGCCTATACCGATTTTGAGGATTTGCTGACAACGTTTTTATCGTTAGTGCCAGCGAGTTATTTTCCTGTCAGCAGTGCCTGTTTTGCAGTGGCAGCGCCGTTGACTGGCCGACGGGTTCAACTGACAAATCTTGCCTGGATAATCGATATTGATAAATTACAGGTGATGTTTCCGATTGCGGAGATTTCTTTGATCAATGATTTTGCCGCTGTGGGTCATGGTATTGATGAGCTTGGTGAAGAAGATTTAACGGTTCTGCAAGCGGGGGAACCTCAAGCCAGGGCCCTGAGGGCAGTTATTGGTGCGGGCACCGGTTTGGGGCAGGCTATTCTGTCACCAATACATACAGGTTGGCGAGTATGGCCAACGGAAGGCGGTCATACTGACTTCGCACCACAGGAACGAACACAGCAGAAACTGTTGGAAAAGCTGTTCGAGCAATACGACCATGTTTCTTATGAACGTGTATTGTCTGGTGCCGGTCTGGTGATGTTGTATCAGTTTATTGCTGAGCAACAGGGAGCCGCCGATTCATGTGTAAGCTTGTCTGCTGAACAGATTAGTGACTATGCGCTTAAGCAATCAGATCCATTAGCCGTAAAAACCATGCAATTATTTATGCAGATATATGGTGCTCAGGCTGGCAATCTGGCGCTGACTGCTTTGCCCGGAGCCGGACTTTTTATTGCTGGTGGCATTGCCGCAAAAAATTCAGCGTTGTTTAAGCAGGAACATTTTATGCAGTTTTTTCTTGCCAAGGGGCGAATGCGCGGCGTGTTGGAAAAAATTCCGGTCTACCTGATTAATAATCCTGATGTGGGGCTGTTAGGTGCACGTTTGTTGGCTCGAAACGCGTTATAATGTTCGGCATGACAGATAAAAAAAATCACATTCTGGTTAATGTAGAAACCACCTACCTGGATCATGAATCCGATCCGGCAAGGGCAAGATATCTTTTTGCCTATACCATTACTATCACCAATGAGGGCGACACCCCGGCCCGGTTATTATCGCGTTACTGGAAAATCACTGGCGGCGATGGTCATGAGCAGGAGGTGGAGGGCGATGGTGTTGTGGGGCAGCACCCTTATCTGGCACCAACTGAAACCTTTACTTATACCAGTGCGGCGATGCTGGATACCCCGGTTGGTATGATGCAGGGCCATTACAACATGATGGATGATAATGGTAGCCGATTTGCCGTCGATATCCCGGCGTTCACGCTGGCCGCACCGCAAAAACTCCATTGATGGCAGGTATTTTACAAACAGCTGCCAACTGAACCTGCTGCACAAATCCGCCCATCAATCCAGATAGCCTTATCCAGCCTGGCATCTTGCAAATCGCTGCCACCCAGCTTGGCATCCCGTAAATTGGCAAAACTTAAATCACTGTTGGATAAATTACTGTAGGACAGATCAGCCTGTTGCAGGTTGGCGCCTTTCAGATTAGCTCCCTGCAGGCTGGCATAACTCAGATTGCTAAGTTGTAAATCGGCATAACTCATATCAACTTCCATCAGATCGGCGCTCATCAGGTTTGACATGGCCAGCACACTGTTACGCAGGTTGGCTTTGGTCAGGTTAGCAGCGGGAATATCCATTGCCGGTTTCAGACAGTTTTCCCAGTTCGCGTTGGGCGCAGGCACACTGTCACAATCAGCTTCCGATAGACTTGACGGTGTCGGGAATAATATGGCGAAGCTGAAAATAGCGATGAGAATCAGGCTGATAATCAGCAATGGCCAGAAACGGGCAGGACGTTGAGGTTTGAGCTTTTGTAATAATGCACTGCGTTGCTGGCGCTGCTGAATTAAAAAGTCTGGTTCCAGTCTGCGTCGTTGTTCCCGACGCATTTCACGTTCAGCTTCGGTCATAGGTTGCTGATTGCGGCGATCAAAACCATCACGTTCATCAAGAGGTAACGGTGGTGGGGTGATAGGATCGACAACTTCCAGTTCGATGATATCGCCTAATGGCTGCCAGTTTTTTTGGTCCGAACTGATCTCTGTTTGGGCATCAATTCTGCCTAACTGCAGATTACTTTTCAGCAGGGCTATGGTGAACGGTCCACTGATCCTTGTATTTTGGCGGGTATACCATTTTGTACTGAATTTTTTCATTGGCCGGTCTTTGGCAACAAGTTGGTTGTTATACTAGCATTGTGTTTAATTCCAGGTGAATTCATGCAAATACCTCAGACCTCACAGGCTGCTCAGGTCACTGTAACGGGATCGGCAAGTCAAACGCCAGCGTTGACACCGGGACAAGTTGCGCAGGCTGTGGTGATATCGGCTGGAAAGGCGGGCGAAAATGTCGATATCCAGTTAGCAGGAAGGGTTATTACCATTCAGGCCGGGGTGGATTTGCAGCGTGGACAGACTCTTGAACTGCAACGAACCGATGCAGGTGCCAGTGATAAAGTAGCACTTAAATTACTCTCTGTGGCGGCTGTCACATCGGTTATGCCGAACTTCCGGCCAGGGCAAACGTTACTGGCAGAAGTCATTAAGTTATTACCTCAGCAATCTATCCTGTTGGCATTGCCGCAAGCCGGAAAATTGCCTGTGCCACTGGAATTGGATATCAGCAGGTTGAATTCCAGTTTCAAACCCGGACAGCAGCTTTTATTACAGATTCTGGGCAACGCACCACTGAGCGTTGCTCTAAAAACGCCCAATCCGAATTTGTCAGAAAATCTGATTTCCCAGCAACGCCGATTATTGCCGTTTGTTTTCGCCCAACCTCCGCAATTACAAAATGTGATCAATTCGTTACCGGATCTGAGAACAATGACTCCGGTTCAAAATGCGCTAAGTCAGCTATGGCAAAATATTCGCGAAACGCAAACTGTTCAGCAATCAGCCAATTTGCAACAAGCGATTCAACAGTCCGGAGTGTTTCTCGAAAGACAATTGATGCAGCCGAATCCGGTGATAAGTGGTGATTTCAAAGCGAATTTATTGAAACTGGCTGCAGCACTTGAAGGACAGATCCGACAAACAGCAAACGGTCAAATCAATGCTCAGAATCTTCCGGTGGAAATTCGTAATGCCCTGATAAATTTGCTCAATCAGCCTTCCGCTTTGCAACAGCTTCCATCACATATTACGAACGCTCTTATGGCAAGTGGTCAAACTCCGGCCCAATTATTAACCATGTTGCTGGCTGGTCAAGGACTGGCTGGCAACACCAGTCCCAATGTTCAGAATCTCAACCTTCAGAATATATCTGTTCAACAAAGTACTCAAAATGCACAATTTCAGGCTGGTGTGAACGAATTAGCCAGATTACAGGTTTTACTGCGCGAAGTAGAAACGGCGATTGCCAGAGTTCAGATGAATCAATTGAATATGGTCAGGGAAGCAGATAATCCCGCACAGCCCCAAGTCTGGTTGATGGATGTGCCCTTACGTGACAAACAACAGTTGCAGTGGATGCAGTTACAATTGCAACGTGGAACAAAGCAGGATGAGCAAGATGCAGAACAGTGGCAAGTGACACTCAATCTGGAAACACAAAACCTGGGGAAACTGCGCGCTTCAATTGCTTTGCAGACAAATAATGTCAGTGTGTCATTAACTGCTGAAGATCCAGAAGCGGTTGCGCTGCTGGAAGACAATATCGGTTTATTGCGTGACAAGCTATCAGCACTGGATTTACAGGTTCAGCGGCTCAGCTGCCATTGTGCGCCGGTAGAGTGGTTATCTCCGGTTGCGCAGACTGACTCGTCAGATGCATTACTGGATATCTCAGTATGAAACAACAAGCAGAGCCGTTACGTGCTATTGCATTGCATTATGACGGAGACAATGCACCCACAGTGACCGCCAGCGGCGAATGCGATATTGCTGCTGAAATTATTCGCATTGCTAAACAGCACAATATTCCCCTTCGTGAAGATGCCGTTCTGGCTGATATGCTGAAAGAAATGCAGCTGGGGGAAGCGATACCTGAAGAGCTTTATCGAGTTATCGCAGAAGTGATTGCTTACGCATATATTATTTCGGGTAAATTCCCTAAGGACAAAGGCTAAATTCCAGTACAGATTAATCTGCGTTAAAGCATTATTACTGAGTTTGAGGCTTGTTTTTTTTTCAATACTTTACAAACAGCATTACAAAAATCTCATTAAGTGTTGATTTTAAAATATAAAACCGCTATTTTCATTTGCGTGTATCTTGAAACCGGTCATAAAGAAACCGCATACAAACCAGATGAATAAACTTCTAACAGTTGAGTCACCGATGTCAAGGACATCTGAGCAGAGCCTGACGGCACCGATATCTGCTGCGGAAGTGAGTGACTTGTTGGCTGCGCGGATTCTGATTAGTGGGACACGGCTTTCTGATCTGGCTTTTCTGCAAACCATGTTGTCGTTGAGTGGCTTTACCAATATCTCCACTGCCAATGGCCCGGAAAAACTCATGCAAATGCTGAGACAGGCCATTTCTGGTGACCTATGCGATATTGATTTGATCATCCTCGATTGCCGCTTGGGTGAATGTAATGCCCGGGAACTCCGGTTGAAGTTGGATCAGTTTGATGAATGGCGATTGATTCCGGTTATCGCACTGACAGAAAAATCACAATGGAACCATAATCAGCTATTAACGGATTTAGGACATGGTGTCACCTCACTTTTATATCGCCCGCTTACCGCTGAGTCATTGCCTCCCGCGGTCATGACAACTTTGGCTGCCAAACGTGAACGTGACCATTATCATCTCCGTCAGCAGCAGATTGAAGATGAAAATGCTCAGTTGCGAGTCATGGAAGCCAGACTGCAATTTTCCGTTAATCATGACGATTTAACCGGATTGGCAAATCGGCGACGTTTGGAACAGGCGCTCGATATTACGTTGACTCAGGTACGAAACTTCCATACCAGTAGCGCGTTGTTTTATATCGATCTGGATAGTTTTAAAGTACTGAATGATGCCGAAGGTCATGAAGCTGGTGATACCTTGTTAGTTCAGGTTGCCAATTCGTTGCGGAGCTTTTTTAAAGTCCGCGATACACTGGTGCGGATTGGTTCTGACGAATTTGCTGTATTAGTTGATACCATTGAACCGGATACTGCCATAGCCCGCGCTGAGGGCCTGCGGGAAATGTTTGATGGATACAGTTTTACTTTTCATGATCATGAATATCATTTATCCGCCAGTATTGGTGTTAAATGTATTACCGAAGCCGCTATTTCTACAGTGGGTGAAATCTTATCGCATGCTAATCAGGCATGCTATACCGCTAAAAAACGGGGCCGGAATCGGGTTCATGTATACAGCCCGGCTGATCGGGAAATGTATGCGTTAAGACATAGTGTCGAGTGGGCTCCAAGAATTCGTGCGGCATTAAAACAAGAAAATTTCATTCTTGAATTTCAGCCTATCTACTCGCTTAAAGAGAAAAAAATCAATCACTATGAGTGTTTGATACGCATGCGTGGGCAGGGTGATAAACTGTATTACCCACATGATTTTATACCGGTTGCAGAAGCCATGGGATTGATTCATCAGATTGACTTGTGGGTCGTTAACCATGCTTTTGAATTGCTCAGAAATGTTCCCGGCGATACAGCGCTGGCGGTTAATCTATCGGGTAATATTTTTCTAGATAAAAACCTCTACCCACTGGTTGAGCGCAAGTTACTGGAAACGGGGGCGGATCCATCCCGGCTGGTGTTTGAAATAACTGAAACCTCGGCAATTTCCAACTTTGAACAAACCAAACAAATGGTCGATCGATTGCGAAATCTCGGATGTCGATTTGCATTGGATGATTTTGGTGCCGGATTCAACTCCTACAGCTACCTAAAACATTTTCCGGTGGATATTCTTAAAATTGATGGTGGATTTATTACCAATCTGCACAATGACCCTGTCGATCAGCTATTAGTAAAGTCGATGATCGATATTTCGCATAGTCTCGGCAAAAAAACCGTTGCTGAATTTGTCGAAGACAGAGAAACCCTGAAAATGCTGGAAGAGTTTGGTGTGGACTTTGTTCAGGGATATTTAATCGGTAAACCACAGCGGGTAATGCCCACCAAGCCTTAGGGTCTGTTGATCTTTCAGAGTTACAAAGTTGAAGTGCTTACGTAAAGATCAACATAGCCTAATGCAAATCGGTAGCCGAATGACGCTGTGCTCCGTGCAACCGGGTAATCAGCAGTGCCTCTTCTTCACTCAGATTGCAATTATCAATAAGTTGATTGATATCGACCCCTTTTCTGGCCAGCCGAATTGCATGCTCATAGCTATGTTGTTGTGGTTGACCGAGATCCATGCTTTTTTGCTGATCACGAATCTTCATTAAGGCCTGTTCAAATCGGACGATACGTTCATCAGAGCCTACTGCTGCGCTGCATAACGCTGATAACTGCTGCTGCAGAGAGCTGATTTGGCTTGCCTGAACTCGACTCAAGCGAAAGAAACGGTAGCTGGTAACAAGCAGCACAATTCCCAGCAAACCTACCAAACTATATAAGATATATAACATCATGATATGTCTCCTGAGACATCACACATATTCATCAATAATGCCGGTTTTAGGCGGCCGTTTAGGTTTAACCTCATCAGCGTCTTCTTGTGCCTTCTCATCCTGTTGCTTTGGTTTATGGCGTCGTTTCTCATCCGCCGGATTGTCCACTCGGGTGGTGGGAACAAGTGGCTGGGTTGGATGAATTTCGTCTGCCATGATTTACATCAGAAACTGGCGATATCCGCTATTTCGTCATCATTAAGCAGCTTGTTGACATCAACCAGAATTAACAGGTTTTTATCACGGCTACACACTCCCTGAATAAAGCGTGAACTGTCATCACTGCTGACATTCGGGGCCGTGTCTATTTCTGATTGATGCAAGTAAACAACTTCAGCCACACTGTCGACCAGCATGCCGATGACGTTACCGCTTACCTCAGCAATAATAATGCGCGACTCCTCATCGACTTCCCGGGAGGACAAACCAAACCGTTTGCGAGTATCGATCACGGTGACTACATTGCCACGCAGATTGATAATGCCGAGCACATAATCCGGAGCTCCCGGTACAGGCGCAATTTCAGTCGGGCGCAGCACTTCCTGTACTTGCATCACATTGATGCCATAGACTTCTTGCTCCATTTGATAAGTCACCCATTGCAGAATAGGGTCATTACCAGCCTGATTATCTTGCTCACTCATTGTATTTTCCTTATTCACAAAATATTGGCACATAAGTGGCTGCCAAATTTATGACGTTCTGTGTTTATAAGCATCAAAGCACAGTCTGTGCCAGTTTTATATTCGGTTATCGCAATATTTTTAACAGTTCTGTTAATGAAATAATACTGCTTAAAGGTGACATTAGCATACCTGCCAGCCAGGGTCTCTGTCCCGGTTCCCGCCGCCAACGCACATTTTCACTCTCCAGCGTAACCACATGGCGGATAGTGGATACAGCCAATCCCAGCTGTTTATTGTTCACCAGTAATATGTAACGGTTATCTGTTGAATTACTTGATTTATTGGTAATTAATGTTGTTAAATCAATTACTTGAGTATGCTGTTTAGGGCGGCTTAGGGTGCCAACGATATAGTCTGGCTGACCAGGAAGCTGTGACAGACCTTCTTCGGGCCAGTTCTCTATGCCGTCCAGTTCATCCAGGGTTAACGCCAGTTGCATACCAGCCACTTCAAATAATAAAGCCTGGGTGTCTTTGTCAGAAGTATTCGCGAGGCTGGCAATAATCCCGGGCTCAGTCTCAGGCACCGTTTCAGTTATTTCAACTGCAACGTGTTCCAAAGTCTCCGGTTCGCTGTCCAGTAACAGCTCCTGCAGATAGGCTGTCAAGGCTTGCTCTGGTTCTTTAATCTGGATTGGTTTAGACATTTTGACCGGGCTTTGCCGCTGGGGCTTTAGTGAGTTTTTTCATTAATCGTTCATAGGCCATACTGCCACGACTTTCTGGGTTGAGCGCAGGCAGAGGAATGCCAGACTTACTGGCATCGCGAAATTGTGTATCAATCGGGATAGCATCCTGCCAGAGGTTTTCTTCATAATCCTTTTGCATTTTACGCAATGTCTGAACGCCGGCACGGGTACGGCGATCAAACATCGTTGGCACAATCAGGTACGGAAGTTTGTGCTGGCGGGAATGATTGATTAACTGCAGAGTATGCAACATGCGTTCAAGCCCTTTTAAGGCAAGAAACTCGGTTTGTACCGGTATCAATAACTCATCACAGGCAGCCAGCGCATTGACCATTAAAACACCCAGCATAGGCGGGCAGTCTATCAGCACATACTCAAATCGCTCATTCAGTTGCTTTAAGGTTTTGTGAATGACCAGGCCTTTACCGCTTTGGATACTGAGTTGGCGATCCAGGGTTGCCATGGCCGTTGCGGCGGGTAACAGGTAAATATTATCCTGATTGGTTTTTTTGAGTGTTTTGAAAATAGCGTTGAGCGGTTGCTGGTCTGACTGTTGAAATAAAGTGTAGATACTGTGATCGATATTATCGGGATCAAACCCAAAATAAGTGGTTAACGAACCGTGCGGATCCATATCCAGTAGTAATGTGGAATGACCTTTTCTGGCAAGATGACTGGCCAGGCTGACCACTGTAGTGGTTTTGCCGACACCACCTTTTTGATTGGCAATCGCCCAGACCGTCATGGAGATACTTCGTCAGTAACGGAGGGTACCAGCACAGGAGGAGGCAGGCTGTCAGTAATGGGGGTAATACTGTTTTCAGACTCTGTTTCACTGCGATTCAATTGCTCATCAAACACTTCGAGGGTTCTTCGGCTCTCCTGGCTTCCCAGAATAACCAGTACCACCCGGCGGTTTTTTTGGCGGCCTAATTCGGTCTCATTATCCGCAATTGGTTTAAACTCACCATAACCTATGGCTGACATACGGCCCGGTTGAATACCAAAGCGATCCAATAAATTCACTACACTGGCCGCTCTGGCAGCTGACAGCTCCCAGTTTGACGGGAAACGCGGTGTATTAATCGGTTGATCATCAGTAAATCCCTCTACTTGTAGTGGGTTGGCGACCGGGGCAAGTACATCGGCAATCTGACCAATTACCGGTACAGCCTCACGGGCCAAACGGGCATCACCACTGGCAAACAGAAAATTGGAATTGATCTCCACCTCCAGCCAGTCTTCAGTTTGCTTGATACTGACATCTTCATTGGTAATTAAATCAGCAAGCGCGTTGCTGAGTTGCTGCGAGATATCGTTGATGGTGCGCAAACTTTGCTCGGAAACAGGAGGGCGTTCCCTAGGCAGTTCAGGCAGTTCAATTTCAAAATCCGGTACTTCCGGCTTACCCGGCGAAGCGACACGTTCACCTTGTCCACGGCTGACTTCACCAATCTGAATCGGGTCACTGCTGCGAGTAGGTTGTGAAAAGACGCTTTCCAGTGTTTCTGATAAAACACGGTATTTGCCTTCATTCACTGATGAAATGGAATACATCACTACAAAGAAAGCAAACAGCAAAGTGATAAAATCAGCATAGGACACCAACCAGCGTTCGTGGTTTTCGTGTTCTTCATGCCGTTTTCTACGGGCCATCAGGCTAACCCAGATAAGCCTGCAGACGGCTCTCGATATTGCGCGGATTATCGCCATCAGCCACGCTGATCAAGCCATCTATCAACATCATTTGTAATTGGGTGCGACGTTGTACCAATGTTTTAAGTTTATTTCCCATCGGTAAAAACAATAGATTTGCCAACCCGACACCGTAGATGGTGGCAACAAATGCCACGGCGATACCCGAACCAAGTGAAGAGGGATCCGCCAGATTACCCATAACATGAATGAGTCCTAACACTGCACCAATGATACCGATGGTTGGCGAATAGCCTCCCATGGCTTCATAGACTTTAGCCGCCTGCAGATCATTGTTTTCCATGATATCGAGATCGGTTTCCAGTATTTCGCGAATGATTTCCGGCTCGGCACCATCGGCAATCAGTTGCAGACCTTTCTGAGTGAAGATATCAGTTTCTTCCATGGCCATGGCCTCCAGACGAAGTAACCCTTCTCTGCGGGCAATCTGATTCCAGTCAAGAATTTTATCAAGTAAGCGTTTAGCCGATTGTTGGGGTGGCTTGAAAATCCATACGGTCATTTTCAGGGCCCGAATAAAGGTATTCATCGGCGTCTGCAGCATGACTGCCCCCAGTGTACCACCCAGTACGATTAACAAGGCTACGGCATTCAGAATAGTATCGAGATGACCACCCTCCAGATACTGGCCGACGATGATGGCGCCAAATCCAATCAGTAAGCCGAGTATGCTGAGGATATCCATCGCTATTTGAACGCCGTCAGTAGTTTACCAATCTCAGTAAGACTCAGAACCTTATCCGCAACACCCGCTTTGGCGACAGCCATAGGCATACCATAGATGGTACTGCTTTGCTGGTCCTGAGCCCAAATGGTCGAGCCTTTCTGATGCATTTTTATCGCCCCTTCACATCCATCCGCTCCCATTCCAGTGAGGATGATGGTCAAGGTCTGCGCAGGACAAACCTGAGAAACGGATTCAAGCGTAACGTCGATGCAGGGTCTGTAAGTCGCATTTTCTGGACCAGGGTCGACTTGCAGGTAAAGTTGTCCACGCCGACCTTTCAGTAAAAGCTGTTGACCTCCAGGGGCCAGATAGGCGATTCCTGGGCGTAATACATCGTTTTGCTGAGCTTCTTTAATACGAATATCACATTGTGAATTTAAGCGTTCAGCAAAAGATGGTGTAAATGTTGCCGGCATGTGCTGAAGTAAAATAATTGGGAAGGGGAAGTTGGCCGGTAGTTGTGATAACACATTTTGCAGGGCAACAGGTCCTCCCGTTGACGTGCCAATCACCACTAATTCAATTTTTTTCTTTTCTGCCGGAATGAGAGGGTGAGTCAGCTCAGTTGTTTTGGCAACAGAAGTCTGTTTATGCGGATTTGCATGGGTTGCCAGAAAATTGATCCGATCACATAATTTTTGTCGGGCACGGGTTTTGTCCTGCGCTAAATCTTCAAAACGCTTTGGGAGAAAGTCCATTGCTCCCGCGTCTAATGCATCCAGCGTAGCTTTGGCTCCTTCCGTCGTCCAGGTCGACAGCATCAATACCGGGGTAGGACGTCGTCGCATAATTTTTTTGACCGCACCGATTCCATCCAGTAAAGGCATTTCCAGATCCATGGTAATAACATCCGGTCTGTAACGGGATACCATTTCCACGGCTTCCATACCATCGGCTGCACTGGCAATGACTTCCAGTCGTGGATCGGCATTAATGATTTCAGTCAGTCGCCGGCGGAAAAAAGCTGAATCATCAACAATCAGTACCTTAACAGTCACAAATATCCTTAATAATTTCGATGTGCGTAGGTATTCATTAACTCTGGAAAATCGAGAATAAGCGCAATACGGCCATCGCCGGTAATAGTTGCTCCTGCAAAGCCTTTAGTGCCGTGGAGTAAGGCGCCGAGGGGCTTGATAACCACCTCTTCCTGACCGATTAACTGATCAACAACGAATCCCACTTTACGGGTGCCGACATTGACTATAACCACATGTTCAGTTGTTGCTTTAGACTCTGAAACATTACCTTTATTAAGCCATTTGCGTAAATAAAACAGTGGCAGGGCTTTGTTTCGTACAATAACAGTTTGCTGACCATCTACGGTATTGGTTTTATTCAGGTCCAGATTAAAAATTTCATTTACGCTGACCAGTGGAAAAGCAAAGATTTGATTACCCAGCATCACCATTAAGGTAGGCATGATGGCTAAGGTCAATGGGACTTTGATAGAAAGCGTTGTACCTTTACCGATTTCCGATTGAATATCAATGACGCCGTTCAGTTTGGAAATACTGGTTTTGACCACATCCATCCCTACACCGCGACCTGAAATATCAGATATTTCCTGTTTCATTGAAAAGCCCGGTGCAAAGATCAAAGCAAAGCATTCTGATTCGGTCAGTCTGGAGGCTGCTTCTTCATCCATCATGCCTTTTTCAACGGCTTTACGACGCAATATCTCCGGGTTCATGCCGGCGCCATCATCAGAGATGGTCAACAAAATATGATCCCCTTCCTGTGCGGCAGCGAGGACGATTTGGCCTTGTTTGGGTTTGCCTGAAGCTTCACGGATATCCGGCATTTCAACACCATGGTCAACCGCATTGCGAACCAAATGTACTAATGGATCGGCTAAGGCTTCGACCAGGTTTTTATCTAAATCAGTTTCTTCACCGCGTAATTCAAGATTGATGTCTTTTTTCAGGCTGCGAGCCAAATCACGTACCACCCGGGGAAAACGACCAAATACCTTTTTAATGGGTTGCATCCGTGTTTTCATCACAGCAGTTTGCAGGTCACCGGTGACCACAGCCAGATTATTGACAGCTTTGGCCATTTCTTCATTTTCAAAGGCGGCTTCTAGCGTATTAATACGATTGCGTACCAAAACCAGCTCACCCACCATATTCATGATGTCATCCAGTCTGGCGGTATCCACACGTACACTGGTGTCTGCTGCAGCCTTTGCCTGTGGAGCGGCAGCGGCCGGTTTTACAGCAGTAACTGAGTCTCCATCGTCAACCGCCTTTGGCGTTGTTTCAGGCTTCGGTGGGCTGGGAGGCGGGCTCGCTGCTTCGGCAGCGGGCTTTGCTGGTGGAGTGGGTTTGGCTGCTGGTTTTTTTCCTTGTAATTCATCCAGCAACGCTTCAAATTCTTCTTCGGAGATTTCGTCATCACCGGACGTGTTTACGGGGTCAGTCTTTGGTGGATCTGCTGGAGGTGTTATGCCTGGCGGGGCATTGCCATGCAGCTGATCCAATAGTGCTTCAAATTCGTCATCAGTGATTTCATCACTTGCAACATTATCTGCCGCAGGGACGGTGATTTCCGGTTCGGGCTCAGGTTCAGGTTCAGGTTCAGGTTCAGGTTCAGGTTCAGGTTCAGGTTCAGCCACCACTGGAGGCGCATCGCCTGATAGGTAAGCTGCCAGTTGCTGAATTATTACCGGATCAGCTTCAGTCGGGTAGGAACCGGCTTTAACCTCTGCAAACATACTGTTCAGAATATCCAGCACCTTGAGAAAGGTGTCCATCATATCGGCATCAACCAGGCGTTCACCCTGGCGCAGCAGATTAAAAACATCTTCGCCTTTATGACACAGATTAACCATAGCCTCGAGACTTAAAAATCCAGCACCACCTTTGATGGTGTGAAAGCCCCGAAAAATGGAATTCAGTAAATCTTTATCCTGAGGTTGTGTTTCCAGAGCAACCAATTGCTCATTCAATCCATCAAGAATCTCTTCTGCCTCAACCAGAAAATCCTGCAGAATCTCATCATCTGTATCTAAGGCCATGCTCCTGTCCTTCTAAAAACCAAGACTGGATAACAAATCATCCACATCGTCCTGGCTGTTGACCACATTCGGTTTATTTTTAGCGTTTATCTGCGGTCCTTCTGCTTTTAATGGGTCCACGACTTTCGTTTCCCCACTTTGCTGAGTTTGTCCTGCCACCTTAACCAGCTTCACCAGATTGTTTTCAACTTCTTCCACCAGTCCAATGACCTGGCGTAAAACTTGTCCGGTTAAGTCCTGAAAGCCCTGTGCAAGCGTCATTTCAGAAAGGTTATTATGTATCTCTCCAGCATGCGTATTCACCACAGGTAAGTAAGCTTCAATTTCCCGGCTTAAATCACGGAATTCTGTTGCTGACATCTCCCGATTTCGAAAGCGTTGCCAGCTTTCATTGAGCTTAGCGGCAGTTTGTTTCAATTCATTAGCCAAAGGCAGGGTTTTATCGATATATCCTAAAGTTTTATGTGCAGCTTCTTCGGTGGTTTCAATAACGTAATTCAGACGATCACGGGTATCCGGCATGTCAATGTGGGTGAGATCGACCAGCCGGGCATCGACTTTGAAGTTATTCAGTGCTTCATGCAATTCACGGGTCAGTTTGCCAATATGCTGGAATAGTTCACTTTCACGTGCGTTGGTTAAGGCCATCAATTCTGTTTTAATGCGACTATCGTCTTCCTGTTCGATAGCTTCGATAAGAGCCCGGGCGGCCTTAAGTTGTTCTGCTTTATTCAGAGCGTCCATAATGTCCTTTCCAGCTTATTTATTGCGCGTTAATACGTTCAAATATTTTTTCTATTTTTTCTTTAAGGGTTGCGGCAGTAAAAGGCTTGACAATATAACCATTGACGCCAGCCTGGGCTGCCTCAATGATTTGTTCCCTTTTGGTTTCAGCAGTCACCATTAATACCGGCAAGGTTGATAATTTAGGGTCGGCACGCACTGTTTTAAGCAGGTCAATTCCCTGCATGCCAGGCATATTCCAATCGGTTACCAGAAAGTCGATACCGCCGGCATTCAAAATAGGCAGGGCGGTTAAACCATCATCGGCTTCAACAGTGTTATTAAAGCCCAGATCGCGTAATAGATTTTTGATAATCCGTCGCATTGTAGAAAAGTCATCCACAATGAGGATTTTCATATTTTTATCCAAGGTATACCTCCCAAATTTACTGCATCCAATCGCGAAGTTTACTACGCAATCGCACCACAGTTTGCGTGTGGATCTGACTGACACGTGACTCACTGACGCCGAGTACTTCACCGATTTCTTTTAAATTTAATTCTTCATTATAGTACAGGCTCATCAATAGCCGTTCACGTTCTGGCAGGGCGCCTATTGCTTCGGTCAGAGCCTGTTCAAAATTATTATTTTCTGTGATTTCCGCCGGGCCAATATCATCACTGCCAAACGACTCACCATCGGTCAGCTGATTATCAGTCATATCATCCAGACTGAATACCTGATGACCGGAAGCGTCCTGTAATTGCTGATGGTATTGTTCCAGAGTCATTTGCAATGCATCCGCCACTTCCTGCTCTAGTGGAGCACGACCAAGCTGTTGTTCCAGCTGATGCATTACCTCGGCAATTTCACGGGCTTTGCGATGTACCGATCGCGGTGCCCAATCGTTACGGCGGATTTCATCAAGCATTGCACCACGGATACGAATACCGGCATAGGTTTCAAAGCTGGCGCCCTGACTGGCTTTATACTGGTTGGAGGCATCCAGTAAACCAATCATTCCAGCCTGAATTAAATCATTAACATCTACGGTATGGGGTAAGCGGGCAACCAGATGGTAAGCGATACGTTTAACCAAACCACCATGTTGCTCAATCAGCTGATGCTGACTCAGTTCTGAAATTTGGCTGGAATACATGCTTACACCAATCATCTTAACCTGCTTCCAGACTAGCCTGTATCAGACGCTCTACAAAAAACTCCATATTCCCTCTCGGTTGTTTGGCTACCGGCCAGTAATCGATTTTTTTTGCCAGATGCTGAAATGCGGTGGCCGATTTGCTACGTGGTAAAAATTCGACGACAGCACGCTGCTTTTTAACCGCCCGGCGAAGGTCTTCATCAAAAGGCACAATACCCATAAAATTCAAGGTCACATCCAGAAAACGATCACAGACAAGGGATATTTTATCGAATAATTCGCGACCTTCCTGAATACTGCGTCCCATATTGGCAATAATATGAAAACGTTCAACGCCATGTTCGCGACTCAGTAACTTTATCAGGGCATAAGCATCGGTGATTGACGCGGGCTCATCACAGACCACCACAATGACTTCCTGAGCGGCTTTGGTGAAACTGACTACGCTGTCTGCAATACCGGCTGCACTATCAATAAGTAGAATATCAATGTGTTCATCCAGTTCACTGAAAGCCTGGATCATGCCGGCATGTTCAGCCGGGCTGAGCTCGGCCATTTTCTTAACACCGGAAGCGGCGGGAATAATCTGTAATCCGGAAGGGCCATCCACCATAATATCTTTCAGGCTTTTATCGCCTTCCAATACATGCAGAAGATTGAATTGCGGATGTAAGCCTAGCATCACATCGATATTGGCTAAACCGAGATCGGCATCAAGCAGAACAACTTTCTTTCCCTGCGTTGCAAGGGCGACACCAATATTAACGGTCACATTGGTTTTACCGACACCACCTTTGCCACTGGCAATAGCGATTACTTTTACCGGTTTCGGCACGTGAGTCATTTTTCGTAAACCACTTGCCTGGTCTAGGGGCGCGTCAGCCATAAGCGGCAAAACCTCCATAACTGGATACGGTTTGAGGATCCAGTGCTTGTTGTTCAGATTGCATCAATTCGCTCGCTTGATTCACTAAGCTGTTAGGGCGTGCCAAACCGAGATCTTCAGGCACTTGTTGACCATCACAGACATAGGCCAGTGGCAATTGATGGCGAATAATTGCTGATACCGCACCACCCAGACTGCTGCTTTCATCGGTTTTCGTCAGGATGCAGCCGCTTAAGTTAAGGTGCGAAAACGCCTTAATGATATCACTCAGGGCATGACTTTGGGTGGTTGCCGAAATCGTCAGGAAATGTCGTATGCGAGGCGAATGTTGCATTAACATGGCAATTTTTTGGGTTAATTGCATATCACGTGGATTCATACCTGCAGTATCGATCAGGATAAACCGGCGATCAAGCATATCGTTCAATGCTTCACCGAGCTCCTGATGGTTGCGTGCTACTCTTAAGGATACCCCCAGAATACGGGCATAACTTCGAAGTTGTTCCTGGCCACCGATGCGATAGCAGTCAGTGGTAATCAAACCTACCTGTCGTGCTCCGTGTTTTAAAGCGCAACGGGCGGCTAATTTTGCAACGGTGGTGGTTTTACCCACGCCAGTCGGCCCCACCAGCGCCATAATGCCGCCTTTTTCGATGATATCCTGATCAGACAATGGGATTTGTGCGGCTAATTTGCCTAAAGACTGACGCCATGCTGTTTCCAGATCATCAATTCCCTGACTTGTTGTGACCAGCTGTTTGGCCAGCTCAACCTCCGTCCCCATACGCATATGTCGCTGTAAAACCTGCATCTGCGTCGGACTCTGTCTGGCCATATCCTTCCAGGTCAAATCTGACAGCTGATTTTGTAACATATCCCGCAAACTGGCAATTTCCTTGCGCATTTGCACCAGTGTCGGTTCCTGCGACCAGATATTCTGCTGTGGTGCGACGTATGCGGGGGCCGCAGGTTGAGTCGGATCGATTTCAATTTTGGGTTCTTCTTTTACCGGACGAGTAACAGCAGCCTGGCGTCGAAATTGCGTTTCGTCATAATCGGTTGCTGCCACAATCTCCACTCCTCCATCTACTCGTGTATTAGAGAGGATAACGGCATCCGGCCCCAGTACTTCCCGTACTTCGCGGATGGCCTGACGTACATCTGCTGCCTGGAAACGTTTAATTTTCATCGCATCACCTTCTTGTTATCGACCCACATTTGCCACAATGCGTATTTGTTTATCATCTGGAATTTCGTTGTAGGAGAGCACATGCAGTCCTGGAATCGCATGACGGATAAAGCGGGAAATCCACCCCCTTAATCCTGCCTGAACCACCAATATGGCGGCTTCACCAGACATTTCCTGTCGTTGCGCCACTTCTTGCAGATTTTTGTGCATATTCTCTGCGAGTCCTGGTTCCAGACTTGCACCACCTTCTCCAGATGCCTGTAATGTTTTTAGCAATATCTGTTCCAGCTCTGGATCCAGCGTGATGATAGGCAAGTCAGGCTGGGTGCCATTTATGTGCTGCACAATGGAATGAGCCAGTGCCATCCGTGTTGCTGCGGTAATGGCTTCTGGGTCAGGGTTGCGTGCAGCTTGCTCGGCAATGGCTTCGCTAATGGTGCGAATATCACGAATTGGAATATTTTCCTGTAACAGGTTCTGCAATACTTTTTGTACGGTGCCTAATGGCACGGTGTCAGGTACCAGACCTTCTACCAGTTTCGGTGCAATTTTGGCGAGATTGTCCAGCAGATGCTGTACTTCTTCGCGACCCAGTAAATCATGTGCATGGTTTTGCAGAATTTTGCTTAAATGGGTGGCGACCACAGTATCCACATCAACTACGGTGTATCCTTGAGCCTGGGCGTGCTCACGTTGGCTGGGTTCAATCCATACGGCATCCAGACCAAATGCCGGATCGGTGGTGCGGATACCTTCTAGCTGAGCAAATACCTGTCCCGGATTGATCGCCAGCATTCGATCCGGATACACCTCCGCCTCACCGAAGGTCACACCAAAAAGCGTGACTTGATAGGCTGTTGGGGACAGATCCAGATTATCGCGTATATGTACTGGCGGAATTAAAAAACCCATTTCCTGTGAAATCTTTTTGCGGATGCCTTTAATGCGATTCATCAATTGGCCACCCTGATTTTTATCGACCAGCGGAATCAGGCGATAACCCACTTCCAGGCCAATCGGATCAACAGGGCTTAAGTCATCCCAACTCAGTTCACGTTGTTCTCGACTGGATTCCTGTTGTTGAGGTGGAGCGGCGGCAAGCGTGGCGGCTTTTTGACGCTGTGCAATTAACCAGGCGCTGCCGGCACCGGCTCCCGCCAATAATAAAAATGGCACATTTGGCATACCGGGAATTAAACCCATTCCGCCAATAATGCCGGAGGTGATGGCCAGTGTTTTGGGCTCTTTTAACAGTTGAGAGAAAATCTGCTCACCAATATCCTGGTCAGCAGTCGAGCGGGTAACTAATAACCCGGCTGCAGCAGCCAGTAATAAAGAAGGAATTTGTGCAACCAGACCATCGCCAATGGTCAGCAGAGTGTAATTATGCGCCGCTTCTGAAAAGCTCAGGCTATGTTGCAGAACACCAATGACAAAACCGCCAATGATGTTGATAAACAGGATCAGAATACCGGCAATGGCATCACCACGAACAAATTTACTGGCACCATCCATCGAACCGTAAAAATCCGATTCCTGCATGATTTCTTCACGACGCCGACGGGCTTCATCCTGATCAATCAAGCCGGCATTCAAGTCAGCATCGATCGCCATTTGTTTACCGGGCATTGAATCCAAGGTAAAACGGGCACTAACCTCAGCAATACGGGTAGCACCTTTGGTGACCACCACAAAATTGATGATAACCAGAATGGCAAACACCACCAGACCGACCGCATAGTTACCACCGATTACAAATTCACCAAACGCTTCAATAACTTCACCCGCTGCGGCCGTTCCGGTGTGACCTTCAAGAAGAACAATACGGGTAGAGGCTACGTTTAAGGCGAGTCTTAATAGCGTAGCCAATAAAAGGATGGTTGGAAAAGCAGCAAACTGCAACGGTTTACGTACATATACACTGGCCAGCACGATGGTCAGTGATAAAGCAATATTAAAGCTGAACAACATGTCCAGCATAAACGCGGGTAGGGGAATGACCACCATGGCCAACAATGCCACCAGAAACATTGGTGTCGCGACATTACCGTTTAAAACCCCACCTAAACGGCTTGTCAGGCTTGTATTCTCCATTGACTACTCATCTCGTTTAAATTCATCAGGTATTGGCAAGTCTTCCGTATTGAGATTTGGCTTATTTCCGCCAGTATTTTTGTAACGTCTCAATTGGAAGACAAACGCCAGTATCTGGGCTACTGCAATATATAGACCAGATGGAATTTCCTGACCGATTTCGGTGCTGTAATAGACGGCACGAGTCAGTGGCGGAGCAGAGATAATGGGTACTTCATGGTGATCACCGACCATTCTGATCTGTTGCGCAATCAGATCGGTGCCTTTTGCCAGCACAACAGGTGCGCCGGATTTTGTCTGGTCATAACGTAAGGCCACTGCATAGTGGGTTGGATTAGTGATAATAACGTCGGCTTTGGGCACGTCCTGCATCATGCGTTGCTGTGACAACTGAATCTGCATTCTGCGGATCCGTCCTTTCACTTCAGGGCTGCCTTCAGTTTCTTTGTTTTCGTCTTTAACTTCCTGTTTTGTCATACGAAGTTGTTTGGTGTGATTCCATTTCTGAAAGGGAACATCAATCAACGCAATCAAAATCAGGCTGGCGCAAATGGCTAAAAATCCCCACAGCACGATATAGCCCAACTCGGTCATGGCGATTTGAACTTCCTGTCGTCCCAGTGTCAATAATCGGTCACGCAGACTCCACAAAATCAAGGTGCCAATACTGCCAACGAGTAAAAATTTACCCAGGGCTTTACCAAGTTCCACAAGTCCCTGTGGACCAAAAATACGTTTTAAGCCGCGAAGAGGACTCATCTTTTCCAGCTTGACCCCCATTGCCTGGGCAGAAAAATTCCACCCGCCAATCAATGCCGGAGCTGATAAGGCGGCTATCAATGTAATCGCAAGGAAGGTAAGGACATCCAATGCCATGATTTTCAAGGCAAAGATTAACTGTTGTGCCATCATGTGTGGATCCATGATCAGCTTGCGATTAAGTGAAAATGATTGTGTCATGACTTCGCCAAGACTACTGATCAAATTACCACCGACAAATAACATTCCCACTGCACTGGCAACCAATACCACGACAGTGCTTAACTCCTGAGAGCGGGGAACCTGACCTTTATCCCGGGCATCCTGGAGTCGTTTGCCCGTGGGGTCTTCTGTGCGTTCCTGGCCGCTATCCTGCTCAGCCATTGTTCTGTACCAGCATTCGCGTCATTTGCAGCATTTGATCAGCAAAGTTAACCAGGTGATTTCCAACTGCAGGCAAGGTGATGTAAATAATCACAAACCCCAGGCCTATTGTCAGTGGAAAACCAATCGAAAAGGGACTGATTTGCGGGGCGGCACGTGACAAAATACCGAACGCCAGATTCACCATCATTAAAGAGCCAATTGCAGGTAAGGCAATAATAACACCTGCGGCATACATCCAGCTGGCCAGACTGGCGATATCACGAAAGCTTTCAGCTGCAATACCGCCATTGCCAATCGGCAGGGTAATAAAACTTTCTGCCATTACCTGTATTAATACTAAATGCCCATTGATGCTGAGAAACATCAGGGTGATAAAGATCATATAAAACTGACTGATGACCGGGACAGTTGTGCCGTTTTGCGGATCGACCATAGACGCGAAACCGAGGCCCATCTGCATGGCAATAACCTGACCGGCGACAATGAATGCATTGATCAGCAGTTGCAACATAAAGCCCATACAAATGCCAATCATGATCTGTTCTGCGATCAGCAAAATACCTTCTGCGCTCAGAGGTGAAACGACAGGGATAGGTGTATTGATGGTGGGAACCACCACTAAAGTGATGGCCAGCGCAATTATCAGGCGGGTTCGGACGTTAATAAAATTACTGCTGAATATGGGGGCTACCATGACCATACCGCCTATGCGAAATAGCGGCAGTATGTAAGCACCGAGCATCGCACTGATTTCTGCGATTGACAGGTTCATGGCTAACCGATCAGGTAGGGAATGTTTTCAAACAGTCGAACCGTATAATTGGTGACCAAACTTAGCATCCACGGCCCGGCCACCATTAACACCAGAATCGTCACCAGTAATTTGGGGATGAAACTCAGTGTCTGTTCGTTAATAGATGTCGCTGCCTGAAACATGCTGACCAATAAACCGGCGATTAATGCCGGGATCAGGATAACAACGATCAGCAGCGTAATCACTTCGAGCGTTTGTTGCATGACAGTTAATACGGTTTCAGGTGTCATGGCTAAATATAAAAGCTGGAGGCCAGCGTTCCCATCAGCAGTGCCCAGCCATCAATTAACACGAATAACATCAGTTTGAAGGGCAGGGATATCAGCATGGGTGACAACATCATCATCCCCATCGCCATCAACACTGAGGCAACCACCAAGTCAATGATTAAAAAGGGTACGAAAATCAGAAAACCAATCTGAAAAGCGGTTTTTAATTCGCTGGTGACAAATGCGGGTAACAACAGCGTGAACGGAACTTCATCTGCACTTTCAATCGCGGCATAACCCCCAATTTCGGCGAATAGTTCGATATCACTCTCGCGTGTTTGTGCCAGCATAAATTCACGAAATGGCTGGCTGACCTGTTCAATAGCAGCGGTAGCTTCAATATCGCCGTCAAGATAGGGTTTAACACCATTTTCATAGGCATTGCTGAAGACCGGAGACATAATAAAAAAGGTCAGAAACAATGCCAGACCAATCATGATCTGGTTGGAGGGCGTGGATTGCACCCCCATTGCCTGACGCAGGATTGCCAGCACAATAATGATCCGGGTAAACGAGGTCATCATTAACAATGCTGCCGGCAACAGGGTCAGTACGGTCATTAACGCCAGAATTTGCAGAGTTAATGAATAACTTTGCGATCCGTCTTCGCCAGTGGATAAGGTCAGAGCCGGAATACCGGGTTCGGCCAATGCCATTCCGGGTAAAAAGAGACATAAAAACAATAATCCGAGACGTATCATTGATTGCCTCGTTGCTGCATCATTTGTTTCAGACGTTCTGCAAATGTATCACCACTTTTAACAGGCGTTTCCCGAACGGAAAGTGGCTCGGACAAGGTATGCAGAGTATTGATTTGTTGTGGTGTGACGCCGAGCAAAATCTGTTGTTCACCCACTTGTATCAAAACCGCTTTTTCACGGGTGCCGAGCGAAATAGCACCCAGCACTTTTAGTTGGCCGTGGTGTGCAGCGTGAAAGTATTGACTGCGTTTCAAAAGCCAGCCTAAAAAAACGATCACCGCCAACACCATAATCAGACCAAAAATGGTTTGTAATAAAGTGCTGGCATTGACCGGAGCAGAATTCATTGTTTCGGCGTTCACTATCAATGGAAACAAACCGGTAAAGCCGGTAATGACTTGCCAGTATCTCATCGCAGTTTTTTAATCCGCTCGGCGGCGCTGATCACATCCGTCAGACGGATACCGAATTTATCGTTTACCACCACCACTTCACCATGGGCAATCAAGGTGTCGTTTACCAATACATCCATCGGCTCACCGGCCAAACGGTCGAGTTCCACCACAGAGCCCTGACTTAATTGCAGCAAGTTGCGGATACTGATGCGGGTACGGCCAATTTCCATTGAAATGGTGACCGGAATATCCAGCACCATATCCAGATTTACATCCGTTCGTGGTTTACCTTCATCATCCAGTTTGTCCATAGGAGCCGGACTGGCCTGTGCGGTAGAAGATTCCGCTTCAGCCTGTTCTTCCAGTGCGGCCGCCCAGGGATCTTCCGCAGTATCGTCATCGACTTGCTCTTCCAGTGCGGCGGCCCATTCGTCGGCCAGATCCTGATCGGATTGTTTTGTATCTTCACTCATGATTTTTTAGCCTTTGTCAGCTGATAACTTGGTGTAGTATCTTTCGGATGTTCAATAATTGAGGTGATTTTTAACGCTGCTTTGTCGTTGTGTTCACCATAGGTGGCACGAAATACCGGTATATTTTCCACCATCGTGGTGACCGTTGTGGGCATGGTGATAGGAATAATATCACCCACCTTCAATTTACGGACTTCTTCCAAAGTGAGCTTGGTTTGTGCCAGTGTTGCCGATAGATTGACATCTGCCAGCATCAGTTCTTCACGCATTGATTTGGCCCAGCGCCCATCATCGGTTGAGCGATCACTTTGCAGACCGGTGTCGAGTAATTCACGAATCGGCTCCAGCATGGAATAGGGTAGCGTGATATGCAAATCCCCGCCGCCGCCATCCAGCTCAATATGAAAGGTGGAAATAACCACTACTTCGCTGGGGCTGACGATATTGGCAAACTGGGGATTAACCTCATGATTCACAAATTCGAATTTTACCGGCATCACCGGAGACCAGGCTTCAGTGAGATCGTTAAAGCATAAATTCAGCACCATGCGAATAACACGCAGTTCGGTTGCGGTGAACTCCCGGCCTTCAATACGTGCCTGAAAGCGGCCCTCGCCTCCAAAATAATTGTCTAATATAGTGAATACCAGTTTTGGTTCAAACACGATGAGTCCGGTACCACGTAACGGATGTAACTGAATCAGATTGAGACTGGTAGGTACAAACAGGGTATGCACATATTCGGAAAACTTCATCACCTGCACGCCACCTACGGAAATCTCAGCAGAACGGCGCAACATGTTGAATAAATTAATGCGAAGATAACGGGCAAATCGCTCATTGATCATTTCCAGCGTTGGCATGCGTCCACGGATAATGCGTTCTTCATTTCCGAAGTCATAACGCCGTGGTTTGCCATGTTCATCTAATTCTGGCTTATCTTGCTTGATCTCGTCGCCGCCAAGACCATTCAGCAGTGCATCGACTTCATCCTGTGACAATATATCGTGAACGGCCATAACTATTGCATTACCAAACTGGTGAAATAAACGGCTTCAAGGCCGGTGATGGCGTTGTCTTGCTGCTTGAGGAACGTATTGATGGTTTCCAGTGATTCCTGCTGCAAAGCCTGCGTTCCCTCAGTGGTACTGAGAACGTCATAATTTTGACTGTAAAACAACATTAATAACTCATGTACCAGAGCAGGTTCATGCAAGGCAAACAGATTAATAGATGCCTGATCGCGCGCCATTACTTTCATCTTGATTTGCAGATAGCGAACCTGATCATTACTTTGCTCTGCGAAGTTAACAATAAAAGGCGACGCCACTTCATGATAGATTGGCGTGGCTTTCGGCGCAGTCGTGGCTTCTGCCGAATCGGCTGATGCTGCATCTTTATTCAACCACCAGTAAACACCGGCACCAATCGCAGCCAGCAGTACTACAATGCCAATAATCAGAATGATTTTGGTTTTTTTACTCATACCCTGTTTCAGTTCGATATCTTTCTGTATTTCTGCCATGTTGTTTACGTCCTATCGATAAAATGTGTTAAGCAAATACCATGCCTGATCATTGCCAGAGAAAGGTGGTGAAATAAACCGCTTCAAGATTGCTGTTACCGGTTTCCTCTTCAAAAATCGCTTTGATACGTTCGTAGGCTTCTTGTTGAAGCCGGCTGCGACCTTCAATACTTTTCACGGTATTCATATTCTGTTCTGCAAATAGGATACGAAGTGAATCCTGAATCATCGGCAGATTACTATCTGCACTATTAAGAATGGCGGGGTCATTGGACTTTAATGCCACTTTGATTTGCAGGTAGCGAGCTTTTTCTTCACTTTGCCGCAAAAAGTTAATGGTGAAAGGTTCTTCAATAACGTAATACAACGGTTTCGTTGATTGGTCACCTGCCGCATAACTGGCAAAGCTGGTGAAACTGAGCAATGTGATCATCAATGCTTGCAGCAGATTCTTCATGACTTGGTATACTCCTATATACGATAGAGGCTAGTGATATCAGTGTTTGATTATGACAAGCTTGGGTAATGCGTGAAAGGGGGCAATTTGTCTAATAACAATCTACAGCGAACTGAGGCGGCCGGGACGAGTAAAAAAGATTTCTGGCTGGCGTTGCCTCAATACTGTCTGCCACAACATTTATTATCACGATTGATGCACCGACTTTGTCGATGCCGGAGCACCTGGCTGAAGAATCGCATGATCTCAATCATTATTCGCCAGTACAAGGTGGATATGACAGAAGCCGTAAATCCCGATATCAATTCATATGAACACTTCAATGCTTTTTTCACGCGCAAGATTAAAGCTGAAACCAGACCCGTTGCGATTGGTAGCGATGTTATTGTTTCTCCGGTAGATGGCTGTATCAGCCAACTAGGTGCTATTGATTCAGGCAGAATAGTTCAGGCCAAAGGACATGATTATTCAGCACTGGAGTTACTCGGTGGAGATCAGGAGTTAGCCGAAAAATTTGATAATGGTCAATTCGCCACGATTTATCTGTCGCCACGTGATTATCATCGAATCCATATGCCGATTTCCGGAAAACTGACGCGGATGCGTTATGTCCCCGGTAAATTATTTTCTGTGAATCCACTGACTGTGCGTGGTGTTCCACGATTATTTGCGCGTAATGAGCGTGTGGTAAGTATTTTTCAGACAGATTTTGGGCCTGTGGCGTTGATTCTGGTGGGTGCTATTTTTGTTGGCAGTATGGAAACTTTGTGGCACGAAGGTGAGATTACACCGCCTTACACGAAGGATATTCTGGACTGGTATTATGCGAACGAGAATATTCGTCTGAATAAAGGAGAGGAGATGGGCCGTTTCAATATGGGCTCTACGGTGGTGTTATTGCTTCCAGCGGATGCACCGGCCTGGAAAGATGAATGGAAAGCTGAGATGAAGATAAAACTGGGTCAGGCTCTGACCTGAATTCTTTACAAAATTCAATGCTAAAAAAAACCGGACAATGTCCGGTTTTTTTGGCTTATCATTTAAACGTTATTACGCCATGCATGGCATGGATTGTCCTGTAAACATTTCACTTCTTCAGGGCCCCAGGTACCAGCTTTGTAAGTGTGGACAAAGTCCTGTTCTTCCGCCCATTTTTCCAGAATCGGATCAACAGCTTTCCAGGCCAGATTGACTTCATCGGCACGCAGGAACAGTGAACGGTCACCCTGGATAGCGTCCAGAATTAAGGCTTCATAAGCGTCAAGCTTGTGCTTGTTGTCGTCAGATTCCATTGTTTCCAGGCCAACGGTATGCGCCTTCATTTCCAGTCCGGGCTGTTTGGCCTGTAATTCAATACGCAAGGTGTTGTCCGGTTGCAGCCCCATGACAATCCAGTTGGCGTGACTTTCACCCACTTTGGTGTCTTTAAACAATTCCAATGGCGGTTTTTTAAAGCGGATGGCTATCATCGCTTTGGATTCAGGCATACATTTGCCGGTACGTAGATAGAAAGGCACACCATGCCAGCGCCAGTTATCAATATAGACTTTCATCGCAGCATAAGTCTCAGTCACACTGCCGGCCGGCGCATCATCTTCTTCCAGATAACCTTTCACCGGTTTACCGTTGATTTCGCCTGCTGCATATTGGCCACGGAAAGCATGCTGGTCGACGATATCTTTGGTAATTGGACGAATCGATTTCAGGACTTTTACCTTTTCATCACGTAACGATTCGTCATCCATATCGGCAGGAGGTTCCATTGCCACCAGTGCCATCACCTGTAACAAGTGACTTTGAATCATGTCACGCAATGCACCGGATCCATCATAGTAACCGGCACGTCCACCGACACCTTGCTGTTCGGCATGCGTGATTTGTACGTGATCGATATATTTATGATTCCATAAAGGCTCTAGCAACAGATTGGCAAAGCGGAATACAAAGATATTCTGAACCGTGCCTTTACCCAGATAGTGATCAATCCGGTAAGTCTGCTCTTCAGTGAAGTTTTTGCGCAGGATGCGTTCCAGTTCGGCCGCACTTTTCTGATCGTAACCAAACGGTTTTTCAACGACTAAATGACGCCAGCCATCAGTTTCCTGATTTAAACCAACGGCAGAGAGCTGATCGCCAACCACGCTGAATAAAGAGGGACTGATGGACAGGTAAAAAACGATATTTTGAGAGAAACCATTTTCCGGCGTAGTAATCAGCTTTTTCAGTTCGTGATAGCTGAAAGCTTCATTGATATCACATTTGAAATAGTGCACTTTCTTCAGGAAGTTTTGCAGTAAGTCGTCATTGATACCGCCGCGAACTCGCGGACTAACGTATTCTGTGACCAGGTCTTGCCACTCCTGTTGAGTGCTTTCTTTACGACCCATACAAATGATACGGGTATCATCCGTCAAACGATTTTCAGCTTGTAAATGATACAAAGCCGGAAGCAGTTTTTTCTGGGATAGATCGCCGGTGGCGCCGAAAATAACAATAGTACAAGGTTGCATGGTTTCTCCCGTTACAAGGCTGTGACTGTGCCTTTGAGCGTATATAATTGGGTAATTGTACAATTTTGGGAGCGCAACGTGCGAAAAATTCTGTTTGCCAGCAGTGAAGTCTATCCGCTGATGAAAACCGGTGGGCTAGCAGATGTGTCAGCCAGTCTGCCATTTGCCCTGTCACAAATGCAGCAGGATATTCGTATTATCATGCCGGCATATCGCGCTACGCTGAAACAGTTAGGGGAATGTCCGCTGGTCGCTACCCTGAAATTGGATGGTTATCACCAACCGATAAATATTCGACAAACACAGCTACCCGACAGTGACGTAACCGTATTACTGGTGGATTCAGCCGAACATTTTGACCGCGATGGTGGACCTTATTGTGATGCTAATGGCGTGGACTGGGCTGATAATGCGGCGCGGTTTGCTTTGTTTTGCCGTGCGGCTGCGGCAGTTGCTTCCAATCAGGCAGGACTGGACTGGCAGCCGGAAGTAGTGCATTGCAATGACTGGCAAACTGGATTGATACCCGCGTTACTCAGTCTGCAGAGTCGTCGTCCTGCCAGCGTATTTACCATTCATAATATGGCCTATCAGGGCCTGTTTTCCCGCCAGGTCTTTGAGATGCTCGATTTACCGGAGCGTTTATGGCAGGTCGAAGGTATTGAGTTTTACGGCATGATGTCGTTTATGAAAGGTGGTTTGATCTATGCCGACCACATTACGAGTGTCAGTCCGACTTATGCTCAGGAAATCTGCCATTATGAATATGGCTACGGGCTGGAGGGGTTACTGACATTACGTGCAGATCAGTCACGGCTCAGTGGTATCGTTAATGGTATTGATATTAATGAGTGGAATCCTCAAACGGACAAGTTCATTAATCATCAATACAGTGTTAAGAACCTGAAGCCGAAAACCCTTAATAAGAAAGCATTACAGCAACATTTCTTTCTTCCCGAATCAGCTGACACCTTAATGTTTGGCATGATCAGCCGTCTGGTATCACAAAAAGGGGTGGATCTGACCATTGATGCTGTTAATCGTTTATTAAATGAAGGTAAAGACATTCAATTGGTTTGTCTTGGCAGCGGTGAAGCAGGATTAGAGCAGGATCTGCGGGTTTTGCGGGCCAGATTCCCAGACAAAGTGGGCATACAATTTGGTTATGATGAAGTATTGGCACACAAAATCGAATCGGGTGCAGATGCCTTTCTGATGCCATCCCGATTTGAACCTTGCGGGTTAAACCAAATGTATAGCCTGCGTTACGGCACCTTGCCCGTTGTCAGGAATACAGGTGGACTGGCCGATACGGTGGTGGATGCCACCGAAGAAAACCGTAAGAAAATGCTGGCAACCGGGTTTAAATTTAGCGAGCCCACAGTGGAAGATTTTTACGATACTCTGTTAAAAGTAAATGAATTATTTTCACATCCCCGTCTATGGCGACGGATGATGCTGACTGCAATGGTGCAGGATTTTAGCTGGATCAACAGCGCGCAGGCGTATCTGCATCTCTATCAGCAATTAGTGGATAACTCATGACAACAAAACAGGTTGATTTGACCAATGTAGCGGAACTGGAACTGCTCACCGATAAAGATCTGCGGGCGCATGTGCGTTTTCTGGTGAATTTACTGGGGGAAGTGATCGCCGAACAGTCCGGCACCACGGTTTATCAAACGGTTGAACAGTTACGTAAGGGGTTTATTCGCCTACGTAAAGAAGAAGATCCCGAGCTGCGCCAGAGCCTCAAAGATAAAATTGAATCGCTGGATGAACTGACCTTACGGGAAGTGATTCGTGCTTTTAATTTATATTTCAGTCTGGTTAACACGGCTGAAGAGGCTTATCACCATCATAACCGTCAAATCCAGCTGCGTAATGGCGGCAATCTCTGGCATGGTTCGTTTCTGGATACGCTGACTCAGTTTAAAAATGAAGGTGTCTCGGTAGACCAGCTACAGGCTTTGCTGGAAAAACTGGTTTTTATGCCTGTGTTCACTGCCCACCCGACAGAATCCAAACGCCGTACCGTAATGGAAATGTTGCGCCGGGTGTTCTTGCTGGATGAGAAACTTACCGCAGGATTATTAACTCCCTTTGATCAGCAGCAGATTCGTACTGACTTGAAACGTCAGATACAGCTGCTCTGGTCAACCGATGAGGTGAGGGCGGTTAAGCCATCGGTGCGCGATGAAATCAAAAACGGTCTGTATTATTTTAATGTGAGTCTGTTTGATGCAGTGCCAAGAAGTTACCGTAATCTGGAAAATGCGTTGCGCCGCGTGTATGGCGATGAGCTGGATCCCGAAACCCCAATCGTCGTGCCGGATTATTTGCGTTTTGGTTCATGGATTGGTGGCGACCGTGATGGCAATCCCTACGTGACCGCTGAAACAACTGAAATGGCGATTGCTTTGCAGAAACGCACTGTTATCCGCCGCTATCTGGAGGATGTGACCAAGCTCAGTTTTATTCTGACTCAATCGCAACCACTCTGCCACATCAGTAAAGAGCTCTCTGCGGATATTGAACAGAGTGAACAGCGGTTTGCTGGTGCTTTTGTGACCAACCCACAACGCTTTGTGAATGAACCTTATCGTCGCAAACTTTATATGATGCGTTATCGGCTTAAGGATAATCTTGCCGTGCTGGAAGAGTTTTTCCGCCCGGATCTGCAAATTGAAAGTCTGGGTGTGGCTTACCACAATGAAGATGAATTTCTTGCTGATCTGCACCTGATACATAAATCACTGGTCGACAATGGTGATATAGCGATTGCAGCTGCTGAGCTTACTGATCTGATACGACTGGTCAAAACCTTCGGATTTTATCTTTATAATCTGGATATACGTCAGGAATCCTCCAAGCACACCGACGCGGTCGCCGAAATACTTGCTCTCACCGGACTTAATCGTCATTACCTGCAAATGAATGAAGCCGAGCGGCAGGCCTTGTTAAGTGATTTACTGGCGGCGCCAAGATTGCCAGAGATTTATGGCGATTTGCAGCCAGACTCTCTGGAAATACTCAATGTATTCAGACTGATTGCCCGACTGCGGGTAGAGGTCAGTGAAAAAGCGTTTGGCAATTATGTGATTTCGATGACGCACCAGGCCAGTCATATTCTGGAAGTGATGCTGCTGGCCAGATTTGCAGATTTGATTGGCGAAGATGAACACGGCTGGTATTGCCATATCCGGGTTTCACCATTATTCGAAACCATTGAGGATTTGGAACATATCGAGCCGGTAATGTCTGCCTTGCTGGAAAACAGCCAATATCGAACTCTGTTAAGCGCATCCGGCAATATGCAGGAAGTGATGCTGGGTTATTCAGACTCCTGCAAAGATGGCGGCATTCTGGCCTCGGCCTGGAATTTATATCAGGCTCAGAAAACCGTCAGTCGGCTATCCGAACAATATGCGATTGGCTGCCGCATGTTTCATGGCAGAGGCGGTACCATCGGTCGGGGTGGTGGCCCAACCCATGATGCGATCCTGGCCCAACCGGTAGATACTGTACACGGACAAATTAAATTCACTGAACAGGGCGAAGTATTGTCTTTCAAATATGGCAATACCGAGACAGCCGCTTATGAACTGGGTATGGGCGTGTCAGCCCTGATCAAAGCCAGCAGGGGACTGGTCACTGATTCAGCACAGGAAAAACCGGAATATTTGCATATCATGCAGCAACTGGCGCAGTTGGGCGAACAGCAGTATCGGCGACTCACTGAGCAGACTCCCGGTTTTCTGGATTATTTTTACGAAGCCTGTCCCATCAGTGAAATTGGTTTGATGAATATCGGTTCACGACCTTCACATCGCAAAGCCGGTGATCGTTCTAAATCCTCGGTCAGAGCAATTGGTTGGGTATTTGCCTGGGCGCAATCCAGACATACGTTGCCGGGCTGGTATGGCATAGGCAGTGCGATTGCTCAGTGGGTTGCTGATGATCCAGGTCGTCGCGATACGTTGCAAAAAATGTATTTTGAATGGCCGTTTTTCCGGGCGATGGTCAGCAACACCCAAATGTCACTGTCCAAGGCCGATATGGAGATCGCCGCAGAATATGCTGATTTGTGTATAGATAAACAACAGGCAGCAGAAGTCTTACAGGTGATTCGTCAGGAGTATCAGCAAACAGTCAGTCAGTTATTGCAACTGACTGGAGCCGAAAAGCTGATGGCCGAAAATCCACTATTGGCATTGTCTCTGCGTCGCCGTCAGGCCTATCTGGATCCGTTAAATCATATTCAGTTGCTGTTATTAAAGCGTTACCGGTTTGGTGGTTATACCGAAACTGAAACCGCCAAATGGCGGGATCCGCTGTTACGCAGTATCAGTGCTATTTCTCAGGGTATGCGTAATACCGGTTAACTATCTTCTGATGGCTGGCGGTCTTTTTTCGGAATATAACGGGCTTTTTCATCTTTTGTTTTGGAACGCGCCTTGTTGGCTTTGGCTTTAGGCGCTAATCCTTTTAATTTGCGAATCGGCAAACCATGTCCCAGGTGATATTCAATGCGTTCCAGATTTTTCAGATCATGCGGTTCGACCAGATTAATCGCCGTGCCGTGTTTGTCTGCACGACCGGTGCGACCAATGCGATGAATATAATTATCGCCGCGAAACGGTAAATCATAGTTAATAACGTGCGTGATATCAGCAACATCCAGTCCGCGGGCAGCGACATCGGTAGCGACCGTGACTTTGATTTGGCCTGCTCGGAATTTACGGATGCGTTCACGACGTATTGATTGATCAAAATCACCGTGCAGTAACTGAGCTGAGATATTTTGTGACTGTAACCAGTCGCAGACTTCTTCGGCGCGGATTTTTTTATTGCAGAACACTAAAGCGCGTTGACAGGCTGGTGCGTTAATAAATGCCAGTAATAAGGCCTGTTTATGTTCACGGTTATCGGCCAGATACACCTGCTGGGTGACATTCTCTGCCAATTGATTGGCCGCATTAATATGGATTTCCTGCGGATCGTTAAGCAGTTCTTCGGCAAAAATTCTGACACCACTGCCTGCTAAGGTCGCTGAGAAAAGTCCGGCCTGAAATTTGGATTTAATGGTGGCCAGCGCCATCAATACATCGGGCCCCTGACCCATATCCAGCATGCGATCGGCTTCGTCAATAATGACCAGTTCAACGGCCGATAAATCAACCGACTCATCTTCAACCAGACCTAAAAGTCGGCCCGGCGTAGCAATAATAATGTCGCATTGGGCTTGAGCATGTTGTACCTGGGCCCAGGGCGATGCACCGCCGGTCAACATGGCGATTGTTGGTTTGAACGCTTTACCTAATTGATGAAACACATGCTGGATCTGAAATGCCAGTTCTCGGGTGGGGGCCATAATCAGAATACGCGCCTGATCATGTTTATGCCGTTCATCATTGAGGCGTTGCAGGATAGGCAGAATAAATGCAGCGGTTTTTCCGGTACCGGTAGCGGCGCAGGCCAGTACATCCTGACCGGCTAATAATGCCGGAATGGCCAGTTGCTGGACTTCAGTCGGTTTTTCAAAACCGCTGTCGCGAACGGCAGCAATCAATTCATAATCAAGGAACAGATCGTCAAATGTCATGGTGTTTATCTTATCAGTCGAAAGCGCCTGAAGGATCACAACAGGCATAGAAGTGGCGGGCAATATACCACAATATTAATCGTTAGCCCGAAAGAGGCGGTAGTCAGTTAAGTGGTTAACACAAGCAAACAGCCCGCAATCATCACTCCACAGGCAGATAATCTTCGAAGTATATGTTTCTCATGAAAAATCCGATAGCCGAGAAAGACCTGTAACACCATGCTGAGTTGGAATAATGCCAGTGAATACGCCACCAGTAATTGTGAAAATACCAGCATGGTGGTGTATTGCATTAAAAAGATAAAACTGCCGAGCCAGAGAAAATGATGCCGATGTTGGTTGGCGGTTTGCCAGTCTTTTTGCCAGCGCTTACCACCAAACCGGTAATACAAGCCCACTGAGAGCGGTAAACCAAACAAACACCAATACAAGGTAGTTGCTAAGGCTCCGCCACTGAGCACGGCATTTTTTAGCGGTAAAGTACCAATTGAAAATAACAATATGGATAAAAACCGGTATTGCACACCGCGCTGTCTGAACAAATGCCACAGACGATTTGATGAGGTACTGGCAACCGGGGGAAATAATAAAAAGCTGCCGAGTAAGATGATGATAACACCGGTGAAACCCTGAAGGTTAGGTACTTCGTCCAGAAATATCAGCGCCAGTATCATCGAAAAAACGACTTTATAAGCATTAAGAGGCCCGAAAACAGACAGATCAGTTTTGGATAAAGACAGCACCAGAAACAGCGTACCGGCCATATCCAGCAACGCTGCCAGCAGAATATTGAGCCAGAAGCCGTCTTCAATAGCGTTATGTTCAACCAGTATTAATAACGGCAGGCTGATGGATGCTAAAACGACATAGGAAAGCATCACGATAAACAGTGAATGCAAACCTTTATGAGTGAATTGTTTCTGAAAAACGTTAGCTGCAGCGGAAGAAAAAACCCGCCCAAGGACGATCAGTAATTCCATTACTCAGCGTGGTTTAATGGCAGATAGTTATTTTCAGCGTTGGTTTGATAGGCATTAAACAATTGGTACTGCGTATCATCATCGAAGCTGAACACAATAAAATGATCTTTACGCAATCCCATTTCCATCCCCGGTGTGCCCACCGGCATCTGCGGTACTGACAAACCTTTGATGTGAGCCGGTTTATCGAGTAATAGTTGTTTTATATCATCTGCCGGCACATGACCTTCAATTACATAATCATTGACAACTGCGGTATGGCAGGACGCCATCATATTGGATACGCCCAGTTTTTCTTTAATTTTGGACATATCATTGCTGATGATGTCGATCACCTCAAACTGATGTATTTCAAGATGTTCAATCCATTTATGGCAACACTGGCAGTTGGCGTCACGATAAACGGTAATGGTTTGTGGTTGTTCCAGTTGCAGACGTGCATGATCCCATTCGCTGGCAAAGAGCGTGGATGCGAAAGCCAGATTCAGCAGTAAAGCCAGACCGAAGTTGATAGTCTTATTAAAGGCACTCAATCATTATCTCCTGATCGGGGCTGTTTTTTTCGACGTATTCCAAGGCCCACAAGGTTGACTTGTTGTTTTCAACATCAATTATCTGCGGTAATTCCAGACAATTGATGCCACGGTTTTGAAACAGCTCGCATTCAGCCTCTGTCAGCAGTTGCGGGTTATGCCAGATAGCTGAAATATCATCAATGATTTCGGCTTGAAACGCTTCCAGTCCTTCACGAGTGAAAATAATAAGTACCATGATTACGGGATATCCAGATAGGCTTTTTCAGAAATGGTCGCCCAATCTTCGTCCTGTTCACGGAAGTCTTTATAAGCTTCATGGACGCGTTTGAACTTGGGGTTCTGGGCCGCTTCGTCAGCCAACGTCTGCTCAGTAATTTGTTTAAGGGTATTAAGTACTTCTGCAGGGAAAGGGACAATGTTGATATCATCACGCTGACGTAATTCTGCCAGCGCTACCACATTTTTCTGTTCCATTTCCGATGCCATGAGCAGATTTTCTGCTTTAGCTGCGTTTTCAATAATAGCTTGCAAATCAGGTGGCAATAAATTCCAGGCACGTTTATTTATGCTGAGTTCCAGCACGGCGCCAGGTTCCTGCCAGCCGGGATAGTAATAATTTTTCGCAGCACGATGCAGGCCCAGACGTTGATCATGATACGGAGCAATCCATTCGGTGGCATCAATAGTATTGCGTTCCAGTGCGGTATAAACTTCACTGCCTGCCAGCAGGATAGGATTACCACCAGCCTTGGCAAATACTTTGCCGCCCAGGCCGGGGATTCGCATTTTCAGCCCCTGCAAATCGGCCATCGAATTTATTTCTTTATTAAACCAGCCGCCCATTTGAATACCGGTATTCCCCAGCGGGAAAGGTATGACATTGTAGGGTTGGTAAACTTCACGCCACAAATCCAGGCCACCACCATGATATAACCAGGCATTCATGCCTCGCGGCGTCATACCGAAAGGTACAGTTGAGAAAAACTGAGCTTCAGGGACTTTCCCCGCCCAGTAGTAGGCGCTGCCATGGCCCATTTCCACTGTGCCTTGTGAAACGGCGTCAAAGGTCTGTAAAGCCGGGATCAATTCACCGCCGGCAAATACCTTAACCTTGAGTCGTCCGTTGGACATGGCTTCCAGATTGGCGGCAAAACGTTCTGCACCTTCCTGCAAAACGGGAAAACCCGGCGGCCAGGCGGTGACCATTTTCCAGCGATAGACTTTGCTGGTATCAATTTCTTCGGAGAAAGGACTACTGTCATCTACTCCACAAGCTGACAGTAAAGCGATGCTGACCAAAAGTGCCAAGCGTCGTATAAATACGGATAAATGCATTATCGTTTTCCTGAATTACAAGGTTTCAAGCTTGGCATAGGCCAGGACCAGCCATTTACTGCCCGCTTGTTTGAAATTCACATGAACCCGAGCGTGACTGCCATTACCCTCGGTGTCAATAATGACGCCTTGACCGAATTTCTGATGCATCACCTGTTGCCCGGTTCTGAAACCCGTATCATCAGCTGATTGTGTTCGACTGGCAAGTGCTGTCAGCCCGGCGGCAGCCATATTTTGCTGTGAACGAACCTTATGCACTCGCTCGATGGGGAGTTCACTCAGAAAACGTGAAGGGCGGGGATGCATTTCCTGGCCGTATAAGTAACGTGATTCAGTATAAAGCAGGTACAGTGTTTTACGCGCCCGGGTCATGCCGACATAACAGAGACGGCGTTCTTCAGCGAGTCTGAGCGGATCGTCAGAGGATTTCTGGCCCGGAAATAAGCCTTCTTCCATACCGACCATAAACACAATTGGAAACTCCAGGCCTTTCGCTGAATGCAAAGTCATTAACTGAACACAATCCTGCCATTGATCGCCCTGATTTTCACCGGCTTCCAATGCAGCATGCGCAAGAAAAGCATCCAGTAGCGGCATTTCCTCTTCATCGTCAGCACGCATAAACTCACGGGTGGCGTTAATCAGCTCATCCATATTCTCAATACGGCCCTGACCTTTTTCAGTTTTATCCTTGGCGAAGTGCGTGCGGAGTCCACTCTCATCAATGACCAATGCCGTGAGCTCATGTAACGACATCGTGTTGTCTTCTGGTGTTAATGAATCAATCAAGGTCAGAAAAGCCGACAAAGCATTGGCAGCGCGTGCAGGTAAGATTTTTTGCTGCAGAAAATCCACGGCAGACTGCCACATGGTCTGGTTGGTTTCACGGGCATATTGGCGCAACTGGGTTAATGTTGCAGCCCCAATACCTCTGGTAGGCGTGTTCACTACCCGTTCAAATGACGCATCATCACGACGATTACTAATGAGTCTTAAATAGGCAAGCACATCTTTAATTTCAGCGCGTTCAAAAAAACGCAGGCCGCCATAAACCCGATAGGGCACGGCAGATTGCATCAGCGCTTCTTCAATGACCCGTGATTGGGCATTGGATCGATATAACACGGCAACATCACTGCGTTGCCCCCCCTGATTCATCCAGTTGCGAACTTCCTGCACCAGATAGGCGGCTTCATCGCGTTCGTTATAGGCGTTATAGAGTTGTATCGGCTCGCCATCAGCATCTTCGGTCCACAATTCTTTGCCAAGGCGTTCACTGTTATTGGCGATAACCGCATTGGCAGCGGCAAGAATATTACCGGTAGAACGGTAATTCTGTTCCAACCTCACAGTGCTCGCATCAGGATAATCTTTATGAAATTTCTGGATGTTTTCAATTTTCGCGCCGCGCCAGCCGTAAATGGACTGGTCATCATCGCCGACAATAAACAGATGTCCGGTCTGACCGGCCAATACTCTGATCCAGGCATACTGGATAGTGTTGGTATCCTGAAACTCATCGACCAGGATCTGTGAAAACCGTTGTTGATAGTGCGCCAGAATATCCGGACGTTTCAGCCACAATTCATGACTGCGCAACAATAATTCGCCAAAATCCACCACACCGGCACGTTCACAGGCTTGTTCATATGCCAGATAAATGGCCAGCATGTTTTGTGAATAAGGATCTTCTCCAGCCTGCAGATGCGCAGCGCGCAGGCCTTCGTCTTTCTGGCCGTTGATATACCACTGCGCTTGTTTGGGTGGCCACTGTGCTTCATCCAGCGACATGCTGCGGATAATGCGTTTGATCATTCTGAGCTGATCATCACTGTCAAGAATCTGGAAACCTTGGGGTAAACCGGCTTCCTGCCAATGTGAGCGCAGCAGCCGATGCGCCAAACCATGGAAGGTGCCTACCCACATACCACCAATCGGGTAACCGAGCATCTGTTCAATCCGGCCACGCATTTCAGCCGCCGCTTTATTGGTAAAGGTGACGGCGAGAATATTGGCAGGTGATAAAGCTTCCGCCTGAATCAGCCAGGCAATCCGATGTACCAGAACCCGTGTTTTTCCGCTCCCGGCCCCGGCGAGAATACGAGTATGCCCCAGCGGTGCGGCAACAGCTTCACGTTGTGGTTTGTTCAGATCGTCAAGTAGTTCAGATACATCCATCAGTTTCGTAACAGTTCGGAGTGGTGGCCCACAGCAGTATTTGCCAGGAGGAGCGTGCGGCTTTGTCTTTGAGGCATCTCAGATACAACTATCCCCACGCGTGGTGGGGATAGTGCAGCAAGAATATTAGATGTTGCTGTCGAGAAACGCAGCCAATTGTGATTTGGTCAAAGCGCCGACTTTAGTCGCTTCCACTTCGCCGTCTTTAAACAGCATCAGAGTAGGAATGCCACGAATACCGTAGCGCGGTGGGGTATCTGGATTTTCGTCGATGTTGAGTTTGCAGACTTTTAATTTGCCTGCGTATTCAGCGCCGATTTCTTCCAGCACGGGTGCAATCATTTTGCAGGGACCGCACCATTCCGCCCAGTAATCAACCAATACAGGCATATCAGACTGTAGAACCAGGCTGTCAAAGTCGCCATCGGTCACACTAGTGACGTTTTCGCTCATGTTTTATCTCCAGTGGTATCTAAAGTATTGGACCGCTATACTCGCAAGCCAACATTGAGTAACATTTTTTCTTATCAGTAAAGGTAATGCAAGTATTTATATGAGTGCTCACCTCACCGACACGGCATTTTCATCGCTGCCACTTCATCCGCTCCTGCAGAAAGGCCTGCAACAAGCGGGCTTTGAATTCTGCACGCCGATACAGGCTAAATCTTTACCTCTATTGCTGGCAAACCACGATGTCGCGGGTCAGGCCCAAACCGGTACCGGTAAAACCATCGCCTTTTTATTAGCGACATTTCAGCGCCTGTTAAATACTCAGGATGCGCAAAATTCATCTTCAAAACAACCTCGCGCATTGATTCTGGCACCCACTCGAGAATTGGCAATTCAGATTGTTAAAGATGCCGAATTGTTAAATAGTCATGCCGGATTGCGCATTGTGATCGCGCATGGCGGTAAAGATTATCAACGTCAGCGTGATGCCATCACGGACGGTTGCGATGTGTTAATCGGCACGCCGGGACGGCTGATGGATTTTCATAAGCAACGGGTGTTTAACCTTAATAAAATTGAAGTGGTGGTATTGGATGAAGCCGACAGAATGTTTGATCTGGGCTTTATCAAGGATGTACGGTTTTTTCTGCGTCGCTTGCCGGAACCTGGAAAACGCTTGGGTATGTTGTTCTCCGCGACATTGAGTTACAAAGTATCTGAGCTGGCTTACGAGCATATGAACAACCCGGAAAAAGTGCAGGTCGAGCCGGAAAAAATGATGGGTGATCGAATCGAAGAGTGGGTCTATTACCCGTCTAACGAGGAGAAAATCCCATTATTGCTGGCATTGATTAAACGTATCCAGCCGCTGCGCAGTATCGTGTTTGTGAATACCAAACATGTGGCTGAACGGGTATGGGGATATCTGGAAGGCAATGGTTATAAAGCGGCGTTATTATCCGGCGATGTCCCGCAGAAAAAACGGGAAAGTTTATTGAAGCATTTTCAGGATGGTGAGTTTCCGTACCTGGTTGCCACTGATGTGGCGGCGCGTGGTTTGCATATCCCAGAGGTCAGTCACGTATTCAACTTTGATTTGCCACAGGATGCGGAAGATTATGTGCATCGTACGGGACGTACTGCACGGGCAGGTGCCAGCGGGATTGCCATTAGTCTGGCCTGTGAAGAATACGCATTTTCATTACCGGATATCGAGCAGTACATCAAACACAAGCTGCCGGTAGCACAAAGTTCAGATGAACAGCTGGAGACGCCCAAGCCGAGAATAAGAGCTGAACGTCATCCGGCTCCCCGCCACCAGAATAAGGCTCGCGGCAACAGCAAAGATAATCGCTCTCAGCGTAATAAACATTCCAAGGGCCCCAAAAAACCGGTAACTTCGGATGCAAATCAATAGCAATCTACCGGTACTTTTTACCCCAGTAAAGCCTCCGGAGGAGTTATCTGTTCGACTCCCGGTGGTGTTTGATAAACAATCAGAATTCAATAATGTAAACCGCCAACCGGTTATCAGTCGTCCGGTTATTGGCGTAAATGATAATAATGATAGTCAACAGGCCAGGTTCATACGTAACTTCAGCCTGACCAATCGTGAAACTGAGCGTGACGACACTCAAGCCAGACTGCCAGCTCAAGTTCAAGCCTATCTCCAGGTAGAAGGCTTAAAGGACGTTCAACCTCAGGAGAGATTATTTGATGCGATGGCATAAGCTTTTGCTGATATGCGGTGTTTTTTTTGTTTTACCAGGCTGTGCGACGGATTCGACTGCAGGATCACCGAATATTTCCAGCTTCGCCAAAAGTAATATTGACGATGTCATTGAACTGCACCAGCAGCGGCTGATGCAGGATCTTAAAACGTTGACCATCAAACTGTATCAGCGTAATCCCAATCAGCGTCATGATCGTCATTTGCGTACATTGGAAGACAGTGTAGCCAGATTATTCATCTATCCGGCGAATGTCGGTTTTGACAAATGGGATGGTTTTGAACCGACCGAGATCATTCGTCTGGCATTGACCGAAGATTACGATGGCGACAGGGTACTGGCATTTACTGTGGGTATGCGACGGATGTTAATGGCGTCGTATAACAATCAGTCCGAATTTTACTATCTGTCCTCTGTCGATCAGCAAAAGCTTTACAACAGTGCCCGTAACATTGAAATTGCTGCCTGGATGCTGGCGGAAAAACGTGATGAAAATGGTAAACGTTTATTGTTAAGTGACAGTCTGCAGGAAGAATCACGTAATTTAAGCTTTCAGCGCATTATCGGCGGCATGATTGCAACGCAGGATAATCTGGCGGCGATCATCGCGCAAAAAAATGGCCGTTTGGTGAAAACCGTAGTGGTACAGGCAGCATCGATGATGTTCCTGCCCATTTAACCACGAGTTTATTTAGTGCCAATCGCTTGAAGCATAAAGCAGTTTTTCAGCCATTGTGATTTATTCACCTGTTGCATACCGGTTGTTCTTAACCAGCTGATTGGGGAAGCTGATTGGGTAAACAGACGGTGAAAACCATCCATACTGAACTGCATCAGCAGGTTTTCTGCCAGTCTGCGTCGTTGATATTTTTTCAGTGTATGCAGGCTGCCAATCTGTCGTTGGTTTGCTTCAGCCCAGACAATAACGTCAGCCAGTGCTTTGGCATCCTGTAAACCGATATTCACCCCTTGCCCTGCCAGTGGATGGATGGTGTGAGCTGCATCACCCAATAAGGCAAAACCGGGTTTAACGTATTCTTTGGCATGTGCCAGTGCCAGCGGAAAGCTGGCGCGTTCTGATACCAGTTCAACGTTGCCCAGGCGATATTCAAAAGCTTCAGCCAGCTGTAATTCAAAATCGGATTTATCCAAAGCTTTCATCTGTTTGGCAGCTTCAGTCGGTAAAGACCAGACAATCGAGCACAAATACCCATCATGTAACGGTAAAAATGCTAATGGACCGCCCGGCAAAAAACGTTGCCAGGCGGTTTTTTGATGGGGGTTTTCCGTACGGATGGTTGCAACCAGTCCATGTTGCTGATAGGCCCAGCCACGGCTTTGAATACCGGTTTGTTCACGTAACATGGAACGCGCACCATCAGCAGCCACAATTAATTCGGCAGTTAATTTTTTGCCATTTTCCAGTCTGATCTGACCGGCCTGATACTGTTCTGGCTGAGCAGGACAGATAAACGTAATTTGCGGATGTTTGCGGATTTCGGCAATAGCCTGTTGCTGAATATGCCGGTTTTCAACAATATGACCCAGATAGGCAGTACCAATCTCAGCCGCATTAAAGTACAGATTACTATCCGCTGTTTCCCAGACTTGCATCTTGTCAAATGGGCCGAGTCGGGAAGGGAAGAGGGATTGCCAGATATTGACTGCAGAAAGGATCTGTTGACTGGCAGGATTAATCGCACTGACACGTTGCAATGGTGCATCTTCAAGAGCGAGTTTTTCTGGTTGATGGGCTTCAATCAAAGCAATCTGTAACTGAGTCTGTTGGGCCAGTAACAGAGCAAAAGTGGTGCCGACCATGCCACCGCCGACAATAATCACATCATAATCATGTTTCATAATGGCAGGCCTCGGCTCAGTTTGCTTTGTTTACCGCTCAGACCCATACTGGTTTTAGCCAGACGACTTTTAACGGAAGGTAAACCGTTGAGCAAGGCCAGGCTTAAAGAACGACCATGACCCAGTAAAAAGGCGTTATTGCTGAAGGTCTTCACCAGGAAATCGGTTGCTCTGATTACTTTATCCTGATCCTGCTGCTGCCAGTCAGCATAATCATGTAACACCTGGAGGTGACCACAGTCTTCGGGATGCAGTGCTATCAGCTCTGCCAGAACCGCTGCATCACGTAAGCCAAGGTTAAAGCCCTGTCCGGCAATCGGGTGCAGGCTATGGGCGGCATTGCCAATCAATACAACCCGTTGCTGAACAGGTTGATGGGTTTGCATTAAGCCCAGGGAATAACTGCTGCGCTGGCCAACTTTTTGGAAATAGCCAAGGCGATAGCCGAAAGCTTGTTGTAATTGTTCAGTAAACTGTTGTTCATCGCATTCCAGTAAGGCTTTTTCTTCACCGGATTGAACGGTCCACACTAAACTGCAGCGGCCTTCAGACATCGGCAATAACGCTAAGGGTCCATTTTCGGTAAAGCGTTCATAAGCCCAGTTCTGATGGGCGCGTTCCGGAATAACATTCGTGGTAATGGCTGTTTGCTGGTATTCGCGTTGCCAGCTTGATAAACCTAATAACTGACGGATAGTGGAAAATTGACCATCGGCGCCGACCAGTAATTTGCAGGTGAGATGCTGACCATCAGACAATCTCACAGCCACAGCTTTATTATGTTGCTCAAGTGTCTGGACTTGCAGCGGTGTGAGAATAGCCAATGTCGGGTGAGAATGCAGGGCCTGATTTAACTGAATACCGAGATGTTTTGCGGTCATTACCTGACCCAGAGCTGGCACACTTTCTGTTTCGGCGTTAAGGCGGGTAACACCAAAATGACCCCGATCGGAAATATGAATGCCTTTAATCGCGGTGGCCTGATGAGCGAGCTGTGGCCACAGTTGCATGGTTTCAAAAATCCGCTGTGAACCATGCGACAGCGCAATGCCACGGTCATCAAACCCCGGTTGATGATCAGCAAGCAGATCCTGTGCTTCAACGATGGCAATGCGTAAGCCAGTGTTTTTGAGTGCGAGAGCCAGACTTGCCCCCACCATTCCGGCCCCGACAATCAACAGGTCAAAATCGGTTTCCACAGTCTTATAGGTTTCCCGCCATCAAGGTTTCAATCGCATCAATTTCTTTGGGCGCGCCAGCCGTTAATACCTCATGTCCATCTTTGGTGACCAGGACATCATCTTCGATTCGAATACCGGTGAAATGCCATTTTTTATCAATATGCTCCGGATCGCGGATGTATAAACCGGGTTCTACCGTCAACACCATACCGGGTTCCAGTAACCGCCATTCACCACCGACTTTGTAATCACCAACATCATGGACATCCATGCCCAGCCAGTGTCCGGTGCGGTGCATATAAAATTCACGATAGGCCTGATCTTCAATTAACTGATCGACATTACCCTGCAACAAACCCAGTCTGACCAGACCTTCAGTAAGTACCAGAACAGCTGCTTCATGCGGCTGATTCCAGTGATTTCCTGGTTTGACCGCCTCAATGGCGGCATATTGGGCATCCAGCACAATCTGATACAACGCTCGCTGAGCTGGCGTAAATTTGCCATTCACTGGAAATGTTCGGGTGATATCTGCCGCGTAACATTGATATTCGGCGCCAGCATCAATCAATAGCAAATCATTGTTTTTCAGTTTACTGTCGTTTTCAATATAATGCAGGATACAGCCATTTTCGCCACCCCCGACTATTGATGGATAGGCCGGGCTGCGGCAGCCATGTTTCATAAATTCATGAATCAGTTCGGCTTCGACTTCATATTCAAATTTACCCGGCTGGGTAAACTGCATTGCTCGGATATGCGCTTTGACTGAGGCTTCAGCAGCAAAACGCATGTTTTTGATTTCCTGGCTGCTCTTAAATAGCCGCAATTCATTAAGGCAATGTTCAAGTTCAATGATCTCAGTGGGCGAATGTTTACCCGAGCGGGAAGCCTGACGCAGATGATTGAGCCAGCCGACCATGTGCTGATCAAACGCGGGTTGATTTCCCATGGTGTAATAGACTTTTTCCTTGTCTTCCATCAATCCCGGCAAAATATCATCCAGATCGGCAATGGGGTAGGAGTCATCTGCGTCATACATGCCGATGGCACCTTCCTGACCTGCGCGGTAACCATCCCAGATTTCCTTATCCAGATCGCGTTCCCGACAGAAAATAATAAATTCACCATGTTCGCGGCCAGGAATCAGCACGAGTACTGATTCGGGTTCATCAAAACCACTCAGATAGTGAAAATTACTATCACTGCGAAATGGAAAGTCGACATCGCGGTTGCGCGGATGGACCAGAGAGTTTGGTAATACAGCAATGCTGTCCGGTCCCATGATATCCATCAGTTTTTGACGGCGTTTGGCGAATTCTTTTTTAGTCATCAATGCTCAATTTTTATGTCTTCAGGGGCGACGGGATGCAATTCGCCATAAAGTAAAAACAGACCCATTCGAAGATATTCCACTAATTCTTCATAGTTATTGTCATCGTCGTCGCTGGTTTGCAGTTCAATATCGTCGATTTGACTGATCTGTAACACATCGGTCAGATATTCCTGACAATCTGCGGCTAATTCAGTTTCATTGGTCAGGCCGGAAACACCCAGACCAAATACCAGACCCTGACACCAATCGCTTAGCGCTGCAAGACGGGAGCCTATTGGCGCATCATCATCGGGCAGTTCCAGCTGGAAATCAAAGTCCAGGCTGTTGAGTGACTGAATGGTTTCATCAAACAGGCCCAGCAGGTTCTGTTTTTCCTCTTCACCGGGCTGGTAGTCTTCAAACAAGTCGCTATACCAGGTATTGCGATTGGCCTGAGCATCCATGCATAACAAACCACATAACGCGCCTTGCAGTTCGGCTGTGCTGGCAGGTCCGTCGGCGGTCACGTTTTCCGGTGACAGGGATGGAAAATATAATTGAGACATAGAGATACAACCTGAAATTAAAAAACACATCATGCAGTTGTTGACCGAGTCAACGGCGCACGTCTATAGTTAGGCATTATTCTCGCATAGCCAAGACGCATATTAATGGATAAAAACCCGATTCAACAATTGGAACAGCAGCTGGATGAGTTGCTAAGGGCCAGCAGACGCTTGCGTGAAGAGAATATGTTACTTCGTTCTCAGCAGGCAGCCTGGTTAAGCGAGCGCGCGCAATTAGTTGAAAAAACTGAAGTTGCTCGTAACCGTATCGAGAATATGGTCAACCGTCTGAAACAGCTGGATGAAGAACTATGAATGTACCTGTTCACGTCACGATTCTCGGTAAGGAATATCAGGTTGCTTGCCCTGAAGAGCAGCAAGATGCGCTAATGGCATCTGCACGCATGGTGCATCAGAATATGGAAAAGATCCGTAACAGTGGCAAAGTCGTGGGTGTGGACCGTATTGCGGTCATGGCCGCGTTAAATATTGCGCACGAGTTGCTCATATTGCAGCAGGATGAAAGCCACGACCTGGAGAAAGTGAACGAAAAAATTTCTCAGCTTAAAGAGCGGGTTAGTGCATTTATTAATGAAGATAGACAGTTGGAATTATAAAATTCTGGCGACTTGGCAAGTAAAGTTGCGTATCATTTAGTTAACCCTGCGGTGAGCGATAGCGACATGTGTTGTCTTGAGCCGATAAGCAAATGCTTTAGGAAACCAAATTTACGGGGTTGAAAAACAAGCCCGCTCCGACGGGAAGTTTGCCATCCCCTTGCGGTTTCCCACTTGAACCAACAGGTTCAAGAACCCCGTTCGTAACGCCACTGTGGGGCCTTTCTTTTTAATTGAAAACAATACTTTTCTTAGTGGCGAAGACCAGACTGATTTAATTTCATCAACAGCATATTGAGCGTCTCCCGCTCTTCTTTGTTTAAGGCATTGCTAAGTTGTTTTTCATGTCTTGCCAGCACTATCTCTAAAGCATCATTGATTAATTTTTTTCCGTTATCCGTCAGTTTGACCAGACGACTACGCTGATCGTCTGCACATTGACGACGACTGATTAGCCCGTTTTTTTCAAGGTTATTCAACACCTTGGTTAATCCACCTGAACTTACCAGATTCGCCTGACAGATGTTGGATGGAGTTTGCTCGTAGGGTTCCCCTTGCAGACGCAGAGAAGCCAGTGCATCAAATTCGCCTACACTAAGATCAAATTGTTCCATGACAATTTTTGCATCAGAGAAAAACAATTCCCGTGCACGAAACAGCCGCTTTACTGTTTCAGCTGCTGCAAGATCTCCCTGCCAGCAGCACCGCATCTGGTCGAGAATTTCTTCAATATTTTTCATCCGCTCTGCCAAGTTATATCCTCCAATGTGTCAGAATTATGACAAAAAAATTAACTTGCACCTAAAACAATCTTGCATTAATCTTTCCAGAAACCTTTCTAGAAAGAATTATAGTCTATTCCACTCGCTTTTATTGGCGATTAACAAAGGATCTGTCATGCGTGCTATTTCATTTGCCGCCAACCCCGCATTTCTGCCGGTTTTTGCAATTATCTTTTTTTTCTCGTTAAGTATTTTGGGTCAGACCGCCAGTGCTGAACAAAACCTGCCCAGAGTTCAGGTAATACAACCGGAAATCCGTGCATTGACGGAGTGGAAAGAATTTACCGGTCGTTTTGAAGCCGTTGAAATGGTTGAATTGCGTGCCAGGGTAACGGGATATCTGGATAAAGTTCATTTCCAGGATGGCCAGATGGTTGAAAAGGGCGATTTACTCTTTGAAATTGACCCACGCCCCTATGAAGCTGCAGTGGCCAGAGCGGAAGCCGAACTGGCCAGAATGGATAGTCAATTGAAACTGGCCGATTTGGATACCAAACGTGGTGAGCGTTTATTAACCCAGAGTGCGATTTCTCAGGAAGAAGTGGATACGCGTCGCGCCCGTTTTCAGGAAGCTAATGCTAATGTCGCGTCAGCTGCGGCAGCGTTGAAAACAGCCAAGCTGGATCTGCAATACGCGAAAATTACAGCCCCGGTCAGTGGACGGATTTCAAATCGACGAGTTGACGTTGGTAATCTGGTTGGTAGTGGTGATGCCGGTCAGGCACTGACCACCATAGTTTCTCTAGACCCGTTACATTTTGTATTTGATGTTTCCGAAACAGAGTATCTGGAATTGATACGATTGCCTGAAGGACAGGAGCAACTTGCCAATGGCAGAACCATGCCCACTCAGCTCAAATTAATTGATGAAAAAGAATGGACACGCGAAGGACGTATCGACTTTGTTGATAACCGACTTGATGAAAATACCGGTACGCTGAGAATGCGCGTGGTGGTGGATAATGCTGATGGTGTTTTACGACCCGGCCTGTTTGCCAGATTGCGGCTTCCGACCAGTCAGAATGATGAAGCCATGCTGATTCCGGATAAAGCCATTGTCACCGATCAGGCGGCCAAGGTGGTGATGATAGTAAATGATGAAGGCAAGGTTGTACCCAAACCGGTTGAACTTGGCACATTGCAGGGTGATATGCGGGTGATACGCTCCGGTTTGAGTCAATCAGATCGAATTATCGTTGAAGGTTTATTGCGAGCTCGTCCGGGAACAGAAGTCAATGCGGTTCCCTATCAGGCTGATGAGCTGGCACAAAACAATGGGCAAGACTCATGAAATTCACACATTTCTTTGTTGAAAGACCCATTTTTGCAACCGTAATTTCGGTTCTGATTGTACTGGTTGGTACGATTGCCTATAGCAATCTGCCTGTTGCACAGTATCCTGAAATTGCGCCACCAAGTATTTCTGTCACCGCCACCTATCCCGGTGCGACAGCCGAGACCGCTGGTAATACGGTAGCGACAGTGTTGGAACAGCAGATAAATGGTGTAGAGAACATGCTCTACATGAAATCTGAAAATACTGCAGATGGGCGTACATCGTTAAATATCACCTTTAAGCCGGGTACTGATTTGGATACGGCACAGGTTCTGGTGCAAAACCGTATTGCCATTGCTGAGCCGTTGCTGCCAGAAGAGGTCACCCGGCAAGGTATCGATATACGTAAAAACTCGCCCGACCTGATGATGGTTATCCATATCCTGTCTTCCGATGGCAGTCGCGATAACCTCTATGTTTCAAACTATGCCAGAACCCAGGTAGTTGATCGTCTGGCACGAATTGATGGCGTAGGTGAGGCACGTATTGTTGCTGAGCGGGCTTATGCCATGCGGATCTGGATTGATCCGGAACGGGCTCAGGCATTTGGTATGACAGCTAGTGAAGTTGTCGCAGCATTACGTGAGAATAATACCCAGATAGCGGCTGGTACTATCAATAGAGAACCGATTGAAACCAAAGGCGGTTTTGAATTGAGTGTGGAAACTCAAGGGCGTCTGCTGGAAGAGGATGAGTTCAGCAATATCATTGTCAAACGTGGTACGGATGGCCGAACCGTAAGGTTACGTGATTTAGCCAGAGTAGAGCTGGCAGCGCAGGACTATAACAACATCGGTTATTTGGATGACAACCTGGCATTACCGGTCGTTATCTTTCAGCGTCCCGGTTCCAATGCATTGGAAACCGCCCAGGCATTACGGGCAGAAATGAAAGATATCGCCCAGAGCATGCCTTATGGCGTTGAATATCAGATTATTTATGACCCAACCGAATTTATCGCCAAATCGATAGAGAAAATTTATCACACCATCCTGGAAGCCATTGTTCTGGTTATTCTGGTAGTAATGTTGTTCCTGCAAAGCTGGCGTGCTTCGATTATCCCGATTCTAGCCATACCGGTTTCGTTGATTGGTACCTTTGCAGTCATGTCGATGTTGGGCGTTTCACTGAATAACCTGTCGTTATTCGGTCTGGTATTGGCTATTGGTATTGTGGTGGATGATGCCATCGTGGTTGTTGAAAACGTTGAACGATACATCCGTAATGGTTTTAGTCCACGTGAAGCGGCGCATAAAACCATGGATGAGGTTGGCGGTGCATTGGTTGCCATAGCGATCGTACTAACGGCCGTATTTATTCCAACAGCGTTTATTACCGGTATTTCCGGAGCGTTCTATCAGCAATTCGCCTTGACCATTGCTACCGCAACGATTATTTCGCTGATCGTTTCATTAACCCTGTCACCGGCCTTGTCAGCACTGTTATTAAAACCGCACGTCGATGGTCACCAGCCCAGCGGAGTCTGGGGCAAAATAAGTTATCCATTTCGCGCTTTTGGTAATGGCTTCAACCGTGCGTTTGAATGGATGGGCGATCGCTATTCGGTGATGACACGCAAGTTGTTACGAATGCTGTCGATCATGCTATTGATTTATGTCGGCCTGATTATGTTCACGGGGTATCAGTTTAATAAAGTCCCAACAGGCTTTATTCCTGAGCAGGATCAAGGCTATTTAATCAACGTATTACAGTTACCCCCCGGGGCAACGCTGGAAAGAACAGATGCGGCGGCACGTGAAGCCTCTGCGCGTTTAAGAGATGTTCCGGGTGTGGCACATGCTGTGCTGTTTGTTGGCCTGGATGGCCCAACCTTCACTAATGCCTCGAACTCAGCAGTTATCTTTACACCGCTTGATTCATTTGAAGACAGGATCGCTGCCGGTATTAGTATTGACGATATTGTGGCAGGTTCACAGCAAGCCTTATCACAGGTGGATGCGGCAATGGCTTTTGCTATCAGACCACCACCAGTTCGAGGTATGGGTAACTCCGGTGGCTGGAAACTTTATGTTCAGGATCGTGGTGGGCTTGGTCTTGAAAGGTTACAGGCCGTCACCAATGAAGTGATCGGCGCAGCCAATCAAACGGATGGGTTATCGGCCGTGTTTACCTTTTTTAATTCTGGCACCCCCAGAATTTATGCCGATATTGATCGCACCCGTGCAGAAATGCTCAACGTACCGGTCGGTAATGTGATCGATACGCTGGAGATCTATCTTGGCTCTCGATATGTTAATGATTTTAACTTCCTGAATCGGACGTATCGTGTGGTAGCACAGGCGGATGGTCCTTATCGTGATGAGATTGAGGATATCGGAAAACTACGTACCCGTTCCAATAATGGCGCGATGGTGCCAATTGGAACTATCGCGACGTTTGAAAACATTACGGGACCAATCCGGTTGCCACATTACAATCTGTATCCGGCGATTGAAGTGCAGGGAAATACCGCTCCGGGTTATTCCAGTGGTGAATCACTGGCCATTGTTGAACAATTATTGAGTGATACGTTACCCGAAGGAATCAGTTTTGAATGGACTGAGCTGGCCTTACAGGAAAAACTGGCAGGTGATACGGCATTTCTCAGCTTTTCACTGGCAGTAGTGTTTGTCTTTCTGTTGTTGGCTGCCTTGTATGAAAGCTGGTTGTTGCCATTAGCCGTAGTACTGATTGTGCCCATGTGTTTACTGGCGGCGATTCTCGGGGTCAGTTTGCGCGGTATGGATAACAATATTCTGGTTCAGATTGGCTTTGTGGTGCTGATTGGTTTGGCATCAAAAAATGCTATCTTAATCGTTGAGTTTGCCAAGCAGGCTGAAGATCGCGGTTTAAATCGTCTGGATGCAGCAATTGAAGCCGCAAGAACGCGTTTGCGTCCAATCCTGATGACCTCGTTTGCCTTTATTCTGGGCGTGGTACCATTGGTACTGGCTTCCGGTGCTGGTGCAGAAATGCGTCAGGCTCTCGGTACAGCAGTGTTTTTTGGTATGTTGGGTGTAACTTTCTTCGGGCTGATATTTACACCGGTCTTTTATGTGTTTTGTCGCTGGCTGGCATCGTTAAGAGATAGGCGTAAAGTAGAAACAGGCAATGATACTGACCCTTCAGACAAGGATGATAAGCTGGTTGTTGATCATTGAAACTTCATGTATTCAACCGAGTCCGACCAGATGTCACCTTTATTCAGGAGTAAATGATGAAAATACTGACGAGCATCATAGTTGCGCTGGCTTCTTCTGCGGCAATGGCAGAGACCCAAGTCGAGCTGTTTGAAGTCGATAAGCAGGGAACGGGTAAAAGTCTGGGCAGTGTAGAAGTACATCAATCTGCTTTTGGCTTAGTCTTTACGCCGGACTTAAAAGCCTTAACCCCGGGCTTGCATGGGTTCCACGTTCATGAGAATCCGAGTTGTGATGCGGCTGAAAAAGACGGTGAGCTGGTTCCAGCCCTGGCTGCTGGTGGACATTATGACCCTTACAATACCGGTAAACATGATACTCCTTGGGGCAGCGGTCATGCAGGTGACTTACCGCCGCTATATGTCGCTGAAGACGGCACGGCGACACACCCTGTTTTGGCTCCGCGGCTTACATTGGCTGATTTACAGGGTCGTTCCTTGATGGTACATGCTGGTGGAGACAATCACTCTGATCATCCCAAACCACTAGGTGGTGGTGGAGCAAGAGTGGCCTGTGGGGTCACAAACTAACTTTTTAAAATAATTTACTCGGCTTCAGGCGGGAAGCACAATGGCTATTTTGAGTCCACCTTCCTGCCTGTTTGCTGCCGTAATTTCACCACCATGAATTTCAATTGCACGATGAGCGATGGTCAGTCCCAAACCAATGCCATTATGATGTTGGTTATCCCGGCTGCGAAAGAATGGCTGGAAAATCTGTTGTAAATCCTGCTCTGCAATGCCCGGCCCCTGATCTTCTATTTTGATTGAAATGTATTTTGATGATTTCTCAACAGTAAGTTGAATAATTCCGTTTTGCGGTGAATATTTAATGGCATTTCGTAATACATTTTCGATAGCGCTATGTATCAGTTCAACCCGTCCAAACAGGTTGATATGGTTAAACGTATTATGCTGGATTTGAATAGCTTTGTTTTGTGCCTCGAAACGCGCGTCTTCAATAATATCCGTTAGTATCCCGGTGAGATCGAAGTGTTGCCGCTCATCATTTTCACTGGTCGGATTTTCTATTCTGGATAAATTCAGCAGGTCACCAATCAGATGATCGATGCGTTCTGATTCACGTTCTACGCGATCCAGCATTTTGGCTGTTTTATCGGGGCTTTGCTGAGCCAGTCCAATAGCCGCCTGCATACGTGCCAACGGAGAACGCAACTCATGTGAAACATCATGTAACAAGCGCTTCTGGGCATTAAGTAACTGACCGATACGACTGGTCATGCGGTCGAAGTTTTGGCCGAGTTCCGCTAATTCATCACGACGTTTGCCCATTGCAGGACGGATACGGGTATCCAGTTTGCCATCAGCCACATCATCGAAGGCATTGCGTAGAATGCGGATCGGCTTGGTGAACCACCAGGCCAGCAAACTGCTGAATAACAATCCCGAAAGCAGCCACATACTCAATAACAATATAAGTGGCGGCGGTTTGGGCCGTTTAGGCGGAGCAAACTGCTGGCCAAGTTTTTCTGGTGAAGGTATGAATATTAATATTGCCCGGCCATCTTCGGATATCGCCTGGCGAACAGAACGGATTCTCTGGTTTTCAAAGAGTAATTGTCGTGTCGATGCGAGCAGATTTTCATCAACTTCCCGGCCCAGAATATCATTATTATCTTGAGTGATTGCAAAGATAGTAATGTTATTAAACTGTTGATCGCGAAGATATTTCTTCAGAGGTTCGATGCCTGCATATCGCACTATATCGGAGGCGCTATCAACCAGATCTGCCGCTTTCCAGCCGACTTGTACCGGAATAGCTTCAAAAGACTGACGCTCTGCATTGTGACGTAACCACATGCCGCTGGCCACCCCGATACTGGTCAGCAGTAAGGCCAGCAAAAAAGCAAAAAAGAATTTCCAGAATAAACTACGCATTATTTAATCAGTTGATATCCTTTGCCACGAACTGTCTGAATATAGGAATGGCCATCTTCTTGCTGACCGAGCTTATGCCGGATACTGCTCATATGCACATCAATACTTCTGTCAAACCTTGCCAGAGGACGACCAAGTGCTGCTTCGGATAACGCATTTTTACTGACCACCTGTCCGGCATTTCTGGCCAGTGTTTCAAGCAGACTGAACTCGGTACTGGTCAGCTCCAGCGCACTATCAAACCATAATGCTTTACGAAGTTGCGGCCAAAGCTGTAAGGGCCCGGTTTGAATGACAGATTCATCCTGTTGCTGCTGTCGGGTAATTTCGCTGCGGCGTAAAATGGCCTTAATGCGGGCAATTAATTCTCTTGGTGTGCAGGGTTTGGGAACATAATCATCAGCACCTGATTCCAGTCCCATAATGCGATCCACATCGTCACCTTTGGCGGTGAACATCAATATAGGAACATGACTCTGTTTGCGTATGGCTTTTAATACTTCGGTACCACTCATATCCGGCAACATCACATCAAGAATCACAATGTCGAACTCACCTTGCAAAGCAAGCTGCAGACCTTCGGTTGCTGTATCTGCAGTACGAACCTGAAATTTTTCTTCCTCAAGATAGTCTTGAAATAGGCCAGAAAGAATCACATCATCATCAATTATTAATACTTTGCTCACAGATATTTCCTGTTATTTTTAACGTAATAATACGTTCACAAAATTTAATCAGCTATTTGTAAATCAGTGTTTTACCTGAATTTACATATCAAAACAGTCATTAACAGTTTATCCGTCAATACTGTCTGCAACCTGTCAGTTGACAGTATTTTTTAAACTAACCGTCTCAGGAGAAACTAAATGCGTATTAAATTAATAACGCTCAGCTTGATTCCAGTTTTATTTTTAGCAGCCCCTGCCATGGCCGATAAACATAAAAGTTGTGGTGAAGGAGAGAAATATGCCGAGATGAAGAAGCATAAAGAGCATGATGGCATACCACGCATGTTACAGGGCGTTGATTTATCTGAAGCACAAAAATCTGAAATTAAAGAATTAGTTGATGCCCAGCAGACAGATAAAAGAAATGAGATGAAGGCACACTGGGAGTTGCAAAGGAAATTAAATCGATTGGCCTTTAATGATCGTCTGGATCAAAACAAGCTTGAAGCCATAATCAACGATGCTACAGAATCTCATGCAGAAAAATTAGCTAAAAGAGCCAAATTAAATAATGCAATTTTCAATGTGTTAACAACAGAGCAAAAGCAGCAGTTGCAAGACAAAATAGCTGAGTACGAACAAAGAAAGCAGGATTAAAATATCAATCTATCCTCATCCTGTAAGTTTATGCAGGATGAGGTTTTAGGGAGCTTCTCTCAGCAGTGCTATCACGGAAGCTGTTTGTGGACGCACGCCACGCCAGATATGAAAAGCTTCTGCAGCCTGCTCAACCAGCATACCCAGTCCATCAATTGTTTTGGCGGCAGAATGTGCTTTGGCCCATTGAATAAATGCCGTGTCTTTATCACTGTACATCATGTCATAACAACAGGCGCCTTTTGCCAGCACTGAGTCAGGCAACGGTGGGACCTCGCCTTGCAGACTGGCGGCAGTGGCATTAATCACCACATCAAATTCACTTTGAATATCGCTGAATCCGCCACCTTTTACATTGCCAGCCTTATCAAACTGTTCTGCCAGATGTTTGGCTTTTTCCGCGGTTCGATTGGCAATAAATATAGTGGCAGGTTGAAATTCCAGTAATGGGGCAATCACGCCACGTGAAGCACCACCGGCACCAAGCAATAAAATCCTTTTACCATCAAGTGAAATCTGATGATTGACCGTTAAATCACGGCATAGGCCTACACCATCAGTGTTATCACCAAACAGAGAGCCATCAGTATTAAAGATAACGGTATTTACGGCACCAGCCAGTTCGGCTCGGGCTGAACGATGATCGGCCATTGCCCATACCTGTTCCTTAAATGGTACGGTGACATTGAGACCTTTTAATTTAAGAACATCACGCAGCTGTTGCAGACTGTTCTGTAAATTTTCCAGTGGGACTTCAATCGCCGTGTATTCAATATCTTCAGCCGTTTGTCTGGCAAACTCAGCATGAATCAATGGTGATTTACTGTGATGGATCGGGTTGCCGATTACTGCGTATTTATCTGTCATGTTCAGCGTTGTAATTTGTTCGCAATATCTTTGGCAAAGTAGGTGAGAATACCGTCGGCGCCAGCGCGTTTAAAAGCCAGCAGACTTTCCATGATCACCTCTTCACTGAGCCAGCCTTTGAGTGTAGCCGCTTTGAGCATCGCGTATTCACCGCTGACCTGATAAATAAAGGTGGGTTTCTGGAAGGTCTGTTTTACCCGATACAACACATCCAGATAGGGCATGCCCGGTTTGACCATTACCATATCTGCGCCTTCCTGAATATCCAACGCGACTTCATGCAGGGCCTCATTCGAATTGGCCGGATCCATTTGATAACTGAATTTGTTGCCACCGGCCAGGTTACCCGCACTGCCTACGGCATCACGGAAAGGTCCATAAAAACTGGAGGCATATTTGGCTGAATAAGCCATGATACGGGTATGAATATGACCGGCATTTTCCAAAGCATTACGGATCGCTCCGATTCGCCCATCCATCATATCGGAGGGAGCAACCACATCGGCTCCAGCTTCTGCGTGAGAGAGAGCTTGTCTGATTAATACGTCAACAGTCTCGTCATTCATAATGTAACCATTGTCATCTATCAGACCATCCTGACCATGAGTGGTGAAGGGGTCCAGTGCAACATCTGTCATCACACCTAAATCCGGAAAGGCTTCTTTCAGCGCTTTAACTGCGCGTTGTGCCAACCCATCCGGGTTAAATGCTTCGGCAGCATCAAGTGATTTTTGCTCCAACGGGGTTACAGGAAACAATGCCATCATTGGTATGCCCAATTTATGAATGGTTTCTGCTTCCTTAAGCAGTAAATCAATACTCAGTCTTTCCACGCCAGGCATTGAGTTAACTTTTTCCCGCTGATTTTGCCCTTCAAGCACAAAGCAGGGATAAATCAGATCATCGACAGTTAATTTATGTTCGCGAACCAGCCGCCGGGAAAAGTCATCTTTGCGCAAACGGCGCGGTCTTTGCTGTGGAAAACCGGAAAAATTAAAAAACTGTTGGGTCATAAGTTCTGCCAGGTGAATAAGCTGCGCTTCATACTACCGCTGGTAAGATAACTTGTCATCGTTTTTAGCGTGGACGCATTGGCAGCAGATGGGCTAAAATTGCAAAGATTTTGTCCGGGGAGAACGTCCTTTCCCCTGTTCCTTTTTTATCTGGTGGAGGTTCCCCTTGCGTACAACTGCGCTACTTGCTCTTGAAGATGGCACGGTCTTTCACGGCGAATCGATCGGTGCTGTGGGTCAGTCAGTTGGTGAAGTGGTTTTCAACACCGCGATGACAGGATATCAGGAAATTATTACCGATCCGTCATACTGCCGCCAAATTGTGACTCTGACTTATCCGCATATCGGCAACGTTGGAGTCAACAAAGATGATGAAGAATCTGACCAGGTGTATGCCAGTGGTCTGATTATTCGTGAACTGTCCCCGGTAATGTCCAGCTGGCGTGGTGAAGAGGCTTTGGATAAATATCTGGAGCGCCACAATGTCGTGGGATTAGCCGGTATTGATACTCGCAGCCTGACACGTCTGTTACGTGAAAAAGGTGCACAAAAAGGCTGTATCGTTGCCGGTGACAATATTGATGTCGATGCCGCTATTGCTGCTGCCAGAGACTTTGCCGGATTGAAAGGCATGGATTTGGCCAAAGAAGTTTCTACCAAACAGGCTTATGAATGGACTGAGGGTGTCTGGCATATCGACAACCAGTCGCGCAAAGCTGAATCGCGTTTTCATGTGGTTGCCTATGATTACGGTATCAAGAAAAATATTATGCGTATGCTCACTGAACGTGGCTGCAAATTGACCGTTGTACCAGCACAAATGCCAGCTGAAGAAGTGATGAAACTTAATCCGGATGGTATTTTCCTGGCCAATGGCCCAGGTGACCCGGAACCTTGCGATTACGCTATCAAAGCCATCCAGTATTTCCTCGACAAAGAGATGCCGATTTTTGGTATCTGCTTAGGTCACCAGTTACTGGCTTTGGCCTGTGGCGCAAAAACCGAAAAAATGAAATTCGGCCATCACGGTGCCAACCATCCGGTACAGGAGTTGTTGGCAGGATTGGTGATGATTACCAGTCAGAATCACAGCTTTTCCGTAGATGAATCCACCTTGCCGGATACGGTTGAAACCACGCACCGTTCTCTATTTGATGGTAGCTTGCAGGGTATCCATCATAAAACCAAACCGGCATTCAGCTTTCAGGGACATCCGGAAGCCAGTCCTGGACCGCAGGACGCATCCCCTCTATTCGATCACTTTATCGACCTACTCGAACAAGCGACAGGTAAATAACACACCATGGCGAAACGTACTGATATTCAAAGCATTCTTATTCTGGGTGCTGGTCCGATTGTTATCGGTCAGGCCTGCGAGTTCGATTACTCTGGCGCACAGGCTTGTAAAGCACTGCGTGAAGAGGGGTACCGGGTTATTCTGGTCAATTCCAATCCCGCGACGATCATGACTGACCCCAATATGGCGGATGCAACTTATATTGAACCGGTTACCTGGGAGGCCGTCAGCAAGGTCATTGAAGTGGAACGTCCTGACGCCATTCTGCCGACCATGGGAGGTCAAACAGCCCTCAACTGTGCATTGGCCTTGGAAAAACATGGTGTGTTGGAAAAATACGGCGTTGAAATGATTGGCGCTGACAGTGAAGCGATCAATAAAGCCGAAGATCGTGACTTGTTCCGGGCCGCAATGCGCAAGATCGGCCTGGATATGCCGCAATCTGATATTGCACATTCATTGGATGAAGCGCTGGAAGTCCAACAGAAGTTCGGGTTTCCAGTCATTATCCGTCCGTCATTCACCATGGGTGGTAGTGGTGGCGGTATTGCGTATAACCGCGAAGACTTTATCGATATCTGTCAGCGTGGCTTATATCTTAGTCCGACTTCCGAATTGTTGATCGAAGAATCAATTATCGGCTGGAAAGAGTACGAGATGGAAGTGGTGCGTGACAAAAAAGATAACGCCATCATTATCTGTTCTATTGAAAACCTGGATGCAATGGGGGTTCACACCGGTGATTCAATCACCGTGGCTCCGGCACAAACATTGACCGACAAAGAATACCAAATCATGCGTAACGCTTCGCTGGCCGTTCTGCGTGAAATTGGCGTGGAAACCGGTGGTTCGAACGTTCAGTTTGCAGTGAATCCGGAAACCGGGCGTTTGATTATTATCGAAATGAATCCGCGGGTTTCACGCTCTTCTGCATTGGCTTCCAAAGCAACCGGTTTTCCGATTGCCAAAGTGGCTGCCAAGCTGGCGGTCGGCTATACCCTGGACGAATTGCAAAACGACATTACCGGTGGTGCAACGCCTGCGTCGTTTGAACCGACAATTGATTACGTGGTGACCAAGATCCCACGTTTTACCTTTGAAAAATTCCCATTGGCAGATAATCGTCTGAGCACACAGATGAAATCTGTCGGTGAAGTTATGGCGATTGGCCGAAACTTCCAGGAATCCCTGCAAAAAGCGTTACGCGGTCTGGAGACGGATCGGGATGGCTTTAACGAAATTCTGGATCTGAAAGCGGAAAATGCCGCTGAAGTGTTACGTCGTGAGTTAAGCCTGCCGGGTTCGGATCGTCTCTGGTATGTCGGTGATGCGTTCCGTTATGGGATGAGCTTTGATGAAGTTCAGCAACTGACACATATCGATCCATGGTTTCTGATTCAGATTCAGGAGCTGGTGGAAATTGAAAATCAGCTTAAAGAACGTTCATTGAACGATATCGATGAAGTGGAAATGCGTGCGCTGAAACGTAAAGGTTTTGCGGATTCACGACTGGCCAAATTGCTGCATAAAACCGAAAAACAATTCCGCAGCCATCGTCATGCGATGGGCGTACGGCCCGTCTACAAACGTGTTGATACCTGTGCGGCAGAGTTCTCAACATCTACGGCGTATATGTACTCATCTTATGATGAAGAGTGCGAAGCCAATCCGAGCGATCGTGACAAGATTATGATTTTGGGGGGCGGACCAAATCGTATCGGTCAGGGGATTGAGTTTGACTATTGCTGTGTTCATGCGGCGCTTGCACTTCGCGATGATGGTTATGAAACCATTATGGTCAACTGTAATCCGGAAACCGTTTCCACCGATTACGACACATCAGATCGTCTGTATTTTGAATCGCTGACGCTGGAAGATGTGCTGGAAATTGTTGCACTGGAAAAACCTAAAGGTGTGATTGTGCAATTTGGCGGGCAAACACCATTAAAACTGGCTCGTGCTCTGGAAGCGGCAGGTGTGCCGATTATTGGTACGTCTCCGGATGCGATTGACCATGCGGAAGATCGCGAACGTTTCCAGCAAATGGTCGAAAAACTTGGTTTGCTGCAGCCGCCAAATCGTTTGGCGCATTCAGTCGATACTGCTGTTTCACTGGCTGCCGAGATTGGTTATCCACTCGTGGTTCGTCCTTCATATGTTTTGGGCGGCCGTGCGATGGAAATTGTTTACAACGAAGAAGAACTGCAACGTTACATGCAGACCGCTGTATCGGTTTCCAACGATTCTCCGGTATTGCTGGATCGTTTCCTGGATGATGCGATTGAAGTTGATGTGGATGCGATATGTGACGGTAAGGAAGTGCTTATCGGCGGCATTATGGAGCATATTGAACAGGCTGGTGTGCATTCAGGCGACTCTGCCTGCGCGTTACCACCATTCAGCCTGAGCCAGGAAATCATGGACCAGTTACGGGTTCAGGTAAAACAAATGGCGCTTGAGCTTGGTGTAGTTGGTTTAATGAATACGCAGTTTGCTATACAGGGCGACCGTATCTTTATACTGGAAGTGAATCCACGTGCATCACGTACCGTGCCCTATGTGTCAAAATCCATCGGTGTGCCTTTGGCGAAAGTGGCTGCACGTTGCATGGCGGGCATGAGTCTGGCAGAGCAGGGTGTTACTGAAGAGGTGATTCCGTCTTATTATTCTGTCAAAGAAGCCGTTTTCCCATTCATTAAATTCCAGGGTGTTGACCCGATTCTGGGGCCGGAAATGAAATCCACTGGTGAAGTCATGGGCGTTGGACGGACCTTTGGCGAAGCCTTTGCCAAATCACAGCTGGCGGCTTCTGTCAGCCTGCCAGTGGGTGGTAAAGCCTTTATCTCGGTTCGCGACGCAGACAAACAGGCGGTTATCAAGATTGCCAAAGATTTGTTAGGCTTAGGCTTTTCGTTGCTGGCGACTCGTGGAACACAGCAAACGTTGATGGAGGCTGACGTGCCTTGCGAACGAGTGAAGAAAGTCGCAGAGGGTCAACCGCATATCGTGGATATGATCAAAAACGATGAAATCGCTCTGATTGTGAACACAACTGAAGGTCGCCAGGCCGTAGCCGATTCCAGAGAGATCCGCCGCGCGGCATTGCAACATCAGGTGAATTACACCACGACTCTGGCTGCTGCTCGTGCCACGATTCTGGCCTTGCATTGTGAAGACAGCGTTTCAGTGAATCGTTTACAGTCATTACATGGAGAATTGATTTAATGGCCGTTCCAATTACCCAGCGTGGTGCCCAGGCACTGAAAGATGAACTACATGAACTGAAAACCATCAGGCGTCCAGCTATAGTCAATGCGATTTCTGAAGCGCGCGCTCATGGTGATTTAAAAGAAAATGCTGAATACCATGCCGCACGTGAGCAGCAAAGCTTCACAGAAGGTCGTATTCAGGAGTTGGAATCAACGTTGGCTGATTGTCAGGTAATTGATCCAACTGCCCTGCCAAAAGACGGTCGTGTTGTGTTTGGTGTGACAGTGGATTTGTTGAATATCGATACTGATGATGAAGTGCGTTATCAAATTGTCGGTGATTACGAGTCGGATATTAAATTGAACCGTATTTCCATTTCATCACCGATTGCCCGTGCTTTGATTGGTAAAGAAGTCGATGATATTGCAACCGTTCAGGCTCCTGGTGGGGCGATTGAATATGAAATTACCGGCATCCATTATCTGGATTAAATGTTGAACCTCTCTGAAACCATCGGCGAACGCCTGTTACTGACATTGTGGGTAGGTGCATTATGGTCTATTGGTTATCTGGCAGTTCCGCTTGCTTTTGTCAGCCTTGAAACACTGGTTGCTGCCGAATATGCCGCTAAACTGTTTTTTGCTGTCAATGTAATTGGTCTCATCAGTGGAACATTAATTTTACTCGGTAAACTGAGTATCCAGCGGGGCAGGGCGATACATTCATGGCGCTTCTGGGTATTGATTGTCATGCTGATGATTACATTGATATTCAGTATGTATATTCAACCTGAAATGGCCAGTATCAAAACCATCGATAATTGGCGTATGAATACAGAGCTTGCCGGGAGTTTCGAACGTCTGCATATGCTGAGTCAAAATTTGTATCTGATGTTAAGCATTGCCGGTTTGTTGCTGGTATTGAGTACCGATAAACAACATACTGCACGGCAGACCTGATATGGCGCGAAGTAAATCCAGTCATAATTGGCTTAGAGAACATTTTGACGATCCTTATGTCAAAAAAGCTCAGCAGAAAGGTTATCGTTCCAGAGCGACGTTTAAGCTGGAAGAAATCGATCAGAAAGATAAGTTAATCCGTCATGGCATGTCGGTTGTCGATTTGGGTTCTGCTCCCGGTGGATGGTCTGATTATGCTTTGCATCGTGTCGGTGACAAAGGTAAAGTCATTGCATTGGATATTTTGCCAATGACGCCACTGAGCGGAGTGCATTTCATTGAAGGTGATTTTCGTGAAGACCATGTACTGGATCAGTTGAATGAAGTATTGGCCGGACAATCGATAGACCTTGTATTATCGGATATGGCCCCCAATATGACAGGTGTGGATGCGATAGATCAGCCAGGCAGTATGCATCTGGTTGAGTTGGCCTTGGATTTTGCAATTAATAACTTAAGTAAACAGGGCGATTTTCTGGTCAAAGTTTTTCAGGGTGAAGGCTTTGATGATTTTTTGAAGTCCATGCGTACTCACTTTACTAAAGTGACTACCCGTAAACCAGATGCCTCACGCGCACGGAGCCGTGAAGTATATCTACTCGGACGTGGATTGAAATGACAGTAAAAAGACTAACGTTACTAGGGGTAACAAACATTGAGTGACATGATGAAAAACATTGTTTTATGGGTCGTCATCGCGATGGTATTGATGTCGGTATTTAACAATTTCGGTCCGCAACAAACTAAGCAGAGCGAAATGGATTATTCGACATTTATCAGTAATGTGAAAAACGGTGCGGTCTCCAGTGTCGATATTCAGGGACGCACCATAACCGGTAAATTAACTGATGGAAGCCAATTTACCACCTTCAGTCCTGAATATGATCCCGGTCTAATTGGCGATCTGCTGGATAACGGTGTTGCTATCAAAGCAGAGCCAGTCGAAAAAACTGGACTGTTGATGCAGATCTTCATTTCCTGGTTCCCGATGCTTTTACTGATAGCCGTGTGGATTTTCTTTATGCGTCAGATGCAGGGCGGTGGTGGCAAAAACCCTATGTCATTTGGTAAAAGCAAAGCCCGTATGCTCAATGAAGATCAGGTTAAAGTGACCTTCAAAGATGTTGCTGGTGTTGAAGAAGCCAAAGAAGAAGTACATGAGTTAGTCGATTTCCTGCGTGATCCTGGTAAATTCCAGAAGCTGGGTGGTCGTATTCCTCGCGGTATTTTGATGGTGGGTTCACCAGGTACGGGTAAAACTCTGCTGGCTAAAGCCATTGCCGGTGAAGCAAAAGTGCCTTTCTTTACCATTTCAGGTTCTGATTTCGTCGAAATGTTTGTGGGTGTTGGTGCATCACGCGTTCGTGATATGTTCGAACAAGCCAAGAAACATGCTCCCTGCATCATCTTTATTGATGAGATTGATGCGGTTGGTCGGCATCGTGGTGCCGGTTTAGGTGGCGGTAACGATGAACGTGAACAAACCCTGAATCAGTTACTGGTTGAGATGGATGGTTTTGAAGGTAATGAAGGTGTCATTATTATTGCCGCAACTAACCGTCCTGACGTATTGGATCCGGCATTGTTACGTCCAGGTCGTTTTGACAGACAGGTAGTCGTGCCATTGCCTGATATTCGTGGCCGTGAACAGATCCTTAAAGTACATTTGGGTAAAGTACCCGCTGATGAAGATGTAAATCCAAGCGTCATCGCGCGTGGAACACCTGGCTTTTCCGGTGCGGATTTAGCCAATCTGGTCAACGAAGCCGCTTTATTTGCAGCACGCACCAATAAACGCCTGGTTTCCATGAACGATCTGGAACTGGCAAAAGACAAAATCATGATGGGTGCAGAGCGCCGTTCCATGGTCATGAGTGATAAAGAGAAAGAACTGACCGCATACCACGAAGCTGGCCACGCTATTGTTGGTCGTAGCGTTCCGGGTCATGATCCGGTCTATAAAGTCAGTATCATTCCACGTGGTCGAGCGTTAGGTGTCACCATGTTTCTGCCAACGGAAGATCGTTACAGCTATACCAAACAACAACTGGAAAGTCAGATATCCAGTTTGTATGGCGGTCGACTGGCTGAAGAAATGATTTTTGGTGCTGAAGCGGTGACTACAGGTGCGTCGAATGATATTCAACGCGCAACCGAGCTGGCACACAATATGGTTACCAAATGGGGACTTTCTGACAACATGGGACCTTTATCGTATGGTGAAGATGAAGGCGAGGTGTTCCTTGGTCGTAGTGTCACTCAGCACAAAGCCGTATCTGATTTAACAGCCAAGCAGATTGATGAAGATGTTCGTGCCTTGATTACCCGTAACTATGATCGGGCAAAAAATATTCTGACGGAAAATCTCGATAAATTGCATACCATGGCCAAACTATTGATCACTTATGAAACCATCGACAGTGATCAGATCGATGCCATTATGGAAGGCCGTGAACCAGGTGCACCAAAAGGCTGGGATGACAAATCATCAACGCCGCCACCATCGGCAAAACCTGATGAAGATGGCCCGGAACCGACGGGTAAACCTGCTGATCAATTAAACTGAGATAGTTAAACCATGATCATGGACTTTGCGGGAAAATCACTGGATTTGTCCGCCCCGCAGGTTATGGGCATCGTCAATGTAACGCCTGATTCCTTTTCGGATGGCGGGCGTTTTTTTTCTGCTGACAAAGCCCTGGAACAAGCCCGCAAGTTAGTTGCTGATGGCGCCACCATTATTGATATTGGTGGCGAATCGACTCGTCCCGGCTCTGAACCTGTTGGCATTGAAGAAGAAATCCACCGTGTTGTTCCTGCAATAGAAGCTATTCATGCTGAGCTTGATGTGGTTATTTCTATCGATACTATGAAAGCCGATGTCATGCGAGCTGCAGTAGCGGCCGGTGCAAGCCTGATAAATGATGTCAATGCGCTGCGTGGCGAAGGTGCGCTACAGGCCGCCGCGGACCTGGGAGTACCGATATGTTTGATGCATATGCAGGGCACACCTCAAACCATGCAACAACATCCCCACTATGTCGATGTGGTCAATGAAGTGAATAACTTTCTGTCTGAGCGGATTGCTGCCTGTGAAGCAGCGGGAATCTCGCGTTCAGGAATTATTCTGGACCCTGGATTTGGCTTTGGTAAAAATGCCCGCCATAATCTGCGCTTAATGAAACATTTATCGGTATTCACCGAATCGGACCTTCCGGTTTTGGTTGGTGTCTCTCGTAAATCCATTATCGGTGCTATGTTGAAGGTTTCGGTTGATGAACGCTTGGCTGGAAGTCTGGCTTTAGCCTCAATAGCGGTTTGGCAGGGTGCAAAAATTATTCGCAGTCATGATGTGCGTGAGACGCTACAGGCAATACGATTGTGTGAACATGTAATGCAGGTTAACGATTTTGATTGAACAAAAACGACGTTATTTTGGTACTGATGGCATCCGAGGCCGGGTGGGCGATGGTGCTATTACTCCGGATTTTGTATTAAAGCTCGGTTGGGCGGTGGGAAGGGTTCTCGCCAAAGAGCGAAATAGCAAAGTACTCATCGGTAAAGACACGCGTATTTCAGGCTATATGTTTGAATCAGCATTGCAGGCAGGGCTTTCAGCTGCCGGCGTAGACGTTTATCTGATGGGGCCGATGCCTACCCCGGCGGTGGCTTATTTAACCAGAACATTTCATGCCCAGGCCGGTATTGTGATCAGTGCGTCGCATAATCCTTATCATGACAACGGCATTAAGTTTTTTTCTGATCAGGGGACAAAATTACCGGACTCAGTAGAACTGGCAATTGAGGCGATGCTGGATCAACCTATTAAAACGGTGGATTCTGCTCATTTAGGCAAGGCACATCGGATAGCCGATGCGGCAGGTCGTTATATTGAGTTTTGCAAAAGTACTATCTCCACTGGCGTCGATTTATCGAATCTGAAGATTGTGGTGGACTGTGCTCACGGTGCCACTTATCACATTGCGCCAAATGTATTTCGTGAGTTGGGTGCCGAAGTTATTTTAATGGGGGCCGATCCGGACGGACTGAATATCAATCAGAATTGTGGCTCAACCGAACCACGCTTGTTACAAGCCAGTGTTTTAGAGCACAAGGCTGACCTAGGTATTGCCCTTGATGGTGATGGCGACCGTCTCATTATGGTTGACCATCAAGGTGAACTGGTGGATGGCGATGACATTCTGTTTATCATTGCACGTGGCAGACAGCGTATGGGATTGGGAAGAGGGCATGTCGTCGGCACCCAGATGTCGAATCTGGGGTTGCAACACGCACTTGAAAAACACGACATCACATTACATCGCGCCAATGTGGGTGATCGGTATGTCATGGAGAAGTTACAGCAGGTCGATGGCCTGATAGGTGGTGAAGCATCCGGACATATTATCTGTCTTGATAAAACCAGTACCGGAGATGGTATTGTGGCGGCATTACAGGTGCTGGCTGAAATCCAGCAGACTGGCAGCAGTTTGCATGAACTGCGTTCAGCGGTGATTAAATATCCGCAGCGACTGATAAATGTGCGGATTAATAAACTGGTGAATTTACAGGATTATCCGGAAATTCAAACAGCAGTAGAAAGTGTTGAGGCCGAGCTCGGTAATGAGGGCCGAGTGTTGTTGCGAGCCTCTGGTACCGAGCCGGTTATTCGGGTCATGGTCGAGGGACATGATGCGACACGCACAAACCAATTATCCAAGTCACTGGCAGAGCAGATTGAGACAATTCTGCAGGGATAATGCGGTAACGTTTCAGGCCAAAAAGATAACGGGCGATGACATTGCTTTATCAACGGCCAGTCGGTAACCTTTATGATTAATCCTTAAATAAGAGTAGGTGTCTGTGCGCAAACCGCTGGTCGCTGGTAACTGGAAAATGAACGGCTCTAGCGCAAGTAACAAACTGTTGCTTGATGCGATACTGGCGCAAAGAGACTCCTTTGCATCGGTTGATGTTGCCTTATTTCCACCCGCACTTTATGTACAACAGGTACAGTCTGCCTTAACGGGCACGGGCATGTATTGGGGCACTCAAAACGTCTCTCAGTTTGATTCCGGTGCTTATACGGGTGAAATCTCGGCGGCCATGTTGCGGGATTTTGGTTGTCAGTATGTCTTGATTGGTCATTCGGAACGACGTGGTTTATATGCCGAACTGAACCTGGATCAGGTATTTCTTGATCACATCATCGCAGAAAAATACGAGATGACGTTACGTCATGGGATCACCCCGATTATCTGTATAGGTGAAAGTCCTGAAGAACACTCAATGGGCCGCACAGAAGAGATGGTGGCACGGCTGATGGATATTGTGATTGCGCAACAAGGCGTCGAAATGTTGTCAAAAGCGGTACTGGCTTATGAACCTGTTTGGGCCATTGGTACCGGTAAGACAGCCAGCCCGGAATGGGCGCAGGATGTGCATTCTTTCATGCGTCAGCGAGTGGCAAAACATGATGCGAAAATTGCCGCATCGCTCAGAATACTTTACGGCGGCAGCGTAAAAGGTAATAATGCTGCCCCATTATTTGCCAAGCCGGATATTGACGGTGGATTAATCGGTGGCGGTTCACGTGATGCCGATGAATTTGTTCAAATCTGTCAGGCTGCAGCTCAAAATTAGGAAATTAAATGGATGCGTTGATTCTTGGGATTCACGTTGTGATCTCGCTATTGTTAGTAGGTTTGATTTTAATCCAGCACGGTAAAGGTGCGGATGCCGGCGCTGCTTTTGGCGGTGGCGGTGGCGGCGGTGCTTCTGCTAGTCTGTTTGGCAGTCAGGGTTCAGCTTCTTTTCTCAGCCGTAGCAGCGCGATTCTGGCGACAGTGTTTTTTATCACCAGCCTGACGCTGGCTTATCTGGCAGGTAACACCGATCGGGTACAAAGTGTTACGGATTCAGTGGTGATTGAACAACCGGTAGAAGAAAGCCCTGCGGATCTTCCAGAGTTTCCGTAAAATATCCCTCAGTTAATTGCCGTCGTGGTGAAATTGGTAGACACGCTATCTTGAGGGGGTAGTGCCTTAGGGTGTGCCGGTTCGACTCCGGCCGACGGCACCAATTTCGAAGCCAGGTATTTGTAAAGCAGATACTTGGCTTTTTTGTATCTGGCTGCTTTGGAACAAATTACCGTTTACAGAACTCATGGGCTTTTACCCGTTGGTTAACCGGTCTTGTTTTGATGTGGAAACATTCTCAGTGACATTTGGTCACAGGCGTTACGAATAATACAGAGAAGGGACTTTTATGCTTAAGCTGTTGTTTCAACACTATCAAAAATTATCTGCTGCATTGTTGGCCAGTGGGATGTTGGTTACTTCCGGAATGAGTTATGCCGACTGGGATCTTGACCAAACCGATTCGCAACTGCATTTCATGTCAGTCAAGTCAACTTCCATTGCCGAGCTACATACTTTTAAAACCATCACCGGCAGTTTGTCAGATAGTGGTAAAGCCGAACTTGTCATTGATTTGAATAGTGTCAATACCAACATTCCCATCCGTGATGAACGTATGCAGGCTATGCTGTTTGATACCGTTAACTTTCCGCTGGCAAAGTTAGCGGCAGATGTTGATATTATTGCTGTAAAAGCTCTCGAGACTGGACAGACAATCACTCAGGATGTTGAGCTAAAACTCGATTTGCATGGTCAAACACAGACATTTCCTGCGCAGTTACAGGTTACGGCACTGGAGTCGGGTAAATTGATGGTCGCCACGACGGCGCCTGTGGTGATCAAAGCGGAAGATTTTAATTTGGTTGAAGGCGTCAATGCATTGCGCGATGTGGCTGGTTTGCCGTCAATTACACTTGCCGTACCAGTGACTGCTACTCTGTTTTTTAATCCGTAACAGAGTAAGGTCTGTAGACTTTTATATCGACACGGCTCGAAAGCATTGTTTTAAAAATTACCGGCCGCTAAGAGCGCTGTCGATGTTTTTTCCACATACCAGCGATAAAGAATATTAAAGCAATCCAGATCAGGCCAAAGGTAATCAGTCTTTCCGGCGGATAGGCTTCTTTTAGTACAAATACACCAATAACAAATTGGATGCTAGGATTAATGTACATGATGAAGCCCACTACGGATAAGTCGACTCGACTGGCCGCCATGGCAAACAATACAAGCGGTAAGGCGGTGAGCAGACCGGAACCAATAAGTAGTAGAGTTAATTGGGCAGAGTCACCAAACGCCAGGTCATAATCAGAGTTGGCTGCCTGCCACAAAATCCAGGCTAAGGCTACAGGTGCTAACCATAAGGTTTCTATCGTCAGGCCATTTACGCCATCCACCGGATGTTTTTTTCGGATGAGCCCGTACAAGGCAAATGCCAGAGCCAGTGATAACCCCACCCAAGGCAAACTACCCAAGCTGAACCATTCCCATAAAACAGCAATGGTAGCCAGAACCCCGGCCCACGCCTGTAACGGATGTAATTGTTCCTTGAGCAACCATCTGGCCAATAGCAGACTCATTACCGGTGTAATGAAATAGCCGAGACTGGCTTCCAGTACTCGGTGTTGTGAAACAGCCCAGATAAATATCAGCCAGTTTATGGCAATCAGGCATGAGGATAATGCCAGCCACAACAGCAATTTTTTATCTGCAAAGGTCTTGATCAATTTGCGTCCACGGCCGAGTAATAATCCAACCAGAGTGGTGGCAAGCAAAGACCATAGGATTCGGTGCGACAATACTTCAACTGCTGAAACGCTGTTCAGATAACTGAAATAAAGCGGGAAGCTACCCCATATTACATAAGCAGCAATAGCGAATATCAGGCCATACATAAATTACTTTGCTTTGAAAAAGTGTTATCGGAATCCATTGTAAATTGGCCAGGGTCTTGCGGCCTTGCACACAGTAATACAATAGCTATGCAAAATGGACAGTTTACGTAATTATTTTATGTAAACGATTTTTTAAAGCATTATTGTGTCAAAAGTTCATATCGATGAAAGTACTGGTTGGAGTAAACAGGGAGGTCAGGTGATCAGAACAAGGCTTAACCAATTGCAAAACCGGCTGGTTCAGTTGCGAAAAGCCGGCTTTTTTGCACCGCTGAGGATAGCCTTGAGTTATGCCCTTTTTGCCACACTTTGGATAATTTTTTCTGATCAACTGATGCAACGCATAACCGATGATAGCCAGTTGTTGTCTCGATTACAGACTTATAAAGGTTTGTTTTTTGTGACTATTACCGCCTTTCTGGTCTGGCTGTTGATACAACGTTTGTGGCTGTCGCAAAGCAAACTTATCGATGCTTTGCAGGATAGTCAGTCAAAGTTGTGCGTTATTTTCGATAATGTGCCGTGTGGTATTCAGGAATGTGATCTGCAGGGACGTGTAACTTTCAGTAATCAGGCACACCATCAGATCCTTGGCATTCAACCTGATAAGCTGATTGGACGATATATATGGGATTATCAACCCGATGAAAATGCCAAACAACAATTTAAACGTATATTTAATGATCTGGTCACGAATCAACCCAAGCCAGAGCTGTTAGTCACCATCAATCTTGCAGCTGATGGCCAGCAAAAAATCCTGGAATATAACTGGGATTATATCTATGACGATAAAGATGAGTTAGTGGGGCTTATTGCCGTCATATCTGACATTACGATGCGCCAGCAGCAGGAAGAAAGAATACTTCGTCTGGCGCATTACGATACGTTAACTGGCCTGCCAAATCGTTTCCTGTCCATGGATCGTTTAGCTCAATTATTGGAACTGGCTCGCCACAATAATGATCTGGTGGGGGTTTTATGTCTGGATTTGGATGATTTTAAAAAAATCAATGAATCAATGGGACATGAAGCTGGAGACGCCTTACTGATACAGATTGCACAGCGTATTCAATCACATATTCGTCATCGCGATATTCTCGGTCGGCTTGGTGGTGATGAATTTATCGTGTTACTGGCAGATATGCATTCTACGGAAGAGATTACGCCCATTCTGGAAAATCTGGTCCGACAATTCCGCCAGCCATTTATGATTGATGAACAGACAATAACACTGACCTTAAGCATCGGTGTGGCTACCTATCCTTTAGATGGCCATCATGCTTCACAATTGCTGCGACAGGCCGATACTGCTATGTTTTATGCCAAAAGCAGTGGCCGAAACACTTTCGTAAATTATACCGAATCGATGAACCGTGATGCGGCGCGAAAATTGCTCATAGAACAGTACATGTACGGGGCATTGGAGCGGGGTGAGTTTTATCTTCTCTATCAGCCGCAAATTGAATTGGCAACCGGCAAAATGACGGGGGCAGAGGCTTTATTACGTTGGCAAAATGAACAATTGGGACCTATTGGTCCGGATGAATTTATCCCGGTAGCGGAGCAGACGGGATTGATTGTTCCCATTGGTGAGTTTGTGATGCAGTCGGCGATAAAAAAGACTGCCGAATGGCAAAAACATCAGATGGGTTTCCGGATGGCTATCAATCTTTCTCCCTGCCAGTTTCGTGATCCGGGATTATTGGGGTTTGTTGAACAGCAATTACAGAAATACCCAGTTCATCCTCATACACTGGAACTGGAAATTACCGAAGGTGTGTTATTAAGCGGATACCTGATGACCGATGAGTTATTCAAGTCGTTTACGGCAATGGGCATTGATATGGCGATGGATGATTTTGGTACTGGCTACTCTTCACTCAGTTATCTTCGAAGCTATCCGTTTGCCATTGTAAAAATTGATCGTAGTTTTATTAACGATATGACTACTGATTCAGCGGATCGGGAACTGGTTAATGCCAGCATAGCCATGGCACATGGACTCGGTTTGAAAGTGGTGGCTGAAGGCGTGGAAACAGAAGAGCAGGCCATATCACTCAAGGCAATGAAATGTGATTACGTACAAGGTTATTATTACAGTAAACCCGTTCATCCTGACCAATTACTGTTGAAGCTCGTCGGGTAATCTGTAATAAACGATCTAAATACGCGCTTCAAATGCTGCACGTTAATGTGTACTATCGGGAGTTGATCAAATAAGTTTGAATGAACAAAAACAATAATAACTATCAGGTGTCACAAAGACACTAAATCTCGAGAGAGTGGAAGGGCGACATGTTAGAGGGATACCTCCCCATTTTGTTGTTTATCATTATCGGCATCGGCTTTGGTGTAATGCCGCTGATCGCAGGTTTTATTATCGGGCCGCAGCGGCCTGATGCCGAAAAACGCTCCAGCTATGAATGTGGTTTTGAACCTTTCGAAGACACGCATGGCAAATTTGATGTGCGTTATTATCTGGTCGCCATCCTGTTCATCATTTTCGATTTGGAAATAGCCTTTTTATTCCCCTGGGCCATTGTGCTTGATGAAATCGGGGTGTTTGGTTTGCTGGCCATGTTCCTGTTTCTGGGCATTCTGGTGGTGGGCTTTATCTATGAATGGAAGAAAGGAGCCCTGGAATGGGAATAGAAGGCGTTCTCCACGAAGGGATTGTGACCACCTCGGCAGATAAGTTGATCAACTGGGCGAGAACAGGCTCCTTGTGGCCGATGACCTTTGGTCTGGCCTGTTGTGCTGTTGAAATGATGCATGCCGGGGCTTCACGTTATGATCTGGATCGTTTCGGTGTGGTGTTTCGACCCAGTCCGCGTCAGTCAGATGTGATGATTGTCGCCGGTACGCTGGTCAACAAAATGGCACCGGCACTGCGTAAAGTCTATGACCAGATGTCAGAGCCACGCTGGGTCATTTCAATGGGCTCCTGTGCCAATGGTGGGGGCTACTATCATTATTCCTATTCGGTGGTTCGTGGATGTGATCGCATTGTGCCGGTGGATATTTATGTGCCGGGTTGTCCACCAACGGCTGAGGCCTTGCTCTATGGCATTATTCAGTTACAGAAAAAAATTCAGCGAACCAATACCATCGCTAAAAGCGTGCAGGCATAAGGTTGTTGCATGGAATCGCTTAAACATAAACTGGAACAGCATTTTGCCAATCAACTGGTGGAATGTGAGTTTAATCGTGGCGAAGTGACGATTCATGTTGAGGCGGAGCAGATTATTCCGGTATGTACAGCTTTGCGCGATGAGTTTGCCTTTACTCAGTTAATTGATTTATGCGGAGTGGATTATTCGGCTTACGGTAATAGTGGCTGGGAAACCAAACAGGCGACTGAACATGGTTTTAGCCGGGCTCGTGAAGCATTTTCGCAGATTGATAATGTTGACGAGGGCTTTCGTTATGCCGTGGTTTATCACCTGCTGTCCGTAAAATACAATAATCGACTGCGTCTGAAAGTGGATTTAATTGCTGAAACTCCGATTATCGATTCGGTGACCAGTATCTGGTATTCAGCAGACTGGTATGAACGCGAAGCTTTTGATTTATTCGGTATCCTGTTTAAAGGCCACCATGATTTACGACGCATTCTGACCGACTACGGTTTTGTGGGACATCCGTTCCGCAAGGATTTTCCATTGATTGGTAATGTGGAAATGCGTTATGACGCTGAGCAGAAACGGGTGATATATGAATCCGTCAGTATCGAGCCTCGAACGCTGGTGCCACGGGTGATTCGAGATGATAACCGGTATCTGCAACCTCATAATGAGGTCAAGAAATAATGGCTGAAATTAAAAATTACACCCTGAATTTTGGTCCACAACATCCGGCGGCACATGGTGTATTACGGCTGATTCTGGAAATGGACGGCGAAGTGATTGTGCACGCTGATCCACATATCGGTTTATTGCATCGCGGTACGGAGAAACTGGCCGAATCCAAACCCTATAACCAGAGCATCGGCTATATGGATCGGCTGGATTATGTGTCGATGATGTGTAATGAACATGCTTATGTCATGGCTATCGAAAAACTGTTAGGGATTGAACCTCCAGTCCGGGCACAGTACATCCGGGTCTTGTTTGATGAAATGACCCGGGTGTTGAATCATTTGATGTGGCTGGGAGCACATGGTCTGGATATCGGTGCCATGACTGTATTCCTGTATTGCTTCCGGGAACGTGAAGATTTGATGGATTGCTATGAGGCGGTATCCGGAGCCCGCTTGCATGCTACTTATTACCGTCCCGGCGGAGTGTATCGTGATTTACCCAACAGCATGCCGCAGTATCAAAAATCCAAATGGCATTCTGATGCCGAAGTCAAAAAGTTAAATCAAAGCCGTGAAGGCAGTTTGCTCGATTTTATCGAGGATTTTTGTCAGCGATTCCCAAAATGTGTCGATGAATATGAAACACTGCTGACCGATAACCGTATCTGGAAACAACGCACGGTGGGTATTGGTGTAGTGACACCGGAACGTGCATTGCAACTGGGATTCACCGGGCCAATGTTACGTGGCAGTGGCGTCGAGTGGGATTTACGACGTAAGCAACCTTATGAAGTTTATGAAAAACTGGACTTTGATATTCCGGTGGGCAAAGAAGGCGATTGCTATGATCGTTATCTGGTGCGGATCGAAGAAATGCGCCAGTCCAATAAAATTATGCAGCAATGTGTTGACTGGCTGCGAGCCAATCCGGGGCCGGTGATTATTGATAACGTTAAAATTGCCCCGCCCAGCCGTGCCGATATGAAAGATGATATGGAAGCTCTGATTCATCATTTCAAACTGTTTACCGAAGGCTATTGTGTACCGGAAGGTGAGGTCTATAGTGCTGTGGAACATCCTAAAGGCGAGTTTGGCATTTATATGGTGTCGGACGGTGCCAATAAACCCTACCGGGTCAAAATCCGTGCACCGGGCTTTCCCCATCTGGCCGCAATGAATGAAATGGCCAAAGGTCACTTGCTGGCAGATGTGGTGGCGATTATCGGCACCATGGATATTGTTTTCGGAGAGATTGACCGATGACAGCAGAATTGCAACTCACAGGCCACCGGGATCAATTATTCAATGAGACGTTACGTCAGCAGTTGGATAAATGGATCAGCAAATACCCGCCCGGGCAGTCCCAATCTGCGGTCATACCGGCGTTACATATTTTGCAGGATGCCCATGATGGCTGGCTTAGCGAGGGGGTGATGCGAGCGCTGGCTGAATACCTGGAACTACCCGCTATCAGTGTGTTCGAGGTTGCGACGTTTTATACGATGTTTGAACTCAAGCCAGTGGGTAAACACAAAATCAGCGTCTGTACCAATATTTCATGTTTGCTTTGTGGTTCTGAAGATATCGCCAATCATTTACAAAAACGACTTGGTATTGGTTTTGGCCAGACCACTGCTGACGGAAAATTCACGTTAAAAGAAGTAGAGTGTCTCGGTGCTTGTGTCGGCGCGCCGATGCTATTGCTGGATCGGGATTATCACGAACATCTGACACCGGAAAAAGTCGACGCGTTACTGGGCGGGGTAAAATGATGCAGCTGAATCAGGTTTGTTTTCGTACCATGCATCTCGACCAGCCCTGGTCGATGGAATCTTACCGCAGCGTTGGTGGTTACCAGATGCTGGAGAAAATCCTCCGCGAGAAAACCCGCCAGGAATCCATCATTGAGACAATCAAGAATTCCGCATTACGCGGACGTGGTGGCGCGGGCTTTCCTACCGGCTTGAAATGGAGTTTTATGCCGCGGCGTATGCCGGGTGATAAATATATCGTCTGCAACTCGGATGAAGGTGAACCAGGCACCTGTAAAGATCGTGACATTATGCGATTCAACCCGCATCAGTTGATTGAAGGCATGATCATCACTGGATATACCATTGGTGCCCAACGCGGCTACAACTACATTCGCGGCGAGTTTTTTGAACCGATAGAGCGGTTTGAACAAGCGTTAATTGAAGCGCATGAAGCGGGGTACCTCGGTAAAAATATCCTGGATAGCGGCTTTAATTTTGAACTGCATACCCACCCCGGAGCCGGTGCCTATATCTGTGGAGAAGAAACAGCATTACTGGAATCTCTGGAAGGCAAAAAAGGCCAGCCACGCTATAAACCCCCATTTCCTGCCGGTTATGGCTTATATGGTCGGCCGACAACCGTAAATAACACTGAAACACTGGCCTCGGTGCCGGTGATTTTGCAGCATGGTGCAGACTGGTTCCATGAGTTGGGAACGCCCAATAACGGTGGTCAGAAAATTTTCTGTATGAGTGGCCATGTTAACAAACCGGGGAATTATGAAGTGCCCCTGGGGATGCCGTTTGCCGAATTACTGGAACTTGCTGGTGGTGTGCGTAATGGTAATAAATTAAAAGCAGTGATTCCCGGTGGCACCTCGACGCCAGTGGTGCCAGCGGATGTGATGATGCAGACTGCGATGAGTTATGACGGTATCGGTAAAGCCGGCTCGATGCTGGGTGCTGGCTCGGTCATCGTGATGGATGAAACCACCTGCATGGTCAAGGCGCTGGAACGCATTGCCTATTTCTATTACGAAGAGTCCTGCGGTCAATGCACTCCCTGTCGTGAAGGTACCGGCTGGCTGTACCGGGTCATCAAACGTATTGAAGAGGGCGAAGGTCGCCAGGAAGACCTGGATCGATTAGTGGATGTTGCCAACAATATTAACGGCAATACTATTTGTGCCTTGGGTGATGCGGCTGCGGCACCGGTTATCAGTTTTATCAAGCATTTCCGTGATGAATTCCAATATCACATTGATCATAAATCGTGTCTGGTCACTGAACCGGAATTGAAGCTCAACTATGGTTAATATCGAAATTGACGGCATTCCACTGAAAGTGGATTCGGGCAAAATGATTATTCAGGCTGCTGATGAGGCAGGCATTGATATTCCGCGTTTCTGTTATCACAAAAATCTGTCGATAGTCGCTAACTGTCGTATGTGTCTGATCGAAGTGGATAACGCTCGAAAAGCATTGCCGGCCTGTGCCACGCCTGTTGCTAATGGCATGAAAGTCTTTACCCAATCAGAAACTGCGCTGGCCGCTCAGCGTGGGGTAATGGAATTTCTATTAATCAATCATCCACTGGATTGCCCGATTTGTGATCAGGGCGGGGAGTGTGAGTTACAGGATTTATCGCTGGGCTATGGCAGTGGTATCAGCCGATTCAGCGAGAAGAAACGTGTTGTCAAAGATAAGGATATCGGACCGCTGGTACAGACCGATATGACACGCTGTATTCACTGCACCCGTTGTGTAAGGTTTGGTCAGGAAATTGCCGGTATAAAAGAGCTTGGCGCGACGGGCCGTGGCGAACATATGGAAATTGGCACCTATGTTGAACACAGTCTGGCTTCAGAACTATCCGGCAATATTATTGATTTATGTCCGGTTGGAGCCTTAACCTCCAAACCATTCCGATACAAAGCCCGTGCCTGGGAAATGACTTCACATCCGTCAATTGCCCTGCACGATGCCGTGGGATCCAGTATTGACCTTCATACCCGGCAAAATGATGTGATGCGTGTAGTTGCCCGGGATAATGAATCCGTCAACCAGAGCTGGATCTCGGATCGGGACCGATTCAGTTATCTGGGATTAAAACACCCGGATCGCTTGCTGAATCCGATGATTAAACAAAATGGTGAGTGGCAGACCACTGACTGGCAGACAGCATTGGAATTTGCGGTTGATGGTCTCAAACACGTTAAAGCCAAAAATGGTGCTGATCAGATTGCTGGATTGATCTCGCCAACGGCTACCCTGGAAGAGGCCTATCTGTTTCAGAAATGGTTACGGGCATTTGGCAGTCAGAATATTGATCATCGTTTACGCCAGCTGGATTTCAGTGATGCAGCACATGAGCAGTTCGCACCAATAAGTCTGGCTGATGTTGAAGACAGTGATGCAATTGTTTTGCTGGGCTGTAATGTTCGTAGTGAGGCGCCAATGCTGGCACATCGGATTCGTCAGTCCGCGTGTGCCGGTGGCTTGGTCAGTGATATCAACTTCTTCAAGACCGATTTATTGATGCCGGTAGACCGCCAGGTTGTGGTCAATTCAGCACAGTTATTTACGCTGTTAAGTGGCATTGCTAAAGCCTTGTTACACCTTGATGCCAATGCGGCTAAAACATGGCAGCATCTGATGCGGGAACAGGCGGCTTCAGCGACCGAACAGAATATTGCCATGCAACTGGCTAATGCCGAGAAAGCTTTAATTGTGGTTGGAGCTTTAGCCAATCAACATCCTCAGGCATCGATTATTCGTGCATTGGTAGCTTTGATTGCCAATCTAACAGGAGCACGTTTATTAATTCTGCCGGAAGCCAACAGCCGGGCATTGCATCAGGCGGGCGCTTTGCCACATCAGGAAATGGCTAAGGACGTTAAGGATGGCCTCGATGCAAAAGCGATCTGGGAAGAACAGTTACGTGCTTATGTGTTATTTAATGTTGAGCCGGAGTTTGATTGTGCCAATCCGGCCGCTGCCCAGCTAGCATTGCAACGGGCAGGGTTTGTGGTGGCGATGAATAGCTTTCAGTGTGACAGCCTGCGTGAATATGCCGATGTGTTGTTACCCTTGGCGGCGTTTGCCGAGACTTCCGGTACGTTTGTCGGGCTGGATCATCAATGGCAATCTTTTACCGGCGCGGTTGCACCTCCCGGAGAAAGTCGTCCCGGCTGGAAGATTCTCCGCGTGCTTGGCAATATTTCGAAATTCACCGGTTTTGATTATGTTTCCTCAGAAGGTGTGCGTCAGGAATTGCAGGATCAGCTAAACCGTCAATCCACAGTCAGAAAGTCACTTTATATACCAGCTGAAATAAATACTTTCAAAGGTTTGCAGCTTATTTCAGAGGTACCGATTTATCGTACTGACAGTCTGGTCAGACACAGTAAAGCGCTTCAACTGACGCCGGAAAATCAGTTTCTGGATTCCTTACGTATACATCCGGCACAGGTTGAGAAATTCGGTTTGAATCAGGGAGATCAGGTACAGATTCAGCAAGGTGAACTCTGTATAACCGCGAGTGTATTGATTGATGAGCAGATTGCAGAAGACATGGTCTATCTGGCAGCTGCTTCACCACTTAGTGCTCGGTTGGGCCCGTCATTTGGCAATGTGGATTTATCCGCGATGCTGGAGACAGCTGATGCTTGATATTGTCACTCAGCATTTATTACCCAATATCGGCAAAATTTTGCTGATAGTGTCGGTATTGATGGTAGCCGTAGCTTATCTAACGTTGGCTGAACGCAAAGTAATCGGGTATATCCAGATGCGTATCGGCCCTAACCGGGTTGGACCAAGAGGCTTGCTGCAACCTATTGCCGATGGCCTGAAGTTATTGCTCAAAGAAATCATTGTACCAACCCGGTCCAATCTGTACCTGTTTGTATTGGCACCGGTATTGGCAATTGGCCCGGCTTTGGCAGCCTGGGCGGTGATTCCTTTTGATGCAGGCATGGTGCTGGCTGATATCAATGCCGGTTTGTTATATGTTTTAGCAATTACCTCAATGGGGGTTTACGGCATTGTGATTGCCGGTTGGGCATCAAATTCACGTTATGCGTTTTTAGGTGCGATGCGCAGTGCTGCTCAAGTTGTGTCTTATGAGATAGCCATGGGGTTTGCCCTGGTCGGGGTGTTGATTGCCGCAGGCAGTCTGAACCTGAGTGAGATAGTTCTGGCACAACAAGGCGGTATTTTGTACTGGTACTGGTTGCCATTGTTACCGTTGTTTGTCGTGTACTTTGTCTCAGGTGTTGCGGAAACCAATCGCGCGCCGTTTGATATTGCTGAAGGCGAGTCCGAAATTGTTGCCGGCTTTCATGTGGAATATTCCGGCATGGCATTTGCGATATTTTTCCTCGCTGAATATGCCGATATGATTTTGATTTCAATTCTGGCCGCTACCTTGTTTATGGGAGGGTGGCTGTCGCCCTTTGAAGGTATTCCGGTGCTGGAGCCGATGTTTGCCTGGGTGCCGGGGTTGGTATGGTTATTACTGAAAACCAGCTTTTTCCTGTTTGTTTATCTGTGGATCCGCGCCACCTTCCCTCGTTATCGATATGATCAGGTTATGCGCCTTGGCTGGAAAGTATTTATCCCGGTGACGCTGGTGTGGTTGGTAGTGATTTCGACCATGCAAGTATTTGATATTGGTCCCTGGTTTAATGATGTTGTGGAGGTGTCCACCTCATGATGGATTCCATACGTCACTTTTTTAAAAGCTTTTTATTGTGGGAGCTGGTTCAAGGCTTACGCTTGACCGGCCGGCATTTGTTTTCCCGAAAAGTTACGGTGCAATATCCCGAAGAACAGACACCGCAATCCCCACGTTTCCGTGGTTTACATGCATTGCGACGCTATCCGAATGGCGAGGAACGCTGCATTGGTTGCAAGTTGTGTGAAGCGGTTTGCCCGGCATTGGCTATCACCATTGATACTGAACCACGCGAAGATGGTACCCGTCGGACCACACGCTACGATATTGATTTATTTAAATGTATTTATTGCGGGTTTTGTGAAGAATCCTGTCCTGTGGATTCAATAGTTGAAACCCGGGTATTCGCCTATCACTTTGAGAATCGTGGCGAAAATATTATCGACAAACAACAGCTATTGGCCATTGGTGATAAATATGAAGCTGAAATTGCTGCTGATCGGGAGGCTGATGCGCCTTATCGCTAGCAACTAGCCTTGGCCTGAGGATTATGGAAAAAATACTGTTTTACTGCTTTGCTGGAATTTTGTTATTTGCTGCCACCATGGTGATTACGGTACGAAATCCGGTACGTGCTGCCTTATTTCTGGTACTGGCATTTTTTACCAGTGCGGCAATCTGGCTGATGCTGGAAGCTGAATTTCTGGCGATTAGTCTGGTGCTGGTTTACGTCGGTGCAGTACTGGTCTTGTTTCTGTTTGTAGTAATGATGCTGGATATTGATACCAGCACACTTAAGGAAGGTTTCACCCGTTATTTGCCGTTGGGCTTGTTTGTCGCGGTGCTGATTGTTCTGGAGTTAATTGCGGTTTTGGGCGCAGCGAATTTTGGTCTGGATCAATTTCCAGCCCCGGAAAGTTCAACAGAAAGTAATACCAAAATGCTCGGCCGATTGCTTTACACGGTGTATGTATATCCATTTGAAATTGCATCCGTGATACTGACAGTGGCGATTGTGGCTGCGATTATGCTGACCTTGCGACCCAATAAACGCAAAACCCAGGATCCGGCTGAGCAGGTCAAGGTGCGTAGTACCGATCGCGTGCGTCTGGTCAAAATGGCTTCGGAGAAACGTCAGGATGGGAAAGACAAATCATGATTGCTTTATCTGACTACCTGATTGTTGCGGCTATATTATTCAGCTTGTCAGTAGCGGGTATTTTTCTTAATCGTAAAAACATCATTATTCTGCTGATGTGTATTGAATTGATGCTGTTAGCAGTGAATCTCAATTTTATCGCTTTTTCCCACTATGCCGGCGACGCTGCAGGTCAGGTATTTGTATTTTTTATTCTGACTGTTGCTGCCGCAGAAGCGGCGATTGGACTCGCCATACTGGTGGTGCTTTTCCGTAATCTCAGCACCATCAATGTTGATGATCTCAATCGGTTAAAGGGCTGATGGCATGACGCAGTCCTTATTATTAACCATCGTTTTAGCGCCATTACTGGGCAGTATTATTGCCGGTTTGTTTGGCCGCAAGATTGGCCGTAACTGGTCACATCGTGTAGCAATTGCCGGAGTCAGTATTGCGTTTTTTTTATCACTCTGGGTTTTGAAGCTGGTGGTGATGGATGGCGCCAGTTATAACCAGGCGGTGTATCAGTGGTTACAGGTCGGCAGCCTGAGCATAGAAGTCGGTTTTATGGTTGATTCACTGACAGCAGTGATGATGACAGTGGTGACCTTTGTGTCGCTGATGGTGCATATCTACACGATTGGCTATATGCATGACGATGATGGCTACAGCCGTTTCTTCAGTTATATTTCGCTGTTCACTTTCTCCATGCTGATGCTGGTCATGGCGAATAATTTCATGCAATTGTTTTTCGGCTGGGAAGCGGTTGGTGTGGTGTCATATCTGCTTATTGGTTTCTGGTATAAAAAGCCCACGGCGATTTACGCCAATCTCAAGGCATTCCTGGTTAATCGTGTCGGTGACTTTGGCTTTCTGCTGGGCATCGCTGCAGTACTGATGTATTCCGGCAGTCTGGATTATCTGGAAGTATTTAATCAGGCACCGGTGATGGCTGGGCAGACCATTTCCATATTTGATAACCATACATGGTCATTAATGACTGTTATTGGCATTCTGTTATTTATCGGTGCGATGGGTAAATCGGCCCAGGTGCCATTGCATGTCTGGTTACCGGATTCGATGGAAGGTCCGACCCCGATATCCGCATTGATCCATGCGGCGACAATGGTCACGGCGGGTATTTTTATGGTGGCAAGAATGTCGCCATTATATGAATATTCTGAAACAGCACTGTCGTTTATTCTGGTGATTGGTGCGATTACCGCTTTGTTTATGGGCTTTCTCGGTCTGATTCAAAACGATATTAAACGGGTTATCGCTTATTCCACCCTATCACAACTTGGCTATATGACAGTGGCTCTCGGCGTATCAGCTTATTCTGCCGCGATTTTCCATTTATTCACTCACGCATTTTTTAAAGCTTTGCTGTTTCTGGCGGCGGGATCGGTGATTTTAGCTCTGCATCACCAGCAGGATATCCGGCAAATGGGCGGTCTGAAAAAATATCTGCCTATCACTTACTGGACCAGCTTAATTGGGACCTTGGCGTTAATTGGGTTTCCTGGTCTGGCAGGCTTTTTTTCCAAAGATGCCATCATTATGGCGGTGCATGAATCCACCATTGCGGGCAGCAGCTTTGCGTTATGGGCGGTAATGATTGGGGTGTTTGTCACCAGTCTGTACAGCTTCCGGCTTTTGTTTCTGGTGTTCCATGGCAAGGAACGCTTTGATGCACATGGTCATCCGCCTCATGAATCCCCAAAAGTCGTTACCTGGCCATTAGTCCTGTTAGCGGTTCCGTCAGTCTTGTCAGGTTATCTGATTGGCAGTCTGGTGTATGACAAATTCTTTGGCGATGCAATAACGGTTATGCCGCAGCATGATGTATTGGCAGCAGCTGATTATCATGGGCTTGCTGGCTTTATTTTACATGGTTTGATGACAGCACCGTTCTGGCTGGCAATGGCCGGTTTGGTAACCGCTTGGTATCTGTATCTCAAACGTCCGGATCTCCCCGCCAGGATTCAGCAAAGATTGATGTGGTTGTGGCGAATTCTGGATAACAAATATGGCTTTGATACGTTTAATGAAAAAGTCTTCGCCGGTGGATCACGAGGATTAGGCTGGTTGTTTTCCCGCGTTGGCGATCGCCTGTTGATTGATGGTTTGGTGGTGAATGGTGCGGCGCGGACAGTGGGCTTAATTTCGCGGGTAGGCCGCAAAATGCAAACCGGCTATTTGTACCATTATGCCTTTGTGATGATTATCGGGGTGTGGCTACTGCTCACCTGGTTTGTGGTTTAACAGGAGCAACAGCGTCAGATGATGGACTTTCCACTTCTCAGTGTGTTGATTTTGCTGCCGATTATCGGTGGCGCTGCACTGTTGCTGTGCAAACAAAATAATAAGCTGGCACGGCAATTGGCCTTGCTTGTCAGTGTGGCGACCATGTTGTTGTCTTTTTTACTATATATCGGTTTTGACAGCACTACTCATCAAATGCAGTTTGTTGAACGCCTGTCATGGGTGGCGACATTTAATATTGAGTATTACCTGGGGGTTGACGGTTTTTCAATGCCGCTGATGATCCTCACAACAATTTCAACAGTGTTGGTTGTCATTGCCGGCTGGCAGGTGATTGAGGATAGAGCCGCTCAATATATGTCGGCTTTTCTGATCATGGAAGGACTGATGTTAGGCGTGTTTGCAGCACTCGACGCCATACTGTTTTATCTGTTTTTTGAAGCGATGCTGATCCCGTTGTTTCTGGTAATTGGTATTTGGGGTGGCCCTAATCGGGTTTATGCCACCATCAAGTTTTTCCTCTATACCTTTTTTGGATCGGTATTTCTGCTGATAGCATTGCTGTATCTGCAATTTCAGGCAGGTAGTTTCTCGATTCTGGATTTTCACAATGTCAGCTTGAGTTTAACGCAGCAAATCTGGATTTTCCTGGCTTTTTTAATTGCCTTTGCGGTGAAAATTCCGATGTGGCCGGTACATACCTGGTTGCCTGATGCTCACGTGGAAGCACCTACAGGTGGTTCGGTAATTCTGGCGGCGATCACGCTGAAAATTGGTGGCTATGGTCTATTACGTTTTGCTCTGCCGATTACCCCGGATGCCAGTATGACGCTGGACTGGCTGGTGATTGGCTTATCGTTGATCGCCATTGTTTATATCGGTTTTGTCGCGCTGGCCCAATCGGATCTGAAAAAACTGATTGCTTATTCGAGTATTGCCCATATGGGCTTTGTGACCCTGGGACTGTTTATTGTGTTTCGCATCGTCGCCAATGATGCGATTACACTTGGTGTCGGTAATGGCGAAGTGTTAGCTATTGAAGGCGCAATGGTGCAGATGATTTCGCATGGCTTTATTGCCGCCGCGATGTTCCTCAGTGTCGGTGTGTTATACGACCGGATGCATACCCGTGAAATCAGTGCTTATGGCGGTGTTGCCAACAGTATGCCGAAATTTACTGCACTGGCCGTATTCTTTGCGATGGCCAATGCAGGTTTACCCGGCACCTCCGGATTTGTCGGCGAGTTTATGGTGATCCTGGCGGCGTTTCAGGCCAACTTCTGGTATGCCTTTTTAGCGGCTACCACCTTAATTCTTGGCGCGGCTTATACCTTGTGGATGGTCAAACGGGTGTTTTTTGGAGAGATTGCCAATGATGAAGTTGCCAAATTACAGGATATTAATTCACGAGAAATGCTGCTGTTGGCAAGTCTGGCAGTCATAGTATTAGTGATTGGTATTTGGCCCGATCCATTACTTAATGTGATGCATGCTTCGGTAGATAATCTGCTGCTGCAAATCACTCAGTCAAAGCTTTAAAGGACACACCAGATGGCGTTTGAGGTTCCAAATATGCTGTTTGCCTTGCCAGAGATGCTGATGCTGGCAATGTGCTGCATCGTGCTATTGGTGGTGGCGTTTACCGGTAACCGTCGAATTATGCTGGTACATGCGTTAAGCCAATTAACGCTGTTGATGACCTTTCTGACCGTTTTCTGGATGATGGGGGACGGTGGTCTGACATTTTCTGAAAGCTATATCAAAGATCCGCTAAGCGACTTACTCAAGCTGGCGATCTGTCTGGTAAATATGCTGGTATTAAGCTATTCCTACCGCTATTTGCAGGACCGGAATTTATTACAGGGTGAGTTTTATGTGCTGGCTCTGTTTGCCACTCTGGGAATGCTGGTCATGGTATCCGCTCATCATTTTCTGACCTTGTATCTGGGATTGGAGCTGATGTCACTTTGCCTGTATGCGATGGTGGCGATGCACAGAGATTCTTTTGCCGCCACAGAAGCAGGTATGAAGTACTTTATTCTCGGGGCGTTGGCATCAGGCATGTTGTTGTATGGCATGTCGATTATCTACGGTGTCACCGGTGAGTTAGGGATAGAGGCTATTGCAGCTGCCTTGACTAATGAAGAACTGAATCAAACCGTATTGAGTCTGGGCATCGTATTTCTGGTGATCGGAATCGGTTTCAAATTTGGTGCGGTACCGTTTCATATGTGGTTGCCGGATGTCTATCAGGGCGCGCCAACGGCCATTACCTTATTTGTGGCCAGTGCCCCCAAGATCGCCGCATTTGCCATGCTGATACGCATATTGACTGAAGGGATGGGCGATATGCTCAGTGTGTGGCGCGATATGCTGATTATGCTGGCGGTATTGTCTATTGTTGTGGGTAACCTGCTGGCAATCGCGCAAACCAATTTGAAGCGCATGTTAGCGTATTCCACTATTTCGCATGTCGGCTTTTTACTGTTAGGCGTATTAGCTGGAAGTCAGGCGGGTTATGCCGCAGCCCTGTTCTATACTTTGGTCTATGCGCTGATGACATTAGGTAGTTTTGGCATGATTCTGCTGCTCAGCCGGGAAGGTTTTGAGGCCGAAGAGATCGATGACTTTAAAGGTCTGGGGCAGCGTCATCCCTGGCATGCATTGATGATGCTGTTACTGATGTTTTCCATGGCGGGCATTCCACCTTTGGCCGGTTTTTATGCGAAATTAAGTGTGATTAAATCGGTGGTCGATGTTAACTTACTGGCCGTGGCAATAGTTGCAGTCGTGATGTCGGTGATTGGTGCTTATTATTATTTACGTGTCGTCAAAGTCATGTTTTTTGATAAACCAACACAACAACCGCATATTCAAGCGCCAGTCTCAGTGCAATATTTACTGAGTGGAAATGTGTTGGCGGTACTATTTCTCGGATTATTTCCGGGGGCTTTATTTGCGCTTTGCGCGAGAATATTCAGTTAGGTTATAAAGATGTCGATTTGGTTAATGCTGTTCATTATGTTTGTACTGGCGAATCTGCCCTGGGTAAATTCACGCCTGTTTTTATTTATACCGTTAAAAAATGGCAAAAATGCCTGGCTGAGACTGTTTGAAGTTGTGGTGTATTATTTTGTGGCATTATTGGTGGCCATTGCCTTTGAACAGCAGTATGCGGGGAATATTTATCCCCAGCAGTGGGAGTTTTTTGTCACTACCCTAAGCTTGTTTCTGGTGTTTGCCACCCCGGGTGTAGTGTATCGGCACCAATGGTTACCCTTACAGAAAAAGCTACGATAGCAATCGCAAAAATGCGCCCGCCGAATGCATTGCAATATTAGCCTGAAACTCTAAAGACCGCTATCAGGGCGCTTACAGGCCCTAACGTTAATTCAGGATGCATCCCGAAGGATAGTAGTTTAGAATTTGCGGGTTTAACTCCCTGATGATGTAAACAACATCAGTTATTCACACAATAGAGACAGGATTTATGGCTTCCGATTTATCCAAATACAGAAATATTGGTATTTTCGCCCACGTTGATGCGGGCAAAACCACCACAACCGAACGTATCCTTAAACTGACCGGCAAAATCCATAAGTCTGGTGAAGTACATGATGGTGAATCCACCATGGACTTTATGGATCAGGAAGCCGAACGCGGTATTACTATCCAGTCAGCGGCGACAACCTGTGAATGGAAAGGCCACCGGCTGAACGTTATCGATACCCCGGGTCACGTTGACTTCACTATCGAAGTTTATCGTTCACTGAAAGTGCTTGACGGCGGTATCGGTGTTTTCTGTGGTAGTGGTGGTGTTGAACCACAATCCGAAACCAACTGGCGTTATGCGAATGACTCAGAAGTTTCGCGTCTTATCTATGTCAACAAATTAGACCGCATTGGTGCTGACTTCTACCGTGTTGTTAAACAGGTTGAGACGGTATTGGCGGCAACTCCACTGGTCATGGTTCTGCCAATCGGTATTGAAGATGAGTTTACCGGTGTTGTTGATCTGCTGACCCGCAAAGCGTGGATCTGGAAAGATGATAAGAGCGCTGAAGATTACACCATCGAAGAGCCACCAGCAGATATGGCTGATGCTATTGAAGAATGGCGTGAAAAACTGATCGAAACCGCTGTTGAGCAAGATGACGATCTGATGGAAAAATATCTGGAAGGTGAAGAGCCTTCTGTTGAAGATCTGAAAAGATGTATCCGTAAAGGTACATTGAAACTGGACTTCTTCCCGACTTACTGCGGTAGCTCATTCAAAAATAAGGGTATGCAGTTAGTTCTGGATGCCGTTGTTGATTACCTGCCAGACCCAACGGAAGTTGATCCTCAACCAGAAGTTGACCTGGAAGGTAACGAAACCGGTAAACACGCTATCGTTGATATCAAAGGCCCGTTACGCGCCTTGGCATTCAAAATCATGGATGACCGTTTCGGTGCTTTGACTTTCGTTCGTGTCTATTCTGGCGAGCTGAAAAAAGGCGACACCATCCTCAATACTTTCACCGGCAAAACAGAGCGTGTAGGTCGTATGGTGGAAATGCATGCCAATGACCGTAACGAACTGGATTACGCTCATGCCGGTGATATCATCGCCATCGTGGGTATGAAAGACGTACAAACTGGTCACACCTTATGTGACCCGAAAAATCCGGCCACATTGGAACCAATGGTATTCCCGGATCCTGTTATCTCAATCGCGATTGCGCCTAAAGATAAAGCCGCCGCTGAAAAACTCGGTGTTGCACTGGGTAAAATGATTAAAGAAGATCCTTCATTCCGTGTTGAAACCGACGACGATAGCGGTGAAACCATTATGAAAGGTATGGGTGAATTACATTTGGATATCAAAGTTGATATTCTGAAACGTACCCATAACGTTGATGTAATTGTTGGTGAGCCGCAGGTTGCTTACCGTGAAACGATTACGCAAAAAATCGAAGACAGTTACACCCACAAGAAACAATCGGGTGGTTCTGGTCAATTCGGTCGTATTGACTACATCATTGAACCAGGTGAACCAGGCAGCGGTTTCAACTTTGAATCAACCGTAACCGGTGGTAGTGTTCCTCGTGAATACTGGCCAGCAGTTGAAGCTGGCTTTAAGAAAATGATGGGCCGTGGTGTGTTGGCTGGCTTCCCATTACTTGATGTTAAAATTAACCTGTTCGATGGTGCATTCCATGCTGTGGATTCATCAGCAATGGCCTTTGAAATTGCTGCGATGGGCGCTTTCCGTCAAACGATTCCAAAAGCGGGTCCACAATTGCTGGAACCTATCATGAAAGTAGACGTGTTCTGCCCGGATGATAACGTCGGTGATGTTATCGGTGACTTGAACCGTCGTCGTGGCATGATCAAATCGCAGGACGCGGGCGCTACTGGCGTACGTATCAAAGCTGAAGTGCCACTGAGTGAAATGTTCGGTTACATCGGCACTCTGCGTACTATGACTTCTGGTCGTGGTCAGTTCTCTATGGAGTTCCTGCACTACCTGCCATGCCCACGTAACGTGGCAGAAGAAGTTATTAAAGAAGTTAAAGAGCGTGAAGCTGCTGCGAAAAAATAAGCAGTTTGCTAAAAGTTCGATTGAGAAAGGGGCGTTTATCGCCCTTTTTTTTTGGCCAGAATTTGACCTTAACTCAGGTTAGCCCTGACTTGAAATAAGTAGGCTATGCTGAGGTTTACTAATAGTGGTCAAGGCTGAAAAAAATGGATCTGAAAAGCGGTTATCCCTTCTGGGCGATTAAAAATGGATTAATGCGAACCTTTCCGGCACTGGACCATAATATTGTGTGTGATGTGGCCATTATCGGAGGGGGGATTACCGGCGCATTGATTGCTGATGATCTCAGCTCAAATGGTTATGCAGTGGCGGTTATCGAACAGCGTGATATCGGCTGGGGCAGCACCGCTGCCAGTACGGCATTACTGCAATATGAAATAGATACCCATCTGACCGAGCTTGCCGCTTTATATGGCGAGGTTGATGCATTAAAAGCCTATCGGGCTTGTGCAGAGGCTATTACCGATCTGCAAACACTTGCTGAAACAGTCGGTGATGTTGATTTTGAAATGCAGGACAGTCTGTATTACGCCAGTCGCCGTCGTGATAAACAACCGCTCAAAGATGAATTTTTGTTACGACAAAAACATGGATTTGATGTTGAATGGTTGGAACCTGATGGCATTAAAAAACAATATGGTTTTAAATCTTCTGGCGCCATACTTAGTAAAAAAGCCGCTCGAATTGATCCTTATCGCTTAACCCATAAATTGCTCGACAGAATGCAAAGCAGTGGATATCACGTCTATGATCGGACGGAAATAAAAAATTTGAAGCCTTCTGCTGAGCAAGTTGAGTTAACGACTACATCGGGATTTAAGATTAGCTGCCAGTCTGTGGTGATGGCAACCGGTTACGCCAGCCAAAAATGGTTAAAACAAAAGGTAGCTTCAAATCGTAGCAGCTATGCTTTTATTACCGATCCGATAGATCCTGAGTTATTGGGCGAATTAAATAGAACCATGATGTGGGAATCCGCCAGGCCTTATCTTTATATGCGAACGACAGGCGATGGTCGTTTGCTGGTCGGTGGGGAAGACGATGATATCGATATTCCGGCAAAACGGGATAAACGGGTAGATAAAAAAGCCCATACTCTGGCTAAGAAAGTCGAAAAATTGTTTCCCAAACTACCCCTGAACCCGACATTTTCCTGGGCCGGCACCTTCGCTGAAACCGAAGATGGTTTGCCGTTTTTTGGTCCGCATAAACAATATGGCGAGCGAGTTCAGTTTGCCATGGCCTATGGTGGTAACGGTATTACCTACAGCATGATTGGTGCTGGCTTGTTAAGAGCCAATATCGAACAGCGTGAGCATCCGCTGGCTGAGCTGTTCTCTTTTTCCAGATTAGATTAATGCAACAGCAACTGAGGCTGCGACACAGAACAGCACCGTCCATAAAGCGGAGCGTTTCAGCACAAAAATAATCAGAAAACCACCAAGTGCAATCAGTAAATCCAGCCAGTGATTCACACCTTCGGTAAAAATAGGATCGTATAAAGCCGCGGCTAACAAGCCCACTACTGCCGCGTTGATTCCAGCTACTACCGCACCTGCGTTTGGCAGATGAGCAAGTTGTTGCCACAGGGGTAACATCGCCAGCAGTAATAAAAATCCCGGGACAAAAATAGCGAGAGTAGCGAGCAGGGCATTCCAGCCCGGGGGCAATTGTGAAGGAATTTCAGCACCGAGATAAGTTGCCAGCGTAAACATCGGACCTGGAACGGCCTGAGCAGCACCATAACCGGTTAAAAACTGATCGGTAGTGAGCCAGCCAGTGGCAACCGTCTGCTGTTCAAGCAGCGGCAGCACAACATGGCCGCCACCAAATACCAATGCACCGGCCTGATAGAAGCCGGCCAGCATATTAGTGGTATTAAGCTGACTGCCTGCAAACAGACTGAGAATAAGCAATAGCAGAAACAGGCTGAACAATAGCCAGGCAGTTTGTTTGCCGTAATTAACCGGAAATTTAAAATCTGCTGACAATTGTTGCTGACGACATAAAAACCAGCCGGCGAGGCCACCCAAGATAATCACTGCGATTTGCATAATCGCTAATTTGAACAGCAGCAAGAGGGCTAAAGCCAATAAGGCAATCAGAATGCGTTGCCAGTCTGGAGTCAATTTCTGAGCCATGCTGATAACCGCATGCGCTACTACGGCAACGGCTACCAGTTTTAAACCATTAATAATGGCTATACCGATCGCATTATCCAGCTGGTGGGCAATAGCAGCAAAAGCAAACAACAGCAATGCAGAAGGTAGGGTAAATGCAATGAATGCCGCAATGGCGCCAGGCCAGCCGGCACGAAATAAACCAATGGAAAAGCCCATCTGGCTGCTGGCCGGGCCGGGCAGAAACTGTGTCACAGCAAGTAACTGAGAAAACTGTTGTTCAGAAAGCCATTGGCGTTTGCTGATAAATTCAGTTCGGTAATAACCAATATGAGCAATGGGGCCACCAAATGCCGTTACACCCAGTTTGAGAAAGGCCAGAAACACGTCCACTACGTTCTGCAGATTGTTTGTTGCCTTCACAGTTATTTCCTCTGGTTAATCGGTATGACTGGCCGCATCGATTCGTAACAGTTCCAATAATCGTTGCATATCATCGGGTAAGGGAATCTGCCAGCTCACGGCTTCACCCGTAGTGGGATGATCAAAACCTAATAAACCGGCATGCAAAGCCTGGCGACGCGTATTCTGCAAAGCGGCCAGGCAGCTATCCGTCATACCTTTTGGTGTTTTAAACCGGCCACCATATAAAGGATCACCTAATAACGGATGGCGAATATGCGCCATATGCACTCGGATTTGGTGCGTGCGCCCGGTTTCCAGTTTGCAACGAAGATGGGTATGCGCCCGAAAACGCTCTTCAATCCGGTAGTGTGTCACGGCAGGTTTACCGTTCTGTGACACCGCCATTCGTTTTCGATCAATGTGATGTCGACCAACCGGTGCATCAACCGTTCCGCCTGCGGTAAACACACCACAGGCAATGGCCTGATATTCACGTACCACAGTACGTTCCTGTAATTGACTGATTAATGAATGATGCGCCTGCAAACTTTTGGCGACCATCAATAAGCCAGTGGTGTCCTTATCAATACGATGCACAATACCGGCACGTGGAATATGCGTCAGTTGTGGCGCATGCGCCAACAGCGCATTCACCATGGTGCCGTTCTGATTTCCTGCACCGGGATGCACCACCATGCCAGCCGCTTTATTGATGATTAACACATCGTCATCTTCATAAATAATATCCAGGGCGATGGATTCGGCCTGCCAGTTATCATCATGGATGATTTGCTGTGCGGCAATTTCAATCTGATCCCCGGTTCGTACCGCATCTTTTGGCCGACATGTTTGCTGATTCAGTAATACATCGCCAGCTTTAATCCATTTGGTCAGCTGGCCACGGGAGTATTCTGAGAACAGCTGTGCCAGGGCCTGATCAACACGCAGGCCAGTTAATGACTCGGGAATAGTGGCATCTAGTTTAATAATTTCAGTCATCAATGGCTTTGCATAAAATAGGGAGGGTATTATAACGTAGCTGGAATCATCGCCGTGAAACGGGCGAAAGGGAAATTATGAAACGATCACTGAGCTGCCTTATTTTACTGCTGGCTTCAACCACGGTTTACGCAGAACCGAATATGGCATTAATGGCATCATCCTGCGCAGGTTGTCATGGAACTGATGGACACAGCAAAGGTGATATGCCAAAGCTGGCTGGCTTAGCGCCGGAGTACTTTATTGAGCAGATGCAGGATTTTATCAGTGGAGAGAGAGAATCCAGCGTTATGCGGCATCATGCCGGGGCTTACAGCGAAACTGAAATTCGTTTACTGGCAAAGTATTTTTCGGAACAATAATCTAGATTTACCGTTTTTGGCATTGTGGGCAAAAATAGGTGGCTCGTTGTGACTGTCGAATCAGCTCAATCGGATGACCACATTGTTTACAGCCCATGTTCTGCCGCGCATATACCCATAATTCCTGCGCAAAATAACCTGGTTTGCCTTCACTGTCTCGAAAATCCCGTAAGGTTGTGCCGCCGGCGGCAATGGCTTTTTGCAGGGTCAGTTTAACGGCATCAACCAGTTTTTCAGCCTGTGATTTTTTTAATTTTGCTGCCTTTAATTGTGGATGAATACCGGAAAGAAACAGCGATTCACTGGCATAGATATTTCCTACACCGACTACGATTTCGGCATTCATAATAAAGGTTTTGATGCTGACCTGACGTTTACGGCTGCGTTGTAAGAGATATTCAGCATCAAATGCATCCTCCAGAGGTTCCGGTCCTAAATGGTTTAACAGTGGATGTTGCATGGGCGATTCACTGGTCCACAATACCGCGCCAAAACGGCGAGGATCGGTAAAGCGCAGAATAATGCCGTCGGCAAATACGATATCCACATGATCATGTTTTTCGGGTGGTTGGAAAACCGTCAAAATACGTAAGCGACCGGACATGCCCAGATGAATGAATAAAGTGCCAGTGGCCGTCGTGAACAGTAAATATTTGGCACGGCGGCTGACTGACTGAATAACCTGACCGGAAATTTTTTCATCGAGGTTATCCGTGATGGGCCAGCGCAGACGTGAGTCTCTGATGACTACCCGTTCTACAGTGTTATTTTCAACGTAAGGTGTAATACCACTGCGGGTGGTTTCAACTTCAGGTAATTCGGGCATATATCAGTCGTTTATTGAAAAAAGGGCGGAGATCATGGCTGCAGGAAATTGATACTGCAGCTGCAGTTCTGGATCTGTCAGAGTGAGGCCATCATTATTGTGCGTTACGACAAAATTACGTTGTGTATTATCGGATAATTCCATCACTACCTGTGGCTGATTTTCAGTGACTATTTCATCTGGATCGACAATGATAACCACCTGCATGGCATAAGCCTGTTGCCAGTTCTGCAAAAGACTTAGCAGTTTGTCCTGTTCGTGGTTTGCCGGTTTAGAATGCCAGCTGGAGTTTTGCTGATAGACAGACAGTCCGGCAGATTGCTGTTGAGCATTTTTATCAAGCAACTCGGGTAAATGAATTGCCTGAATGGTGCTGGCAGGATCCAATAGGCGATTATCGACAAAACTGCTGGCGCTGGCACCGAGCAGCGGTGAAATATCATCGTTAATCAGATATATCTGCTGATGATGCAGAATATAACGATAACCACTGAGAGACTCAGTATTACCAAAAACAAAAGCTTGTTGATTAAACAGTAACGTTAAATTTGGCTGCTCTAAACCAAACTCAGCAAGATTAGTATTATCTGTTACCGGGATCGGCGATTGTACCGGTTGATCTAACAGGCTTAACAACAGCTTGATACGGGTTTGATTGGCTCGCGCTTTGACGGGCTGGACTAACTGCCATTGTTTATCCAGTTGCAGTTGAACGGTTTGTTGCTGGCGACGCTGAATTTCAATTTCGCTTACTTGAGATTGGGTAATGCTGTCAGTGATATAGGTGTTTGGTTTTTGCACCTGTGACTCGGTCATCAGCCATACTAAAAAAACGGCGACCACCAATAACAACATGTTTGTCAGATAGGTACTTTTCATCGGCGTCTTCTAATCCACCACACACTAATGCCAATAATCAGCAAAGTTAACGGTAATCCCAGTAAAAAGCCGATACCGATAAACAATGATTGCCCATCCGATAATATCAGTTGATTATCGCGCGTTTTGATGACCGGGATTTCTATTGAATCATCTTCAACGACCAGCCAGTTCATCAGCGCCATGGCCAGCTCCAGATTAGCAGCTGTGCCGAGGTATGAGTTAGAGACAAAGTCGCCGTCACCCATGACGGCAATCCTCTGTCTGTGGTTGTCTGGAAATAATTTTTCCAGTAAGACACCCAACATTAGCGGGCCCTGAATATCCAGCTCATCATCAAACTGTAATGTATCCAGATTTGCAGTATTAATATCGCCCAGTTCGGACCAGCTTTCACTCTGGGACTGCATCAGTTGGGTAACTTGCCAGTCAGATTCTGCAGCAGAAAATTGGATGGCATGCGCTCCAGGCATCAGAGTGACGCTGGAGGTCGCGGCGGTAACGGGATGATTGGCGTAATCGGTCACAATCACAAAACGGGGATCTTCCAGGCCTAATTTGCCAGCATTCGGATCCACCATCGTACCGGGTACAAAGTTCAGATTTAGCTGCTCAGCAATAACGTTCAGACCAATATCCGTCTCCGGTTCGCTGAGCCAAAGCAGATTGCCACCTTGCTGTAGATAATCCTCTAACTGGACAATATCACTCTCTGGCCAAGGCTTTTGAGAGCTGGCAATAACTAACACAACGTTATCGTCAGGACTAATGTTTTGCATGGATTCAGCCATGGAAAGTGTCTGCACTTCAAAGCCGGTGATGGTCAGTTGATTGCGCCATTGCGCCATATCAAAGGCTGCATCACCCACAATATCGCGTTCCCCGTGACCGGAAATAAATATCAGTTTCGGCAAGCTGCTGCGACTGACTTTTATAATAGCGTTGCTAAGTGATTGCTCGGATAAATCAAATACATGCTGTTGGCCCTGCTGACCTGAAACCACCATTTCTGCCTGTTGTTGGATATTCAGTTCACGAACCCGCTGCGGCTGACTGACAGGATCAATAAAGGTGATCGTTAACTGCTCACTATATTGCTGATAGCGTTTTAATAAACTTTCAGCTGCGGGTTGGTATTGATGGCCCGGGCTGACAAATACTTCGACGGTTACCGGACTATCAAGAGACGTTAATAAGTTGGTGGTTGCAGAGGAGAGGGTATGTCGCTGATTGACCGTCCAGTCTGATTCAAAAGTGTAACGGTGTGACAAAACCGCTACGGCGATAATGATCACCAGTAATAAAATATAAAAGATGATCTGTTGCAGACGGTGCTGATATTTAAACTGTTTTGACATCTTCATTGACTCAGCCTCGCGGCATCAAGACGTCGAATAGTCATCAAGAGAAAGACAATACAAAACAAGGCAAAAAAACTCAGATCGACGCTGTTGACCTGTCCTGCCAGCATGGGTTGAAAATGCCCCAGCAGTGAGATCCAGCCCAGCCAGTTTATCTGACCGGAAAGCGTACTGGCGGCGGCAAAATCAATTATCCATAACAGAAACAGTAAACAGAACGTCATTACGGCCGCAATAATCGGCTGTGTAGTAAGCGAGGAAATAAAGGTTCCGGCAGCGACAAAACTGGCTACCAGAAATAATAAACCAAACATTGCGGCCCCAAGCTGGTAAAGATCGATAGCAGCGCCAGTCATCAGTGATAATGGCATGAATGCAATAAGCAGTAATTGCAGCAGAAAAAAACTGAGATAACCGAGGTATTTTCCTAAAACAATCTGACTGGCAGAAAGTGGTGCAGAGATTAATAATGGCAGACTATGATTACGATGTTCATCGGCAAAAGCCCGCATGGTGATAAACGGAGCGATTAATAGCATCACCAGAGCAGCATTATTTAATAACGGTGCGATAACCAGCTCCGTGACACCGGGGGCACCGGGTATAGCCGAAATCTGTCCCTGGATCTGCGCAAAATACTCAATATGACTGAGAAACAGATAAGCCAGTAAAAACTGTACTAAAGCCAGCATCACCCAGGCGAAGGGCGATAAAAACAAACGCGATAATTCCAGTCTTGCCACACACCACATCAGCTGTTGGCTCCCACTGTCGAAGGATCAGTATTTATCAACTGCATAAAAATATCTTCCAGCGAATCCTGTTCACGCACCAGTTCCTGCATTTGCCACTGTTGTGATACGGCATTGGCTAACAGACTTTCAGTAGGATCCTGCTCCGGGTGAAAGATGATTCTGAATTGGTTGGATGATAACGCTTCAACCGACGAAACATTGTCCAGAGTATAAAGCTCATTGAGTGACGGAGGATTAGATAAAATGACACGGAGGCTGCTGTGATGTCGTTGCTGATGCAACGCGCTCAGACTATCAGCAAACACCACCTGACCCTTACTGATGATTTGTACCCGATCACAGAGCATTTCCACTTCCGGCAGAATATGCGTCGACAGGATAACGCTATGCTCGTTGGCGATTTCACGGATTAATTCTCTGATCTGACGGATTTGCTGCGGATCCAGACCGGAAGTGGGTTCATCAAGTATCACCACTGCCGGGGTATGCACAATGGCTTGTGCAATGCCGGTACGTTGTTGATAACCTTTCGATAATTGGCCGATCAAGCGACGACTGACGTCACCCAACCCACAGCGTTCGATCACGGTGGCAACTGCCAGTTTTAATGGTGTACCTGTCAAACCATTGAGTCTGGCGCAATGCTGCAGATATTCGCGAACCGTCAATTCGCGATACAACGGTGGGGTTTCCGGCAGATAACCCAATTGGGCTTTGGCCTGTTTGGGTTGGGACAATAAATCAAATCCATTAATACGGATTTCACCTTTATCCGGTGCCAGATTGCCGCTGAGCATTTTCATGGTGGTACTTTTACCGGCACCATTGGGACCAAGGAATCCAAGGACCTCTCCGCGTTTTACCTTGATATCAATATCCTGGACCGCGATATTGGGGCCAAAAAAACGAGACAGGTTTTGTGCTTCAAGCAATATAGTCATAGCGCACTATAATACGGTTTTGGCCGGAATCGGCCAATCTTGTTTCAACAAAAATTTCAATCGAATTTAATTTATTTTAGCCATAAAAAAACCCGCGTTAAATTGCGGGTTTTCTTAGAAGCAGTTATCAGTAAAATTATTTGATTTTTGCTTCTTTATACATCACGTGCTGACGGATAACAGGATCAAACTTTTTGATCTCCATTTTTTCCGGCATGGTGCGTTTGTTTTTATCAGTAGTGTAGTAGTGACCTGTACCTGCTGATGAAACTAATTTGATTTTATCGCGCATGTCCTGACTCCTTAGATTTTTTCGCCGCGGCTACGGAGATCAGATAAAACGGTATCAATACCTCTTTTATCAATGATACGCAGACCATGATTGCTGACACGCAATTTTACCCAACGATTTTCAGACTCAACCCAAAAACGGTGTGAGTGAAGATTAGGTAGGAAACGGCGTTTTGTTTTGTTGTGAGCGTGTGAAACGTTGTTACCGCTCATAGGGCGTTTGCCCGTTACCTGACATACTCTGGACATGTTAATCCTGCTCCTGATGCATTTTTAGTGACTGACGCGTCCTGCCAACGCATCATTCTGAATAACTAAGCCGGACTTTATACCATATGTGCTATCTGATGTGTAGCAGTTTTGCGCTATAAATCAGCTGAGGCCCATTTTGACAAGTTGTTCTGAAACGCTCTCTTTATTCAATACGCCGATTTTGCGCATCACAATTTTGCCCTCGGGTGAAATCAGGTAATGGGTAGGTGTGACTCGGACATTATTAAATGCACTGGAAATTTCACCTTCACTGTCCCAGATAAGTGTATAGGGCAAACCCCGGGCTTCACGCATTGCTTTGATATGTGATGGGGTGTCATGCGGCAGTGAAACGCCGAGCATCACTAGCCCTTTTTCGGCATATTCTTCATGCAATGCAATCAGCTCCGGCAGCTCCTGCACGCAAGCAGGACAATCAGTCGCCCAGAAAATCATCAATATCGGCTGGCCGGCATAATCGGAGAAATGATGTATTTCTCCGTCGACATCTTCAAATTTTAGATCCGTATAGACTGGTGCAGTTGCGTTCTTGTATAAAAACACAATAAACAGTAACGCAAACAAAGCGGCTATAAAGGCAATAAAACGTTTTCCAGACTTCATTTTTACTCTCAGGTTGGCTGGGTCAATTGACTCAGAGATTCGGTCAGTTTCAGGTTTTCCCGATAATCCACCGGGCAGTCAATGACGGTAACGGTATGACTGTCTAATGCGGTTTTTAGCGCAGGCATCAGCTCTTCAGTCTTGTTGATTCTGACACCGGTAGCACCAAAAGATTGCGCGTATTGAATAAAATCAGGGTTATTGAATTTTACATTACTGGTACGGCCAAACTGGTTTTGCTGTTTCCATTCAATCAGGCCATAACTCGCATCATTCCATATCAGAATCACAATAGCGATATTCAAGCGCATCGCGGTTTCGATTTCCTGCGAGTTCATCAAAAAGCCGGCATCACCGGTAACGGCAACCACTTTGCGTTCGGGATGTGCCAGTTTGGCTGCAATTGCGCCCGGTACAGCAATGCCCATGCTGGCAAAACCATTGGAAATGATGCAGGTGTTTGGATATTCGCAACGAAACATACGCGACATCCACATCTTGTGGGCACCGACATCACAAATCACGATATCCTCAAGATGCATGGCCGTGCGCAGATCCCAGATAATTTTTTGGGGTTTAACCGGGAATTCGGTATCACGGCGGTGCTGATTCATTTCGGTAATTAAACTGTCACGTAAAGTACGCATGGCTTTGCCTTTATGGGGCGTAGTTAGCGCAGCGATGCGATTTAAACTGTGATTGATATTACCCACTACACCAAGCACCACACTGTAATAAGCATCAACCTCAGCGTGGGTTGAGTCGATATGAATTAAGATTCGATCCCGTGAAGGATGCCATAAGTAGGGATGGTATTCGACCATGTCGTAACCGATACAGATAATGACATCGGCATTGGCGAATCCGGTATTGACATAATCATTGGACTGCAAACCCACGCTGCCTAACGACATCGAATGACCAAACGGGATAACGCCTTTGGCCATAAAGGTATTAGCGACAGGAATCCCCAGTTTTTCCGCGAAATCGGTCAGGGCTGCTGAGGCATGCGCCCGCACCACGCCATTACCGGCCAGAATAATAGGATTCTGGGCATTGGAAATTAATTCAGCTGCCCGTTCAATATGCTCTGCGGCCGGTTCTGGAGGCGTGGCATGTTTAACTCGCAGCGGTGCATCGTCAATTTCCATTTCAGCAATATTCTCGGGAAATTCGATAAAGCAGGCACCGGTTTTTTCAGTCTGCGCCACTTTGAAGGCTTTACGCACAATTTCCGGAATCACCTCGGGGCTGACAATGCGGGTGGAGTATTTAGTGATGGGCAGAAACATCGCTTCCAGATTAAGCACCTGATGCGATTCTTTATGTAAACGATTGGTGGACGCCTGACCGGCAATAGCCACCAGCGGAGCATGATCCATATTGGCATCTGCGACACCGGTAATAAGATTGGTTGCTCCCGGTCCTAATGTTGCCATACAGACACCGGCACGGCCGGTTAGTCGACCATAAACATCGGCCATAAATGCTGCACCTTGCTCATGACGGGTGGTAATAAAATGAATTGGCGAACTGAGCAAAGCATCCATAACATCCAGATTTTCCTCACCGGGAATTCCGAATACATACTCGACACCTTCATTTTCCAGAGTACGGACAAATAGCTCTGCTGCTTTCATTTAAGATGACTCCGTTAAATTGCCTTGGCGCAAGCATACCCTGTTTTATTTGCGGCATGCGAGAGGCTGATTTGATTATTATTGAAGTGAATAATGACCATTAAATTTCTTGTGAGTTTTTTATAAAAAAACTCCCTAAAAAAGGGGCTTTCGCCCCTTAATTTTTACTGAAATGCTGTGGGAATTTGCTTATGCCAATCGGTAACCTGTTGATAGCGATGAGCAACATTAAGTAAACGTGCTTCATCAAAATAATTACCAATAATTTGCAGGCCTGCAGGTAACCCTCCGGCAAAACCTGCCGGAATAGACATGCCTGGCAGTCCGGCAAGATTGGTATTGATGGTATAGATGTCTGCCAGATACATAGCCACCGGATCATCTGTTTTATCACCCAGTTTAAAGGCTGTTGTTGGTGCAGTAGGGCCCATAATGACATCTACTTCTTCAAAAGCCTGCTGAAAGTCATCACTGATCAAACGGCGGCATTTCTGAGCTTTCAGGTAATACGCATCGTAATAACCGGCAGACAGCGCATAGGTGCCGATCATGATGCGGCGTTTAACTTCGTCTCCGAAACCTTCACCGCGTGAACGTTGATAGAGATCCAGCAAGTCTTTTGGATCGTCACAGCGATGACCGAACCGTACCCCATCCATTCGCGATAGATTGGATGAACATTCCGCTGGAGCGACAACATAATAGGTTGGTATTGCCAGCGCTGTATTCGGCAGGCTGATTTCTTTAACGGTTGCGCCGAGTTTTTCAAATTCTTTAATGGCAGCCTCGATAGTTACAGCCACTTCAGGTGACAGGCCTTCGCCAAAGTATTCTTTCGGCAGGCCAATGCGCAAACCTTCCAAAGAATCATTCAGATTGGCGGTGTAATCTGGAACATCGCGTTCCACACTGGTGGAATCACGCTCATCAAAACCGGACATCACGTTTAATAACAATGCCGCATCTTCGGCATTGGCCGCCATCGGTCCTGCCTGATCCAGACTGGAGGCAAAGGCAATCATGCCGTAGCGGGAAACGCGGCCATAAGTTGGCTTCAATCCGGTTAAATTACACAAAGAAGAAGGTTGACGAATCGAACCACCCGTATCTGTTCCGGTAGCAACCGGCGTTAAACGTGCAGCGACTGCTGCTGCAGAACCACCTGATGAACCACCCGGAACACGCTCGATGTCCCAGGGATTTTTTACCGGACCATAGAAGCTGGTTTCATTGGATGAACCCATGGCGAATTCATCCATATTGGTTTTACCCAGCATGACCATGCCGCTGGCAGCAATTTTTTCAACCACGGTGGCATCATAGGGCGCGATAAATTTATCAAGCATTTTCGATGCACAGCTGGTGCGGACACCTTTGGTGCAGAAAATATCTTTATGCGCCATCGGGATGCCGGTCAATTTACCGGCGGTTTTTTCCGCAAACTGTTTATCGGCAGCGGCGGCCTGCGCCAGCGCACTTTCCTCAGTAATGCTGATAAAGGCATTCAAATTACCGTTATGCGTTTTGATGCGATTTAAGAAATGTTTGGTCAGTTCCACACTGGTGATATCACCGTTGTGCAGCAACGCCGAAAGTTCAGATAAAGTTTTGTTATGCATGAGCTTGCCTGTGTTGGAATTTATTCGATGACTTGCGGAACCAGATAAACGCCAGCCTCGGTTTTGGGTGCGATAGACTGGAATAATTCACGCTGATCGGTTTCTGTCACAACGTCTTCACGAAGTCTCTGGTGAGCATCCAGAGGGTGTGCCATCGGACTGACCTCATTGGTATCCACAGCGCTCATCTGTTCAACCAGAGTAAGGATATTGTTCAGATCCCGTGCATAATCAGGAATGGTGCTTTCATCAATGGCGAGTCGCGCAAGATGCGCGATTTTTTCAACATCGGATTTATCTAAACTCATCAGTCGTCCCGTAAGTTAATTGATTTCACAAAGTTGAAGTTTAAATCATTAGTTGCTTGCCCAACAGACCTGAGCATTGCTAAAGTACTCATTTTACCTCTTCCGGATGTGGTTTCTTAAATGTTTGAACGTTTACGCGGGATATTCTCTAACGATCTGTCTATCGATCTGGGTACAGCCAATACGCTGATATATGTGCGGGGACGGGGCATCGTTTTAGATGAACCTTCCGTAGTGGCAATTCGACAGGATAAGGGGCCGGGCGGTCCTCGCTCGATTGCCGCCGTTGGTGCAGAAGCAAAAAGAATGTTGGGGCGAACCCCTGGAAATATCACGGCGATTCGACCATTGAAAGATGGGGTGATTGCTGACTTCACAGTCACCGAAAAAATGTTGCAGCATTTTATTCGCAAAGTGCATGAAGGGCGCTTTTTAAAACCAAGTCCGCGCGTTTTAGTCTGTGTTCCTTGTGGATCCACTCAAGTTGAACGTCGGGCCATTCGTGAATCCGCTGCCGGTGCCGGAGCGCGTGATGTGTTTTTGATTGAAGAACCGATGGCAGCAGCCATTGGCGCTGGTATGCCAGTTGAAGAAGCCAGTGGTTCGATGGTATTGGATATCGGTGGTGGTACGACGGAAGTGGCCATTATTTCATTAAACGGTATTGTTTATTCAGCTTCTGTTCGTATCGGTGGCGATCTTTTTGATGAAGCAATTGTGAACTATGTGCGTCGTAATTACGGCACATTAATTGGTGAAGCCACTGCGGAAAAAATCAAAAAAGAAATTGGTTCAGCTTACCCGGGAAATGAAGTCAGAGAGATGGAAGTGCGTGGTCGTAATCTGGCCGAAGGCATACCTCGCAGTTTCACTTTGAACAGTAATGAAATACTCGAAGCTTTGCAGGATCCGCTTGCCGGTATTGTGGCTGCAGTGAAGACTGCTCTGGAGCAGACACCACCTGAACTGGGTGCTGACGTTGCTGAACGCGGTATTGTTTTAACGGGTGGTGGTGCGCTGTTAAAAGATTTAGATCGCTTGCTGATGGAAGAAACTGGCTTGCCAGCCATTGTCGCAGAAGACCCGTTGACTTGTGTTGCCAGAGGTGGTGGCCGGGCGTTAGAACTTATCGACGAACGCGGGAGCGATGTATTTACGTTTGAATAGCCTTCAGTAAGATTGATGTTGGTATTTGACCTTTACAAATAACACGCTTGTTTGTGAAGGTCTTTTCATTTTCGGAACTGAGCCATTAAACCGCTATTTACCCATACACCGTCGTTAAATACACGAATGCTACTTGCCGTAGTCGCTTCTGTATTGCTGTATTTTCTCGATACCCGGCTGGATTATTTCAAGCCCGTAAGAGCCACACTATCGACTGTTGTCTATCCGGTGCAGAAACTTGCCTCGATGCCGGATGATTTCGTCACTTGGTTTAGTGAGTTATTTCAGGGACATCAGCAGCTTCGCGAAAAAATCATGACACTGGAAGCGCAAAACCTTACCAATAGTGTGCGGATGCAAAAAATGCAGGCACTGGAAAGTGAAAATATGCGTTTGCGAGAGTTACTTGGTTCTTCATTCCGTCTGCAGGAGCGAGTTCAAGTCGCTGAATTGTTGAGTGTCGATTTAGATCCTTTTTATCAACATGTCATTATCGATAAGGGCGAATCATTTGGTGTTTATGAAGGACAGCCAGTACTCGACTCATTAGGGGTCATGGGGCAGGTCGCTGAGGTGAGTCAGTTTTCCAGTCGCGTAGTATTGCTGACTGACCCGAGTCATAGTATTCCGGTACAAATTGTCAGAAATGGTTTACGTGCCGTGGTCACGGGGCGAGGTTTGGGCGAAGCCCTACAGATGGAGTTTTTACCCCACAATGCCGACGTGCGTGTCGGCGATATGTTAGTGACTTCCGGTTTAGGTGGCCGTTTCCCCGTGGGTTATCCTGTTGGAACAGTGACCGCAGTTGATTTCCCACAAGGAAAATCTTTTGCTGAAATTGCGGTTGCACCAGCCGCGCGTTTATCGACCAGTCGAGAAGTCATGCTGGTATTGCCCGGCGAAAAAATTGATTTCGGCATTACTTCCCCTTTGCAGATTGAAGAAGATGATCTGCAACGATTGGAAGAGCCACTTGCTATTGATGAAGTGGTGACGCCAGCAGAGGGAAATGACTGATGGTATTGGTGAGACCACAGCATAGTAGTGTGATTTACATTACCTTATTATTCGCCATATTGTTAATGCTGGTGCCAATACCGGATAGCCTGCGTTATGCACGGCCGGAATGGGTAGCAATGACATTGATTTATTGGGCTATGGCGTTACCGCAACGCGTTAGCATTGGTGTTGCCTGGTTAACCGGGCTGGTCATGGATTTGATTACGGGTGGTGTTCTCGGCATTCATGCGTTTGCCTATGCTCTGGTGATTTATCTGGTAGGCCGACTGCATTTACAGCTCCGCCAATACCCCCTATGGCAGCAAGCATTCACCATATTATCTCTGGTTTTTCTGGTGCACTTTATCGTCATGTTAAATGCGCCCAGCAGCTTTAGTTTGACTAATTGGATGACTGTTCTGACAAGTACGCTGGTCTGGCCGCTGGTATATGCCGTATTAAGGAAAATACGTCGTAGTTTTCAGGTGAGCTGATCGTGATCGATCCACGGCACCGACTTAAAGATCATTTTCGTGAAAGTCGTCTGGTGAGCAACCGGCTGATAATTGCCGGGCTTTTCTTTCTGGTATTGTTCGGCATTATCATTTTTCGGCTGGTGATGTTGCAGATTGTTGACTTTGAACATTTTGATTCACTGTCAAATCGTAATCGTGTTGCTATTGAACCCTTACCACCTCAACGTGGACTGATTTACGATCGTAATGGGGTATTGCTCGCTGAAAATATTCCAACTTTCAGTTTGGAAGTCATTCCTGAAAAAGTGACGAATCTGGATGAGACCATCGCCGAACTGGCGGAGTTACTGTCTTTAACCGAAGAGGATGTTGCTGCTTTTAACGAGCGACGTAAACGTCACAGGGCTTTTGAAGAAATCGTTGTTCGTAATCAGCTGACGCAAAAAGAAGTTGCGCTGTTTTCAGTGAATCGGCATCGATTCCCTGGAGTTGATGTTGTGGGCCGACTGATTCGTCATTATCCCCAAGGGACACTTTTCGGCCATGCGGTGGGCTATGTTGGCCGTATCAATCAACAAGAGATGCAGGTTATTGATCGGCAGAATTACAAAGGCACCCTGCAGATTGGTAAAAATGGTGTTGAAAAGCAATATGAAGATCTGTTGCATGGCACAGTAGGCTATCGGCAGGTGGAAACGAATGTTCAGGGACGTACAGTCAGAGAACTGTTCAGTGAACCAGCCACGGCGGGCCAAGATCTCTATCTGCATTTAGATATACAGCTGCAAAAAGCCGCTTCAGAAGCATTAGGAGAATACAATGGCTCTGTCGTGGTGCTGGACACGCGCAATGGTGGTGTTCTGGCCATGGTCAGTAAGCCTGAGTACGATCCCAATGCATTCGTGACCGGGATTAGCACCACAGACTATGCAGCGTTAAGAGATAATCCTGAGCAACCTTTATTTAATCGTGCCTTGCGCGGTCATTACCCTCCGGGTTCTACATTTAAACCCTTTGTTGCATTAGCGGGACTGGAGTTGAATGTGGTCACTGAGCAAAGCCGGACTTATTGCCCCGGTTTTTACAGGCTTCCAGGACATGAGCACCGTTATCGTTGCTGGCGGCGACAGGGACATGCCCATGTCGATCTGAAAAGCGCCATGGCAGAATCCTGTGATGTCTATTTTTACGATTTGGCTCATGCCCTGGGCATTGATCGGCTGCATGGCTTTCTGGATTATTTTGGTTTTGGTAAACGCTCAGGAATTGATGTGCCTGGGGAGAGTGCGGGACTGTCACCTTCAAGGGAGTGGAAACGGGCCCAACGAAATCAGGCCTGGTTTCCGGGGGAAACGTTGATTTCAGGCATTGGCCAAGGCTTTAATCAAACAACACCTTTGCAGTTGGCTCATGCCACTGCGACATTGGGTATGTTAGGTACTGTATATAAACCGCAGCTGGTACGTGCCACAAAATCAGATAGTGATGATGGTATGCAATTGATTGGGGGACAACAGACTGACAGTCTGCCAATTCAGAAATCGAGTAATTGGCAGGCTGTCATTGAATCCATGGTTGAAGTGGTGCATGGCAAACGCGGAACGGCACGGCATATTGGAGAAGACTTGCCATTCAAAATTGCGGGTAAAACCGGCACAGCTCAGGTATTTGGGATTGCACAGGATGCAAAATATGATGCAGAAACCCTGGCGAAAAAACTGCATGATCATGCTTTGTTTGTCGCTTTTGCCCCTGCAGATGCCCCTGAAATTGCTATTTCGGTTATTGTCGAAAATGGTGGCAGTGGCAGTGCCGTCGCAGCACCCATCGCCCGAAAACTGATTGATGTGTATTTTGGTATAGAAACAGAGAAAGAGAGCGATGAGCCAATTACTGAATGATCGTCGCAATCCACCCAGAACGATAAGCCCGTTGTTGCAGGATCGTCGCAAGGTCTCCAGAGTTCACTGGACTTCTATACTGCAGCGTATTCATCTGGATGGCTTATTGGTGCTGGGAATCGTGGCGCTGATGGTATTTAGTGCTGTGGTATTGTACAGCAGCGGCGGTGAAGATATCAGCTTGTTAATTCGCCAGGGTGTGCGTATGGCGATCGCCATTGCTGCCATGATTATTCTGGCACAAATCCAACCTGACAGATTTAAGGATATGGCTTTTTGGGTGTATGGCATCGGCGTTTTAATGTTGGTTGCAGTATTGCTGTTTGGCACGATTGGCAAAGGTGCACAACGCTGGCTTGATTTAGGATTTTTTCGCTTTCAGCCATCTGAAATAATGAAGTTGGCAGTGCCTATGGCTGTCGCCGTTTATCTGGCCGAGCGACCTCTGCCCCCCAGTTTTGCAAGATTGTTTATGGCTTTGCTGATGATTGCCATTCCGGTAGTACTCATCGGTAAGCAACCGGACTTGGGAACTGCATTGTTGATCGCCAGCTCTGGCCTGATTGTGGTGTTTTTGTCGGGTATGTCGTGGCGATTGCTCATGAGTTTTATAGTACTTTGCGCTTCCGCTGCCCCGGTATTATGGTATTTCATGCATGATTATCAGCGGCGACGGGTCATGACCTTGTTTAACCCTGAGTCAGATCCACTTGGCGCCGGGTATCACATTATCCAGTCAAAAATTGCGATTGGTTCCGGTGGTTTGCATGGACGGGGGTGGTTGCAGGGAACGCAGTCACATCTCGAGTTTTTACCGGAACGATCCACCGATTTTATTTTTGCTGTGATTGCAGAAGAATTCGGTTTGATTGGTCTGGTGATGTTAATCACAGTTTATCTATTGATTACGGCAAGGGGGCTATATATTGCCGCTCAGGCGCAGATGAGTTACATGAAATTACTGGCGGGCAGTATTGCCATTACTTTTCTGGTCTACGTATTTGTAAATGTTGGAATGGTTACTGGTTTATTACCTGTTGTCGGGGTGCCGCTGCCACTTATCAGCTATGGAGGCACTTCAATGGTGACCTTGCTGGCAGGCTTCGGTATCCTGATGTCTATACACACCCATCGGAGGATGATGTCACCGTGAAGAAGCATATTGTAGCCACACTTATAGGCCTGATGCTGACGCCAGCTTATGCCAATCCAGAGTTACCGGAATTGGATAAATTTATTGACGAAATGGTGCAGGAGCACGATTTTAATAGAGCTGAACTTGAAGCGTTGTTTGACCAGGTGGAAGTCAAGGACAGTATCCTTAAAGCGATTTCCAGACCAGCGGAAAAAAGTAAGCCGTGGTATGAATATCGCGAAATTTTTCTTGACCAGGCGCGTATTAATGCCGGTGTTGCCTATTGGAAAAAACATGCTGCTGCTCTGGAAAGGGCGGAAAATGAGTTGGGCGTACCAGCGGAAATTATTCTGGCAATTCTAGGTGTCGAAACGCGTTTTGGTGGCAATATGGGGAGCTTCAGGGTAGTTGATGCATTATCTACACTGGCCTTTCGTTACCCGCCGCGTAGTCCGTTTTTCCGTTCGGAATTGAAAAACTTCTTAATTCTGACGCGTGAGGAGGAAATGTCACAGCTGGAGCCAGTAGGGTCTTATGCCGGTGCGATGGGGCTGGGGCAATTTATGCCAAGCAGTTTCCGCGAGTATGCAGTGGATTTTGATGGTGATGGACATCGCGATATCTGGAAAAACCCGACGGATGCCATTGGCAGTATTGCCAATTATTTACGTCGCCACGGTTGGCAGCCTGGTCAGACAATAGTTCACGCGACACAATATCAAGGTAATGATTTACCACAGGATTTGGTTGATCGTGGGTTGAAGCCCAGCATAACCCGTGAAGAATTACGCAAGTCAGGATTGTCGACTGCCGATTTACCAGAAGGCGATGATGCTATTACTGTTTTCAGTCTGACTCAGCCGGGTGGCGAAGAACTCTGGTTAGGACGGCAGAATTTTTATGCGATTACCCGTTACAATCACAGTCGTATGTATGCCATGGCGGTTGTGCAACTGTCCGAAGAGATTCGTAATACTTATGAGTCCTCAAAATGAAACGCCATATAGTTAGGCATTTAAGTTTATCGTTGGTGCTTGTTAATCTGTGGTCCTGCGGAACGATCACAGAACAACAGGATGGTGCGCCCAGAGTCAAACCGGATGTGGCAAATATTCCGGATGCCGTACCGCGAGATGAGCCCCGCAGTAAATATGGAAATCCCGCTTCTTATGAAGTATTTGGCAAACGTTATTACACACTTGCCAGCAGTGAAAATTATGTGGAACGAGGTAAAGCGTCATGGTACGGCACCAAGTTTCATGGCCGGCGAACTTCCAGTGGCGAGCCTTACGATATGTATGCCATGACAGCAGCACATAAAACCTTACCATTACCAAGTTATGCTGAAGTGACCAATCTGGATAATGGACGTAAAATCGTGGTTAAAATTAATGACCGAGGTCCATTTCATGATGATCGGCTGATTGATTTATCCTATAGTGCTGCCACGAAATTAGGCATTATCGATAAAGGCACTGGCAATGTTGAAGTCCGCGCAATCACTAAAAAGAATGTGACGGCATCTGCTAACATCAGAGCGACTGAAAATGTTGCCAAAGCCGCCTCTGTTTCCAATGCGGTGGCACCAACCAGCACAATTGGAAAAGTAGTATTGTTCCTGCAGGTCGGGGCTTTCAGCACGATGAGTCGTGCGGAACAAATCAGACAGCAAGTTCAACAACAGATCGAAGAACGGGTGCATATTTCCCCTGTTGAACGTGCTCAAACGCCACTATATCGAGTCAGAGTCGGACCACTGGAAAGTGCTGAGTATGGCGAACGCATTGCCAGCAGGCTAGTGGATATGGGATTTTCCGATACCCGTATTGTGACCGAATAACGTTTTTACACTTGAGAGTAACTAATGATTAAATTGTTAAAAATGAGTCTGGCAGGTTTGCTATTCAGTGTTTCAACACTGACAGCAGCCGGCATGATTACACCGAATCCAACTGCACCATCTATCGCTGGCACTGCTCATATTTTGCAGGATTATGACAGTGGTCATATTCTGATGTCAGAAAATGCTGACGAACGCCTTCCACCCGCCAGTATTACCAAACTGATGACATCTTATGTGGTGTCACAGGAAATTCATGACGGCAACATTAATCTTGATGATGAAGTGTTAATTAGTGAAAAAGCCTGGCGAATGATTGGTTCGCGGAGTTTTATTGAGGTGAATACCAGAGTCACTGTAGAAGCTTTATTAAGAGGCATGATCGTACAGTCTGGCAATGATGCTGCGGTAGCACTGGCTGAACATGTCGCAGGCAGTGAAGAAGTCTTTGCCCAGATGATGAATCAATATGCTCAAAAACTTGGTATGTTCAATACCAATTATGAAAATGCCACCGGGTTACCCGGGCCGGAGCACTATACTACAGCCCATGATATTGCCATTCTGTCTGCGGCATTGATTCGCGATTTTCCCGAGCATTACAAATGGTATGCCGAAAAGGAATATACCTATAACGGTATCACCCAACACAATCGTAATAAGTTGCTATGGCGTGATAATACTGTCGATGGTTTGAAAACCGGTCATACCGAAGAAGCCGGTTTTTGTTTGTCTGCATCAGCCAAGCGCGATGGTATGCGTTTAATTGCTGTTGTAATGGGAACTGCCAGTGAGAACGCTCGTGCTCAGGAAATCCAGAAGATGTTTAATTTTGGATTTCGTTTTTTTGAAACGCATCAACTCTATGCTGCCGATGAAGCGATTACTCAGACTAAAGTCTGGAAAGGTGAAACCAAACAATTGAACCTGGGTTTGGCTCAGCCGTTATCGATTACTGTTCCGCGCGGCCGCTATAAAGATTTACAGGCCTCCACTAATATTCAGCAACCGGTTGTAGCACCGATAGTCAAAGGCACTGAGCTGGGTGAAGTTGAGATCCGTCTGGGAGACGAAGTGGTTGCTCAGCAAAAGCTGGTGGCTGTAGAAAATATTGAAAAAGGCAGCTGGTGGAGAAGAATCCTGGACAGCTTGTTAATGCTGATCTGGGGTTAATAAGACGTGGCAATTGTTTATCTTAATGGCGAGTTTCTATCCGCCGATAAAGCACAGGTTTCTGTTTATGATCGCGGGTACTTACTAGGTGATGGTGTTTATGAGGTGATTCCGGTGTATGCCGGAAATGCCTTTTTACTGGATCGTCATTTGCAGCGATTGCAGAACAGTCTGGATGGCGTTCGCATTGAAAATCCGTTCTCCGGTAAGCAATGGACTGACATTGTAAATGAGCTGATCGCCCGGAATAATGCGGGTAATCAATCCTTATATTTACAGGTTACCCGTGGCGTTGCACCCCGCGATCATATTTTCCCAATCGGTGTTGCGCCTAGTGTGTTTATGATGAGTAATCCTTTGCATCCGGTTGCTGAAAGCTGGAAAACCGAAGGCATCAAAGCGATTACTACAGCAGATATTCGCTGGATGCGTTGTGACATCAAAGCGATAACCTTGCTGGCAAATAGTTTGATGAAGCAATTGGCGCAGGATGCGGGGGCGCAGGAAGCATTACTGATTCGTGACAATTATCTCACTGAAGGCTCGGCCAGTAATGCCTATGCGGTGATCGACGGCGTTATTTTCACGGCACCGAAAGATGAAAAAGTCTTGCCCGGTATTACCCGTGATCTGCTCATCGAATTAGCAGCGAAAGCCGATATTCCCTTACATGAAAGAGCGATCAGCGAATCCGCTTTACGTAATGCTGATGAAATATGGATCAGCAGTTCGACGAAAGAAGTTGTGCCAGTCACATTATTGGATGGTGAGATTGTCGGTAGCGGTAAGCCCGGTCCGGTCTGGCAGCAAATGGATGCGTTGTTTCAGCAATATAAAAATGAGGTAGCTTGATGAGTGAAGCAAGCGGAGAAGATACTTTACTGGAGTTTCCCTGCGAATTTCCGGTAAAGGCAATGGGGGAGACACACCCGCAGTTGGATAATATTGTGGTGGAGATCGTGCGCAAGCATGCTGGTGATATTGCTGAGGGGGCAGTCACCAGTAAACAAAGTTCGGGTGGCAAATATACTTCCATCACCGTGGTCATTGAGGCGACCAGTAAAAAACAACTGGACGCCATCTATCAGGAACTCAGTAGTCACGAAGCGGTTAAATACGTGCTCTGATGAAAATTCATGATCTCGGTCTACGAGATTACCTGCCTACATTGATCGCCATGCAGCAGTTCACGCTGCAACGAGATAACCGCACGGAAGACGAGCTTTGGTTGCTGGAACATTTTCCTGTCTACACACAGGGTTTTAATGGTCAGGATGCACATCTGCTGCATAAGAATGCTATTCCAGTCGTAAAAACCGACCGTGGCGGACAGATTACCTACCATGGCCCGGGACAATTAATTGTCTATCCATTGATTGATTTACGCCGCCATAACCTGGGGGTGCGCAACATGATCAGTTGTCTGGAAAACTCAGTCATCGCATTATTAGCCCAGTATGGTATTGATGCTTATGCACGTAAAGATGCTCCGGGGGTATATTGCAATGACGCTAAAATTGCCTCGCTGGGATTACGAGTTAAACGCGGTGCCTGCTATCATGGGCTGAGTTTGAACATTGATATGGATCTGCAACCTTTTGCCGATATCAATCCCTGCGGTTATCCGGGAATGCAAATGACCGACATGAAAACATTAGGTGTAAAGGTAAATATGGCCTCAGTAAAACAACAATTTGTGTCTGTTTTTCTGTCACACATGCAACTGGGTGATAAGTAATGAACGACACGGTTGAAACAGTAAAGCGTGATGTAAAAGCCCTGAAAGGCGCTTCTAAAGTTGCGCGGATTCCGATAAAAATCGAGCCCAGTGATCCGAAACGTAAACCGGAATGGATTCGTGCCAAGTCTCAAGGTGCTCCAGAGGTACAGCGCATCAAACAAATGTTGCGTGATCACGATCTGCATACCGTCTGTGAAGAAGCCTCCTGTCCGAATCTCGGTGAATGTTTTGCTCATGGCACGGCGACGTTTCTGATTATGGGTAATATCTGCACCCGGCGTTGTCCTTTCTGCGATGTGGCACATGGCCGGCCGGATGCGTTGGATGAAAATGAACCGAATCATCTGGCCAAAACTATTGCTGCAATGCAGCTCAAACATGTGGTGGTAACCTCGGTAGATCGCGATGATTTACGCGATGGTGGCGCGGCGCATTTCAGTCGCTGTATCAGTGAAATTCGTCAGCAATCGCCGCAAACCCGTATTGAAGTGCTGGTGCCTGACTTTCGTGGGCGTATGGATGTGGCACTGGAGATTCTGGCGGACAATCCACCGGATATCTTTAATCATAATCTGGAAAGTATTCCACGGCTTTATAAGGCCGTTCGACCGGGTTCGGACTACCAATGGTCACTGGACTTAATCAAACGTTTTCAGCAAATGCATCCTGAAGTGCCCACCAAATCCGGATTGATGCTGGGTCTGGGTGAAACGATTGATGAAGTCAAACAGGTGATGCAGGATTTACGGGACCATGGTTGCCGTATGCTGACACTGGGCCAGTATCTGCAGCCCAGCCGCCATCATCTGGCCGTTGAACGGTTTGTTACTCCTGCTGAATTTGATGAACTCGCTGTGGCAGGCAAAGCAATGGGCTTTGATCATGTGGCCAGTGGACCCATGGTGCGTTCTTCATATCACGCTGATTTACAGGCACAGGGTGAAAAAGTATCTTGAGTCAGTGAATTAGCCGCTGAGGACTTTGATATGACTATCAAACGGCGTCAATTGTTAAAAAATGCAGCCTATCTATCTGCAGCAATGGCCATGCCTTTAGGCTTATCTACCGCGTGTTATCGCGGACAGAAACAGCGTGTTGTCATTGTAGGTGGCGGGTTTTCCGGTGCGACTGCTGCCCGATATCTGTCACTGTGGGCTCCTGATATTGATATCACTTTGATAGAAAAAAACAGTCAGTTTATTTCCTGTCCGCAAAGTAATCTGATGCTTAGCGGTAATCGTAATCTGCAGCAGCTTACCCATGAATATGTGAACTTACAGGCAGATAAGGCTATTCGATTTATTCAGTCTGAAGTAACCGCTGTTGATGTGGATAAGCGTCAACTGTGGCTGGCGGATGATAGCCGTGTAGATTATGACCGGTTGATTATTGCGCCGGGAGTGGATTTTATTTATGACCAGTTTCCTATTTTGGCTACGGCAGAAGCTCAACAACATGTCCCCCATGCCTGGAAAGCGGGTGCCCAGACCGAATTGATGGCTAATCAGTTAAAGTCGATGCGCCAGGGCGGGCTGGTCATCATGACGGTGCCTGCAGCCCCTTTCCGGTGTCCACCTGGCCCGTATGAAAGGGCCTGTCAGATTGCGTTATATCTTAAAAATCATAATCCATCTGGCAAATTACTGATATTGGATGCCAATCCGGATATTGTTTCCAAAAAAGCGTTATTTACCGAGGCCTGGCAACAGCTTTATGATGGCTTTATCGAGTATCAACCGATGAATCCAGTTGAATCGGTCAACGTCGCTAATCTTGAAGTTGAAAGTTTTTTCGAAAGTTACAAAGCTGATGTTTTAAATGTTATCCCCCCTCAGAGAGCCGGGAAAGTAGCTGCGATGGCGGGGGTGATTAATATTGATAACCGTTGGTGTGATGTTGATTATCTGACTTATGAATCCACGGCGGTTGAGCGGGTGCATGTGATCGGTGATGCAGTGGCAGCTAAAGTCCCCAAATCGGCACATATTGCCAATCAGCAAGCCAAGGTCTGTGCGGCTGCGGTAATTGCTTTGTTACGCGATGAATTACCCGAACAGCAACCCGTATTCAGCAATACCTGTTACAGTTTTGTTGATGGACAGCAAGCGGGGCATGTTGCCGCTGTTTATCGTTATGATAAAGATAGCCGGGATATGCTGCCTCATCCCAGCGGCGGGGTTTCCGAATCCGCCAGTGAACAGGAAGGTCTCTATGCCCAAGGCTGGGCGGAAAATATCTGGGCTGATACATTAGGCTGACATTCAGCTTTCTCTGCACTGGCCTGGTCGGGGTTTCGGTCTTTTCCCTTTGCAGTATAATGAGCCGCATTTTCAATAACTCCACCAGCTGGATTTAAACACGAGGTAGTAGATGAGCGATTTTTTACCCGGCCTGGAAGGTGTGCCTGCCACGAAGTCAGCCATTTCATTTATTGATGGCGAAAAAGGCATCCTTAGTTACCGTGGTTATCCACTGGAAACACTGGCAACCAACAGTACTTTTGAAGAAACCACGCTATTGTTACTCGATGGCGAATTACCTACCAAAGCTGCACTGAATCGCTTTTCCAAACAACTGCGCAGCAGCTACCGTATCAAATATCATATCCGCGAAATGATGCGGCATTTTCCGCATACCGGTCATCCGATGGATATGTTACAAACTGCGGTTTGCAGTTTGGGCATGTTTTATCCCGGAACCGAATGTCTGACCGATGCGGATAGCTGTAAAGATATCGATTATGTCCGCAATATGACGGTCAATATCATTGCGCAGATGGCGCCTCTGGTGGCGATGTGGGAACACATGCGTCAGGGCTACGATCCAATCAATCCTCGCGATGACTTATCGGTAGCCGAAAATCTGTTGTATATGTTTACCGGTAAAGAACCGGATAGTCTGATGGCGCGCATTATGGACGTCTGTCTGATTCTGCATGCTGAACATACGTTGAATGCGTCAACCTTTGCCGCCCTGGTTGCGGGTTCCACATTGGCATCACCTTACAGCGTTATTTCGGCAGCAATTGGTACACTTTCTGGCCCGTTACATGGTGGAGCTAATCAGCGTGTCGTCGGCATGCTGCAGGAAATTGGTTCGCCTGATAATGTTGAAGCCTGGGTTGATAAGAAACTGGCCAATAAAGAAGTTATCTGGGGCATGGGGCATCGGGAATATAAGGTTAAGGATCCCCGCGCCACTATCCTGCATAAACTGGTGACCAAGCTGGTGGAAGAACGCGGTGGTTCACTGGATAAGATGTTTGCTACCGCAATGAAGCTGGAAGAAGTCTGTGTGGATCGTCTGGGCCATAAAGGCGTGTATCCGAATGTAGATTTCTACTCCGGTATTCTGTATTCGGAAATGGGCATTCCAGAAGATCAGTTCACTGCCTTGTTTGCGGTTGCTCGTTCAGCCGGTTGGCTGGCACATTGGCGCGAACAGATTTCCAATAACCGTATTTATCGTCCAACGCAGATTTATGTGGGACATGAACAGCGTGAATATATTCCGATGTCTGAACGGAAAAAAGCGCCTAAGCAATAATGGTTTTACTGGCTTCACCTTGTTGCTCGCGTACCAGCCGCGGCACAAGGTAGCCGGGTAATTCACGGCGCATCTCAGCGGTTAAGGCAATGCCTTTAGCTTCGTCTACATCAAAATGACTGGCACCTTGCACTTTATCGAGTAAATGCAGGTAATAGGGCAAGACCTGAACCTCGCTTAATTTTTCACTTAGTGCGATTAAGCTCTCAGCATCATCATTAACTCCCCGTAACAGCACCGCCTGGTTCAACAACTCACACCCGGCATCGCGTAACAGTGATAGTGCATCAGCGGTTTCAGCATCAATTTCATTGGCATGATTAGCATGGATGACCATTACTACACGTAAGGAGGATTTACTGACCCAGCTCAATAAGCTTTTATTGATTCGCTTAGGCAGCACTAATGGTAATCGGGTATGAATTCGCAGCCGTTTGATATGGGGGATTTTTTGTAAGTCTTCTACCATAGCGGCTAATTTTGCATCGGTTAACGCCAGCGGATCACCGCCACTGAAAATAACTTCACGAATACTGTTATCACTTTGCAGTGCAGCGATTGATTGTTGCCATTGACTCGCTAATGGATTGCTTTCACTGTACGGAAAATGCCGGCGAAAACAGTAACGGCAATGAATGGCACAGGCTCCGGTTGTCAGCAATAATGCCCGGCCCTGATATTTATGCAAAATACCGGGTGAGCTGATTGCCAGATGATCTCCCACCGGATCCGCTGAAAAACCTTCGACCTCAATATTTTCATCAATCAGCGGGAAAACCTGACGCAAAAGGGGATCCTGAGGATCGCCATAGCGCATTTTATTGATATAACTTTGCGTTACGCGTAGCGGGAAGTTTTTTAAGCTCTCGGCATCAATCGCTTGCAGACGATTCTCCAGCCCCAGCATTTGCAGCAAGACTGTTGGGTTTTTAATGGCATGACTTAATTCATCCTGCCAATCAGCAAAGATTACGTCAGCTTGCGATTGCGGTATCATAGTGGGCTTTGATTTTGTGAACAGGCGACGATCGTCCCCCAAAAGAGGTAAGCATGGCAAGTTATAGTACAAATGAGTTTAAAGCCGGACTGAAATTCATGATGGATGGCGATCCTTGCAGCATCATCGAAAATGAATTTGTGAAACCCGGTAAAGGCCAGGCGTTTAATCGCGTAAAATTCCGTAACCTGAAAACAGGTCGTGTTAACGAACGTACTTTCAAAACCAATGAATCCGTTGAAAGTGCCGATGTCGTTGAGATTGATTTGGAATTTTCTTATACCGACGGTGAATTCTGGCACTTTATGGATCCGACCAGCTTTGAACAATATGCTGCCGATGCCAATGCCATTACGGACAGCAAAGACTGGCTTAAAGAACAATATACCTACACAGTAACTTTGTGGAATGGCACGCCGTTGCTGGTCACACCACCTAACTTTGTTAATCTGACTGTGGTTGAAACCGATCCAGGTGTGCGTGGTGACACCTCTGGTGGCGGCGGTAAACCGGCAACGTTAGAAACTGGCGCTGTGGTTCGTGTACCGTTATTTATCGAAATCGGTGAAGTGTTACGGGTTGATACCCGTTCAGCATCTTACGTTGAACGCGCCAAGAAAGATTAAAACAATTTTGTTTTTTGCGCTGTTGATGTGCCATTTGAATGATGACAGGCCCTAGAGCATAACTCATGCTGCAAGGCCAACAATTACAGAGCATATTAAAACGGCGGGCAGAGCTTTTAGCAAATGTCCGCCGTTTTTTTTCGACACGTGAAGTGTTGGAGGTCAGTACACCGATCCTGTCTTCGGCGGCACCAACGGCGCCTTATCTCGATAGTTTTCATACGCTGTTTGAAGCTGGAAATCGTTCGAAAACGCTTTATCTGCATACCTCCCCTGAATTTGCGATGAAACGCTTGCTAGCGGCCGGTAGTGGTGGGATTTATCAGATTGCCACGGTATTTCGCAATGGCGAGCTAGGACGGCAACATACACCCGAGTTTTCTATGTTGGAATGGTACCGCCCAGGATTTACGCTGGCGGATTTAATGGCAGAAGTTAATGCCTTTATACAGCAGGTTATCGGAACGCCTCCAGCAGTAACCTGCGCTTACAGTGATTTATTCGCCAGGTATCTGCAGCTGGATATTTATCAAACTGATGTTGATACACTCAAAGCCGTGGCTTTAAAGCATATTTCAGCTTTACCTGCCGATTGGCAGACGGATTATGATGGCTGGCTGGAAATGCTGATGAGTGAAGTGATTGAACCAGAGTTAAAAGCTTTAAATACGCCGGTGCTGGTCACCGAATTTCCTGCATCACAGGCACAGCTTGCCAGAATTCAACCAAATGCAGCCGGTCAGCCAGTGGCAATGCGTTTTGAACTGTACGCTGGTGGTATGGAACTGGCGAATGGTTATGACGAGTTATGTGATGCCACTGAGTTAAGGCAACGCTTTGAACGCGATAATATCGCACGTCAGCAGCAGGGAAAACCTGTCATGCCCATAGATGAAAATCTGCTGGCAGCGATGCAGTCCGGTTTGCCCCAATGCAGTGGTGTGGCTTTAGGGCTGGATCGTTTAATGATGCTGCACCTGGCTGAAGATAATATCTCCAAGGTACAAAGCATCAGTTTTGCAGATAACTGATTTATTCCATCATCCCCGGCAACCACAACGTAATGCCCGGAACCGCAATCAATAGTCCCAGAACCAGCAACTGAATCATCACAAACGGTCGAATTCCACGGTAAATATCCATTAGTTTTAATGTCGGTGGTGCACTGGCTTTCAGATAAAACAATGAAAAACCAAATGGTGGCGTCAGAAACGAGGTTTGCAGATTAATCGCGATCAGCAGGGCAAACCACAACGGATCAATTCCCATATGTATTGCCACTGGCGCAATAATTGGCACGACGATAAAGCAGATTTCGATAAAATCCAGAAAAAATCCTAAAACAAAAATCAGTAACATGCTGAGGAGCAGAAACGTCCATTTGCCTCCAGGCAGTTCGGAAAATATATCCAGAATCAGACCATCACCACCCATGCCGACAAAGACCAGACCAAACGCCGTGGCACCGATAAATATTAAAAACACCATGCTGGTCAAGCGTGCTGTTTTTTGCATCGCATCATTAAGATTAGCGATACTCAGACGGCGATGCAGGGCGGCCAGAATCAACGCCCCTAATGCACCCACTGCAGCAGATTCAGTAGGTGAGGCAATACCGTAAAAAATCGATCCCAAAACGGCAATGATAAGAAATAAAGGCGGCAGCAAGCTTTTTATAACACTGATCCATAGTGCAGCAAGTTCAGGATTGTCATCACGCACGGCGGGTGCCAGATGCGGGTGGCGCCATGCAACAAACGCAATATAAAGCATATAGGCCATGATCAACATCATGCCCGGGACCACGGCACCGATAAACAATTCACCTACCGGTACGCCAATTACATCGCCTAATAGAATCAGAATAATGCTTGGTGGAATAATCTGTCCCAATGTCCCGGAAGCAGCAATGGTGCCACTGGCTAATGACGGTGCATAACCGCGTTTGAGCATGGTAGGTAAAGCAATGACGGTCATGGTCACCACCGACGCACCCACGACTCCGGTTGTTGCTGCCAGCAGCGCACCGACCATGACAACTGAGATAGCCAGGCCTCCACGAATACGGCCAAATACCCGGCCCATGGTATCGAGCAATTCTTCCGCGACACCGGATTTTTCCAGCACAACCCCCATAAACACAAAAAGAGGGACAGCCAGCAAGGTGAAGTTGGTCATGATGCCCCAGATGCGAAACGGCAACAGCTGGAAGAAATCAAAACCCAGATAGATACTGCCAAATAACAACGAAATGGCACCCAGCACGAAGGCGACCGGATAACCGGTCAGTAACAGCAGGATTAACAGTCCAAACATCAGCAGAGCAATATATTCCATTACTTTTGCTCCTGATGACTGCGAATAATGCGGATATTACGAATTAGCTCAGCCACCGCCTGAATCATTATCAACAGAAAGCCCAATAACAGTGCTGATTTGAGAATAAACCGATAGGGCAGGCCGCCCGGGTCTGGTGAGCCTTCCTGATAGAGAAACGAATTGTAGGCAAATGGCCAACTGCTGATCAGAATCAGCAGACAGAACGGCATCAGAAACAATACAATGCCAAGCGTATCTATCCAGGCGCGATGCTTATCCGTCAGGCGCTGACTGCGATATAAAATATCCACCCGCACATGGGCGTCGTGCTTCAAGGTATAAGCGCTGCCGAGTAGAAATATGAGCGCGAACAGGTGCCATTCCAGTTCTTGCAGTCCTACAGAGCCTTGTTGAAACAGATAACGCATCATCACGTCGTAACAGGTTAACAATACCAGCAGTAATACCAGCCAGCTACTGAGTTTGCCGGTGTATTCGGTAAAACGGTTTATCGAGGTTTCCAAAGTGATAAAAAATCGGTCCATGGTGGTTTCGGTCATCAACAGGAATAAACGCCAAAGTTTCCCACAAACCAGCTGATTGCTCCAGTAATTGCTCAGTTTATGAAATTTATGTTTTGACTATCCGCAATGCGTAATGGAAGTGTTAAAGTGATATGGACTTATCATTAATCAGGAGACACGACATGGATAACACTGGTCTTAAAGATAGTGGTGAAAAGCAGCAACTAATCCGCTTACTGTATATGTTGCTTTATGGTTTTGTGCTGTATCTGACCATGACTGTTTTAGCCATAGTGGTCATTGTGCAGTTTGTCTTTGCATTATTTAGCGGTAGTGCCAATGAATCAATCCGGGGTTTTTCAAAAGATTTGGCCCGCTTTATCCAGCAAATTGTTTTATTTCTGACATACAATGATGAAAGAAAACCTTTTCCGTTCAATCCTTTATATGATGAGGTAGAGGTTGAGGCGGTGTATGATAACGATGATTATATTGCGGATTATGAAGATATTAGCGACCGAGATGATCCGAACAAACCTAAACCATAAATCTGACTGAAGGAACCTTAAATTTCTTATGCTCACTGTAATCTCACCAGCGAAGACGCTCGATTTTGATACACCTTCGCATACCGATAAATACACTGAACCACGGTTTCTGACACAATCACAGCAATTGATAGATCAATTGAAAAAGCTGTCTTCTCAGGAAATTGCCGGCCTGATGAAGATCAGTGACAAACTGGCTGGTTTAAATATGGCACGGTTTCAACAATGGGAAACGCCTTTTACCGAGAAGAACGCCAAACAAGCGATCCTGGCATTTAAAGGAGATGTGTATACCGGCCTGAACGCTGAAACCCTGAATGAAAATGGGTTGGCGTTTGCACAGCAACATTTACGGATCTTGTCCGGCCTGTACGGTGTATTAAGACCTTTGGATCTGATACAGCCCTATCGTTTGGAGATGGGTACGCCATTTCAGAATGATGCTGGCAGAGATCTCTACAGTTTCTGGGGAGAGAAATTGCAGGAATCGTTGCAAGCAGAACCGGCGTTAAGTGATGGCGTGTTAATCAACCTTGCATCGAATGAATATTTTAAAGCAGTGAATGCTAAAAAACTTAATGCGACCATTATTACACCGGTTTTTAAAGACTGGAAAAATGGTCAGTATAAAATGATCAGTTTTTATGCCAAAAAAGCACGGGGACTGATGAGCCGTTACATTATTGATCAACAAATTAATTCGCCGGAAAAACTCAAGCAATTTGACTTGGATGGTTATCGATACAGTGACGAAATGAGTCAAAAAAATGATTGGGTATTTATCCGGGATCATGATTAACTAAGGTGAGCTAGTGAAGGCAATGGAGCCAAGGACGGTATGTCGATACATAGCATTTATGCTGGTTTGGATTGGCTTTTTGGTGTGCCTCCCTGTTAGAGCAGAAGTGGTTCTGAGTTCAGACGAGCAGGACTATCTCACCAAAAAACAATCGATAACGCTATGTACGGATCCCGACTGGCTCCCGTATGAAGGTATCGATGAAAAAGGCCGGTTTACCGGCATCATGTCTGACTTTTATGACTTATGGTCCGACAAAATAAAGACACCAATAGAGTTGGTTACCACATCAAGTTGGGAGCAGTCACTGCAATTTGTGCAGGCTGGTCAGTGCGATATTCTTGCCAGTGCTCAGGATGTTCCCAGTCGGCGTGAATGGCTCAACGTAACGCGTCCCTTTATTTTTTATCCATTGGCTGTTGCCACACAGCCGGACCATGAGTTTGTGGTGAAATTCGAACAGATTCGCGAGCGTGATTTTGTCATGGTGGAGGGGTATGCCGGTGTTGAAATGCTGCGTAATCGTTATCCGCATATCAATATCCGCATTGTCGATACGCCACGGCATGGTTTGAAACAGGTCGAAACGGGTCAGGCTTATGGATATATCGATACCGTCCCGACGATAAATTACCAGATGTTACGCTGGGGAATTTCCCACCTGAAAATCAGTGGGGTGCTGGATCAGCAATATGCAATGTCGGTGGGGGTGAGCACCAGAGAGCCGCAATTGCTTGATATTTTCAACAAGGTGATTACTGATACCACTGAGATGGAACGTCAGAGAGTGCTGGCTAACTGGTTGTCAATCGATTATCCGCAACCCGCAGATAATGCTTTGTTCTGGCAGTTACTGGCTGGCATTTTGTTGGTACTGCTGGTGCTGGTTTATCGTTATTGGCAGATGCATCACCATAACCGGAATTTATTGCATTTAAATACCAGGCTTGAACAAATTTCCCAGCATGACCATCTGACAGGGCTGGCCAATCGCTATGCATTGTATCAGCGGTTTACTCTGGAACTGGATGCGGCCAATCGATCACAACAGGCCTTTTCGTTAATCCTGTTGGATGTGGATTATTTTAAAACGATTAATGACGAGTATGGCCATGATGTGGGTGATGACGTTATCAAAGAGTTTGCCTTGCTGTTGAAGTCGATGGTGCGTGAAAATGACCTGGTAGGTCGATGGGGCGGTGAAGAATTTTTGATCCTCTGTTCACAAACCTCACAAAATGGCGCTTTGCGATTGGCTGAGCAAATGCGTCTTCAGATACAACAATATGTTTTTAATGTTGATCAGCTTATTACAGCCAGTTTCGGAGTAAGTGAATTCAGGCACGGTGAAGTGATTAATGATACGATTAAACGTGCTGACGAGGCATTATATCGGGCCAAAGATAATGGGCGAAATCAGATTGTAACGGCGGATTCTGATTAATATGAATTTAAAACAAAACAGGGAGTTAACGCCGGGAAGATATTTTTTTGCCCTGTCTCCAGACTTAAACTCCCGCATGCAGATTCAACATATAATGAAACGTCTGCCAGATGACCCTTCTCTCAAGTTACAAACTACTGATAACTTACATCAGACTTTATTATTTCTCGGACAACTGGATCAACAGCAAATCAATGCATTGTTAAAACATGTCGACTCAATACGCTGTCCGGCAATAGATATGCAGTTTGATCTTGTTTCCTACTGGGAAACGCCGGGTATTTTCTGTCTGACCAGTCGCACGCCCAGAGCGGTATTGTTTGATTTAGTCAGTAAGCTGGAACAGATTGCCAGGGAAGCAGAGATAAAAGTAGATGAAAGACCCTACCAACCCCATATTACATTGGCACGTAAAGCCAGCGGAGCAGTATCTGTGCCGATTGCTCCGGTGTGTTTTAAAGCAGAACAACTGGTACTAATGAAGTCGGTATCAACAGAACAAGGGCCGCAATATCAACCAATCATGCACTGGCCAATCACCGCTGCCTGAATGGCTCTATTTTGGTCAGTGAGAACACAGTAAATCTGTTATAAATATAACAGTCTCCTATTGGCCAGCCTGTTCATGATCTCAAAAGCCAAACCAATCAATTTAAGTTCGTTATTGATGCTGGTATCAGCATTGTTAACCAGCGGACAATTATTGGCAGAGCAAACCACCTTGCGGGTCGGTGTCTATGAAAATCCACCCAAGCTGTTGACGGATTCAAAAGGACAGCTAACGGGCATTCTGGGTGACATTCTGCAAGTGATCGCAGCTCAGGAAAACTGGCAGTTGATTGCCGTGCCCTGTTATTGGAATGAATGTCTGCAGCAGCTCGCCAATGGTGAAATTGATTTGTTACCGGATGTAGCAGCGAGTTCGGCACGCAGTGAATTATATGATTTTCATTCCACTGCAGCATTACTCAGCTGGTCACAGATTTATGTCAATCGCAGGCATACCCTGAGCAGTTTACTGGAGCTTGATGGTAAACGACTGGCGTTACTTCGAGGTTCGATTCAATACGATTATTTACGTCAATTGGCAGAAAATTTCAGTATTGATGTCACCTTTGTTCTGGTTGATACACAGGAAGCAGCTTTTGCAGCGTTAATGAATGGCATTGCCGATGCCGTAACAGCAAATAACTTTATTAGTGAACTTAAAGCTGCCGAACTGAACTTAAAACCCACGCCGGTTGTTTTTCAACCCAGCCGTTTGTATTTTGCAACGACTCGCGGTCAGCATGGCGAAGTGTTGCAGGCCATTGATAAGTATTTGCAACAATGGCAAGCAGACACTGAGTCGCCCTACTTTTCCATTTTGAATGATTGGAATAGTTCTGAAACCAAGACAACCATTCCAAAAGAAATCTGGTGGTTAGTTATTGCCCTGATTGCAGGTTTTGCCAGCGCAATACTATTTTCACTGTTAATGCGGCGTCGCGTTCATGAAAAAAATATTTCGCTGCGTCAAACTCAGCAAAATTTGAGTGTCATTCTGGATAGTGTCGATGCCCATGTTTATATCAAAGATCTGCAATTGCATTACCAGTATGTCAATCAAAACCTGTGCAAACTGATTGGCCTGGAAGATAAAGATATATTAGGTAAAACCGATGAAATACTGTTTGACCGTGAAACCTGCCAGACTTTGCGTGAAAATGATCTAAGGGTTATCGAAAAAGGTGAACGTATTGTAGAGGAAGAAACCATTAAGGTTCATGGCTCTGCTAAACCTCTAACCTTCTTATCGGTCAAAATGCCGTTGCGGCGTGAAGACGGCACTATCTACGCCTTATGCGGCATCTCGACAGACATCACGGATCATCTTTTGATTCAAAAGCAGCTTCGTAAACTGGCGTTATATGATTCGTTGACGGGATTGGCAAATCGTCGGTTACTGATGGAATTTCTGGATGATTCACTGGCAGAAAGTCATCAATCGAAAATGGAAGGCGCATTATTGATAATCGATCTTGATGCGTTTAAAACCTTGAATGACACGTTAGGACATCACGCAGGCGATTTATTACTCCAGGGGGTTTCCAAACGCCTTCAATCACGGTTGGCACCCAATGATTTAGTTGCCAGATTGGGATCGGACGAGTTTGTTATCGTCAAGCCGAACATGGGAGCAAATCGAGTTGAGGTGGAAGCGGCCGCACAACAGCTAGCTGAAGAGATCCTGCTGGATTTTGTGTTGCCCTTTATATTGGATCAGACACAGTATATTGCCTCTGCCAGTGTGGGTATTGCCTTATTTTCTGATGCAGAAGGCGATGTTGAACGTTTACTGCAAGAGGCTGATATGGCGCTATACCGGGCCAAAGCATCAGGCCGTAACAGCCTGAGGTTTTTTGACCCGATCATGCAGAAAGAAGTGAACCGTCGCAGTGAATTGGAACGCAAATTACGAGAAGCTATTTCACTGCAGCAGTTAGAATTGTACGTGCAACCGCAAATCAGTAGTGATCAGCAATATGTTGGAATGGAAGCGTTATTACGCTGGCATGATCCCGTAGAAGGGTTTATTTCACCTGCTGACTTTATCCCGGTCGCTGAGTCGAGTGGCCTGATCATCCCATTGGGTGCATGGGTGTTGAGAAAAGCCTGTGAAATACTGGCTGAGTGGTCAACGCTACCAGGCATGGAGAATCTGACTTTATCGGTCAATATCAGCCCCAGACAGTTCCGTCATTTGCAGTTTGTTGAGTATATAGACAGCTGCATCGACGAATTTGGTGTGAACCCCAACCATCTGGAACTGGAAGTCACAGAGAGTTTATTGATTGAAGATATTGATCTCACTATCGAGCGAATGAATATGTTACGTCAGCGAGGATTACGCTTTGCCCTGGATGACTTCGGTACCGGTTACGCGTCATTGAGTTATTTAAAATTACTGCCGTTAAACAAATTGAAGATTGACCAGTCATTTGTGCGGGATGTGCTGACAGATATTAACGATGAAGCCATTGTCAGTACTATTATTGCGTTGGGACAAAGTCTGGATTTAGCCGTGATTGCCGAGGGCGTGGAAACGGCTGAACAGGCGACCCTGTTGGAAAGATCCGGTTGTCACGTATATCAGGGGTATCACTTCGGTAAGCCCGCACCGGTTGGCGAATGGCAGCAGATTATTGGCGAAATTCGTTTAAAGCATAAAGCCCATTAATTGTTTGTCGCTGAACTTGGTTAAAGCTTGCGCAACTCAATGCCACCTGGTTTTGGTATCAACGTGTTTGTTGTAAAAAATTGTATGGCTTTATCAGTAGTGAGCTGATGAAATAAGCTGTATTTCCATACAATATGTCAGTTCAATAAAAGGCATGCCATACATTGTCGTTTTTTGTATGCAGATATGCTTGTTTTTGTCGGGAAGAATGCCTAGCGTGTGCCTATCTATTCATAGGATTCAGCCATGCCTTTGTGGAAACCCCGAATTGAAGCGGATGCCAAATCCAAGTATCTCGGCATCGTCGAAGCATTAGAAGCCGATATCTATTCCGGTTATGTTAAAGCCGGTGATCGTTTACCGGCACAGCGAGCGATTGCTGAAGCATTGAATGTGGATCTGACTACGGTAACCCGTGCTTTCAATGAAGCACGCCGTCGTGGATTGATTGATGCCACCACGGGACGAGGCAGTTATGTCAGGCATCATGTTGAAAGTAAACTGATTTCCCATATTTCAGAAGCCCGCCCATTGCTCGACCTGAGCATGAATAATCCGCCACAACCAGAATCTGCTGGTTTACAGCAACATATACCACAGGGTATTGCCCAGCTTATTGCCGGGGCGGACAGGGTATTGCAGCTGCATTATCAGGACAGCGCCGGTAATCCGCATGATCGGAGCGCTGCTGCTGGTTGGCTGAGACAAACAATAGATAGTGTTACCGTCGAACGCACCTTGATTACCGGTGGAGCACAGTCTGCGTTGTATGCCATTTTGCATTGTATGGCTCAACCGGGCGACATTATTGCCTGTGGTGAATTTGTCTATCCCGGCTTGAAATCGGCCGCCGAGCAGCTTCGGCTAACTTTGCAACCATTGACTATGGATGAAGAGGGGGTGTTGCCGGATGCTTTTGAGCAGGCTTGTCGGCTACATGCCATGAAAGCGATTTATCTGGTGCCGAGCATGGACAACCCGACAACAGCCACCATGTCATTACTGCGACGCCAGCAAATCGTAACCATCGCCGATGAATATGACATCACCATCATAGAAGATGATCCCTATTCGCCGCTGCAAACTGAGCCTGTTAAAGCATTAGTTGATTTAGCCGCTGAACGCACATGGTATATACGCACACTGTCCAAGTGTATAACTCCCGCGCTGCGTCTGGCCTATGTTATTGCTCCCAGTAACTCAAAGGCATTGGGACTGACCAATGTCTTGCGTGCGATGAGTGTCATGGCGTCACCGCTGATGGCCGCCCTGGTTTCACGCTGGATTTATGATGGGCGTATTAACCGGTTTGCTGAAGCCATTCGAGAAGAAAACCGTCTGCGCCAGCAAATTGCCGGGCAAGTATTAACGGGTATGGAGTTTTACAGCCATGAAGAAGGACACCATATCTGGCTGCAATTACCCACTTACTGGCAGGCCAGTGCATTTTCCGAACAGGCCACAGTACTAGGTGTATCGGTAGTCGCATGCAACAGTTTCGGCTTCAGCGAGAATCAACGACAGGCTGTTCGATTGTCGTTGGGTCTGTCACCGGATCATGCAACGCTTTCTCAGGCATTAACCATTTTGCGCGGCTTGCTGACTCAGCCAGCAAGCTCCCTGCATCACATTATCTGACCCCAGAGGTGAAGAAATATGACTGAACAACCGATTCACTTTATGGAAAAAAACGGCGATATCTATGAGGAAATGGCCGATTGGGATGTGAATGCCGGTGGCGAGAAAATCGTCGCCAAACGTATGTCTGGCCGGTTTCGTAATCTGAAATGGTTTGGTATGTCGGTGTGGCTTTTTTACTTTCTGGTACCTTACATTCGTTGGAATGGTGAACAAGCCGTATTACTGGATATCCCCAATCGTCAGTTTCATTTCTTTGACTTGACTATTTTCCCTCAGGATATCTGGATGTTATCGCTGACCTTATTGTTTTTTGCCATTCTGCTGGCGGCAGTGACCAGTGTTGCCGGGCGGGTTTTCTGTGGTTATTTCTGTTTTCAGACCGTTTGGACAGATATATACACCTGGATTGAAGGCAAGCTGGAAGGCGATACACCTCAGAAACAATTGCGCTTTAAACAGGCGCCATGGTCGGCAGGAAAACTGCTGAAGAAAATCAGCAAACACAGTTTATGGATGGCAATTGCATTGCTGACGGGGCTGACATTTTCGGCCTGGTTTATGGATGCTTTTGAATTGTGGCGGGATGTTTTCAGCCTGCAGGCACATATTGCCGTGTGGATTGTGATGGCGGTATTTACCACTTTCACTTATGTATTCGCCGGATTTATGCGCGAACAGGTGTGTTTCTGGTTATGTCCGTATGCACGTTTACAGGGCGTTATGTATGACCAGAATACAATTTTGCCTGCGTATGATGCCGAGCGGGGCGAACCTCGTGGCAAACTGAAAAAAGGTCAGACCGATCCCAGTAAAGGTAGCTGCATAGATTGCAAACTTTGTGTCAACGTCTGCCCGACAGGTATTGATATTCGTAAAGGCCAGCAGGAAGGCTGTATTACCTGTGGTATGTGTATCGATGCCTGCGATTCGGTGATGGACAAAATAAATGAGCCGCGCGGCTTGATACGCTATGCCTCTTATGCTGAGTTACAAGGGCACAGTAAACCGCAGCCTTTATACAAACGTCCGCGAGTCATTATTTACAGTCTGATCCTGCTGGCTTCTCTGGCTGGTATTGCTTATGGCTTTTTATCCCTGTCAGCGACCGACTTCAGTGTCAGACCTGATCGTCAGCCTTTATACGTTCAACTCAGCGATGGTTCGATTCAAAACCGTTACTCGCTCAAATTACTGAACAAACAGAATGTGCCGATTGAGGTGCAATATCAGATTGAGGGGCTTGCTGGTGCAAGCCTGCATGGTTTGGATGAAACCTACATTATCGAACCGGCCAGGGTAAGTGTGGTTACAGCGCTGGTCCGTGTAGCCGAATCTGATCTGCAGGGTGGCATCAGCAAACTCAGGTTTAAAGTTAACGTAATTGAAGGACCACAGTCAGAAATTACCTATGAAACTATCTTTATCGCACCCGAATAATGTCGGGTGCGATAAGCTGTTTAATCCTTTTGTTTGACAAACAGCTCATACAGATCGGCCCGGCGATCTTTCAGATTGGTGACTGCACCTTCGTTTCGCACCAGTTTGAGTTTATCCAGATCCAGATCGGAAAACATGATCATTTCGCTGTTCGGTGTAGTTTCAGCCATTATCGCATCGTGTGGAAAAGCAAAATCGGAAGGAGAAAACACCGATGACTGGGCATACTGTACATCCAGGTTTTCAACTTTCGGCAAGTTGCCCACACTGCCGGTAATTGCCACATAACATTCATTTTCGATAGCGCGTGCACGGGCACAATGACGAACGCGCAGATAACTGTTTTTGGTGTCAGTCCAGAACGGTACAAAAATAATATCCACTTCCTGATCTGCTGCAATTCGGCCCAGTTCAGGGAATTCAATGTCATAGCAAATCATAATGGCAACACGCCCGGCATCGGTTTCGAACACCTGAAACTTGTTGCCGCCTTCAATGACCCAGTCACGGCGTTCATGGGGTGTGATATGGATTTTGCGTTGTTCGTCAACCCGGCCATCACGATGACAAAGATAGGACACGTTATAGACCCGGTCATTTTCCAGTAGCGGCATTGAACCGGTAATAATATTGATATTGTAACTGACCGCCATGTCAGACATTTCATTACGGAACTGCTCGGTAAAGCCTGCCAGATAACGAATTGCCCGGGTTTGATCCATTTGATCGGTGAGCCCCATCAAAGGTGCATTAAAAAACTCGGGAAACAGCGCAAAGTCACTTTTATAATCCGATAATGCATCGACAAAATACTCGACCTGTTTAAGTACTTCCTCTACCGAATGAAATTCACGCATCTGCCATTGCACTGCACCTAATCGAACCTGAGTTTTTTTTACATCCAGCAATGACGTTGGCGGGGTATAAAGAATATTATTCCAGTCCAGTAACGTGGCATGTCCCAGTGATTTTTTATCTTCTGGTAAATACTTATGCATCAAACGCATCACCTGAAAATCATTGGAGAGCTGAAATGTCAAAATGGGGTCATAAATTTCTTTTCGTGAGACCTGCTCAATGTACTCGGCAGGTGAAAGCTTGTCGGCAAATTTGTGATAATTGGGGATTCTCCCGCCGGCCAGAATAGCGCGCAGATTCATTGAACGGCACAATTCCTTACGTGCTTCATACAAACGGCGGCCCAGCCGGTAGCCACGATATTCAGGGTGGATAAAAACATCCAGTCCATACAATGAGTCACCTTTTGGGTTATGCCAGATTTTGTCATTTTTCAGGATTAAATCATCATAGGTGTGCGGATTGCTGAATCGTTCATAACTGACCATGACGGTTAGCGCTACAGCAATTAATTCCCCTGAGTCTTCTATGCAGATTTGCCCATCCTGAAACTGATTGATCAATCCTTCAATGGTGGGTTGAGGCCAGGCGCCACCAATATCATCGTACACAGTGTCCATCAGATTTTTGAGCTGATCGTAATCCTCTAATGTTAGATTACGTAAATTCAGGTGCAGCTCTTCGTGGGCCATAAACGCTCCGTAGTTCAATAATGAAATATCGATTGAGTCTAGCAGATGCAGACAGGCATGTTTTAATGTTGAAGATAAACACGCCCTAAAGCTGTTCATAAAACAAGCTGTTATATTGCTGGGTAAAAGGATTGTGATGACCACTGATCAAATCATTATTTTCGCGGTACTGGCAGCAACGCTCGGCTTGTTTATCTGGGACAGGTTGCGTTATGACGTGGTTGCTGTATTGGCATTATTAGCCGTCGCTTTAACCGGTTTGATTCCGGCCGATGAGGTGTTTTCCGGTTTGGGACATCCTGCAGTAATTACCGTGGCGGCGGTATTGATTCTCGGACAAGCACTGGTGAATGCCGGAGTGGTTGACGCTATCGCCAGACAACTCACCCGTGTTGGCAATCATCCCACCCTGCAGATGGCTGCCCTGACTATTACTGTGGCAATCTGTTCGGGGTTTATGAACAACGTGGGTGCATTGGCGTTATTAATGCCTGTGGCAATCTGGATGTCCCGTCAAAGTGGTCATTCACCGTCGATGTTTTTGATGCCGTTGGCATTTGGGTCGTTACTGGGCGGGTGCCTGACGCTAATTGGTACGCCACCTAACATCATCATTGCCAGTTATCGTATTCAAACAGATTCCCCTGCGTTTGGCATGTTCGATTTTTTACCCGTGGGTATAGCGATAACCGTTGTCGGCGTTATTTTCCTGATACTCCTGGGACGCTTTCTTACCCCGCAGCGACAGGTCAATAATAATGAAGAAGAGTTATTTGAAATCAGCAGCTACCTCACAGAATTAACGGTGCCTGAAAAATGTGAATACAGTGGACGAAGTTTGATGGATCTGGTTACCTCTGTTGAAGATGAAGCTGACATAACTGTAGTGGCATTGCTCCGTCAAGATGAGCGGTTCAGCACACCCTCCATGTACCGAGTTCTGCGGCAGGATGATGTACTGTTGATTGAAGCAGATTCCGATAGTTTGAAAGCGTTGACCGATATCACGGGTTTGAAACTGTCTGGCGATAAAACGGATCCTCAAACTGAAGCAGAGAAAGAAACATCTGAATCAATAAAAACCAGGGACTTGGATGTTGTTGAAGCCATTCTGGCGCATGATTCACTATTGGTTGGAAATACCTTAAGCAGTTTATCGATCCGTCAACGTTACGGGATCAATATCCTCGCTGTCGCACGGCGAGGTCATCAGCTGAAACAACGTCTTCATCAGATTCGTTTTGTTGCAGGTGATATTTTATTGATGCAGGGCAGTGAGGAGGTACTCAAGTCGGTCATGGTGGAATTGGGGTGTCTGCCTTTGGCTTCGAGGGGGCTGCGGTTAGGGCAGCCAAGAAAAGTCGTTATCGCTTCACTGGTCTTTGCTGCTGTTATTGCGCTGATCATGTTTGATACCGTTTCCACGGCAACGGCTATGGTTGCTGGGGTGGTGGCAATGTTTTTTACGGGCTTGCTGCCCGTAACAAAAATTTATCAAAGTCTGGATTTACCGGTCATTGTTTTACTGGCGGCGATGCTGCCGGTAGGACAGGCTCTGGAAACCACCGGGGGCTCCGAATTGATTGCCAGCTTTTTGTTGAATCTTGCTCAATCGACACCGCCAGCAGCGACCATCATCATATTGATGGTCGCCACTATGTTACTGTCAAATATTATTAATAATGCTGCGGCGGCGATATTAGCCGCACCGATAGCTATCAGTGTGGCCAGTGGCATGGATGTGTCAGCAGACCCATTACTGATGGCGGTGGCGATAGGCGCTTCCTGTGCTTTTCTGACACCCATCGCACATCAATCCAATACTCTGGTGATGGAACCGGGGGGGTATAGTTTTACCGATTACTGGCGACTGGGTTTACCGTTATCTATTTTGGTGATCCTGACCGCCGTACCAGTTATTTTGTGGGTATGGCCGCTGTAAACTTGTAATCAAGCCTGCTGACCCAATCTTAAAATATTACTCCACAGATTTTCTGCGAACAGGAATTAAAATGGCCCAGCAAATTATTCAACTGCAACTCAGCGGTATGCGTTGTGCCGCCTGTGCCAACAGCATTGAGAAAGCCTTGAAAAAAGCGGCTGCTGTGAAGTCTGTTCAGGTTAATTACGCTAATGAAAAAGCCACTATTCGTGGTGAAAATCTGGATGCCGACAGTTTGATAATAACGGTCGAAAAGGCTGGCTATGCCGCCCAGTTGATTGATATCGAACACCCGCAGACGGATTCAAACCAGCAGCTGCAACAAAAACAGTTTTATAAGTTTATCGCGGCGGCCATCTTGTCACTGCCTTTGCTGTACAGCATGGTCGGACATTTCAACTGGACCAGCGGTATACCGATTCCAACATTATTAATGAACGCCTGGGTGCAAATGGCATTAGCCACACCGGTGCAGTTTATTATTGGCTGGCAGTTCTATCGAGGCAGTTATTACGCTTTAAAAAATCGCAGTGCCAATATGGATGTACTGGTGGCGTTGGGTACCTCAGCCGCCTATTTTTACAGTTTATGGCTGACTTTCAACTATGGCGCGATGGCGGCGCATGATGGTTTGTATTTTGAAACCAGCGCAGTGTTGATTACGCTGATTCTATTGGGTAAATGGTTTGAAGCCCGGGCCAAAGGTCATACTTCAGAAGCCATCAAAAAACTGTTAAAACTCCAGCCCCAACAGGCATTAAAGGAATCAGCTGACGGTCAGACAAAATTGGTGTCAGTCAAAGAACTGCAACAGGGTGATATTGTGCAGATTAAACCCGGGCAGCAGATTCCGGTTGATGGTGTCATTGTTGAGGGGCAATCGGCAGTCGATGAATCCATGTTGACAGGCGAAAGCATGCCCGTAGAAAAAAGCGTCAATGATAAAGTTGTCGGCGCGACTTTTAATCAAAATGGTTTTTTACGGGTTCGCGCTACCCATCTGGGGGAAGAGGCTGCATTAGCACGGATTGTCAGGGTAGTGGAGCAGGCGCAAGGCTCCAAAGCACCCATCCAGCGTATGGCAGATAAAGTGTCAGGCATTTTTGTACCCGTGGTGGTCATGATTGCCCTTATCACTTTCCTGCTTTGGTGGTTATGGTTTACCCCCGGCGATATTGGCAGAGCATTGGAAACCATGGTGGCTGTTCTGGTCATTGCTTGTCCCTGTGCCCTGGGTTTAGCCACACCCACATCCATCATGGCGGGTTCAGGCCGTGCCGCTGAGGCCGGTATTCTCTTTAAACAAGCCGATACTCTGGAATTAACCCAATCTCTGACCACGATTGTGTTTGATAAAACCGGCACGCTCACTGAGGGAAAACCCGCCTTAACGGATTTTGTGGTGGCCGAGGATTATGATCAATCGGTTATAGCCGCTGTGGTGAGTTCAATAGAGGCCAAATCAGAGCATCCGCTGGCACAGGCAATTGTCGAGGGTTTAACAGCACTCAGCGCTAAATCAATAGTCATTAATGATTTCAAGTCGCTGAGTGGTCATGGCGTGATGGCCAGTGTTGAACTCAATAGCCAGCTTTCACAAATCAAGCTGGGTACCAAAAAACTGATGTCGGAAAATGGCATTGATATGGGGGGCTGGCAACATCAACAACAGCAGTTGGAGCAACAGGGGAAAACGGCCATGTTGATTGCTGTGGATCAGCAAGTGATTGGGTTGATCGCGGTTGCGGATACAGTAAGAGAGACGGCAGAAACAGCCGTTATTGCCTTGAAAAAACGTGGTCTGCAGGTTGTTATGTTAACCGGTGATAATCAACTTACCGCTGAGGCAATTGCCCGGGAGCTGGGCATAGATAACGTGATTGCAGAAGTTTTACCTGAACACAAAGCTGATAAAATCCGTGAATTACGTCAACAGGGTCAGGTTGTAGCAATGGTTGGTGATGGTATCAATGATGCACCTGCACTGGCTGAGGCGGATATCGGCATAGCCTTGGGAAGCGGCACCGATGTGGCTATTGAAACAGCAGATATTGCATTGATGCGAACTGATTTAAATGCTGTCTCTTCCGCTATACAGTTAAGTCATCTGACCGTGCGTAATATTCGTCAAAACCTGTTTTGGGCCTTTGCCTACAATTCTCTGGGCATTCCAATTGCGGCAGCGGGCTTACTGGCGCCCTGGCTGGCCGGTGCAGCAATGGCATTCAGCTCGGTTTCTGTTGTGTTAAATGCCCTAAGACTACAGCGGGTTAAACATATACAGTAAATGCTAATATCACATAAGATTTTGTACTGATAAAACAACGAACATATTTCAGCGAAAGGTTTCAACTTGCTGAATTATTACGGGCTTGTTTCACATTGCGTTAACTTTTAGGTATAGATCCTTTCGAAGCTGTTGTAATATCCCTGTTTAAAATATGGACAATATACCTGAAAAAAGGTTGGACCCATGACGACAGAAGAACTGGAAAGCAAACTCGAGCAATGGAAGCAGAAGTATCTTGAGTTGCTTGCAAGTGATGAGAAACAAACAACCTATACCCAACTTTTGGAACGTAGTCTTGGACGACTGGCTTTAGTTGCAGAAGGCATTGATTCCGCATTGGACAAACAGCTGCATGCCCTTCGACGTGAGTTACGCAGCCAAAAAAACGTTGAGCAAATTAGCGATATTCTGGAAAAAATCCAGCAATGCATCAACCTAATGGATGAGAGTCCTCAGAGTTCCGATGCCTCCGAACTGTTACGACATCTTCTGTTATCCATAAGCTTTCCAGCGGATTCACAGCCCCGTGTTGATAATCTGCTGATTCAACTCAAAGATGCTTCCAGTCATCAGGCGCGTGAGCTTTTACCGGAATCTGTCAACCTGCTGGAATCAATTATTTCCAAGGCTTCTGTTACACCCGTGGTCGAAAAAAACCGTTCGGGACTGTTGCAAAAGCTTGGGTTTAGCAAAGTTAATACTGAAATATCACTGTTGTTATGCGGCATGATAGATAATTTGCAGATACCGGAGATGTTCAATGACCAGCTCCAGGAAATAAAAGCGCAACTGCAGACCGAGCCGGCAAAAAAGAAATTACCGACAATCATTGATTCGCTGACCAGCCTGATAAATGCGCTAGGGGCTCAGGCACAGCTGCAGCAGCTAGAATATCGCGCTTTTCTGGCGACGCTAAGTGATCGCATTAATGAACTTGATGATCTGTTACGACTGACGGTAAAGGATGATGAAGAGGCTTTTCAGCAACGCCAGAAAATAAGTCAAAAGGTTGATGCGGGATTGGATGATATTTATAAACAGATTGATGTCACCAGTGAACCGCGTGAGCTGAAATCCATTATTCGTCAGCGTTTAACCGCCTTATGCGGTGCGGTCGATGAATATCGTAATGCTGATCAGACGCGTTATTACCAATCACAACAGGAAATAAAAAAACTGACCGATCGGCTTCAGGAGTTGGAAGCTGAAACCAAATCGCTACAGGATGGCATACGCAAAGCCCATGAAATGGTTCGTAAGGACACGTTGACCGGCATCAGTAACCGTCAGGCACTGATGGATGCCCTGGAAACAGAATATATTCGCTGGCAGCGTTACAAACATCCATTAAGCCTGGTGGTCTGGGATATTGATAATTTCAAACAGATAAATGACAGTCTTGGTCACCTGGCTGGCGATAAGATCTTAATCCGCATTGCCGAAATTTTATCGACTTCCACCCGTGAAATTGATTTTGTGGCCCGTTACGGTGGCGAGGAGTTTGTTGGCATATTTCCGGCTACCGCGTTAGCTGACACGGAAGTGCTGGCCAATAAGATTCGCGAGGAAATCAACAACACACGATTTTTATATGATGGCAAGCCGGTGCCAATCACCGTGTCTGCCGGTGTCGCTACTTTTCATCAAGGAGATAACACTGAAAAAGTGTTTAACCGTGCTGATACCGCATTATTCAGAGCTAAAAAGCAAGGCAGGAATATGTGTATTGTTGAAGACGTTGAGGCGAGTCGCTGAGACACGCTTAACTTTCCCCAAAGTTTCTGGTCCCGGGCGTTGGAGTGTTTATGAAAATTATGAGCTTTTTCCTGTTATGCCTCTCAGGACCGTTGTTAGCCGCGAATGATTGCCCAAACGCCAATAACACCTATGAGATTGGACAATGTCTGACACAGCAACTGGAGCAACAGGAAGTTGAATTACAGCATTATCTTGCAGAAGCCAGAGCACGTTATGCTGAAGATGAGTTGATTGTTGACTCTATCGATAAGGCCCAGCAAAGTTGGCTGACTTACCGCAAGGATCAATGCAGTTCACTTTATGATATCTGGAGAGATGGGACCATCCGCAGCATTATGGGATTAAGCTGCTCTATTCGGATGACAAAATTACGTACTCATCAGATATGGCACAGTTATCTCACCTATATGGATAGCACGCCAGCTTTGTTACCCGAACCACAAACAGAGTAATTGATTACCTTTGAAATTGTTTCCATGAACAGCAGTATTCAGGAAAAGATCTATCTGGAGCATGAAGCAGCCAGATTGTTTATGCGGTTTTATGAAAAGCAGACTGGCATTCCAATGCGACATATCTGGCATAATCTGCCACGCAAGCCTGATGTCAGCTGTTACCTGAATGACAGCAAGCTGGATCTGGAAATCGCCCACATTTACGGCAGTGAAGCCGAGGCCAGACTCATTCTCGGCAGAGGAGCGGGTGACAAGATGCTGGCTGCCTTGCATCAGTTGACACAATTACCGGTCAATCGCCGTTTGATCGCAGCGTTAAATGCTGTACTCGCCAGCAAGGCGGAGAAAAACTATCATAGCCAACGTGTATGGTTGGTGTTGCGTAATATGAATGCTTTGTGGCAGCAAAAGGATTTTGAAAAGCACCGGCATCAGATAGTCCTGCCCGAAGCACATCCGTTTGAGCAAATCTGGTTAATAGGGGATCCTAAGGGGCATAGCGGAGCCAGCCGGTTATTTCCTGAATAAAAAGGTTTTTTTATTTCAGTCTGGTTTTTTATTTGATGTTGGTTTTTCCAAACCACTGCTCAGAGCATGGGTTTGTGGATCATAATTCTTCTGCAGTTCATCTTTTACCGTACCTTTCCATAAGGGCACCCCGACAAAATAACCCGCCCGGCCAATCACATGCGCTGCAACGGGTGCCGTCAGAATAATAAACGCAATAATCGCTATTACACGAGTAACCACGGTGGTATCAGCAAAATAGACCGCCACGCCAATCATTATCAGACTGGTTCCCAGTGCCCCGGATTTGGTGGTGGCGTGCATTCTTGTCGGAAGATCCGGCAGGCGAATGATACCGATGGCGGCCAGTAACATTAACGCTGCGCCTGAAATCAGAAAAAAAGCGACCAGTATGTCAGTCATCACGCGGTCCTCCACGTTCCAGAAAGCGGGCAAAGCCAATGGCGGCCAGAAAAGCAGTCAGCGCTAATACAATCGCTACATCCAGAAAACTGCTGACTCCGGTATCGATGGCATGAACGCCGACAATACCGGCTACGATGGAAGCAATGAGTTCTAATGCGACCACTCGATCCGGCAATGAAGGGCCTTTCGCCATTCTGATAAATGCCAATAGCAGAGCGCTGGATAGCATCAGATAGACAAGATTGATAATAAATGTGCTCAATGCAGGCTCCTCAGCGTAATATTTCCAGTAAACGCTGTTCGATTTCATGCAAGTCAGTTAATAGTTCCTTTTCATTCTGCAGAAACATCGCATGAATAAACAACACCCGGCGATCATCTGAAATATCCAGCGTTAATGTCCCGGGGGTTAACGAAATAAAGTTTGCCACCATCGTGATCTCAAAATCTGACTTGGCTTCCAATGGAAACGCGATAACTCCTGGTTGCATATGCCAGGGTGGGGTCAAAATATCAAAACCGACTTTGTAGTTGGCCTTAACCAGTTCCTTGATAAAAAAACCGGCAAACCTAAGCAGTAATGGTAAGCGTTGAGCATAACCACTCAGTGAGGGTAATTGATTTTGAGAGATGGCCAGAACAATATAGCCCAGTGCAAAACCGAATATAAAATTCAGCCCCCCAAAATTGCCGGTTAACGCCACCCAGCACAGGGCCAGCACGATATTCAGGAAAAAACCGATCATAAGTTTTCTCCCAGCACCGCTTCAATGTAGGCTGCTGGATTTAATAATTGATCAGCAGCATCACTGGCTAACTGATAAATGGGCTCACCATTCAGACCAATGTACAAAGTGCATAAGGTTAAGCCAACCACCGGTATCAGCATGACCAATAATTGCGAGTCTGTTCGATTACTGATTAAACGAGAATCATCTATACCCTCCGGTAATTTTTTCCAGAACACTTCGGCCCAGATTTTGATCATTGAATATAAAGTCAACAGTCCGACTAACAGGGCAGTACCGGTCGCTATCCAGGCGTCCACTTCAAGACCGGCCCGTATCACCAGAAACTTGGCAAAAAAACCTGATAATGGTGGTATACCGGCAAGCGACAGGGCAGGGATCAGAAATAAAATCGCCAGCCATGGACGTTGTTTATAAACTCCGCCCAGCTTTTTCAGGTCATAACTGCCCAACAGTCGATACACCACACCACTAATCAAAAACAGATTCGTTTTCACGATAATGTGATGCATGATGTAAAACACCCCACCGATAATGGCTAATGGTGTGAATAGCGCCAATCCCAGCAGCATGTAACCAATCTGGCTGACGATATGAAATGACAGAATCCGGCGAAACTCAAACTGTGCCGCCGCACCCAATACACCGGTCAGCATTGTCAGCACAGCGATCCATAACAAAATAGTGTGGGTATAGCCGGTATCGCCAATGAATATCAGCGTAAACACCCGGTATAAAGCATAAACGCCGACTTTGGTCAGTAATCCGGCAAACAATGCGGACACACCAACCAGGGGGGTATGGTAAGACGCTGGCAACCAGAAAAACAACGGAAAGGCAGCGGCTTTAATGCCAAACGAAATAAGAAACATCATCGCCAGCACATTGACCATGCCGGTATGTTCTACCTGACTCAGTTTGTCACCAATATCGGCCATGTTCAGCGTACCAACCATGCCATATAACAAGCCGATGGCGGATAGAAATATCGCTGATGAAAACAGGTTCAACGTGGCGTATTTAATCGCGCCTTCCATCTGGGCGCGTTCGCCGCCCAAGGTCAACAGCGCAAATGAGGCCAGCAACATCACCTCAAACCAGACAAACAGATTGAATATATCGCCGGCCAGGAAAGAACCGGCAACCCCGGCAAGTAACAGATGCATTAACGGGAAATAGCCGAATTTCTGATGTTTATCAGGTGTGGCTGCCATGGAAAAAACTGCAATCGCCAGACCGATAATACCGGTTAACACGATCATGATCGCACTTAGCAAATCGGCCACAATGGTGATACCAAACGGTGCCGCCCAGCCGCCCATCTGCATCACTACAAAGCCAGTTTCACGAATACTGCTTAATAGCCAGATGCCTGATCCGAGTAAAGCGGTGGTGGCGAACAGGCTAATCCAGCGCTGATAAAACGTTGAACGCCAGAAGGCTAACGTTAAAGCGCCTGCCAATAACGGGATGATAATGGGTAAAACAACTTCCGGGCTCAAGTGTCAGTATCCTTCATTTGGTCCAGATCATCATTACCCACCACTTCATAAGCCCGGTGGATTAAAACCACGGCAAAGGCCAATACCCCAAAGGCAATAACAATGGCGGTCAAGATCAATGCCTGAGGCAAAGGATCGGCAATGATTCCCAGTGGGGCAGCCGCACCTTCAGGTATTAATGGTGGAGCCCCGCGGGTCATCCCGGAAACGGCAAAAATCAGCAGGTTGGCCGCATTGCTGAGAATAATCAGGCCGATAACCAGTTTGACGATTGAGCGACGTAACATCATATAAATCGCTGCTGCAAACAGAATGCCGATCACATAAGCCATCAGTGATTCCATACGGATAGCTCCTGTCGAATAGTCAGTTTATCGTTCACTCTTCAGACTCCGTCAGTGACATCACGATAGTCAAAATCGTCCCCAATACCGCAAAATAAACGCCGATATCAAAAATCAATACCGTTGATAATTTGATGTCGGTTTCACCCAGTGAAAACTCCCACCATTGGGCCGTAAGAAATGCTTCACCATGGAACATGCCCGGAAACATGGCTGCCAGCCCCAACAAGAGTCCTAACGCCAGTAAGTCCCGTGGTTCGACGCGCATGATTTCACGCGTTGATGCCACGCCATGGGCAAATAAATACAACACAAAAGCACCCGAAGCGACCAGCCCGGCAATAAAACCACCGCCTGGTTCATCGTGACCGCGTAATAATAAAAACACTGAAAAAATTAACTGCAATGGCAACAGAAACAAAGCTGCCGTGTGCAGGATCAATGTATTGAAAGTCATTATTTTGGTTTTTTTATCGTTCATGACTTCTCCTCAGCACGCAGTTTGAGCATTGAGAAAACACCAAGAGCAGCAATCGCCAGCACAAAGATTTCGCCCAGCGTATCCAGTGCCCGAAAATCAACCAGAATGACATTGACGATATTGCGGCCTTTGGCCAGCGGGTAACTGGACTCGATAAAGAAGTCTGATATGGAGTCAAAAAACTGCACATCGATTGCTGCGAGTATCAGTAATGTCATTAACACGCCCATCAGCACCGCAACGCTGGCATCCCGAATCACTTCATAGCGGCTTGAGTACCGAGAGAACCCCGGCAGTTTAAATAACACCAGTATCAGTAAAATAACCGTGAGAGTTTCTACCAGAACTTGGGTAATGCCCAAATCCGGGGCACTGAAATGAATAAACACCAACGCTACAGTAAAACCCAGAACGCCCATGCTGGCGACTGCCCCTAAGCGTGAAGGGGTGTAAATGGCGTAGAGGGTGGCCATTAGCATCAGTAAAGCAATGGAAAGCTCATAAAACGCCACACCTTCAACATTCAGATACACATTCAAACCATACTGACTCAGCAAGGTGTAGCCGACCAGAATCACCGTGGTCAGGATCATGACAATCATGTAGTTACCTAATTTGCCATTTTGCAGCAACCGGGTCTGCCAGCTGGCGATCCCGGTGATACCATTCATCATGCCGAAATAGCCAGCTTCCGGTCCGTAATGACTTAGTTGTGTGGTCAGATTACCGATGGCTGGCCGTATTTTTTGCCAGACCATAAATAGCAGGATACCGCCAGCCAGAGCAATCACCGATAACAGCAACGGTAGATTAAAGCCATGCCATAAGGCCAATGACAAACTGGCTGGAGCTACTGAAATCGCATTGACGGTCGCGCTTAGAATGGCGTTTTGGGGAACCCAGGGCAGCAAACCAAATATAAGCGACAATACCGCCAGAATCGACGGTCCTATCAACATTGCCATAGGCGCTTCATGAGGTTTTTTCGGTGTGGGGCGTAATTCCCCGTAAAAAGGTTTAATCGCCACGACTGCAGCAATCGCCATGACCAGCATTGCGGCGGCCAGGGCCAATATGAGGAGTAATAACTGATAATTATCATTGCCCAGTACCGCTTCAAACATGGCTTCTTTGGCGATAAAGCCAAATAAGGGTGGCATCCCGGCAAGCGATAAAGCGGCGAGGGCAGTTATCAGCGCAGTACGTGGCATGTTACTTCGCAAACCACCCATCAGGGTTAAATCCTTAGTGCCAATTTCGTGGTCAATTGCGCCTGCCAACATAAACAGCGCCGCCTTGTACAATGAATGAGCCAGTAGGAAACAGGCAAAAGCAATCAACGCATATCCGGTGCCGATTCCAAGCAGCATGGTCAATGTGCCGAGTGCCATTACGGTGGAATAGGCCAGTACTTTCTTGATATTGGTCGCGCTATAGGCCAGATAGGCTCCGACAAACATGGTGATGGCACCAAACAGGCTAAGAGAGAATGTCCAAACAGCATGTTCGGTAAATGCCGGATTCAAACGTGCCATCAAATAAATCCCGGCTTTCACCATCGTGGCGGAATGCAGATAGGCCGATACCGGAGTTGGTGCCGCCATCGCATTGGGTAACCAGAAATGAAAAGGGAATTGAGCGGATTTGGTAAACGTACCCAACAGAATACAGATGATCATGCCAACGGCCAGCGGACTCTCCAGCAGACTGTCTGATGCGCTTAGCAACTCGGAGATCTGATAGCTACCACCCGCAGTGGCCAGCATAATCAGTCCGGCCATCAGGGCCAGACCACCTCCTACCGTGACAAACAAACCTTGTAATGCTGAACGCCTGGCGGATTCGTCTTCATGATCAAAACCGATCAACAGATAGGAAGTGATGCTGGTTAATTCCCAGAACACAAACAGGCTGATCAGATTATCGGACAGCACCAGCCCGAGCATTGAAGCCATAAAGGCGAGCATGATGACAAAAAAACGAGCGATCGATTGATGCCCTTTCAGGTAACTGCCTGCGTAAATAAAAATGAAGATACCGATAAAACTAATCAGCAGTGCAAATAGCAAAGACAGTCCATCCAGCATAAAGCTCAGATTGATATCCATCCCCGGCAACCACTGCCATTGCTGATAGATGACTTCACCCTGGCCCAACGATGGGATAAAACTGGCAAAATACACCGTTAGCGATAATGGCAAGATCGCTAAAAGCCAGCCGGTTTTATTCCCTGCAATACGCTGCAGAAAAGGCGTAAAGAGGGCCAGAATAAAACCTGATAAAACGGCAAATAACATCGTATCCGATATCTCCTGAATTCAGCTCACAGCCCAGCTGACAATTCCATTGACTAAAATGTGAATTTGTCATTGTTGAGCTGTGATTTAAGTCATTTTCTAGCGGGAAAAGTTGCCTGTGAGAATAGTGGAGAGTATTTGACGGTGCAAGGAAAGACCGCAAAATCAGATAAAAATATGTAAGCAAAATAAGGTTTTTGGACGATTGCTTATCTTATTTATATACGGCGTCAGAAATTGTGAAAAAGCAATCTTGCTGCAAAATTTTAAAAAGTCAGCGAATTGCGCAAATGTAGACTCTGCGTCGGCCAATATCAAACCCCGATCGTGGGTTCTACTTCTGGTTCTGCTGGAACCATCGTAACCTGGCGTCGCAACTTGGGTACGTTTTGTATCTGCCAATGCTGTATTGCCCATTGCCATAAATCATCAAGCGGGACATGTGCCAATTCTGCCGGTGGTTGCAAACCCAGAAAGCGTAATACCCGGCATAAGACCACGCCACTGTCTCTCTGCTTTATCGGCTGTGCACGGGTTTGTTTACTGAGTTTTTCGCCTTGCAGATTGGTCGCTACGGGAATATGTGCATAAAGTGGTGTGGTAAATCCAAGTTGTTGCTGTAGATAAATTTGTCTGGGCGTTGAGTCCAGCAGATCAGCACCTCGAACAATATGCGTCACACCCTGCATGGCATCATCAACCACGACCGCCAACTGATAGGCATACAAACCATCTGCACGTTTAATCACATAATCACCCACATCACGAGCCAAGTTCTGCGATTGGTTCCCCTGAATCTGGTCATAAAAACACACGGGTTGTTCATTGACTTTGAGTCGCCAGGTACGTACTTGTTTTACAGCAGACAAGCCATCACGACAAAAGCCTGGATATACAGGTCCATCAATCCCCATTAGAGCACTGGCATTAATTTCTTTTCGGCTACAGGCGCAGGGATAGGCCTGTTTTGACAATTGCAACTTTGTCAGCATTTCACGGTAAACGGGATTGCGCTGACTTTGAAACAGCACATCAGTGTCCCACTCAAAACCAAAACTTTGCAGCGTATCGAGAATATCCTTTGCCGCGCCTGCAACTTCGCGGGGTTTGTCCAGATCTTCCATCCGCACCAGCCATTTTCCATTGTGCGCACGTGCGTCCAGAAAGCTTGCCGTAGCAGCTACCAGCGAGCCAAAATGCAACGGTCCGGTCGGTGAGGGGGCGAAGCGTCCAGTGTATGTGGGTTCTGTTAAGTCTGAATTCATATTTAGTTGTGATAATTCTCCACGTAGAATGACATCAGAGTCTGTTCATCAATGAATTTCACAGCCCTTAATCTATGACTGAAAACTATCTTTTTGTATACGGTACCTTACGTAAAGACACTGCTCGTCACGATTTGCTGCAAAGATTCTGTGAATTCATCGATATTGGAACGCTGCAAGGACAATTGTATCTGGTTGATTATTATCCCGGCGTAATAACAAGCGATGATTCGCGGCAACTGGTTTTTGGTGAAGTGTATCGGATTTACAATTACCAATTGCTGTTTGCTGCTCTGGATGATTATGAAGAATGTTCTTCCAGTTTTCCTCAGCCACACGAATATGTGCGGCAACAGTTAATGGTTTCGCTGTCGGATGGGCATAAACTGAAAGCCTGGGTATATCTCTATAATCGACCGGTCTCAGGATTGAAACTTATTGCCTCCGGTGACTTTCTCAATCCATGACTAAACAGGCACTATGTCGCTACCATTAAGTTATCAAACCAGCACAAAAGGTGCTTGAAAAAGAGGTTATATGTTTCGATCTGATGCTTTTCGCCAGCAAGCTCAAGCCTGGCAACAACAATTCAGACAGTTGCAGTCTGCCGGTTTGCTGCAACGGATCTTTGCATGGATTATGCTGGGGCTGATAATGATGCTGAGTCTGACACTGCTGGTTTTTGTGGTGTTGCTGAGCTGGATCCTGATTCCGCTGATGCTTTACCGGGCACGCAGACAAATGCGTAAAGCCCGGGAATCGGCTTCTCAACAACAACCGTTTTCACAACGCTCGTCTCAGCAATCACGTCATGAAACCCATATCATTGAAGGTGAAATTATCAGCCGTAAAGAGGAATGAAATAAGCCAGTCGAAAGGTGATACTTACTCAGCCTGTTACGATCAGCAATCACATCATGACCAAGGAGGCCGCGATTGTCCGAGTCTATTAGCCCAATCGGGTTTAGTGCTGTTGAGGATTGGACGGTAGAGGACTTTTACCGTTTTTTTCACCAGCTTAATATTCTGTATAACCGGCTCTATGTGTTGGAAAAGTTAAAATACAAAGGCCAGAATCCGAAGCTTAAAATGGCGTTATATGGTTCATTATCTGCTGTCAAAGCGCATCACAGACTTATTATTCAGTCCATTGAGATCCACTCTCCCGGCGATTTCAATCTGTTGGGACTGGATAAAGTTATCGAACAATTACGCGAACTCTGGAAAGATATTTCCTATCAAAATCGCCTGATAAAACAGAAGCTTACTGAACAGAATCGCCACAATAAACAGATGAATCAGCTCAGGGAAATCGCGGCGATGCAAAAGTTACTGCAAAACCAGGTCGCTACCATGCAGCAGCTGGGTTATAGCGAAGACGAAATTGCTGAAGGACTCAAAGCGCTGGCTGATCCACTTGAACAATTAATCGAACTGGCAGACAGCCGTAAGATTTCTTTGAAAGAATGATGACGTAAAGATAAATAGTGGTCCATCAAATTTATATTGAAAACCAGTAGATACGGCAAAAAAAGCGGCGGAAATCATAAATAACCGCCGCGATTTCCCATGGCCTGTTGATCTGTCAGAGCCACCACTGCCGGAGGCTATATCTTTGTCTCACAAGGCGCCTATGAAACATCAACAGGCCCTAATTACAAAAGTTATTTTAGGGTGTGATATTCAGATTGCCACCGAAGATACCAACCAATCCGATAATAATCAGATAAATAGCCACGATGTAGTTGAGCAGTCTCGGCACGACCAAAATCAGAATACCTGCGATCAATGAAATAAGTGGTGTCAGTGCAATAGTCATAATGTAAGCCTCTGTTGTCTAAAAAAATAGCATGTTTGTTATTTGCTTCAGCAGTATGCCTGAATACGAACCGGGCATATTAAGGGATAAAACCAAATCTAACTTTTTTCCTCAATCAGAATATCTTCCATCAGCTCAGGCTTTTCAACTATCTCTTCTGGCATAGCAGAAGAATGATGATTAACAATCAACCATTCACCATCATTTTGACGTTCATAAACAAAGCTATAACGGGCCTGCACCTTTTTTTCATGTTCTTGCTTTGTCAATGTAAAAGTATAAATACCGGTATTTATAGCAACATTGCCGTTGATAGAAATATGCTGTTTGTCAATCCGGCCATTAGGTTGCAATACCAGGAAATAGTCAAAATAGTCACGAATTCCATCATGGTCGGTTCGAATGGTGTTTGATAACGTCGGTAAAAGCACAGCATCATTTGCGTAATAAGCTGTCACTGTGGCGGAATCTCCGGTCTGCAGGGCGTTGTTCCAGCGATCAAACAGATATTCAATTTCAGCTTCGCTGGCCTGAACATCTTTTACCTCTGGTTCCGGCGCACAGGCCATCAGCATCAAGCCCAAAAATATAAGAAAACCCGGTTTGAGTATGCGCGTGAGTGGGAATGCATTTTTTGTCATAGTTATATTCTCCAATGCCGTTTATAGACTCTCCCTTATCAAAACCGATAAATTTCGATTCAGATGGTGTTTGACCGTACCACTTTTCGTTATCTCCGTGAAGTTACTGCGTTTTATTAGGTTCCAGGGTCTGGAAAAATGAAAGCTAACAAGCATTCATTAGTTTAATTATTCTTACATTTGGCTTTAAACTGTTGCCAAATTTATTCAGGATCGCACAATGCAAGCACATTACTTTCAGCACGTGCCATTTGAAGGCTTGGGCAGTATTGAAACCTGGTTCAATAAAAATGGTTATCAAATCAGTTCTACGGCGTTTTATCGGCAAGCCGTATTACCCGAAATCAGCGATGTGGATTATCTGGTGGTAATGGGCGGGCCAATGAGCGTGAATGATGAGGCTGAGTATCCCTGGCTAAAAGCAGAAAAGCAGTTTATACGGCAATTTATCGCAACGGGTAAACCTGTATTGGGGATTTGTCTGGGCGCACAGCTGATTGCCAGTGCAATGGGCGCCAGAGTGACTCCCAATAATGAAAAAGAAATTGGCTGGTGGCCGATTCAGGCTGTAGCAAATGTGAATTCATCTTTATTCACGTTTCCCGAAATGGCACTGGTTTTTCACTGGCATGGTGAAACATTTGATTTACCTGAAGGTGCTGAGCGAATCGCTGAGAGTTATGGCTGTCGCAATCAGGCGTTTCAGTTAGGAAAATCGGTGATTGGCTTGCAATTCCATCTTGAAACTACGGAGGCTTCTGCCCAGGCGATTGTTGAGAACTGTGCTGATGAGCTGGTACCTGCACCGTATGTGCAATCCGAGGGTGAAATACTATCTGCCGGTCCACCAAAATATCAGAGCATCAATCAGTTAATGGGCGCCGTACTGGAGTATTTACATACCGCAACAAAACATCCAGATAACGAAAGGCTTGCTGATGATGACTGAAAATCAACGGCTGGAACGATATCTCCATCAACATATCCCGTTATCAGCAGCCATGCAGGTATCGGTGCGGGAGATGACCCCGCAGACACTGACGTTATGTGCGCCGATTGCCCCGAATATTAATCATCAGGAAACCGTGTTTGGCGGTAGTGCTTCGACGCTGGCGATTCTGTCAGCCTGGTCGTTGTTGCAGACCCGTTTGGCAGAAGAGGGGCTGGCTTCCCGTTTGGTGATTCAACGCAATGAGATGGCTTATCTCAAGCCCATGACCGCAGATTTTTCCGCCACGGCCGCATTGAGGGATGAACATGATTGGCCAGGCTTTCTCAAAATGCTGCGACGCAAAGGAAAGGCCCGTATTCGTTTAACGGCTGTTTTATATTCCGGAGGCATCCTGGCAGGAAAGTTTTCGGGAGAATATGTTGCACTGCAGGATTTCCAATAGAATGACCCAATCAGTCAGACAATAGCTGGATGGATGACTGATACACTCGGCACAACAAAGCCAGCAACGAAGCACGGAGCCAGGATTCTATGTCGGTCAAACAGCCCTTTGTCTATCCGGAAATGCGATTGGTATTTATTTTATTGATTACCTGTTTTGCTGCCTGGGGCGTGGCTGCCAATATGACCGATCCATTGGTTAAGGTATTCAGTCAAATCTTTGCTATGAGCACCGTACAATCTGCGTTGGTACAGTTTGCCTATTACGGGGCGTATTTTTGTCTGGCAATACCAGCTGCATTTATCAATCGCCGATATTCCTATAAAACCGGTGTTTTATGCGGTTTAGGTTTGGCCGTAATAGGCGCTTTAGCGTTTTATCCCGCCAGTCTGGCAATGAATTATCATTATTTTCTTGCGGCGTTATTTATTCTCGCGTCAGGCTTATCGATTCTGGAAACGTCGGCTAATCCGTTTGTGATGGCGATGGGCCCGATGGAAAATGCCACACGCAGACTAAATCTGGCGCAGGCCTTTAATCCCGTGGGTACCAATCTTGGGGTGTTTCTTGCCGCCACCTTGATTCTGCCGAATTTGCATATTGCTGAAGCGGCTGATCGGGCATTAATGACGGTCGAAGAATTACAGCTGGTACAAGGCGCCGAGCTCAAAGCCGTGATGTTGCCCTATGTCAGTATGGCATTGGCATTATTGTTGATCTGGCTGATGATTTTATTTTCAAAAGTGCCGCAACCGCGAGAAGCCGTCGCTTCGAGCATCAGTGAGTTACATTTCACTCAGACGCTGAAACGATTGATGGCCAATCCTCATTACCGGTTTGGCGTGATCGCACAATTTTTTAACGTAGCGGCGCAAGTCTGTGCCTGGACTTTTACCATTCAATACGTGCAGCAGGCAATCGGTGGAACAGCGGCCGATGCCAGCGTTTATCTGCAATACAGTTTGCTGGTGTTTCTGGTGTCACGCTTTGCGATGACATGGTTGATGGGCTATGTTCGTCCCACCGTGCTGATGACAATACTGGCAATAACAGGATCGGCGTTATGCTTGTTTGCGATGCTGAACCCGACTATTTCCGGGGTTTGGGCTGTCGTGTCGATATCTGCCTGTTTATCGCTTATGTTCCCGACTATTTACGGAGTGGCATTAAAAGGTTTAGGCGAAGATACCAAATTCGGGGCCGCTGGACTGGTGATGGCGATTCTTGGCGGAGCGCTTTTGCCGTTAGTTCAAGGTGCATTCATTGATGTGTTTACTACGGCGATTTCTTATGTTGTCCCCGGTATCTGCTTTCTGGTGGTCGCTGCCTATGGTTATTTTGATGTACGTTCTAAGAGAGTGTGTTAGAAAACATTAAAAATTTTGAGACACACTTACGGCAATCAAACCAAACACGATCAATGCAATAAGGACACTGATGGTTTTAGTGGTTTTTCCGGGAGCTTTACTCAGTTTAATGGGCGAGTTTCTGGTTTTTAAGGATGCTTCACGAGTGACATTGATAGCCCGGGTTTTACCCTCTGGGGTGGTTTCTATTGCAAAATCCAGTGTTTCGCCGACTTTAGGACGTGGGCTACCACTCGGAAAAGCAGAAATATGTACAAATACTTCCTGTTGATTATGCTCACAGAGAATAAAGCCAAACCCCCTGTCATCTTTCCACTTGATTAACTTGCCATGCATTTTGATATCAGTTTCTGTAAATAATTTAAGCCAGGCACCATAACAGAGTTATTGGTCTGGAGGAATGCTGGACAATCACTGCCCACGCGGATTAATGATGACAGTCATGATTGCTGCCGAGCAGACAGAAACTGGCATCATCCGCTGACTCCAGCTGAATCGTTGCATGCTCAATAGCAAAGTGATCGTGTAAATCATGTTGTAGCTGGGATAAAAAAGCGTTATCCAGCGGACTGCCTTTTACCACCAGATGCACAGTTAACGCTGTTTCACTGGTACTTAACGGCCAGACATGTAAATCATGCAACGAGTCTACCTGATCACAATCCAGTAAATACTGCTGGATTTTTTGCAGATCCACATTTTCTGGCACGGCGTCCATCGCGTAATTTAACGATTCACGTAATAAACGCCAGGTACCAATCAGAATAATCATCACGATCAGCAAGCTGACCAGCGGATCAATCCATAACCAGTTTTTAAACAGAATAAAAATCCCGGCAATAACAACACCAAGCGATACTGCTGCATCAGCGGCCATATGCAGAAAAGCACCACGAATATTCAAGTCATGCTGCTGCCCTTTGAAAAATAACAGTGCGGTAATCGTGTTGATGACGACACCGATACTGGCCACTACGATTACCGTCATACCCTGAACCGGCTGCGGATTGAACATTCTGTTGATGGATTCCCAGGCAATGCCGCCCAACGCAATTAACAACATAATGGAACTGAGTAAGGCTGCCATAACGGTGGCTTTGCGAAAGCCATACGTGCGTTTTTCGGTGGCGGCTTTTTTGGCCAGAACGCTGGCACCCCAGGCGAGCAACAAGCTCACTACATCGCTTAAGTTATGTCCTGCATCTGCCAGTAAAGCCATTGAACCAGCCAAAATGCCATAGCTGGCTTCAATAATGACAAACACCACATTTAATAAAATACCAATCGCAAAAGCGCGATTATAGTTAGCGACCTGATGGTGATGTGGGTGACTGTGTTCCATGTTGCATCCGGGATCGATTAATAACAAAGCGGATGGCTACGTGAGCTTAATAATTCAATTCTGCCAGATTTTCCGCTTGGCAAGGATCACGGTTATTAACGTATATGTCTATAAAAAATGCTGTAACAAATCATGAACCACTCTGGCGTAACGCATTGATGATACGGTTCTGTTCTTCTTCCCCATAAAAGCTCGGATCATCAAACAAATCGCGTTGTTGTTGATCAAACATCATGTTCAACGCCTGGGCACTGGTTTGCACCATGGGTTCAAAATGGGCGCTCTTACCGCTGACCAGGTCGATGACATGGCGTCGACGGTAAGTCGTATAACCAGCAAGCATCAATAACACGATTCCAATATAAACCGGTAGACCATGAGCGCCAACTACGGTCATTAACCAACCAGCAATAATCGGCGCAAATGCACAGCCTGCACCATGCAAAACCAACATATCAGATGAGCCGGAGACAATTTCATCGGGATGCAGCTGATCAATTAACTGAGCAACTGCCAACGGATAAATGGAAAACGACAAACCGCCCCAGAGAAAAAAGATGCCGAACAGGAAGCGTTGTGAAGGAGCGATAGTCATTAATAGCGCCAGTATCGCTGCCATGATCACCACCCAGGTCATCACTTTAGGTCGGTCATGTTTATCGGAATAACGTCCAATGGGGATTTGTAAAACAGCCCCACCGATAATCGTCAAGCTCATAATCGTCGCAATGCCGCTGATGCCATAACCCAGTTGAGTGGCATAAATGGGTGTCATTGCCCAGAAAGCCCCCATGGCCAATCCTGACAAAAATGCGCCGGCAACTGCCAGAGGCGCAATTTTCAATAACGTTTTAAGACTGCTTTTAGGTCTTTCAGTGGCAATATTCGGTTGATTACGTCGCGTTAATGTTAATGGCAGAATCGCCCAGCTCACCAGAATGGATACCAGAGCGAATAATAAAAATCCTTCTGGCGAATCAAGATGCAGCATCTGTTGTGCAACGGCAAGTGCGCCCAGGTTGACCACCATATAAAACGCAAAGATTCGGCCACGTTCATGGCTGGCGGCCTGACTGTTAAGCCAGCTTTCAATCACCGTCATCAGTGTGATGTATGCCAGACCATAAAAAAAGCGAAAGCCCATCCAGGCCCATTGATCAATAACGATAATATGTAACAGAGTGGTGGTGGCACAGACTGAGGCGCAGAAAGCAAAGGTGCGAATATGTCCCATCCGGCGAATTAAACGACCGCTGACCCAGGTACCACAGATAAATCCGACGAAATAGGCCGACATGATCATGCCCATCACGGCACTGGTAAAGCCTTCACTGGTCCCGCGCAGAGTGAGCAGAGTACTGATCAACCCATTACCAAGTAGCAGCAGAGCGACGCTCCACAATATTGATTGAATGGGTTTTAGCAGTGTCAGAGATTGCATGTTGTGCTCCTTCTCTTTCTCTGAATGTCCGTTTTGTTTCTTAATGAATCAACACGCACCAAAATAAGGCTGTGATTGACTTGGATAAAGATAGCGTTCCGGAGTGCGATGCATGACTAAAACCGCATTCTATCGGCCTTCACAGGCTAAACCTGCTCTCCGGATTCTCCTGCTCTGAAGATTGTTTAAAGACACATGCAATTGTCGAACCGCATGAAAATGTTGAGAGATGCGCAGATTGACGATGGCCTGTTGATCTTTCATCGCCACAAACGCCGAAGCGGTTCTGAGAGATCAACAGGCCATCGTGCCGGGTATGGAAGGATATTTAACCAATCAGGCTGTGATACAGCGGAATACCGATGATGACATTAAAAGGGAAAGTCAGCCCCAGTGCTGCCAGCATGGCTAATCCAATATCCGCTTGTGGAATGGCCGAGCGAACAGCCACTGGCGCGGCAATATAGGAAGCACTGGCTGTCAAACTTGCCAGAATTAATACAGAGCCATTAGGCAGGCCAAGCAATTTACCGGTGAACAATCCTGCCAGGGCCAGAATGGTCGGAGCGACGATGGCAAAAATCACCACCGGAATTTTATCGCGGGATAATTTGCTCAACGCTTCTGCGGCGACAATTCCCATTTCCAGGAGGAACAGGGCCAGTACGCCCATAAATGCACCGGTGTATAGATCGGTCACCCCAGCCCCTTGCCTCGGACCGTACATCCAGCCGATTATCACGCCCCCAACCAGCAAAATCACGCCTCTATTGGTTAAAGACTCGTGCAATATGCTCAGCATGCCACCGGATGAGGCTTGTTTAACACCACTAAAATGCCTGTACAGCATTAAACCGATAACAATAGCGGGTAATTCCAGTAACACCAGATAAAGGGTGACCTGACCACCGATAATCATTTGATTGCTCTCGGCATAAGCGAGTGCAACAGCAAAGGTACCGGCACTGACCGAACCATAATGTGCAGCAAAACTGGCACTGTCTGCCAGGTTCAAACGCACCACTTTCCACAGCAGGGGAAATAAAATCAGCGGTATCAAAAAACCTAACAAGGCAACTGATAGCAGTTCTGGTAGCAGGCCCCAGCCCATATTGCCATGTAAGGCCATACCACCCTTGAGACCAATGGTCAGCATTAAAAGCAGACTTAAAACATCGTAAGCCGCTTTGGGAATAGCCAGATCGGATTTAACCAGACCACCGACTAAACCTAACAAGAAAAACATGACAACTATGTCAGGCACAAGCACTCCTTGAAATTAGACCTTAGGCAAGAAGCCTATTGTAACGATCTAACCAGATATCTCCGAAAAAATATTCAATAGAGGAAATTTGATAGGGCTTGTTTTTAAAACTCAAACGCTGCAATGAGCGGCGCATGGTCTGATAACATTTTCCAGGAGGAGTGGGGAGGGCATTCGCAAAAAGTGGGCTCAAGGCCACGATAATAAATACGATCCATTTTAAAAATCGGCATCCATGACGGCCATGTACGGGCATGTCTTTTGTGCAGAGTCCGAAAGGCTTCTTTCAAATCAAGGCGTTGAGTGAAGTGTTTTTCCGCCTGACCATTCCAGTCATTAAAATCACCGGCAACAATCAGTGGCGCATTATGGGGAACATGCTCATCAATACGTTCACACAGCGTTTGCAGCTGGCGTTTACGTTCGGTTCCAGTCAGACCAAGATGCAGACAGACGATATGAAGTTCATTTTGGGTATCGGGAATATGAATGACGCCGTGCAACAAACTACGGCTGGCCCAGGAATACGGAGAAACATTGATATTTTCCCAGCTTTGCAGGGCATATTTACTGAGAATGGCATTGCCATGATGCCCCACGCTATACACCGCATTTTTGGCATAGGCAAAATGCGGCCACATATCTTCAGCAATAAAGTCACAGTGAGGACAATCCGGCCAATGCTGATGTTTCTGCTGATGACCTATGTGTTCACCCTGAATTTCCTGCAACAGCATAATATCGGCATCCGCTTTTCGCAGGGCTTCCCGCATTTCATGCAGGATGAACTGCCGATTGCCGGTATTAAAGCCTTTGTGCAGGTTATAAGTCAGGATTCTAAGTGATTGTTTGGACATTCCATCTCTGAAAAAAGCTTAAAGCAATACAGTAACATCTCTTTTGGGTAGAAAATATGACCTATATTAAGTCCATTGAATCGTAACCAAAAAAACGCCGGTTCAACGATGAACCGACGTTATGTAATGTGGCTTATGTAATAGCGATCAGAGAATCAAGGTTGTACCTCGGGAAGTTCTTCCGGATCTTTTTTTGCCAGTTTCACTTCACATTCCGGGGATGCAACCATTTTTTCCGATGAACTCACTAATAAGGAATTTTCCAGGAAGTTGCGTCCGACCAGAATCGGGAACGTCATACGACTGCGGTCAGCCAGCGTAAAGCGGCTTTCTTCATAATGATTACCTACACATAAGCCCATCTCTACAACATAACGGGTTTGTTTGCCGCTGGCCTGTTTGATAGTCACTTTATCCACGATTGGGCGTGTCAGGATATGTTCATTATCTTCGTGATCTATAAATGTGAAACGGATCCGTTCCTCCCCGTTTTCTTCGAAAACCCGGGTATTAACGGCATACATTGAGTTTGTTGCAGCTCCCGTATCAATCCGTGCTTTGGTCTGGATTTCGCCAGGAAATAATGTAACGATTTCCTCATGGCCCAGAACCGATTGTTCTTCGATATCGACTTTGCTTTCATTGGCATGGGCTGTGAAGCCGAAAGCCAATAACAAGCTCAAAGTGAGTTTACGCATGGTGTCTATCCTTTTCATTTTTTTCTGGAATTGGGTGGGCATCATGGCCGAAAACAGGCTAACACATTAACGTTAAATCGAAGCTTAAATGCGTTTAAATGCCTGAATTCTCAAATTTTTACGATTTTTGCTATGTCGTACTCTTGATATCCAATCCTGCTAACCCCATCTGTGAGCTATCGTTAAAACAGCCAGATGGAGGCAACACAGAAATGGGCGTTGATGCACATAAGGAAACAATGGGTTTCCAGACAGAAGTTAAACAACTTCTCAACCTGATGATTCATTCGCTTTACAGCAACAAAGAGATCTTTCTGCGTGAGCTGATTTCCAATGCGGCCGATGCCGCGGACAAGTTGCGTTTTGAAGCCTTGTCCGATGATGCTTTATATGAAGAAGATGGCGATCTGAATATTCGCGTCGCTTTTGATAAAGAAGCCCGTACCATCACCATCAGTGATAATGGTATTGGCATGACCCGTCAGGAAGTTATCGACAATATCGGTACCATTGCCCGTAGCGGTACCAAAGCATTTTTCGGACAGTTAACCGGTGATCAAGCCAAAGATTCACAGTTGATTGGCCAGTTTGGTGTGGGTTTTTATTCCGCATTTATTGTTGCTGATAAGGTGACACTGAAAACCCGCCGTGCCGGCACCACCAAAGAACATGGTGTGATGTGGGAGTCAGCCGGAGAAGGTGAGTTTAATATTGAAACCATTGAAAAGCCGACACGTGGAACGGAAGTGACGCTGCACCTGCGTGAAGGTGAAGACGAGTTTCTTAATGGCTGGCGTCTGCGTAACGTGATTCGTAAATATTCCGATCACATCAATCTGCCAATCGTTATGTTGAAAGAGCCTGTGCCTGATGAAGAAGGCAACATCGATGAAAGCATTATCGAAGATGAAACCGTCAATAAAGCCACGGCATTATGGACGTTGTCTAAAAACGACATTACTGAAGAGCAGTACAAAGAGTTCTACAAACAAATCGCCCACGACTTCCAGGATCCAATGAGCTGGAGCCATAATAAAGTCGAAGGTAATACCGAATACACTTCACTACTGTATATCCCATCCAAAGCACCTTTTGATCTGTGGGATCGTGACCGCATGCACGGCATCAAGCTGTATGTAAAACGTGTCTTCATCATGGAAGACAGCGAACAGCTGATGCCTCGCTATCTGCGTTTTATTCGCGGAGTGATTGATACCAACGATCTGCCATTAAACGTATCGCGTGAAATTCTGCAAAGCAGCAAAGTCATCGACACTATTCGTGCCGCTTCAGTGAAGAAAATTCTCTCTGAACTGAACAAAATGGCGAATAACGAACCGGAACAATATGCTGAATTCTGGAAAGAATTCGGTCAGGTGATCAAAGAAGGTCCGGGCGAAGACTTTGCCAACAAAGAAACGTTGGCGAAATTACTGCGTTTTGCCAGCACCGAATCCGGCAATGACGAGCAAACTGTTTCCCTGGAAGACTATGTCAGCCGGATGAAAGACAAGCAGGACAAAATCTATTACATCACTGCCGAAAGCTATGCGGCGGCGAAAAACAGCCCGCATCTGGAAGTGTTCCGTAAGAAAGGTATTGAAGTCCTGTTGCTGACGGATCGTGTCGATGAATGGCTGGTCAATTCTTTGACCGACTTTGATGGCAAACACCTGCAATCGGTTGCTAAAGGCGATCTGGATCTGGGTGAGCTGGAAGACGAGGAAGAGAAAAAAGCCCACGAAGAAGTTGAGAAAAACTTCGAAGATCTGGTTGAGCGGGTCAAGAAAACACTGGATGATAAAGTCAAAGATGTACGTATCACTCATCGTCTGACCGATTCACCCGCCTGTCTGGTAGCCGATCATTACGATATGAGCGGTAATCTGGAACGTATGCTGAAAGCGGCTGGCCAACAGGTCTCTGCCAGCAAACCGATTCTGGAACTCAATCCGGAACATCCAATGGTCGCCAAACTGAAAGATGAACAGAACGACGAACAATTCGGTGACTGGACTTCAATCCTGTTTGACCAGGCCTTATTGGCCGAAGGCGGACAACTGGAAGATCCGGCCAGCTTCGTGAAAAAACTGAACGCAATGCTATTGCAACGCGCTTAATCTGAAATCAGCCCATTACTCTGAGTTGTACGAGTAATGGGCTTTTTCATCATATCTTCCCCTGACTGCTTAAACTTAAAGCCTAATTTTCGGCTCTAAAAACATTTGTTCATGGTAGGTTGGGTTGAAGCATGTAACCCAACAATCCACCCCTGTTTTCATCACACTTGCCAAAACCCCACGATCGAATCACAATCTAATTCCTCGAAAAAAAACACTCTAACCATCGCGAAGGACAGCGCTGATGAATATCACTAAAAAACAGCTTGATTCAGCTGTTAAACAACAGCTTATCTCCCAGGATCAGGCAGAAAAGCTATTCGAATTTTTTAAATCCCAACCATCGTCTGGTCCCAGTTTTGACTTTACCCATGTGCTTTATTATATGGGCGGCTTGATTGCCATTGGGGCGATGACCCTGTTTATGACCCTGGGCTGGGAAAGCTTTGGTGGCTGGGGGATATTCTTTATCAGTCTGGCGTATGCCGGTGTGGGACTCAAACTGGCTAATCGTTTTCAAACAAAAGGTTATGCCATTCCTGCCGGGATTTGTGCGACCTTTGTGGTGGCACTGACACCTCTGGCTTTTTATGGCTTACAGCAGGGGATGGGCTGGTGGCCGGATGAGAGTGTTTATCGTGATTACCATCGTTATATCCAGTGGCATTGGTTATATATGGAATTGGGTACATTGATTGTGGGCGCAATGATTTTTTATCGCTACCGTTATCCATTTTTACTGATGCCAATTGCCGTGACACTATGGTATCTGTCGATGGATATTGCCGCCATGATGGTTGGTGGCTATGCCAACTTTGAACTGCGTGCTTTGGTGTCGATGTACTTTGGTCTGGCGATGACACTGTTTGCGTTCTGGGTAGATATGCGGGGTTACAAATCAGGTGATTATGCTTTCTGGTTATATCTGTTTGGTGTGATAGCGTTCTGGGGCGGTATGACCTCACAATACTCTGATAGTGAGTTGGCTAAATTCATCTATTTCAGTATTAATCTGTTGATGATTGGTATTGGTGTAGTGATATCACAGCGGGTATTTGTGGTATTCGGTGCACTGGGCTCGGCCTTTTACCTTGGGCATCTTGCCAATGTGGTTTTCAAGGACAGTCTGCTGTTTCCTATTGCACTGACCGCTATCGGTCTTGGGCTGATTTATCTGGGTGTTTTGTGGCAGAAACATGAACAACAAATCAGTGAGAGCATTCAGGCCCATCTGCCAGTGACACTAAGAGAATTTCTAGCTGCTAAAAAACGCTGAATGCAGATGCTTAAAGCAGATTCCTGCTTTAAGCATTTATGGCTTGATCTTCTTCACCATAAGCCCCACTTGTTATCAGATACGTTAAAATGCCGGTTAATCCCCGGTATTTTTATTTGCCACATAACCACCCGCTAGATGCAGTATGAGGAATCATCATGCAAGACGACGCCATTCAGGCAGATCATTTACAACGTTTTATTTTTGATAATGCCGCTATTCGTGGGGAATGGGTGCAACTCAAGCAAACCTGGCAGATCGTTAAAGTTCAGCGCGAATACCCACCGGCAGTGGCTTCCTTGCTGGGGCAAATGCTCTCTGCTGCGGCATTACTGGCTGAAACCGTCAAAATGTCGGGTCGACTGGTGTTGCAATGCCGTTCTGATGGTCCAGTTTCGCTGCTTATGGTTGAATGTACCAGTGACCATACTTTACGAGGTCTGGCGAACTGGGAGGGGGAAATTGCTGATGACGCCACCATGCAGGAGTTGTTAGGTGAGGGGAATCTGGCGATTACCATTGAAAATGTAGAAGCCAAGCAACCCTACCAAGGTATTGTCAGTGTGCAGGGCGAAACGATTGCGGAAATGCTGGAAGTATATTTTGCTCAATCCGAGCAATTAAAAACCCGTATCTGGTTAGCCACAGATGAACACACTGCCGGCGGTTTGATGCTTCAGCAATTACCCGAGCAGGATCCCGAACAACATGATGAGAACTGGACCCGAATCAATTTTCTGGCCGAAACAGTCACGAATGAAGAACTGTTGAATCTGGATGCAGTCTCCTTGTTATATCGATTATTTCATGAAGAAATGGTGCGTTTATTGAGTACAACCATGCTGGAATTTGCCTGTACCTGTTCACGTCAACGGGTGGCTGATACTATCAAGCTGCTGGGGCGACAGGAAGCAGAAGATATCATTGCCGAACGTGGCTTTGTCGAACTGGCCTGTGAGTTCTGTAACACGCATTATCAGTTTGATCCGGTGGATGTGGCGGGGTTATTCAGTGACCCGCTGAATATCCAGAATGATTCAGATACTTTGCATTAACCTGGAATAAACATGGCGCATATTGTCATTATCGGTGCGAGTACCGGTGGTTTACCGGCTGCTTATGAATGCCGGGCAGCTTTAGACAAAACACACCATATCAGCGTGGTATCCAATACACCGATTTTTCACTTTGTACCCAGCAATCCCTGGGTAGCCGTGGGCTGGCGAAAGCGTGCTGATATCAGCTTTGAACTGGTATCCGTGTTATCCAGTAAAAACATCGATTTCTACGACTCTGGCGCCACCAAAATCAAACCCGCCACTAATCAGGTTTTGCTGGGTGATAACACCATTCTCAATTACGACTATCTGATTATTGCTACCGGTCCCAAACTGGCCTTTGATGAAATCGAAGGTTTTGGTCCGCAAGCCCATACCCATTCCATCTGCACGGTGAGCCATGCTGAAGACAGCTATCATGCCTGGCGTCATTTATTGAAAAATCCTGGTCCAATTGTCGTGGGTGCAGTGCAAGGGGCTTCCTGTTTTGGTCCCGCCTACGAATTTGCCTTCATCATGAACCGGGCATTACGCAAAGCCAAAGTACGGGATCGGGTACCGATGACATTTGTCACGCCGGAGCCTTATATCGGCCACATGGGCTTGGGGGGAGTTGGTGATTCCAAAGGACTGTTTGAATCCGAATTTCGTAAAAACGATATCAAGTGGATCACCAATGCCCGGGTTAAGTCCATCAGCAAAGGCAAAATGCTGGTCGAGCAGGTGGATGATAATGCTGAGACCATCAAAACCCATCAACTGGCGTTTGATTACAGTATGTTAATTCCAGCATTTAAGGGTGTCGACTGTGTTGCAAATCTGAGTGAGGATTTGGTCAACCCACGAGGCTTTCTGAAAGTCGATGAATTTCAGCGTAATCCTGCTTACCCGAATATCTATGGTGTCGGTGTCTGTGTGGCGATTCCACCAGTTGAAGCGACAGCTTTACCGGTGGGCGTACCCAAAACCGGCTATATGATTGAAAGTATGGCGAAAGCTGCCGTAGCCAATATTCAGGCTGCCTTAGAAGAGCGTCCAATTGAAACACGGGCCAGTTTGAATGCGGTGTGTCTGGCCGATATGGGGCATACCGGTGCCGCGTTTGTTGCCTTACCACAAATTCCACCACGCAATCTGGCCTGGATGAAAAAAGGCCGTTGGGTGCAAATAGCGAAAATCGCCTTTGAAAAATACTTTCTGTTCCGTATGAAACGCGGATTGCCTGAATCCTTCTACGAACGCTGTCTGCTACGTTGTTTCGGGATCAGCAAAATTAAATAATCTAATGAAAGCAACTTATATCAGAATGTGGTGGCTGAGCTTAATCATTCCTATCATACTGATATTAAGCGGTTGCTCCGGCCGGATCACGCCACCTAAATCCCCGGAAATTCCACGAGCCGTGTTTGTACTTGATCATGGGCAACACTCCAGTTTGATCATTGAAGATAAACAGGGTGATCTGGCACGTTATTCCTACGGCGACTGGCGCTATTATGCTGAGGGTAAAACCGGTATATTTTCGGGTGTCAGAGCCATCTTCGTGCCAACCAAGGCGGCGTTAGGTCGTAAACAACTCTCGGGACCGGCAACGCCTGAAAACATCCATGAGCAAGTCAAAATAGCGGTGTTAACTATTGTTTCACTTGAAGCAGAAGCCTCAGCAGTCGATGCTTTACAGCAGAAACTCGACACTGTTTATCAGCAAAACCAGGCATCACGGATCTATCGACAAGATTTTGACCTCGAATTTGTACATTACCCGATGACATACAGTGTTTTGAATAACTCCAATCAAGTCATAGGGCAGTGGCTTACTGAACTGGGCAGTGAAATCGAAGGCTGGCCGTTGTTATCAAATTGGCAGGTTAACCCCTGAACAGACAGCTTGTCTCACAGTCCACTTCAAACGTCATTTTTGGAATTGCAGACAACTTTACTGACATAATTGGCTGATACTATCTGCTCTGCAAAATTTATTGGGGTAGTCTGCATGTCAGAAAAAATCAAAGCTGTGGTGAATCATTCTCTGGCAATTGCTCAGGATATCGGGCTGATCATCGTTGCCATCGCCACGCTGGTGGCCGTGGGAATTGAAATCAATTTTATGTTTGAAAACGGTACCGTCTTACTGACCGATTTATTGTTGCTGTTTATCTATCTGGAAGTGCTGACCATGGTGGCGGTTTATTACAAGTCAGGTGAGTTACCCATCAAGTTTCCATTATATATCGCCATTGTGGCTTTAGCGCGTTACCTGATTCTGGATATGAAAAACATTGATACCTGGCGAATTCTGGGTGTTACCGTTGCGATTCTTCTGCTGGGGTTATCAATAATCGTCATTCATTATTGTCAAACCAATCTGTTTGAGAAAAGCCGTGAATCCGTTGATTAGGCCGAACCTTAGTTGAGCCCGTTTCGGCTGAACATCAACAACAATGGTTTAAGCCAATGCTGACGCCAGGTCAGTATGCTGGCAATGCCTTTTCCAGCCAGGCTAAGCAGCATTACCCAGACTAATACCGCCATAGTGGGATGGTCGGCGGCCAGACAAAGTAGTAAACCGGCAACCAGACTGCAATAACCCACAATACGTAAACGAAGTTGTTCGACTGAAGAGGGCAGACTGGTTTCGTTACCAACCACCTGACGCCAGTGATTGGGCAGGCTGAGAGAAAGACAAGCCATACCCAATAGAGTGATAAAAATGGCGGCTAACCAACAAATGACTTCAACCACGGCTGGTCTCCAGTTTTTGTGCTGAAAATTCAATGGCTTTATTCACAGCAACATTCTCACGTTTTTTCAGGAATCTTGCGGCATAAATCGCGACAGCACTGCTGACCAGCAAGCTTAAATCCACCCCGGCAACCGGCCAGTAATGAAATGCTGTTTCCAATAAATGATCGCCTGTCGTCACCCAATTAAGGATCACGGCAGCAACGGCAAGCACAGCAAATAAAATGCTTTGTTCACGCCAGGCGGGTGAAATGTGCAGATGGCGAATCGCAGAACTGCGCCAGAAGGCGTGCAGTAACATCACACTCCAGCTTCCCCAGAACACCACCTGTTCCCAGTAACCTTTACCGATCATTTCAGCGGGTAATAAGCGGTTTGCCACCAACATGCTGACGGTAGCCACCAACATGCCAGTCACAGTCGTGACAGCCAGTGCATCAACTATCTGACTGCCGGAGCTGCCCTGCAATGTATGCTGACGTTTACGTTTTTCGACAAAGAAGATAAAGCCGGTAGCAATACAGATGGCTCCGACCAATCCGCCAAATACATACAACCAACGCAGCAGCCAATGTTCAAAATGCTGTAAATGCAGTCCGGTCAGAAATTCGTTGATTTCAGAAACCGCAGAGCGGGGTGGTTCTTCACGAATTAACTCACCGGTACTGGCATTAAAGTGCATGCCTTCACCTACCAGAGCAACCCGATCACTACCGGCACGATAAATACTGACAAAGCTGTTGGCATCATCCACATGCGTGATTTTCAAAAAGCCGACTTCACCCGGCATCTCTTTCTCAGCCCAGCGTTGTTTGGCATGCGCCACCATGGCATCCACAGAAGCTATCTCAGAGGCCACCCCGGCACGGTCATGCGGTAAACCGGTTTCGCTGGCCTCAACCATTTCATGGTAATCATGTAAGGGCTCCAGCTGAGTATGTGTCACCGGAAAGTAGAAAAAGCTGGCAAAGATCACCAGACCGGTAAAGGTAAAAAAGAAATGAAACGGCAATGCCACCATGCCGGTGAGATTATGCAAATCCAGCACACTGCGCTGCGTTTGTTTGTCTGGACGGAAGGTAAAAAACTCACGGAAACGCTTACGATGAATAATCACCCCACTGACTAAAGCCGCCATCATAATAAAGGCGGCAATACCGACGATATAAATGCCAATGTGATTCCAGTTCCAGTTCAGGCTGTAATGCATCGGATAGAAAAACTTGCTGCCGATTTTCAGCTGGTCATCTGGGAACGCCTTACCAGTACGTGGATCAATGGTGATATTGCCATGAATATGATTATGACCTTCAGGGTCGAGTGGCTGCGGCACCAGAAAGCCAACACCCATAATCAGCACCGGATCACGATGCGTGGTGTAAGCCCAGAATTCATCGGCTGGTAATTCTGTACGAGGAGTCATCGGCCCCTGACTCAAATCATGCAGCAGCGGCATGTTGGTGTTGTAATCCTGCTCATTGGGTTCAACCGAACGCAAAATCGGCAGCAACATCTCATCAAAGGATGGCATCACCTGTGGTTCAAAACGGCTTTCCGGTATTGACCAGCGATCAATTTCACGATCAAAAACGGACAGGCTGCCAAAAAAGAACACCACCATCAGAATAAAACCCAGGGTCAGACCAAACCAGGTATGCAGCCAGGCCATTGATTGTCGAAAGCTACTGAACATGGTTTAAATTCCTTGTAAAAATGACTGTTGCACAACACTGGCCAGCACGGTCATTACCACACCACCCCCAAACAGAATCAGCCATAACCGAATTAACTTATCTGTTGCCATTCCCCATAAAAACAGACTGAGATAGACCAGTAAGCCCAGCATCAACATGCCCATTTCAACATCATGAAATTCCACACCCAACGGAATCAAAGCCGCAATAGTGATGGCAATCAGGCCCCAGGTGAACAGATAGCCGCCCACCAGACTGGCAAAAATCCGGCTGGCAACTGGCCAGGCGGGAGAGGAAAAATTTGGCATGAAAACGGACCTGTCTGAAAAACGAAATGCATCACTGAGAGATAACACTCTGTGAATTGCTAAAATCTAATGCTAAATGATAATAATTAACATTCACATTGTATAGCGGTATGCTTTTTAATTAAAGGGGAAAAATTCATCCACAGCGCTTCTCCCTGGTAATCGAATCGCCACTGTTTGATAAGTACAACCAGCTTTGTAGTTCAATAATTTCAGCCTTTGTAAAACAACACCTATTGACAGCAATGCTATAAATTTAATGGATGCTTTAAAGCCCAACGATTTTTTAAACTTCAGGAAACATGAACCGACATGAATAACAATAAGCGAAGCCATTTCTTTGTAAAACAATGGATGTTGGTGTTATGGCTTTTAGCCAGTAGTTCGGCATTTGCTCAAGCTCCCTTCGAACTTGCCAAAGTGAAGACCGAAGCAGGGCAATCACATTCTTATATCGCCGAAGAACATGATATTAAAGTGCCCGTCACCGTGATACATGGCACACAACCCGGGCCGGTGTTATTACTCACAGCCGGAGTGCACGGGGATGAGTTTCCAGCCATTTTGGCTTTGCAACGTCTGCGCGAAGAGGTCGATGCAAAACAATTAAAAGGCACGTTAATAATGGTGCATCTGGCTAACTTGCCGGGGTTTCATGCCCGCCGGGTTGCTTTGCATCCTGCCGATAATAAAAATCTTAATCGCGAATTTCCCGGTGATAAAAACGGTACCCCCACCGAACAACTGGCCGAGTTTTTTACCCGTGAATTTATCAGCCGCATCGATTTTCTGATTGATATGCATTCCGGCAGCTGGAATCAGCAGTTATGGCCACACGTCTATTCACCGTTTGTCGGTGATCAACAACTGGACGATCTGACCTTTGAATTCGCCAAAGCCATCGGTATGCAACATATCGTAATGTATGGCGAACGTCCACGCGATCCGGCCAATTCGATTTCCTATCCGAATACCGCCATGACACGCGGCAAACCCGGCCTCACCACTGAAATAGGTCATCTTGGTCAACGTGATGAAGCATCAGTTGAAGACACGCTAACGCTGTCGCGAAATGCGCTGTACTTTCTGGAAATGCTGCCCGGCAAACCAATGCCGCATTCAGATCCGATCATCTATGACAAACTCAAATCCGTTGCCAGCCCGGCCGATGGTTTATTCACCCCACGCGTTGAAATCGGCAGTGCCGTAGAAAAGGGCACCATCGTCGGAGATATCAGAGATTATTTTGGCAATATCGTCGCCGAGTTAACCGCACCCGTAAGCGGAACTGTATTGATGATTAACGACACCCCGCCGGTTAAGGCAGGCGAAACACCTGTAACCATTGGAATTGAGCAGGAAAACTAAGAAATTAGCCTGAATACTATTGTCACTCGACAGGCAAATTCATAACTGCTTGCTGTAGCGACGTTATCAGGAATAAAGTTCATCAACAGCGCCTGGGAGCAAAAATGACATGAAGCTCGAGTTTAAATGGTCTCGTTTGGAATCTTTAACTACCATCGAGCTTTACGAGATCATCAAAGCGCGTGAATCGGTTTTTGTTGTCGAGCAACATTGTCCCTATCAGGAAACCGATGATTTGGACGTTCACGCCTGGCATCTATCTGCCCTGGTAAATGGTGAACTGGCCGCTTACGCCAGAGTTATTGAGCCGGGAATTAAAAGCAACCAGCCGTCGATTGGCCGCGTGATGAGCGTTAAAAAATTCAGGGCGCAAGGAATCGGTAGAGCACTGATGGAAGAAGCTATCAAATTCATTGAACTCAAATTTCCAGACAATGACATCAAAATCTCAGCACAGGTTTACTTACAACAGTTCTATACATCACTTGGTTTTCATGCTTCTGGAGAACCGTATGATGAAGATGGTCTACCGCATATCGACATGATTAAGTCAGTAAATCACACAGCTAAATACTGAGCGATTGTGCAAAGAGATTATATCGAATCATCTTTAAATGCTGCCGACAGGTAACCCGTTTTGCACGATCCAAATGGTAGCTCAGCTTGGACTTACTTCATACATTTGATACAATTTTTCAGGCTATGTAATACATAGTTATACAAATGGTGATGATATGAAAACAGAAATGCTGAGTACCCGAATTGACCACGAGACCAAGTTAGCTTTTACGAACGTTTGCGAGGATATGGGACTTAGCCCATCTCAAGCCATAAAGCTTTTTGCCAAGGCGGTAATCAATTATGGCGGTATACCGTTTGAGCTGAGAATGAAACAGCCTAATGCAACAACAGCCGCAGCTATCGCCGAGTTAGAGACGGGCAAGGCAAATTCTGCCAGCGATATTGAAACACTGTTCAAGGAACTGAACATTGGTAAATTGGATAATGCTTAAACTTGAGTACTCGACCCAGTTTAAAAAAGACTTTAAGAAAATAGTGAAACGGCCAATTGCCGATGTAATTGAGGTCGGCCACGTCATTAAACAACTACAACTCGGCGAAACGCTCCCGGAAAAGTATGTTGATCACCCACTGTCTGGCAATTGGCAAAATTATAGAGACTGCCACATAAAACCTGACTTGGTTTTAATTTATAAACTCGACAATACCTCGCTCAAGCTGGCCAGAATAGGCACCCATGCCGACTTGTTTCGATAGCAGGCTGGTGAACGGTATTAAACCTTACCCAACAATAAAATCTGTTAAATGCTTGCTGTAACGTTATAGCCGGGCGTAAAGTCTTTGCGTAGGCCTCACGGATTATGGACGCTAAGCCATGTATCAAAACATTATTTCCATAGTTGCCACCAGAGATATTTAGGAGCAGAGCAAAAACTAACGTGAAAATCAAGGTGTCAGCCAGCTTGATTATGCAAAATCAAGGGAAATCAAGGGGAAATCAAGGTGTCAGCCAGCTTGATTATGAAATCAAATTTATTCAAACAGAATGAAGCAGTGAAAACATAGTGTTAATCTGACCTTAAATTTAAAAACTTTGGGAAGGAAAACGACACAATGAAAAAAACGATTTTATTACCTATTTTTTTAATCCTTTCGGCATGCAAAGTAGACACCGTTATTGATGTTTCAACCGATCAGCTCAGAAATGAAACCCCCGAAAATTTAACAGCCAGCTTGTATCTTGAAATACCATCCTGCAATGATTATGAAGATTCACGCAGAGAATCTGATTCATTAGTCAACGCTAAAGCAAAAACACCGCAATTGTTTAAAGGTGCAGAATACGTTGAATGTTTTACTCAAAAAATGGACACATGGGCTCATTTCAAAATACCCGTTGCAATTATAAAAGACTCTCGCTCGCCTGTTACTGATTTGAATCTTGTAAGCAATGAATTCACTTTAATGGGTATGGCTGCGAAAGAAGATTTTGTTAAAAGGTTGGAAGATGAAAATAGTCGTTCCTATGTTTCTAACGATTATTACATTGAAATAAATTTAAAAACTAATGAAGAATTTGATATTAAAGTTATATCTGCATATTTACAGGATCATCCATACACAATTGGCACAGGTACCTTCAAAAAAGATGCAACTATCAAAATATCCCTTTCTGATGTCTCCATTGATCAGCTACTAACCGATCATCAAGTAGTAATACTTGAGTATCAGTGATATCTAGGTCAAGAATAAAAATTCAAATCAATGAAAATCAAGGGGCCATCCAAGCTGATTACACGCTCCCCTTTGATACCTTGTTAATCTCGATTAATGCTGTCGCTAATTCCATATGGTACTTATTGTTTTCTGACAGCGTTTTATCGTCGTATTAAGCTAAGCTCTTAACAAGAGAAAAATACTTGCAGCACGCATTGTTAATTATTAATCCGCATAGCCGAAATGGGCAAGCTGAGGCATTGGAAGAGGCCGTACAATTGCTTGAAGCCTCAGGCATTGAGGTCTGCGTTTATGAGTCTGAAAGCGAAGCCCATTTGATTTCGCTCATTGAAGCGTATGAACGAGAAGACGGAATCATTATTCTGGCCGGTGGTGATGGAACCATCAGCTCCGCTTTGGATGCTATCTATACCTGTCAACGCACATTGGCTATTTTCCCAATGGGAACGGCAAATGATCTTGCCCGATCCATTGGTGTCCCGGAGGATCTGTTATCCGCTGCACAGGTCATCGTTGATGGCAGGCGCGAACGCATCAGTTTAGGTAAAGTCAATAAACAGGCTTTTATTAATGTGGCTCACGTAGGTTTAGGGGTTGATGTAACACGCGAGCTTACCTCGGATAGCAAGAAGTTCTTTGGTGTGTTCGCGTATCTTGGCGCATTTTTAAGAGCAATTAAGCGTAACAAAAGCTTTAAAGTTCACATCAAAGCAGATGACTGGCAGTGCTCCACCAAGGCCATTCATCTGGCAATAGGCAATGGTCGGTTTTATGGTGGCGGGAATATCGTTGATCAACGATCAACGTTGCTGGATGGACAGCTGAATTTGTTTTTTATCAAGCCACAACGATGGTGGCAGCTTTTGTTGCTCGGACCTCAATTACGTAACGGTGATTTGCATACGACTGACCGCATAGTCCGTAAAACCGCTGAAAAGTTCAGTATTCAGACCACTAAACCAAAAGCGTTGGAAGCCGATGGTGAAGCTAAAACAACAACGCCCGCAGAATTTGACGTTATCCCTAAAGCCATCGAAGCCATTGTTGGCGATATGCCAACAGCCACCTCAGGAACAGTTTGATATGTTGATAATACGTACTGATGACCAGGCCGATGCTCTGGAGATTTTAAAATTAATCATCGAAACAGCCGACTTTTACCGGGCAATGGGTGAGTTATTAACGGAAGAAAATGTGAATCATCCGCTTTTTGACATTGCCAAACAACGGGAGTCGTATATAGAGTCGTTTCGAAAAGTCGTTAAACAGTTGCATGAACTTCCAGCGACACCCGATTCCGATAAAGAATGGGTTGATGAGCTTGGTGGCAGGATGACCAATTTGTTTTCTGCTGATTCCACCCAGGCGATTTTAGATAAATGTCTTAAAAAAGATGAAGTGCTGGCTGAACTAATCAACAATACGGCATTAGCAGAACAGTCGACAGAATTCAAAAAATTACTTGATTCTCTGTACAAGCATCTCGCTGAGACAAAACAACTCATATTAAATAATTAAGCAATATCAGCTGTCCGCCAAATAGATTGTGAATCAACTTTTTACCAAGACGCTTGTCCTCTTTCCTATGATTAAAGTGAAAACTGTCCATCTTTGACCAGCTTAATTGAATTCTAAGGAGCGCTTACCATGAACAAACGCTTCACTCGCAGACAGAGTCTCAAGTTGATCGGTGCCGGTCTGGCCGTTTCCATATTGCCTCCCATGCCGATTTTTGCTGCCGGCAATGAGCTGCTTCAAAAACGCTATTCGGGTGATAAAAAGCTGCCGGTCATTGGTATGGGCACCTGGCGTACTTTTAATGTCGGCAGTGATTCAAAGTTGCTCGATGCCCGGGCCGAAGTGGTAAGAACTTTTTTTGAGCTTGGCGGTGGCATGATTGATTCTTCGCCGATGTATGGTTCTGCACCGGATGTAATGGGCCATGCATTGCAGCAGCTTGGTATTCCTGACAGTTTGTTCTCAGCCGAAAAAGTCTGGAGCCCGGCCGGTGGTTCAGCTCACGAACAGGTTGCTGATTTGAAAGCACGCTGGCAGGTCGGTTATTTCGATCTGGTGCAAGTTCATAATCTGACAGACTGGCGGGAACACCTGGCGGCGCTGCGTGAAATGAAAGCTGAAGGCAGAATTGGCCATATCGGCATTACCACATCGCATGGTCGTCGTCACACAGAGTTCGAACAGATCATGGCTTCTGAAGACATCGACTTTATTCAGCTTACCTACAATATAGCCCAGCGTAAGGCAGAAAAACGGCTGCTGCCTTTGGCAGAAGAAAAAGGCATTGCGGTGATCGCCAACCGACCCTTTAATGGCGGCAGTCTGATTCAGGGTTTGAAGCGCCGTGACGCGCCACTGCCCGAATGGGCAGAGGCGGAATGTGGCTCGACGACCTGGGCAGAGTTTCTGTTGAAGTTTATTGTCAGTCACCCGGCCATGACCTGCGCCATTCCCGCGACAAGCAAGGTAGAGCATCTTCGTGAAAATATGCGTGCCGGTCTTGACCCGATGCCTTCGGCCAGCACCAGACAAAAGATGGCGCGTTATATCGAGGCGCTATGAACAGCTGGACCAGCTACGATCTTCACGATTTTATTCCCTTTACTGCCGATATCTATTTTCGCTTGCTTGAACGCATGAGTGAAAGTTTCTGGCCACTGCATCTGCTGACACTGATGCTAGGGGTGACAGCTGTTTGGCTGGCATTCAAAAATTACTCCCGATTAGTTTGTCTTTTGATCGCGCCTGTCTGGGCGTTTGTAGGGTATGCATTTTTTATACAACATTATGCCGAGCTCAACTGGGCAGGTGGCTATATTGGCTATGTTTTTTTCGCCCAGACCATCCTGTTGTTATTGGTTGCACTCACCGGTCTGGGATTTGACAATGTTTCGCGCAAAAAGCCAGCGGCTGTTATTGGTATAGCGATTGCCTTGGCGGGATTGATTGGCTTGCCGTTTATGGCGCCACTCATGGGTGGATCCTGGCTACAGGCCGAAGTGTTTGGTATCCATGCTGATCCGACTGCCGTAACCACGCTGGGACTTGCATTGATTATGTTCAGGGGATGGGGGTTGTGGCTGATCGCCATCATACCGGCATTCTGGTTATTAATTTCTGGTCTGACCTTATGGGTATTGGGTACGCCGGGAGCTATTGCACTGTTTACCATAGTGGCAACAGGACTGATCGGGCTGATTTGGAAAAGTGCTGAAAGTCGGTTTGTTTAAACTGGCGGATTAATTAAATAGTTTGAAGCGAAAGTCTCAACAGGCTTTCGTTAAATGCCTGTGAGCAGAAAGAAAACGCAAACTTGAGTTGGGTCTGGTCTTGGTGAAAATATCAATCCTCGATGATTGTGGTAATGGATTAATATGACTTTCAAGCTGATGATTGACGGAGCAACAGCATGTATACGAACAACTATCTGCGTAACCGCGGCATTTTTATTTTGATCATCCTGGCTGTGGCATTGTTGTCTGCCTGGCTAATAAGACCACACCCTGAACTTGAAACCTTTTATGTTGATGGGACAGTGGTTGAAATAACTGAAGGCCAACTCACCACCATGCTGGTGGAAATTGAAAATGGTGACAAAACAAGGCTGTTGGTCAGCCAGAAAGTACCCGACCTGGATAGCCCTATTCGTCTGATTGGCAAACGCTATGCTGACGGTAACGTACGTTATCAAATCCCTGCAAATGAAGACCTTGAGTAATTCACGTCTCTGACGTGTTTAACATGTTCTCTGTAACAGTCTGCGATTTCATTTGTCTTTGAGCTATATCTTGCTTAAGGAGTTTTTATGATGAATTTTTTCACTAAATATGGATTTGTGATTCTGGCAGCCATTTTTTTCCTGTCTGGTGCGGCAAAATTAGCTGGTTTGGCGTTTGAGATTCAGGCCTTTGAGCGTTGGGGATATCCACTGTGGTTTATGTACCTTACTGGTTTTATTGAAGTTTCAGGGGCCGTGGTATTACTGATTAAACCCGTGCGGGCACTGGCAGCTGCTGGGCTGAGCCTGTTTATGATTGGACCGGTCGTGACGCATGTTTTGCATGCCGAGTGGGGCATGATGATGGTTGCTTTGGCAATCATGTTGTTGGCAGGCTGGATGGCCTGGCAATGGCGGGAAAGTGTCTCACTGTCATTTTTAATCAAGTGAAATATGCTGACTCTGACGCCAAATATTCAGCCGCCAATGTAGAATTATGGTTCTCCAATTCGTCTATACAGTAAATACTTAAGTAGACGCCCTTGAAAATCGTGATTGTAACTCTGGTATAAGCCAATTTAAGTAACGTAAGGGAAGCATGGTGTAATAGAGTGAATATCCGGGCTAAATAAGCCCGATCAGTGGTTTTCATATTTGTTCGAATTTCTTAACCCACCAGGAATTCTATGATGAACAATACTATACGAACAGCCACACCGGCCGATGAACCTGTCATCATCAACACCATCATTCTGGCATTTGCAATGGACCCGATGGTGCGATGGACATGGCCCGACCCAAGTCTTTATCTTGCCAATATGCCCGAACTTATACATGCATTTGGAGGCGGGGCTTTTGTGCAGCGCAGTGCACATATTACGCATGACCAGCGAGGGGCAGCATTATGGCTACCGCCTGATACACATCCGGATGAAGAAAAATTAGGCTTACTGATTGAAAGCACCGTTGCCGGGCCTCAGCAGCAGGAAGTGTTCATGGTCTTAGAGCAAATGGGCGATTTCCGTCCAGATGTGCCTCACTGGTATTTACCCTTGATAGCTGTCGATCCGACACATCATGGAAAGGGGCATGGCTCATCTTTGATGAAACATGCGCTCGAGCAATGCGATAAGGATGGCTGTCAGGCTTACCTCGAGTCATCAAACCCGAGGAATATTTCGTTGTATCAGCGCCACGGATTTGAAGCTTTGGGTGAAATCCAGTGTGGTTCATCTCCTACGATGATTCCAATGTTGCGGTTACCGCATTGATAGTGCAGATATTTGTCGAATAAAATTCCTCGCCCAATGACAAAGATCAACAGACCCTAGTAATCTGATATCAAATATCCGGGCTTATTTATTGCTGAGCCGAGGGGGAGTCTTGTTGTAATTGGAAATGGTGCGATAAACATGTTTAAGCAATTGCGTGACTGGCGTGAAGCCCGAAAGATTAAAAAGATGGGGTTTACTGCAGAGCAGTGGGAGTCTGCAGTTGCTGACTGGTCGGTTATGGAGCGTTATCATGGTGCGGAGCGTGAGGCGTTGCGAAAGCTGACCTTTCGTTTGCTTGCTCGTAAAACCGTGCTTTCGGGGGCCGAATTTCAATTTACGGATGCGATGTGTCTCAAACTTGCGACTATGGCCTGTGTGCCCATTCTGCATCTTGGGCTTCATTGGTATGACCACTGGCAAACGATTATTCTTTATGAGGGGGATTTTGTGCCGAATCGTCCTTATCGCACAGATGATGGAGTGGTTCATCCAAGAAGCCCCGGCCTGAGTGGCGAAGCCTGGGAACAGGGACCAGTAATTTTATCGTGGCAGGCGATTAGCGAAAGTGGCGGCGATACCCGCCATGGTAAAGCCAGTAATGTGGTGATTCACGAGTTGGCACATAAGCTGGATATGCTGCGTGATGGGGCCAATGGTGCGCCGCCGATGCATCCCGATATGCGACCCGGTAAATGGCACGATATTTTTACAGCGGCGTGGGATAGATTGGAAAATGATCTTCAGCATCATCGCTCGTTACCGATTGATGACTATGCACTGACCAGTCCGGCAGAATTTTTTGCCGTGTGCAGTGAGGCTTTTTTTGAGGCACCCAAAACCATGAAACAGGAAATGCCCAAAGTCTATCGGCTGTTATGCCAGTTTTATCGTCAGCAGCCAGTACCATTGGATTAAGCTGCTCAGGCAAAGCCGCTCTTATCAATTGAACATCAGTCCCGCGGATATTGTCCTGCCTTGATCTGCCCACGTGATAAATTCACTTTAAGGCAGACAAGAAATGCCAGTGCAAAAAACACGGCACACAGCAAAATCGCATTCTGTAAACCGACCAGCGCCTGCATCAGGCCGACACCGACTAGACCAATGATGGCGGCCAGTTTATGAGATAACCCCCAGAAACCAAAGAATTCGGCTGCTCTGGGCAATGGGGTTAATTTGCCAACAATTGCACGGCTGGCCGATTGTGTGGCACCCAGACATAAACCAGCTGCCACTGCGACTACCAGAAAAATATCCTGCCGTTCGGCCTGATACCCCAGCGAATTAATACCGTCAGTTATATTAGGTGTTTGCCAGATCAGCAACACCGCGCCAATCCAGAACAGCAGGGTGAATTGATAGGTAAACTGACTGCCGCGCCGATCTTCGGCCCAGCCAAAAAATATGGCTCCCAGTGTGGCCGTCACTTGCACTGTGATAAAGGTGAGTACCCGCATTTTTTCATCCCACTGCACTACCTGTGCACCGTAGATAAAGGTAAAAGCGATAATGATATAAATGCCTGACATGGCAAACAAAGCCGACAGCAAAAAGATACTCAAGTCCTGATAACCACGCAGATGTTTGAGACTGCCTTCCAGCCGTTGCCAGCCCTGACGCCAGATACTGCTCTCTATCGTGTGACTTGATTTGCCACGTTCTTTCAGTAGCACAAAGGTCGGAATTGCTGCCAGCAGGAAAAAGCCCGCTGCAAAAGGTCCAACCCAGCGTACATTTTGAAAATTTTCCAGGCTGACTTCACCCAGAAACAACAAAGCCAGTCCGGTAGCGACCAAACCGCCTACATAACCCAGGGCCCAACCAAAACCCGAGATTTTGCCCAGATCTTCCGGCGGACCAAGATCCGGTAAAAAGCTGGCAATAAACGATTCACCAATGGAGTAGGCATAATTGGAAATTACTATCAGCAACATGCCGAGCAGAATGTAACCGGGGGCGACAAAATACAGCAGCGCCGTGGCGATGACGGTAACCAGATAGCTGATAAACAAAAACCGTTTGCGCCGGGCGGTCAGATCCATCACCGCGCCGAAAAACGGTGCCGTCAACACCACCAGTAAATAACCCGCTGCCAGTGACAGACTCCACAATAGATTGCCAAGCCGATAGGCATTTTCGGCATCACCGACAATCACCCGGGTAAATAAATCGCCAAACACCACGGTGATAATCAGCAATGTGTAGGCCTGATTGGCAAAATCGAACATTGCCCAGCCGAAAATTTCCTTTTTGTCAGCGCGTGGTTGGCTCATCGTCATTTCGTATGTTGGAAAAAAAGCCGACTATATCATCAATGAACCCGAAGGCGATTTACACAAGCTAAATAGAAATTGATTACACTGCTATAAAAAGCGAGGAGTAATAACGTTTGAAGCCAGTAATACAGGAAGAAACATCAGGATGTGGCATTGCTGCAGTGGCCAATATCTTGGGCAAGACGTATTTAGAAATCAAGGCTATTGCCAACGCAATGGGAATTTATGCTGAAGACCAATCACTTTGGTCTGATACGCAGTATGTCAGGCAGATGTTAAGCCGGAGCGGAGTTGAAACTTCTGCTGATGAAATTCCTTTCGAGGCTTGGGATAAATTGCCGGATTTAGCCTTATTGGCTATCAAATATCATCAGGAAAATGGCAAAAACTTCTGGCACTGGGTGGTTTTCAAACGTGATAATGGCCAAGCCGTGGTACTGGATTCAGCAAGCTACCTACCATGGAATACCAGGAATGACTTTGATGCCATGCAGCCCAAGTGGTTTATTGAGGTAAAGAATACGAGTTCATAATCAATTATCTGGACAAAATCATGAAACAAACCGGAAAAATTAATTACCTTGAAATGCCTTCGCGAAATCTCGACGTGACAAAGCAATTCTTCAGTGACGCATTTGACTGGTCGTTTGTGGATTATGGCCCTGAGTATGTCGCCATTGAGGATGCCGGGCTGGATGGGGGATTTTTTAAATCTGACAAAGTAGCGACAACTGAGAACGGAAGTATATTGGTTGTGTTTTATAGTTCAGAGTTGGAAAACACGGTCGAGAAAGTCAAAAACGCTGGTGGTCAAATTATTCAGGATATCTTTTCATTCCCCGGAGGGCGTCGGTTTCATTTCACCGATCCTAATGGTAATGAATATGCGGTTTGGTCTGAATAGAGTTCTTGCAGCTATTCAGACAGGGGCGTTCCCACGCGGAGCATGGGAACGAGTCATAAAAACACTTGTTTGGATCTAGCTGAGCACCTTAACAGGGCCGTGGTCATCACAATGATCGCCATGTGGATGGTGAAGATGACCATTGACCAGATAATCGGTGTGATCGCCGTGTGGTACAGCTTCATGTCCACAATCCGGGCCGTGAACGTGATCCGGATCGTGACCGGCACATTCATGATGCGGCGTGCAGTCATCCGGGTTTTTCGCTGTCACTTCAATTTTATGCTCATCAATATGCGCTTCGTGCACGTGATGCAAGTGCCCATCATGTAAAAAATCGGTATGGCCATTATGTTCAATTTGGGTATGGCCGCAGTCAGGGCCGTGTTTGTGCGAGTGGTTTTGATGAACGTTACAACTCATGTCAATCTCCTTAAATCAGTTACTTTCGTTGGCATGTGCAAGGGCGTTTTCTATCATTTCAACAACATGCTGATCAGCTAGTCGGTAATAAAGATGTCGGGCATCCCGTCTCCGGGTCACCAGATTCGCATTCAGTAATGTTTGTAAACGGGCTGAGACGGTAGATAGCTTGTTTTCAGTGGTGACCAAATCGCCTACGCAGAGTTCACCTTGCCGTAAACGATACAAAAGAGTCAGTCGCGATGGATCACCTAATGCCTTGAACAATGCAGCAGTGCGTTCCAGTTGCTGAACACTGGGTTCGTTGCTGCTGCAATTGCGTTGCTGATGTTCTTCACTACATGACTGCACTTGATATTCCAATATTCTATGGACTGTCATAACTTTAGGTCGAATAATCTATCAATGCAAGATCTAACCTCCATTTTTCAACAGAGGATGGAGAGTTTTCCCTCATTGAGAAAGTTAGCTTTTTGGGGGGAATTAATTTTAATAGAGCTATGGCAGGAGAGAACGGATACGTTTACATGCAGAGCTTTAGAACGAGCTTTAGCCTGATTCGCATAGTGCTAAATGGCTGAGAGCATAAAAATAAACACAAAGGTGGGGGCAGTGATTGCCCCCTTGTTTTATGGGTGAAAATATTTGTTTAGCAGGTCACATTTTTAGCTTTATTGATCTGCTTCCAGCTTGTTAAAAATCAGAATTTCAACGTCAAACCCGCATAAACTGATCTGCCCATGCCAGGCACCGTCACACCCCATGGAACCGATGTGTTCATGGTGGCACCCTGACCTACATACGCACCGGAAAGTGGGTGACTGTAGAGTCGGTCAAAGACGTTTTCCATACCAAAATCGACGCGCGCCTGTTTCCATTCATAACTGGTTCGCAGATTGACCAGACCATAACCGGCGGTTTCGATTTCGTTGCGTTCGTTGTTGACCTTGTCTTTGCCAGCGACCAGCACCCATTCGACATTATTACGCCAGCCGTTTTTGCTGTGCTCCAGCGATAAGGTGGAGTTCAGCGGCATGATGTTATAAAGATCATCGCCGGTATCACGGTTTTTACCTCTTACATAACTGAGGGTGGCAGTTCCGGTGATTTGTCCCCATTTTTCTGACTGATAAAGCGTTTTGAAACCTGATACATCCATACCATAGAGTTTGGCTGAGACATTCTGGTATTGAAGATAAACAAAATCATTATCGGTTGTGAGATTGGCTGCCGTACAAGCGCCACCGCCTGTGCTGCAGCGTTCTGCATCAATAAAATCATCGACATAGGAAATATAAGGTGTCAGTGACACATGCCAGTCATGTTGTTTCGCATCATGGAAATTGGCGGTGAAGCTCAAGGTATGGGCGATTTCAGGATCCAGATCAACATTGCCCACATAGCCATTGCCATCTCCGACCAGATTGACCATACGCATCGCCATGCCGTTGGTTGACCAGGCAAAGCGCTCGTATAAGTTGGGCGAACGGGTTTTCTGGGCGTAGCCGAATTCATAATCGTGGGTAGCCGAAGGTTTGAATCGCGCCAGCAAGGTCGCATCAATATTATGATCGGTGATATCACGGTCACTGGCATTAAACGCATCCGCCGCCGCCTGATACATCATCATATTGGTGTTGTAGCCTTGTACCTCATCGGTATTCATCTTGACGGTTTCATGGCGTATGCCCGCGACGGTAGTCCACTGGCTGTTCCAGGCGGCTTCCCATTCAGCAAATACACCATAGCGATCCCGCTCACCATTATTGATATTCCAGAAGGTATTCGGAGCCATCATCATGCCACCGGATGCTTCCCAGAAATCATCCAGACGATAGCGTTGTAATTCTGTTCCTACACGGAACAGATCGCGTTGATTGGCATTGATTTCGGCTTTAACCGATAGGCCGCGGTTATCACCTTCGGTTTCCATTGGCATACCATTGGCGATCATCATTCCTGAGCCATAGAGAAACTGTTTGTCATCACCAAACTGCATTTTGTGATGGGTTTTTTCACGGTAAAGCGAGGTTTCCAGTGAGCCCCAGTCAAACATGCCGTTGTAGATCAGGTTGATTTGATTGCTGCGGTTTTCGGTCATATCCATACGTTGATTTGGCCAGCCCTGATAGGGGATATCCTGATGGGCAAATTTAAGCTGCAGTTGGTGATTATCCAGTTTATAAGCGAAATCAATCGCATGATTCCGGCTTTCATAAGCAGAGGATCCGACTTCATCTGCATCCAAAGAACGGCCGTCGGTGGCAGCATTTCCCGCCTGTTTGAAATTGCCACCAGCATTATAGTTATTCGCTTTAGCGGTTGAGCCGGTATAAGTGATACTAAAGTCTTCTGATGCCAGCGTGGTGGAGAGATGACCACCGCGGGCATCGCCATTACTCCGATAGTAACTGCCAATTTCACCTTTGGTGATAGTCTGGCCATCTGCTGCAAATTCCGGTTGTTTTGACTTGGCGATAATGGTGCCACCGATACTGTCACCACCCAAGCTGACCGGGGCAATACCGGAATAAACCTGAATCTCTGAAACACGCGAGGGAGCAAGATAGGAGAGGGGCGGATTCATATGATTGGCACAGGCTGAAATCAAATCCATGCCATCAACCTTTATACGCAGGCGATCATCAGCAAAGCCACGCATAAACGGCAGTCCAGCGACGCCACCACCTGAATACATCGACATGCCCGCCACATCATTGAGAAATGCGGCGGTATCACTTTTATAAGCACGTTGAGCACTGATGTCATTTTCGCTCAATGTTGTGCTGTCCACCGTTGGAACAGAAGCAGCTGTGACCGTCACTCTGTCCAGCATCTCATCATCGTGTTCATGGGCGGCATACAAAGGAGCGCTTGCCAGTCCGGTCAAAATCATCATGGCTAAGGGAGAAAGACGTTTTTTCATGGTGCTGTGGTTCCGGTTTAAAAAGTTAAACCAAGAATAAGCAATATGTCAGCATAAAAAGTGTGGGATTTAGGGCAGGCGTGGGTGAAATCACGCAGTTTTGAATAGTTGAAGATTAGGTCTGGTAAACCGGCGTTCCCACGCGGAGCGTGGGAACGAGGTTTGAGGGGGAGGGGTTACCACACCATTCTGAAAGTTGCTGAGAGATCATGGCGCTGATCGGAACTGGCCCATTCGCCTTGGTACCCCAGTTGTATTGAAGTCAGCTCAGTCATCTGCATATCGAGACCCAGAGCTAGTCTGGCTCGATTACGGTCAAGCTCCGGGCCATCGACCTGAAAGTTAGCTAGCGAAGTAGCTGCAAAACCTGCACGCATCTGCGCTTCGTTATCCATGAGCTCATGCACCCAGGCCAGTTCGGCGGTGGGTTGGATGTGATAGCCTTTTTGTGTTTTCCATTGATGCGTAATACGCGCACCGAGAGCGGAGCGTAAAGAGTCCTGCTGGTCACGGCGTACATTTAGATTGGCTGCGTCGGCCTCTTTTTCAACAAAATCATCCCGATTGACAAGGGCATATTCCAGTCCGGCTAGTGGCGTAACGCTTGTGTTCTCACTAACTTCAATGAGTCGGCCAATTTCTACGGCGAGATTACTGGTCCAGGCATGGTAATCCGCTCGGGCAGTTGTATTGGATAAACCAACCGTCACGCGACGTTTGCTCTCAAAATCATGATAGCCAACACCAGCGATAGCACTCATGTAATAGTTGTCGGTAAATAATCTTTTGCCATACAAAGCAGCCTGATAACTGTCTACATCCAGACTGCCTTGTGACACGCTGGCATCAGTGCGGTTATAGCCAACAGCCAACCCGACCGTGAGTGCATCATCGACATAAATATCCCGGCCCGCGGCGGTACCAGCTGATTTGTAATAGGCACCGCTGGCATTGGATGTACCCTCGATATCAGCATAACTGCCAGTACCACGCAGCCACCAGCCAGGATTATCAGCTCGTTTGTTGCTCGATAAAGACGTTCCTGCATCCGTCATCGTGCCGGTGTCATTGTAGGCCAGCTGGATCTGCCCGTTATCGGCCAAAGTGGAGGAACGGCTTTGTAAGCGCCCAAGCAGCAAACCCTGGAACTGATTCAGTGATTGTAAAGCGATTAGATTGCTGTGGGTATGCTGCACACCACTAAGCGAGTCATAGGCTTGCTGAGCACCTTGGACCGTCAAATTACTCAGGTTATTAAGAATGTCATTGATGCCAGCGCTGTCGTTACCTAGAAAAAGCCTATCGAGTGTTGTACTGACAGCTTTCTGGTTGGCGGTATCCGCAACGGATGCGTAATCAGAAGAGTTACGTTCAAGGTTGAGAAAAACATTATTGGCATCATAAGTCAGTGTCGGCGTGAGAAAAGCGAGATTGGAGCTGATGCTATCAAATGTAGTACCACCTAAGCCGCCGGCTGCAGTGAGAATGGTGTAATCAGTGCTGAGCGAATAGTTGCCCGCCTCAGGTAAAACCAACACTGTGCCGTTAGTGAGGGTGGCCATGCCGGTGGCATTAATCAAGTCGGAATTGCCTGCGGCATCAACTTCCACCTCGTAAACACCGCCACCAGAGAAATCAACACTACCGGAGACGTTCATTGTGCCGATCGAGTTGCCTGGAGCGAGGGAGCCGCCATTCAGTGTGATACTACCGAAAGTACCACTACCACCCAGTGCACCTCCTGAATTAACTGTTATACCGGAGTTGGCAATGGAGCCATTCACGACAAGCAGTCCATCATTAACGATAGTGGCACCGTAATAAGGGTTGTTGCCAGTCATGGTAAGCGTTCCAGTTCCTGTTTTAGTTAAATTACTAAAGTCAATAATTGTGCCGCTAAAAACAGTGGACGTATTATCGCCGCCAACGGTCAGCCTATAACCAATCGAACCGGTATCCATATCAACAATACCATTACCTGCTAACGAGCCAATTGTCAGATCATATAATGATTCAAGCATGGCACCAGAGCCAACGGTCACCGCGCTGTTGTTTCCCAATGTTCCGCCGTTATACAACACTAACTTTCCGCTACTAATATTAGTGCTGCCGGTGTAAGTGTTGTTACCACTTAAATATGTTGTGCCGCTGCCAACAAAATTGACATCGGTGGTTCCAGTTATTCTGATGGTATCCCCACCCGAAGTACTGTCGTCGGTAAAAAAATAATTACTCTCATTATGGTTAAAATTGAGTGTGGCTGAACCTGATCCTCCATTGACCGCCGCTGCATTGAGAATGCCTGCCGCACCACCATTACCGATATTCAATGTGCCGCTGCCGCTACCATATCGTCCTAATAAAACAGTCCGCGAGCCGCTGTCGACATTGACCACCCCATCATTAATGATATTCAGTGTGCCGCTGCCTGACCCGCCTAGATATAATATTTGGATGGTATTATTCCAACTGGATCCAGCGCCATCCACGGTTACTGTTCCCTCACCGCCAGTAGACCCGCCGATAGAACCGAAGACGTTGCTGACCGTACCGCCATTAAGGATATTAAGCGTGCCGTTTCCCGAGTTGCCTACGGTTACACCGGACTGAATATTGGTAAAGTTAGAGCCCGCGCCATCTACGGTCACTGTGCCATTACTGCCAGCATTCTCCCCTATAGTAACGCCCAATGAGGAGTCAGCATTGAGCACTTCACCGCCATTGGTAATCGTAAGAGTACCTTCGCCTGAAGAGCCAACGTTTAAACGAGCAATGGGGCCAGAAAGCTGCCAGCTTGAGCCAATTCCGTCGACAGTCACTGCGCCACTGCTGCCAGCACCACCTCCGATCACATTACCGGCCGAGCTTTCCAATTGACCGCCGCCCAAAATATCGAGTGATCCATTGCTTAGATTAATCTCGAGCGCTGTGGCACCAGGCACCAGAACCTGCGCAGTGCCGCCATTATCGATAAAGACAAAACTATCATCATCTGGAACCATTGAACCGAATCCACTCGACCAGTTGCTGGCGTTTTCCCAGTCGCCAGTGCCAGCGACCCAATTTAAATCAGCAGATACAGCTGGCATTGTTGCTATGAACGTTGCCAAAAAGGTAATGGTTGCTTTATGAACAGATGATGACTTTGGCAATGAAATTAACGTAGTTGAAGCGGTTTTACGTATAAACCAGTAATGGCGAACCATGGATTATTCCTATTGAGCGAACAAATCCAGTTAACTTACGCAGTTGAATGCATTGCGGCTATCCGATTTTCGCAAACCGAAAATTTGCACAGAAATTAACTTAATGCACGACGCAGGGTCGCCGAGGGGAGCTCACCAAAAAGCTGAACATAATCACTGGAGAAACGGCCCAGATGCCAAAAATGCCAGTGAAAAGCGACTTCGGTGACAGTCACATCACTGTCTTTGGGTCTAAGCAATTGGGCACGTACCCGATTGAGTCTCAGCCGATAGAGATAGGCGTTAGGACTAATATCCAATACTTTTTTAAAGCAGTACTGCAAATTACGTTGACTGATTTTCAAGTCGGTACAAATATCGACGATACTAGGGCAAATGTGACTCTCAAGACCTGAATTGACATAGTCTATAGCCTGATTCACCAACTCACAGGCTCGCCGTCGGGCAATCACATCTGGTGATGCCGCTTCGTGTATCTCGGAAGAATCGATGGTTAATAACACCTTTTCCAAAATTAACGATGTGATGTTTTTTCCGTCTAAGAGCAAATTTTCAGTCAGATTAACTGCGGGATTGTCAAAAAGGTAATCGGTAAAATCTTCTAATGGCTTACGGTCAATGGCATCTAAAAGCAGCAGACTGTCGGGGGTGTTTTCCCAGCGTTGGGGGTTAATGATTCTGGCCGATTCCAGCAGGGCGGATTCTTCAAAACGAAAATAGAGGGTTTCCACATCGGCGCCGACCAGAATATCTACTTCGGCCTGACTGGGCAGAAAGAACAAGGCATTTTTAAACGCGTTATATTCAGAAAAACGCAAAGACTCGTTGGAAGATCGAACATAAGAAATAGTGCAGTGTTTTGCATTCATAGTGCCGCGTTTATGAACAGTGCAATTTTGCTGCTCAGAGACGACACTGACACCCTGATTGCCCAGTTCCTGATATCGTCCCTGATAATCACCAGAAGAAATCTGAGCCATCTCAAAAGAGGGTAACCAGTCCTGTGCTGCCAGCTGTTCTGAGACATCGCTTAGGGGCATGTCTCGATAGAAAGCATGTTGTTTTGACAGCATTATTTTTGGTTTCTCAACGTGATGCCTCTACTTGCAGAACAGAATTCATTTAACGATTTTTGAATGAATATACCGTACTTTTATCAAGTTTATGAATATTGGAACTGTTTTTTAGGTGAAAAGCTGCGTTCCCACGCGGAGCATGGGAACGAGTTTTGGATTAAAGCGAGCTTTGATTATGAGCGTTTTAGAAAAGCAGTTTGATGCCGACTGAAGCAATCCAGTCTTCTTCGCTTTCATGGGCATTTCTGGCGATAGACGCCGTTCGACCAAATTTACGTTCGTATTTCAGATCCAGATAAGGCACGATTTTACGGGTGATTTCATAAAACAGTTTGATACCCAATTCGCCCTGGCTTAAACCTCTGCCTAAATCCTGGCGTTCAACGTTCTGAGCAGTGAAGTCCAGTTGATAGTAGGGTTCAAAGCCAAAACGCTGGGTGAACAGCAGATGATTTTTCTGTTTCAACCGGGCAGTGACATCGCCATAATCACTGATAAACAGATGTGCCTGTGTTTCAAACAGATAGGGTGCCAGCCCATTAAAACCCAGCGTTAAATACCGGGTGGATTCAGGTTGGGTATCTACACGCAGACCAAGCTGAGCATCCCAGAAATTATGCACATTCCGGCTATATAACGCCCAGACTTCACTCTCTTCCAGCTTGCCTTTGTGGCCTTCCAGTTCACCTTTCAGCCAGAGTTTGTGGGTATCACCACCGATCCAGCCATCCCATTCAATATGGGTTTTATCACCTTTACTGCCACCGCCATGTTGTGCTTCAAACCATAAGGCATGGAACAACTGAGATTCATGGCCATGATCGCCATGCTGATGTTCTTCGGCATGGCTGGTAGAGATAAGCAGACTTAATACTAGCGTGAAAACCAGTTTGGATTTAGTGATGATCATGATGACCTCCCATGTCGTGATGTGCTGGATGAGAGGCGGGCAAATCGTCATCATCAAATTCGGCGACGACCACCGTAGACATCATACCTGCAGACATGTGATAAAGAAGATGACAATGAAACGCCCATTCGCCGGGTTCATCAGCGGTCAGGAGTACGGAATATTCGGTGCCTGGTGCCACATTTACGGTGTGTTTGTTGGGTAACTTTTCACCCGGTTGACCATTTTCCAGCTGCACAAACATGCCATGCAGATGCATCGGATGCGCCATCATCGTTTCATTTTTAAAGATCAGCCTGACCCGTTCACCATAATTGAGTTTGATCGGCTCAAACCCCGGATCACCGAATTTATGGCCATTTAAGGTCCAGATAAATCGCTCCATGGTGCCGCCCAAGGTCACCACAATTTCCCGTTCCGCAGGACGCAGATCGGTTTGTGTGCCAAGTGCTCTTAAATCACTATATTGCAACGCTTTATGACCTTCTGGCGTACTGGCATCCGCCCAGCCACTTTGCATTTCGGCGGATTTATCTTGCTGCATGGCTTGATGATCACCACCATGCATATCGTGACCGCTATGATCCATCGAATCATTCTGGTTCATCTGATGATCACCATGATCCATATCATGACCCATATCGGCCATGGTTAATAAGGAACGTGGTCGATGTGCAGGAATCAGTCCTTTCATGCCTTCTCGAGGAGCCAGAGTGCCCAAAGCGAAACCAGTTCGATCAATTGATTCAGCAGCGATGGTATAGGCCTGATCCGCCTGCGGCGTGACAATCACATCGTAGGTTTCAGCAACGGCAAAACGAAATTCATCAACCGTAACCGGCTCGATATATTGCCCATCAGCCTGAATAACGGTCATTTGCAGACCGGGTATCCGCACGTCATACATCGACATGGCCGAGGCGTTGATAAAGCGTAATCGAACACGTTCACCTGGTTGGAAAATGCCGGTCCAGTTTTGATCATTGGTTTGACCATTCACCAGAAACGCATCGTACCGAACATCCGCCAGATCGGTTGGTGACATTCGCATCTGTCCCCAGGCGCTTGCATCCTGCCAGGCGGAAGCTAAGCCGTGCTCGCGTACTTCACTGAAAAAATCCCCAACAGTACGTTGTGAATAATTGTAAAAATGCGGGCTTTTTTTCAGATTACCAAGAATTTTCTGACCGGTTTCATTACTGAAATCAGAAAGCAGCACCACATAATCCCGATCAGCTTGAACCACTGGTTCATCTTTGGGGTGAATAATCAGTGCGCCGTAATGACCATCCTGTTCCTGTAACGCACTATGCGCGTGATACCAATAGGTACCATTTTGACGAAGGGTAAACCGATAGGTGAAGGTTGCCCCGGCTTTGATGGCTTCATAACCACCCAGTCCCGGCACACCATCCATTTCAGGAGGCAGCAGTAATCCGTGCCAATGAACCGAAGTTGGCTCATCCAGTTTGTTCACCACATGGATAACCGCTTCATCCCCTTCGGTAAACTCCATAATCGGGCCGGGAATGCCACCATTCACGGTGATGCGTTCTACTGTTTTGCCAGTGATATTGACCAGTTCACGGTCTATGACCAGTGTGTATTCCGTCACGCCAGCAATGGCTGCGGTATGGAATATTGCAGCTGATAACAGCATCAGCCAGCGACTAAATTGTTTCATGAGATCTATCCTCAAAGTGTTTCGATTGGGTATCCGTAGATACCACTTACAACAGGAGGATTAGCTTCGCGGCGGACGTTCGAATTGGGGAGGGTTTTGACTCACAAGCTGCTCAGCAGTAATTGCCAAACGGCTTTGCGAATAAAGGGAGGCCATAAAAATCGGTTGAAAACCTAACACACCAGAAGCATGGCAGTTCGCTGCAGCACACTGACAATTGTCACTGGCGCAATGTGAATTGGTAGCGTGTTTTGCTTGAGGTTCAGCATCGGAATGACAATCATGCTGTTGCTCGCTCATCTCATGATGCACAGCCATATCATTATTTGCTGCATGCGCAGCAGGCATCAGCATCGACAGCATAAACAAGCCGATAAGCAAATAATGAAAAAGAGACTGTGGTTTTGTCATTAAACAATTACCAATAAATAACGTTTGGTTAGACACAGGATAAGCCAAAAGTTTTTGTTATGCCAAAACTCTAGAGATAAAACATTATAGTGAGAAACACATCCTAATACTTATTCAACTCTGCCTATTTTACCTAGCGGTTCAAATCAATTTTTTTCACTCAATAATCTTTTTTGCAATACTACGTCAATGACGTATATTTACCATTAAATTGAACATCCTCGCTCATATCTTGAAATCCACTCGTGAGGTAGAAAATGAGTAACGAAACCTTGAGTGCTGAAGAGCTTGGTAACAAGCTGCTCCAATCAGTCAAAGAAATGAAAGCGGGCAAAGCCGCGCGGGTCAGTCGTGTTAAGCCCAATGAAGTGGCAGAGGCGCGTAGTAAAACGGGCCTGACACAGTTAGAGTTTGCAGAAGTGCTTCATATTTCCCCACGGACTTTGCAGGAATGGGAGCAGGGGCGGCGTAAACCTTCGGGACCAGCAAAGGCGTTGATTGATATTGCATTTCGTCACCCGGAAGTGATCCGTGAAGACCTCGAAATGAGGGGGTAACACGAGTGTGTTGTCTGATTTACCTACATTTCGGTAGGCCTTATGCAGATCATTATTTATGACTGTTATAGACATGCGTGATCATTACGATTTTTCCGATTCAGTTAAGAATCCATACGCCAAGAAACTGTGAGGTAATGACCTCATAAACATGGTGTTTTGCAAGCAGGGAGGTAGCATTTTTGTTTCGTGAAGCTATAGCGAGCATTTTGGCTACGGTGCTTTTTTTCCTTATAAGTGTGCTCGCGTTGCATGCAGCATTGGATTAGGATGCCCATAACTCTTGGCATAGGGGCTTAGTCCTTTTGCCAGTTCTGTTCATTCTGGCTATTGTTATTACATGGGCGTGTGGGCGGTATCTTCTATCAAAGGGCTTAGCTAAACCAATGCACTTTATTGCTGGTGCTTTCGGGCTTACGGCAGGAGTCGTTGCGGTTCTCGTCACGCCAGCAATCGTTGTTGGTAGTGTTATTGGTTTTTTTCCTTTGGGATCGTCTATCCTCACCGATTTAGTCGTCCCCCTCATTGCAGCAGTGGCCAGTCTTCCATCCGCTTTAATCTGGTGGTGGATTGTGGCGCATAACCAGTGAATCAAGCCGACCAATTTTACTGCTGCCGCTCCAAACTTGGCAGGTTATTCAAGCGTAATTGGATATACAAATGCATAAAAGCATGATCTATGTACTACTTTTAGTTGCTGGTTCAAGCGTGGCTGAAGAGTGTCAGATGCGTGAATTTGATGTTTCTTCAGTCAAGCCTGGTCATATTTCAAGTTTAAAACACCTTGGGCACACCACCATTAGGGTGTATCACCGAACTAATGAAAATATTAACGAGCTAAATAAAAGTGCTCATATGGATTTACCTAAAAGTCTAGAGCCCTATAACACTGTTAGTTTTACTTGGCCTCAGAATTTGCCTGCTAGCAGAGCATCATGGGCATCAAAAGGGCTTAGATCGTTTAGTGATGAATATTTCGTTTATTGGGATGATTCACCTCATAATGACTGTGAATTAGGCTTGTTACATTTTCCTCCAAAATCACATCAACATCTTGCAGAATCAGAGCCAGACTATTTCGAGTTCTTGGGTGAGGATTGGCCGGGTGGATTTTTCGATGCTTGTTATGGTGTTGCTTATAATTACGCTGGTATACCCGTTTTTTCAGCTTTTTATGATTCACAAGAGCCTGATGTTCAGTTACAACTCGAAAAACGAGCCCAGTATTCCCTTCTGGTTCCAGAATATACGATTCAGAAAAACAGGCTATATTTGAAGACATGTAAATCTAACTAAGTACAACATCAGAAAGCAGATGCAGTTGCCACAATTAAATGAAATTCATATCGGGCTAATCTGTCTTGTGAATAGTCCTTTTATATAACCATGCAAACATGGCGTTTTAACCTCAATCATTTCGCCTACGACCATTCCACCTTAGAGTTGTCATATCAATAATCTATTAAAGAGATAAATGTTGGTATGAGTGATGAACCGACCAAAACAACTGATAGCGAAGAGGTGTCCGAGCCTGACAATGCCCAGACAGAAAACGAGAGCGTTGAGCAGTCGCCAGTAAATCCAAAGAAACGAATCCTACGACCCTGGTTACTGTTTGGTCTGTTTGCTTTATTAGTTGTTCTTCTGACTGTGCGTGATGACCTGCGGCAGAATGCAGCTGAAAGCAGTGAGAATGCAGTTCGTTATGTTACCTTCGATATTTTTGGTTGGTCACCAAGAGATCTTTTTATCTGGCGTTTGCGAGTGGCAGGATTGTTGGATAGCCCACTGGGGCAACGATGGACAAATGCAGTTGAGCGAGCTGGTGAGCAACCCGTGCAAGCAGCTGGTCAGTACCGTGCAACTGAAGCCTTTTCGAGTGATGAAGTTGAGGCACATGTTTATCAGGTCTCGCTTGAGCGAGGCGAAAAGCTGATATGGCAATTTTTACGTCTGGATACTGCTGATAGTCGACTTTACGCCAGCCTGGAGCGACGCGAACAAAATGCTCAAGAATGGTCAACCGTTACGGAGCTGGAAGAAGAGGACTCAACCAATAGTCAGGTAGTCTCCAAAGCGGGTGATTACCGCATCGTTCTACAACCAGAATTGTTTGCCGAAGTGGAATATTCACTGGCAATGGCCAATGGCGGTTCATTACCGTTTCCCGTAGAGGGAGCAGGGCAACGGGATATCGGCAGCCCTTTCGGTGTGGAGCGCGATGGAGGTGCCCGAAAACATCATGGCGTGGATATCTTTGCAGAAAAGGGAACACCAGTTACTGCAGTGATTGATGGCTATGTTCGAACCGGTACAGGTGCCAGAGGAGGCGAACACGTCTGGCTATCAGGCAGCATGATTGGATTCGGCAGTGCTCGTTATTATTACGCCCACCTGGATTCATTCGCGGTTGAATCCGGCGAAAGGGTTAAAAAAGGCGACATACTCGGGTATGTTGGCAACACTGGCAATGCGATTACCACACCACCGCATCTTCATTTCGGAATTTACTCAGGTGGACCGGTTGATCCAGCACCATTTCTGAAGCCAGAGCCTGTTTTACCTGATTCCTGAGCATCTGAACGGGCAGATCAAGGTGATGCTTAAACAGTATCAGTTGCATGCGGATAATACTGGGGTTGGTGAGCTAACTTTTTAAAGTGAAGCTCCCTGCTACTCGTCACAATTTGGGCGGATATGAAATTGGTTAAAAAACACGGACTACTGAGAGGATTCTGCTTACTCATTATCATGATAAGCGTGCCCGGAATGGCCCTGGCACAAATACAAGCCAACACCATCCTAAAATCGAAGTACATTTGGGGCGGTGTTCTGATGGGCGATGGTGCCGTCGTACAGGGTAATCTCAAATACACTGCTGAAAACGGTCTGTTTGTTGGTGGAATGTTCTCCACGCTGGATTTCAGTCATCTCGGTAATAACCAAATTGATGTTAAGGCGGGATACAGCGGTTCGTACGGTAGGCTTAATTACGAAACCGGGCTCGTCAGGCACGGTTTTACTGGTGATAGCCCCAACGATGAGGACGCTGGCGTGCTTAGAACTTTCTTTTCCGGTTCTCTCGGAAGCATGCATTTCATTGTGTTAAGTCCGCTTAACGATTCTAGTTGGACCTCAGCGGGTGATGTTTATGCCAATATCGGCTTTGTAAAACCCTTGCCAGCCGACTTTCGTGTTGCTGTCAGCGCAGGGGCCTATTATTTTAATGATGATGCGGTCTTTAGCGATGGCAGGGTCGCTTTTGAGAAGACGCAATCATTTGCCTTTCGCGATGCCACATTGAGTATTGAGCGTGCCATTCCTAGATTGCCATTGGATTTGGGGCTCCATTACTCAATCGGTGGCGAGCGCCAGAATGGCTTGGAACTGGACGACCATGTCTGGTTTAGCATTAACATTCGTCTGCCCTGAAACGGTTTATGTCACTTCTATGCTGAAGTGCATCCACTTTGAATGTGACTAACGGAGGATAAATCATATGTTTAACCTCAAAACGTATTTATTTGGTTTATTGGTTGTCCTGCCAAATCTCGCATTTTCAGCCGATCGTGAAGCTACCGTATGTGGATGGTTTAAAGAGCGGATGGTTTTTACAATGTGGAGTTCGATGGCTCCGAATCCAGATGCATCCAGGGTTGCCGGAAACGATCTTATCCAGAGAACAGAATTTACAACCGCTGATGACAAAGTTCTAAGAGGTTACAAATATCAGGCACAAGATGAAAACGGCCTGGCAACGCAACCTGAAGGCTACATTCTGGTGGCGTTGGGTAACGCCATGATAGCCGACCTGATGATTACCGCTTTAGAGCGCTTTTCTCAGCGAGGTTACGATGTCTATATTTATGATTACCGCGGCTACGGCGAGTCTCAAGGCAAACGCAGGATTAACGCCATCATCGAAGATTACAAAGAATTAGTGGCTCATCTGAACACACAGTATGAGAAACAGCTGCTTTATGGGATTTCGCTCGGCGGTGCTGTGATGGCTAATGTAATCGGAAGTGGAGCGCAGTTCGATCGCGCGGTGATTGACTCCAGCCCAAGCAGATTATCGCCTCACGGATGTCCAGAGCGTATCGATCCTTCAGAAAATATTCCAGTTGATGCGAATAATATCTTGGTCATAACAGGCGAAAAGGATTCTGTTCTTGGCCCCGAAATGACATCTGAGTTTAGAGATCGAGCAGAACAAAAAGGGGCTGCTGTTTTTAATGGTTCAAACTATGCACATCCTTTTATGGACAGCAGCTATGAGATACACAATGAGCGGTTAAATCGAGTTATTAATTTTCTGGATGGCAGTGAAGGCAATTGAAAGTTGATTACTTCTCTTCCTGTTTCTTAAACCAGAGTTAATGTTACCTGTTCGATAAGCATCCGAAATGGCAAATAATCTGATTTATCAACTCCTAATAACTTATTGAATTTGCCAGTAATACAAATCTGTGAAATATTCACTCCACTACATCCGCAATGGATTGGAGAAATGGAAATCACGTTATGGAAAACACACTGTCCCAAACAACATCAAATAAATCCAGCTTGATTTATCGAGTGTTATCTGAACAAGCTTCTTTTATTGAGAACATCATCCTAATACATAGAATAAATCACAACAAAACCAACCACCTATGTTGGAAAGTTTTGACTTGTCTCGCATTAAAAGTCCGTCGGCTAATAAGGGTCAACCTCACCATTAGCATGCATCTATGTTTTGGTGAAACTGAAAGTATTACTAAAAAGGGATGAGTTTTGGCTGAGCTAAAAGTTAAATTTCGATATCAACATGGTACTGCTGACACTGGCAGATTGGATTTATATAACGCTTCTGTTGCACTAAGTGGTATCGCTAGAGCAACATCTATAGTTACTCATGCATATTTAAACGGTGAGGTTAGGTCCCACGGTGAAGCAGCCCATGGCGCAGAGTTTTATATCAATACTCCCAAAAGAGGGAGCTTCACATATGAGGCTGTGATTTGGGTTGCAGGAGCAATCTCCGGAGGAGTTTTTTATGATTTTGTTAAATACTCCTTCAATGAGGCAGTGGGCAAAATTTCGCAAAATGATCAAATGTCTAGGCAATTAGCTCGGCGCATAGAGCCAACTATAGAAGAACTACCTGCTGTTCTTGAATCTCCACTATCGGATATGCATAGACCTATTCGAAAAGAACCTGTGATGGTAATGGATGTTACAAAACCACGTGGAGAAAAGATTGTTTCTTTTGATTCTGATACAGCTCTTTATTTACTGCCTCATACGGTACCTGCTCCGCATCAAATTATTGGGAACGTAACCAAATACAACAATATAACGGGCTGGGGTCGTTTTTTTGACAGGTTAGAAGCACGAACCATCTCTTTTAATATCAGCTTAAAGAGTCCAGAGGCTCAACGAGAATTGATAACGTGGTCTCAGCACGAGAATAACAGAGGCAATGAAGGGCTTCTTTATCTAAAAGCAGATGCAGTAATTACGCCGAATGACATAATTAAAAGGTACATAGTAAAAGAGGTGAGTCATACACCAATTTAAAAAACTAACAAGGCGCTCAAATTTGTTCCATGTAGGCCTGAGCATATTTGGAGCGAATGTAAAAACTAACAAGTTTTTAGTTTTTACACTGACACTAAATTACTTAGGGGCATTGTAAAACTAACCAATTTGAGTTTTTAGACTGATTCTAAATTATTTTTTGAAATGGATTAGAGAAATAGAAATCAAGTTGGCTGTCCCCTTGAATTTTAAAATAGGATTTATATGAGCATTTCATTATCAACCATGATTGAAGCGATTGACCCTGTAACTACAGTATTGTTTTTCGGTTCCGGTTCATCAATACCGTCGGGAGCGCCCAGCGTCAAAAAAATTATTGAGCGGGTTGGTCATGATTTTAATATTAATACTGAGGGATTCTCATTAACTGAAATTGCTAGTATCGCCGAAACGAGAAGATCCAGAAAAGAATTAATAGGTTGTTTAAGGACAATGTTTGGCAAAATTAACGTTACAGGCTCTATGTTGAATTTGCCGCTCTACAGTTGGAGAAATATCTACACCACTAACTACGATAAACTGGTTGAGCAGTCATATGAAAAGAAAGGGAAACCTTTATCAGTTATATCCTCAAATTATGATTTTAGAGAACAAAAATACCCTGAGGCAACCAAGTTATATAAATTGCATGGATGTATTGATAAGGATGTTTCAGACGGAAATCAAAGTAGGATAATAATATCCGAAGCTGACTATGATAATACTTCTGAATATAGAGAGTTCTTGTGGGATGCATTTAAGAACGATCTTAATGGTGGAAGTATAGTAATTATTGGCTATTCTCTCGCAGACCCGCATATTAAAGAAATTGTCGATAGAGCTATTTCAAATAACAATAAGTCATACTCTCCGGCCACCATCAACTTATTGTTATACACACAAGATGAAGATAGAGCTCTTCTGCTTGAGCGCAGAGGGGTTAAAGTTGCTTTTGGAAGTGTTGATGACTTTTTTATTGAGTTGCGTAAGAAATCAGCTCCTAGCTCTCTTGTTTATCAATCTACCGGTGACCCTCTTGATAATTACAGTGCTCTTCAGCCAGTAACGCTAAAGGTTGAAGACGAATTAAGAAATATTGATAAAAATGTAAGTGCAATGTTTCAGGGATGGCCAGCGACATATTCAGATATAAAAGCACAATTAACATTTGACCGAACAATTATTAAAAAATTGGAATCTTCAATCAATGATGATTCCAAATTAATAAATTGTCTATTGGGCGCAAGCGGGATGGGTAAAAGTACCTCAGCTAGGATGGTAGTGCTTAGGCTTAAAGATGTTGGGTATCACTGTTGGGAGCACAAGGGAATTCACAAATTACTTTTCGAAGAGTGGCGTTCAGTTGCAAATATTTTAAAGGATAGGAAGGAGCGGGGAATACTGTTTGTTGATGATGCTCATAATCATTTATTTGAAATAAATAATTTAATTGATTTACTGTCTACAGATGAAAATTTTCATCTGAAAATTCTTGTTACATCCACAAGAAATCATTGGTATCCAAGAATTAAAACCCCGAATATGTTTCTCAAAGGTAAGGATTTTATACTAAAGAAATTGGAAGAAGTTGAAGTTGAAGGTCTTTTATCCCTAGTAGAGTCACATGCTGAATTACAACCTTTAATCGAAAACAGTTTCTCAGGATTCTCAAGAACAGAGCGTAAGAGAAGGCTTGTTGCAAAGTGTGAGTCGGACACATTTGTATGTTTAAAGAACATCTTTGCTTCAGAGCAATTTGACGATATTGTTCTGAGGGAATACGCCGAGCTAGATAAAAATTTGCAAAATATATACAGACTAGTATCGGCAATGGAAAGCGCTGGTGTAAATGTTCATAGACAACTAGTAATAAGGCTTCTAGGAATATCGTCTCAGGCGGTATCAGCTTCTCTTGTAAACTTGGTTGACATTATTCACGAATATACGATAAGCGAACGCGAAGGAATATATGGCTGGCGGGGGCGGCATCCCGTAATCACTGACATTATTGCTAAGTACAAAATGTCTGATGAGGCGGAATACTTTAAATTATTTGAACTGGTTATCGACAATATAATTCCAACCTACGATGTTGAGATTAGAACAATAAAACAATTATGCTCATTTGATGTAGGCATAAGCCGTTTCCCAGATAAGCACATGAGAAATAAGCTTTTAAGAAAGATGATTTCAAAAGCTCCAGGAGAGCGTGTTCCAAGGCATCGGCTAATACGTTATTTAATTGATGTAAATGAGCTGGAAAAAGCAGAAACAGAAATTAGATTGTTTGAAAATGATTTCAAAACCGATGGGCCTCTTGAGAGATTTAAAATTGTTCTTTTATTGGCTCGGGCTGAAAAGGCTAGTGGAATACTTAGTGAAGATCGCATAGCTATTCTTGAGATGGCAAGGGAGAAAGCAGTTAAGGCTATTGATAGATATAAAAATAACAAAAATATATTAAAAACTTATTGTGATGTTGGTTTAGAAATATACAAAAAGACTAATGATTCAAGTGTATTTGACGATTCTATGCAGCAACTTAGAGACGCAGAGAAACGTATTGGTGACCCTGAAATTACGAACTCATTAATACAGTTCGAGCGGCAATACTCTTATCTTCAGTCACAAATATCAGAAGATGTTGATGGCTAAAAGGAAATCAAGGGGTCAGCCAACTTGATCTCCGAATTTGAAGTGCATTAGCCAAAAGGCATTAAAAACCCAAGACGTAAACGCCTGCTATCGTTTTGCTGTAAATCGTTTCGCAAGGCTGGCGACCCTTTGACCAAGATAGTGCGCTGTGATCAAATCTGTTTGGTGGACGTTACTATCCATAGAGTGAGCAATTAAGCCCGATTGAGCACCTAGGCGATTACGTTGTTCTGCATCGAAGTTACCAGGAATATCCAAGCTTACCCATAGCATGCCATGCTGACTCGCAAATACTTGCAGGTACTGAATTGTACTCAGTTGATCTCCACTCAAACTTGCCCCAATGGTAAAGCCAGCAGCGAGCTTGTCAGCCCAACGTTTCTCGGCCCACAGATCACCAGTTGCATCTGTGAAGGCCTTAAATTGCGAGGATACGCAGCCCATATACGTTGGTGAGCCAAAAACTATTGCATCTGCGGTGTCTAATTGCTGGAGTAGATGGCTGTTGCGATAACGTCCTTCAACAATGTCTGTACCAACAATCTCTGCCTGAATAACTTCTACATCTGACAGTGTTGACGCACCTGCAGCCACGGCCTGGGCAAGTTGCTTAGTTGTGCCAGTAGCTGAATGAAATACTATGACGATTTTCATCACACCACCTCCTGTTGTTGTTGGGCTTCACGGTTTAAATTTTGCTCGACTTGGATATCACTTAGATACATAACAAACTCCATTGATACTCAACGAATTCCACTTCAAAGCCTGCGGGGTCGATAAAGTAGACATTCTTACGAAATGGTTCGGTGACGCCTGGATTAGAAATGGCATAGCCAGCGTTAGTTAATCGGTCTATCACGGCAGCAAGATCATTGGTGACATAAGCAAAATGTGCCAGTCCCACGCTATGGCCTGTCAGATCACGGTTGGCACCTTCGCCGTTATCGCAGAAGGCAATATAGTGTTCATCGTCACCAAAGTGCAGCCATTTGCGTGGCTTGCCATACCAATCACTAAAGCCTTCATCACGTACATACCAGTGGGGAAATGCCGCGCGGTAAAACTTCAACATGGCATTAATATCAGTGACCACCAGATTTACATGCTCCAAGTACATAAAACATCTCCTTGCAATAATCGAGTCGACAGGTTAAAACCTCAACAAAGGTTGAGGTAAAGCTTTTTTTTCAAATTAAGCGAAAAAATTCAGGAGCAAAAGATGTCAGAGGCAAACTGGAGTGTCGGGGCGGTAGCAAAACGCTGCGGAGTAAAAATCAGTACCTTGCATTTTTATGAGCAACAAGGCCTCATCCAAAGCTGGCGTAATGATGGCAATCAGCGTCGCTATAAACCCGAAGTGCTAAGGCGAATCTCGGTGATAAAAGCTGCACAGAAAGTCGGTGTTAGCCTGGAAGATATTAGACAGGCATTCTTGTCATTACCGAATAAACGCACACCAACGGTTGAGGACTGGCAACAGCTTTCAAAAAACTGGCAACGCATGCTGGATGGCCGAATTGCGTATCTGCAAACATTGCGTAATAACTTGGCTGGTTGTATTGGTTGCGGCTGTCTTAGCATGACTAATTGCCCACTCTATAACCCTGATGACACACTGGCCGCATCAGGTAGCGGCCCCGTCATACTGGATCAGGCAGAGCAGGAGGCAATGACGGATACAACTGCTTTGGATAAATCGCTTGGCGATCTTGAATGTCAGAGCTAAATGAAATTTATCCGGCTATCAGTGATAAAGTCGTCATAAAAAACGAGTATCAATACATCGCTAATCATTAACGAATTTATATTGGCTTGAGGTGCAACATGGATGAACTAAAACAGAAAATTGCATTATTTATTGATGCGGATAACGCGCCCGCGAGTAAGTTTGAAGATGTTCTGAGTGAAGTAGCAAACTATGGTGTGGTGACTATTCGTAAAGCCTATGGTAATTGGAAGTCGCCGACGCTAAAGGCTTGGGAAGATCTGTTGCATGAATATGCCATTCAACCCATCCAGCAATATGATTTAACTAAGGGGAAGAATGCGTCAGATATCGCATTGGTGATTGATGCGATGGATGTGATGTATACCAAGCAAATTGACGTGATGTGTTTTGTGTCATCGGATTGTGATTTTACGCCGATGGTGACCAGAGCCTTAGCTGAAGGAAAGGTTGTATTGGGCTTTGGCGAGCGGAAAACACCGTCAGCATTTGTGAATGCGTGCTCTAAGTTTCTTTTCCTGGATCAAGCTAAGGAAATCACCAAAACAGCGGTTAAACCCAAGAACATAAAATCCGATACCAAATTGATACATTTGCTGCGGCAGGCCATTGAGGCAACCGAAGACGAAGACGGCTGGGCGGCACTGGGTCCTGTTGGTTCAAATATCTCGAATAAGACTTCGTTTGATACCCGAAATTATGGCTTTAAAAATCTTAGCAGCCTGTTTAAAGCCATTGATTTATTTGAATTAAAACGTGGCCCTGGCAATTCGTTTTTAGTGCGGAATGTACGGAATAAATAAGACGGTCTAAATCAATGCAGAGGGCTACCACTTTTCCAGTCTTTGTGGTGAGTTCTAGTTCACATTAATTTCAAAATTAATAGAGTTGTCATAAAAAACCACTACCTTCATTTCTGATATCAATGTTCAGACTTGGAGGTAACGTGAGACATACACACAAATTAATTTTCGCTTCAGCACTGGCTTTGGCCAACGTGCCTGTGATGGCAGCAACCTGTATTCCGGGCGGCACTGCTGATTCACCGACGCTGCTCTGTACCGCCACAGACAGTGGCAATATCAATGACAACCGAAATAATCTGTCAGTAAGCATCGAGAGCGATGCAGAGATTATCCGTGCGAGCGGGCGTCCGGTTCAATTGGAGGGCTCGAATCAATCGGTCAACAATCAGGGCCTGATTGAAAGCGGCAATGATGATGCGATTCGAGGCAAGGGCGCGAATCTGACCATCGATAATTCCGGCACCATTCGCGGTGGTGACCGCGGTATTCGTCTTCAGGATGATGCGGATAATTTCACATTGATTAACCGGGAAAGCGGGAAAATCTTTGCAGAAAATCAGGCTGTCAGGTTAGACAATGACGCTGAACTGGAAAATGCTCATATCACCAACTACGGCCTGATCCAAAGTACTGATGGGCGCGCCATCCAGAGTCGTGGACCGGGTGGTACCGTGATTAACCACGGTACGCTTCGTGGTGGTGAGGAAGTGATTGAAGCACGTGAGGATTTCACGCTTGAAAATCGCGGCACTGTCGCCCTGAACGGGTTGTCTTGGGATGCGGACACAAAGACCTGGACCAATACCGGTGCCACTGACGATGAAGACGGCGTGCAATTCGCCAGCGGAACGGCAGATAACTATGGTGTGATTCTGGGTACCGATGACGGGATCGACATTGATGAGGGCAGAGTGCATAACCATGCCACTGGTGTGATTGTCTCTACTGGGTCTGCAAGTGATCCATTGAATGGCGGTAGCGGCATTGATGTTGACGCACTGTTCGAGCCTACACAGGGTGAGGTTCGCGATGCAGGTCCACTGACCATTATCAACGAAGGTTATATCGAAGGCGTCCGGGCCATTGGTGCAGATGAAGCCAGCACTTCTGAGATCACCATTGAGAACAGCGGCACTTTAGTGGGCCGGGGAGGGAATGCCATCGAGTTTGCACCTAATCAGGGTAACAGCAGCCTGTTACTGACAGGCAACAGCGAGATTATTGGTAATGTTATTTTTGGCAGTGGCGATGACTCGCTTATCGTAGATGGGCTGACCTCGGGCATGCTCAGCACCGGCTTCTTTGATGGGGGGCTGGGTAATAACAGCGTTTTCTTTAACGACTTTTCACTATCCAATATTTTGTCATTTGATATGACTGACGCGCTGATATATATGTCCTTTGGCGTTTCGGGTGATGAACTGTTCTCAGGAAAATTCATCAACTTCTCTTCCTGGACGTTTGGTAATGATGGCACTTTCACCACCGCGGAACTCGCAAGTCAGTTGAATCCGGTGCCATTACCAGCGGCATTGCCGCTTTTCGCTTTCGGTCTTTTTGGACTGTGGGCTGGTCGGGCACGCCTGTTGGGGTAACAATCGACGAAGGACCGAACTAACAGCAGGTCGATTATGACTTAGGGTTTGGTTCCGGCATCAGCTTAATATTTAGGGTCAGTTTAAACACTCAATATGTTTGCACTGGCCCTAAATCATTTTGATATCTACGATAGAATTTTATAAAAAACGCAGGCCTTGATATTTTATGGCTAAAGCGTTTGTCCAGTTTTTTTAATTTTTAGGAAGTGAGTTATGCAACAAAAGCGTGTGGATCCGATAACCGAGGGCGCGACGGCGGTGATTACCCATCAGGTTGATAAGGACAAACACGCCGAGTATGAAGCCTGGCTAAATGAAATTGCCCCGCAATCTAAAAGTGCCCCGGGGCATCTGGATTTGAACGTTATCCGTCCCATTGCGGGGTTGACCGAAACCTACACGATCATTATCCGCTTTGATACGCAGTCACATTTGCGTGGCTGGATGGAGTCGGCCAAACGCAGTGAGTTGATAGCGAAAGTGTCACCATTGCTGGTCAAAGGTGATGATTTTTATATCAATAGCGGGCTGGATTTCTGGTTTACCCCGGAGCAGGCGAATACCAAAGTGCCCATTCGCTGGAAACAGGCTTTGGTCACCTGGTCGGCTATCTATCCGCTGGTATTGATATTGCCGTTTCTGCTACTGCCACTTCACCAGCTGGGGCTGCCTGACAACCATTATCTGGATACCCTTATCATCACCGGCATTGCCGTATTGCTGATGGTCTATGTGGTGATGCCACGCTATACCAAGCTCATTCATGCCTGGCTGTTCCGTGGTTGTTAAATAAGAATTGCGCCACAGGTAAATTTGAGGCCGTGTAAGAATCGAAACGTGTTAGATTTTTACACAGCCTCTCAATAATTAATCTCGTTGCCCGGCCTGTTTTTTAACTATCAAAAGAAGTCCGAAAGCGTGCGGTGAGGTTGTTCATCGAATTCGCTTCGGTTTTCAATGCGATACTGATGGCTCTGCTGCCAGCGATGGTTTCACTGACGGTTGATGCATGATTATCAAGTGTTGCGAATCGCAAACCGACCCGGTCAATCTCTTCTCGTTGCATTGAAAGGGCTTGGTTAATGGTTGTTGTCCGTTGCTCTAAATCGGCAAACCAGTGATTCATGGTGGCAAGCTGTTCTTTAAGTTCGTTTAAAGTGTGGCGATTGCCATCCCCGGCATGTTTCATTTCTGTGATTTGGTCATCAACGGCTTCCACAACCTGAATCAGATCATGTACCCATTGCCGAATTTGTCCCGTAGAGTCGGTGGTGCGTTGCGAAAGGGTTCGCACTTCGTCGGCAACAACGGCAAATCCTCGACCATGTTCGCCAGCTCTGGCGGCTTCAATGGCTGCATTAAGCGCCAGCAGATTGGTTTGTTCAGCTATTTCGGCGATGACGCTAATGACTTTTTCAATTTTTGAGGTTGATTCTGTTAGTTCTTGTATTGAGCTCGTCACTCTTGCAATCACTTCAACGGTATTATCTGCCGCCATTTCGCTTTTTTTGAGGCCTGATTGAATAACAGCATTCGCTGTTACGGCAGATCGAAGGGTCTCAGTTGAGTCATGCGTTGATGTTTCAATTGTAAAAGCCTGTTCGGCCATTGCCTGCATCGACAGGGTGACTTCCTGAATATGATCATGTGTCGTTCGGGATGCGGACTCCAGTTCTCTTGCCTGGCTATCAAGGTGATCGGAACGCTCATTCACGATTTTCGAGGCATTTCTGATATCGCCAATAAATCCCTCAAATCGGCCTACCAGTCGAATCAAAGCGGTCGCCACACCAGCTACTTCGTCGGAACCAGCCAGAGTCGGTGGGGTGGCCAGATCCGAATTTTTATCCATTGCCTGAATATCCTGCTCGATGCGTTGCAGCCGGAAAATAACGGTTTTTCTTAACCAGAAGGTCATCAACACAATTACGGTCAGAAAAAATATGAAGCCGCTGATCAATGAAACCTGTTGCCGGCCAAGATAATTTAGCAGTTCATCTGAGTCCTGGGAGATATGGTTGCGACTGGTTTCCTTGCGGATATTTATTTTTTCCAGCAGGGGGGACAGCACCGGAAAGAGGGAGAAATCCACGGTTTTCCCCGCCTGATAATAGCTCTGCTCGGCGATTCCTGCGCCCAGTTCGTCAAGATAAGCCGCCAGCGGTTCGCGAAGATCGGTGCTTTCGTTGTACCAGTTACGTAGTTGTGGATTTTGCTCAATCGCATGCAATTTGGCAGGAATTGATTGTGAAAGCACTTCAAATTGCTGGTTAATTTCACTCCATAGCAGTAACTGAGCCTTGGTTTTAAATGAGAGATCTTGCAAGTGACGGAGATCCTGTTCCAAATCAGTCAATAACCAGGATTCAGTCAGGCTGTTTTGGATAAGTTGTTCAGCGGAATTTTGCGCCTTTCCAATGATTGACCAGGACAAAAATGCCAGCGCCGAGAGCGCAAAGACAGAGAAAGAGGAAAAGAACAGAATCCTGCTACGAACCGTTTTAAGCATCATACCACCACATACAAATGGGAAATCATGATGCAGATTTGTTATGACATTACGATGACGGCTACCATTAAATTGCTTGTGGTTTACCTGTTTGATTTTTGAAACCGAACATCATACTTCGCACTCTCAAGCGGACGTTTATTCATCTTTCAAGGCAAAGCTAAATCTTAAAAAAACTTTTACTTACCCAGAGGTAATACGACATGACATTGGAACGGAAAATTGCCGGGATTTTTAAGCTTGATGATGAAAACTGGATGCGACACGCCAATCCCGTGAGTGTCTGGACAAGATATTCTGTGCTTCCTTTTATCGTCATTGCGTTCTGGAGCAGGGAGTGGATTGGCTGGTGGTGTCTAGGGCTTGTTGATCTTTCAGAGCCGCCTCTGTTGTGACTTAAAATGCACCAATCAAGGCGCGAGGAGTGTGATTTAGTCGTTCTAAATAAACGACAAGCAACACAGGCCGGCGCGCGCCTCCCTGGCGCGCCGGCATACAGTCCATCCGTGGACATAAGTGGTGCATTTTCAGCCACAACCCGCAGGGCTGGGACTATTTTTCCGCCCCTCGGCGTTGGAAATGACTTATGTAGAACAACTACATCGCATCATTTCCGCCTTGTTGGACGAAAAAATAGCCTCCAGCAGTGGTGGCTCTGAAAGATAAACAAGCCCTAGTGCCAAGTCTGGCATCTTTGTTGTGGTTATTTTTCAATCCTATCTTGTTCAAAAAACCGAAATCTACCAAAAACTGGGCATCAAAAGCCGTTCTGGGCGAGCGCGTTTATTTAAACCGGGATACGGTTCCAATACCGGATCGGCATACCATTCCATTACATGGTTTTCTTAATGGTATTTCCTTCAGAGGCTTGCTGTTAGCGGTCTGGGCTACTGTCTATTTTTCTGTCTGGGGCGCGATTCTGGGTGTGTCTTTGGCCTATCTTGGTAAAAGCTGGTTCCTGGATCGAATGGTCTGGCTTTACGAGGATATGAAGGAAGCGAACGAACTTTATCGCAGCTGGGAGTATTAGCAGAGCCAATAAAAGGTATCCAGCACAAACAAGGTGTCGAGTTCAGGGGAGCCGATCACGCTATCCTGTGTTGCCATGAAAAAGTCGTTACGACTTGAACCATAAATTTTGTTTATGCCGTCCATAAATATTTATGTCTTTTATTTATTGCGTTGCTGGTCTAGATTAAAAAACCATAAATAACGGGTCATCAGTGACACGCTTTTCCGCCGATGGAATTGCAAATCGAAAGGATGAATATTTTGGCATTACTAGATCTGGCAACAGCATGTAAAAACATTTCTTTTACGGTTGATCGAGGCGCCATTACTGGCATGTTGGGCGCCTCGAACTCAACCAATGTAAAGGGTAAACCCCAACTTCAGCGTGATATCATTACTAATGACATCCTGGTCGATTCCTTCTCGTGGACTGGCTACCTAGCCCGGAAATTGTACTCGTAACAAAGTCAAATCCGCCTCCCAATGTTCACCATCAAGGAGAAGGCTTAAATGTCTATTTCCCACCCGATTATTGCCGTTACCGGCTCTTCAGGAGCCGGTACTTCAACCGTAAAACATGCTTTTGAAGATATTTTTCGCCGGGCAAATATCAAACCCGTCGTTATTGAGGGCGATAGCTTTCACAAATACACCCGTGAAGAAATGCGCGCTGAAGTCATCAATGCTGAAGCAGAAGGTCGCTCGCTGACCCACTTTGGGCCGGAGGCAAACTGCCTGGATAGATTGGAAAAACTGTTCCAAACTTACTCTGAAACGGGGCGTGGCGAAAAGCGTCACTACATTCATGATCAGTGTGAAGCCACCAGATATAACCAACCACCAGGCACATTTACCAGGTGGCAAGAAATCGATAATGACAGTGATTTACTGTTTTATGAGGGGTTGCATGGTGGGGTGGTCACCGATGAAGTCAATATTGCCCAGTATGCCGATCTGTTGATTGGTGTGGTCCCGGTTATCAATATCGAATGGATTCAGAAAATCAAACGTGACTGCGCCAATCGTGGCTATTCCCAGGATGCCGTGGTGGACGTCATCCTCAAACGGATGCCGGATTATATTCACCATATAACACCACAATTTTCCCGTACCCATATCAATTTCCAGCGGGTGCCACTCATCGATACTTCTAACCCGTTTGTGATGCGTGAAATCCCGACGGCGGATGAAAGTCTCTGTGTCATCCGTTTCAAAAACCCAGAAGTAGCGGATTTTCCTTATTACCTGTCAATGTTGAAAGACTCATTCATGTCGCGTCCCAACAATATTGTGGTGCCAGGCGTCAAGATGGGCCTGGCGATGGAAATCATTCTGACACCGTTCGTCGATAGGATAATGGAGAAACGCAAGCGTGGTTAAAGTCCTTGTAAAGGTCGATCAAGAGAGCGTTTCAGTCAGGAAGATTTGGATTAAGAAACGTTATGAATTTTTATCGACTTAAAATTTACACACCAAAAAAACGATAGAAATAACGTAGTTTTTCCTGAGCTTCTTCCAGCGAAATCTGTGTAAATCTCACTTCGGTATTGGCTTGCTGTTGCGCCAGTAAAAAAGCATCGAGCACAAACAAGGTACCCAGTTTGGGATAGCCGCCCATGGTCTGGCGATCTTTGAGCAGGATAATTGGCTGACCATCCGGGGGCAGCTGAATAGTGCCATAGGCAATGCCTTCGGAAATAATACCTTGTACATTGGGAATAATCGGTTCGCCTTCAAGCCGGATCCCCATGTTATTACTGTGCATCGAAATGCGATAGGTCCAGTGATAGAGCTTTTCCTGTTCTGCTATATCAAAGTGATCGGTTTGGTCGGTGGGAATCACACTGAGAATTAAAGGTTGTTGATAATCCGGGATAAATAACGGCGGAACATGGGTTTTTAATCTGGGTCGGTTTTGACTGCACGGTAAAAAGTCATCTGCTTTTAAGGGATTACCATCGCCATCAATGCCACCCATTTTTTCGCGCATCACCGTGGCAACAGACCCGAAGCATGGCTCAAACTGAAAACCATCCTGTATCGCCAGATAGCTGCGGATACCTGATTTGGCATGAGCAAAGCTGAGTATATCGCCGGTGCTTATTGGGTGTGTTTGCCAGTTTTCCAAAGGCTCGCCATTAATGCTGGCCTGCATATCAGCGCCGGTGATGGCGATATTGGTATTGGTTAATGCTTCAAGTTGCAAGCCACCAAAGCAAATTTCCAGCGCTGGGTGATTGGGCCGGTTATCCAATAAGCGATTGGCCCATAAAAACGCATGTTCATCAGCTGCACCGCCGGGGGAGAGGCCAATATGTTGATAGGCAAAGCGGCCCAAGTCCTGCACCAGCGTCAGGATGCCGGGTTTGAGGACTTTTAAACCCTGCTGCTTCATTCCAGCTGACCGCCTGCCAGCAGAAATTCAGCCTTACTGACCGGGATAAATTGCACTCGATCACCTGGTAACACAGGGCATAATTTTGGACTTTGCCGATCAAACATTTTCATGGTGGTACGCCCCAGAATGTTCCAACCGCCGGGTGTGTTAATGGGGTATACCGCTGTTTGTTGATCGGCAATCGCTACCGAACCAGCAACGACATTGGGGCGGGGCGTTTTCAGTCTTGGTGTAGCGAGTTGATTGGAGACATTGCCCATATAAGCAAATCCCGGTGCAAAACCGATGGCAAAAATTTGATAGATGGTGTCACTATGGCGTTGAATGACTTCATCAATGCTGATCTGATGAAAGTCGGCCACATGGTGCAAATCAGGTCCGACATCAGGGTGATACCAAACCGGAATTTCAATCAATTTGCCCATTTCAGCATGGTTGGTATTCAAGTTTGAAAGGTGTTGCTGAATTTTATCCTGGATGCCTGGAAAGTCATTTTTCCGTGGGTCGTAACAGAGCATTAACGTAGTATAGCTCGGTACAAGGCCCCGAATTTCTTCCTGTAATTCTTTATGCAGCCGTTTAGTCGCGGCGCGAATCACGGGCACCAGATCGGTGTTTATCTGTTCACCAAAGCGAATCAATACTGCGTCAGGGCCTGCCTGTTCAATCTGAAACATGATCAGCAGCGGTATAGTTTGTTGAACGTATTACGGATATGTCGAACGGCCTTAACGGATTCGGCATTATCGCCATGGACGCATAGCGTATCGGCATCGAGCTTCAATCGCTGACCATTGCGGCTGATGACGCTGCCTTCGGTGGCCAGTAATAACGCCTGTTCAAGGATTTGCTGCTCCGAACGAAACACAGCGCCTTCCTGATTTCGCGGACGTAACAGACCGTTATTTTCATAAGCCCGATCAGCAAAGGCTTCGAATAGTAATTTGATACCAAACTCGGCCGCAATGGATTCGGTTTTGCGATTATCAGTTGATGCCAGAACCATTAAGGGCAGATTGCTATCGTAGGACGCTATCGCCTCCAATACTGCTCGCAGAATATCGGCATCACGCATCATATCGTTGTAGAGCGCACCATGCGGTTTGACGTAACTTACATGGCTGTCATGTGCCCTGCAAATACCATCCAGTGCACCAATCTGATATTGCACCATCGAGATAATTTCCAGAGGTGTGCATTGCATACTGCGACGGCCAAAACCAATCAGATCCGGATAACTTGGATGGGCGCCAATCTGAGTTTGGGATTGTTTTGCTAACAGCACCGTCCGCGTCATGGTAAGCGGATCGGAAGCATGAAAACCACAGGCGATATTGGCCATGTCCACCAAGGGCATCACCTGTTCATCCATCCCCATTGACCACGGTCCAAGACTTTCGCCCATATCACAATTAAGCAGCAGTTTTTTGATTGGGGGCTGGCGTTGGTTCATGGCTTGGCATGTTCAGCAAATTAAACGGTAGGTAAAGGATACACGCTTATTTTAGTGACAGAAATTAAGTCTTGGTTAGAAATAACATTTAATAGGTGGTTTGCTTATTTAGCGAGGTAATTCCTGCGGCATGAACTTATAAAAAAACCGATTTGTCACAGGTTTATTCGCTTGGCGTCAGCATCATAAAAAACTGAACAAGTGTGATTAATATCAAGCCAAGCGTTTGCCAGGAGAGAGTAGCTAACGTCAAAACGATGGGCTGTTTTCTGTTCGAAAATAATTAATTGATAACAATCAAGGGCAGGTGCTTATGGTATCCAACGATCTAAATAATAGTTCGACGCCTAACTGGGCCAGTATTCTTGGCGTAGTGGCGATCATGCTAGGCGTCTTTCTGACGGCGATGCATGGTACAGAGTTAATGAAACAATCTGTTATGACCTCAAATATGCCGGTTTCGGGGGTAATGCCTGAAGCCGATTGTCCTTTAGGTGAGCTTGATGAAGAAGGTATCACGCTAGAGCAGTGTGAATTTCTTGTTGATTATGTTCAAGGTATTGCACAGTCTACCCCCGACTGGTTTCCCGACACGATGATGAAACTGGCTTTAGTCGGTACATTACTTGCGTTTGCCTCAGTCATCATTGGTGGGGCATTAGTGAATTACACCCCGTGGTCTACGACGGCCGCCATCGCAGTGTTTATCGGACTGGCGGCAGTTGATTTGCTGCAGTTTGCTGCTGTGGTGATGACAGGGCCTTTATTGCGGGATATGTACCTGTGGAGCATCCTGCTGTGGTTCCTTCTGCACTTAATGTTACTGGTCGGCGCTATTGCAGGTCGGCATACCGAAGCGGCACGCATCCAACGCGACGTTGCCTGATTCTCACAAATAATTAATTGGAAGATAATTATGCAAAGACAAGGTTTTAACAGAGCGGTCGTTGTCCTTCACTGGTTGCTGGCCGTTTCAATATTTTTTCTCTTTATTTCCAGCTGGTGGATGATGGGCCTGCCATTACCCTCTGAAGAGCTGCAGTTCCGGGCATTCCCGTTCCAATTGCACAAGAACATCGGCTTGACGCTGGTAGTACTGTTGATCGTAATGCTTTACATGCGATTTAAATATCCACCTGCACCACCGTCGGCACAGGATATGACACCGTGGATGCATAAGTCAGCGATACTGGCGCACATTGCCATTTACGGGCTTATCTTTTTTGTCTGTATCAGTGGTTATCTCTCTTCGGCACATACCAAGTGGGATACAACTGTTTGGTGGTTATTTACGCTGCCACGCATTGCTGAAGCCAACGAAGATATGAATGAGTTCTGGGGTGAATTACATACCTATTCAGCATGGATTCTGCTGGCATTGATTGCGGTGCATGTCAGCGGGGCGATTTACCATTCCTACCGGAATGACGGCATTATCAGACGCATGATGCGGTGGTAATAAGCACGACTCGTGAAACAGAAAGGGCCGCTAAGCGGCCCTTTTTTTATCGGACAAGCTCAATCGAAATTTTCAAGGTTGTTGCAAATGTTCAATCAACGCCTGATGAAATCGATCCGGATCCTGGATTTGGGGTGAATGGCCTAAATCCTCAAACGTGACTAAAGTGGCATCCGGAATTCTGTCTGCAACTTCCCGGCTGATTTTAGAATAGTTACCAAGTGCAGATCGCTTATCCTCCGGGGCCAGGTTTTTACCGACCGCCGTATTATCTTTTTCGCCAATCAGCAGCAGAGTGGGCACTGGCAGATTCCCGAATTCATAAAATACCGGCTGAGTCAGTACCATGTCGTAGGTCAGCGCTGAATTCCAAGCGACACTTTCCTGCCCCGGGCCTTGAAATAGTCCGGCCTGCATATTAACCCAGCGATCATATCCCGGTTCCCAGGTTCCGGCGTAATAAGTACTTTTCTGGTATTGGCGAATGCCGTCGGCATTGGTTGTTAATTCACCTTGATACCAGTCATCAATTTCACGGTAGGGCACACCTTTGGCCAGCCAGTCTTCCAGACCGATAGGATTGACCATAACCAATTGTTCAACCTTTTCAGGATTAAGTAATGCATGACGGGTTGCCAGCATGCCACCCATCGAATGGCCCATGATGATGTAGTTGTCAATATCCAGTTGAGCAAGTAAGGCGCTGGTATTGGCAGAGAGTTGATGAAAACTGAACTGATAATGTTCGGGCTTGCTGGATTTACAAAAACCGATCTGATCCGGTGCGATAACACGGTAGCCATTGTCTGTCAGAAAGTGAATAGTCTCTTCCCAGGTGGCGGCGCAGAAGTTTTTACCATGCAGTAACACGACGGTACTTCCACTAGGTTTTTCAGGTTGAATATCCATGTAAGCCATTTCATGTTGCTGGCCCTGAGAGGCCAGTCGAAATATTTTTACCGGAAAAGGATAGTTAAACCCCTCCAGCTGGGGACCGTAGGTTTTCTGTTCAGCCAGAACAGGAAAGGCAACCACGAAAAACACTATGTAAATAAAACGGGACATTGCTGTTTTCTCCCAAAAATTCAATAGACCCTTGTGAGCCCGAGAGTTCGATGCAAATAGCAAAATGCCCGCGAGGCGGGCATTTTAAATGGAAGCTGACTGAGAACTTAGCGTTGTTGCAGTAACTGCACAACCTCACTGCCCATAGTACGGGCTGAGTTCGGGTTTTGGCCTGTTACCAGACGCTCATCAACACTGACTTTTTCCATAAATGGAATCCATGACTTGCTGACATTAGCTCCGCGTTGTTCCAGGCGGGTTTCCAGTAAAAATGGCATATCACTGTAGAGTCTGACGATGCGTTCTTCAATATTGGTAAAGGTGCTGACCTCACGATTGGCAACCAGGTACTCGCCATCCGACAAGGTGACATTCACCAACGCTGCCGGACCATGACAAACCGCTGCCACAACACCATTATTTTCATATATTTCTCTGGTCAGACGTTGAATATCGGCATTGTCCGGAAAGTCCCACATGGTGCCGTGCCCACCGGCAAACACAATCGCAGCATAGTCGTCTGATTTGATCTCTTCCAGTCGCAATGATGTTTCCATTTTGCCCCAGTCTTCGGGCGTTTCCATAAAGCGTTTGTTGTCATCATCCGATAATTTATAGCTACCGGGATCCATTGGCGGTAATCCCCCTTCAGGGCTGGCAATATCAATCTCAAAACCGGCCGCTTTTAATTCGTAATACGGGTGCGTGACTTCAGACAGGAAGTAACCGGTATCCTTTTTACTGGAGGCTTCATCTTCACCAATATAGCCATGGCTGGTGACGACGATAAGTACTTTATCGCTGGCCATGGCTGTCAGAGACAGCATACCTAACACGATAAACAGCAAGGGCTTAAAAAAACGATAGATGGTATTTGTCATGATATGTTCTCTCTCTGGTTGAGTATAAGCCGCTTTATCGTTGTTATTAAATGAAATCAGGTCGCGGCAAAACAGTTACTACTTATAACAAAATACGTTCATGGTTTAGTTATTGATTGCGGATATCAGCAGTCCGATGATCCAGCTGATGAATACAATCAGTAGAACCAGAATGCCCAGTAATAATCCAATAAACAAGATGTTTTGAATCAATGATTTGCGGTAAACCTGTTTGGGTTGTTGCTGATAATCGTCCAGTAAGACGACATTACGCTTGTTGGCTTTCCAGACAAAGTCAAATACATCACCAGCAACAGGAATAGCACCCAATACCGTGTCGATCACCATATTGATAATCATTCTGCCCAATATCATTCGTGGCACACCCAGTTGGTGAGCTTTGTAAATAATGACGCTGGATAACAGTCCACCAATAAAATCGCCGATACCCGGTATCAGACCAATAAAACCATCCAGACCGATTCTATAGCCACCGGGCAGGGGGATACTCTCATCCAGAAACCAACTTAAACGTTCGATAAAGCGACTTTTTGTTTTCATGACCCGCTATCCCTTTCCATTGGCATCACCTCATTCAAGCCTTGACGATAAAACTGATAACGCAATGGTGACTGAGGTTTCCTAATTCACCTTTGAGTGATAGTTAACCATTTTTTACCGGAATGTTTTTTAATTTCAGTCAGCATGAATTTTAATACGATTTAAGTACTTGTCTTTTATGGATAAATACCTTAAAAGTAAATTTGTTTATTCACTAGGAATGGCATGGGGGGCGTGGGATGAAACAGCTCAAAAAAGTAATGTTCGGCTTTTTTTGTTTTAGTTTTATGACAACAGCAATCGCCGACGATTTTGATATTGTAGGTCTTAAATTAGGGATGAGTTTTGATGAAGTGCAACAGACGCTATTAACGCACGGAGCAAAACCGGAAAGTATCCAGCAGCAACATCAATATTTTCAGTACCACGACGGAGCAGAGGTCCATAAAACAGAGTCCTTCCTGCATAGCGTGACGGCCGGAAAAGATGTGATGGGAGAAAAAGGGCGGGACCAGGAGAGTTTCAATGTGTTTTTTTCACCCCCGCCTGAACAGTCAAGAGTCGTGGCGATTATCCGGACCATTAATACGCGTAATAATCCCACCACAAAAGGCCAATACATGACGGCCCTTAATGAGAAATATGGTGAACCCCAGACTATCGGCAGTCGACTGGTCTGGTGGTTTCCAGAGGGAAAACAGAGTTGTTATGCCGCTACCAATCTGGTGATGATGCCGGATATTGATCAGATTATGAATGGTATCTTTTTGTCGAGTGGTAAACGTTATTTTCTGGATCGGTTTCAAAATACCAAGCTCACCAGTATTGATGATTGTGCTGGATATCTGGTCTATGACATGGGCATGTTGCAACCTGATTCACCCGCAAATAGAGTCACTGCCACCATGATAGATGCCCCGACCTGGGTGAAAGCCAACCTGAAATCCATGGAGTGGGTTGAACAGCTGCAAACGGAAGCGACTGAAGCCAGACTTGCTGGCAGTAGTAAACCTACTTTATAAGGAATAAGCAGATGAAAAAAATACTTATTATTAGCCTGTTTTCTCTCTGGCTGACAGCCTGCGGCTCAGGGCTTGAAGGCACTTATACCGATGACCTTGGCATCTATCACTTCACGTTTGAACCGTATGGCAAAGTCATGATTCGTGAAAAAGGTCAGATGCAGGAATATGAATATAGAGTTGATGGTGACGAGGTGTTAATTGAGTTGAGTGAAGAGGACGAAGAGGTCTTGGTCATTAACGAGGATGGTTCTCTGTCACCTAAAGGGTTGAAAAATGTTTATTTGATCAAGCAGGAATGAATTCGGTAATTTAAAATTGCACTTTTGAAAAGGCGCTTTCTGCGCCTTTATCTTTAAATATCAATGAAGTTTATGAATATCACAGTAGTGACATTGCTCGGTTTCATGCTTCTAAGTTGCCCAAATTGATATTGAATTTCAAGGGGACTGACTGACCATTATTTGTTAAATAAACACCATCAGTATTCGATTCTGCCGAAATTACTGACAGGCTGTTGCCAATAGACGATATCACGTCCCACTGCCTCGGCCAGACCGGAGAGAATCAGTGGTATGGTCGACACATTAACAATCAGTTCGTATTGAGAACGCTTGCGCCTCCCCGAGACCTGCTCTGCCACGCTAAGCCCATGCTGCTGACCATGTCCGTACACGGTGTATGAGCTAAAGCCCACAATCTGCTCAATGGAAAGCAGGTATTCAACCAGATCTTCCTCAAGCTCCGGTGCAATGTTGAGCATCAGTATGCAGATTTCCTCGGCGGTTTGTTCATGCGTTGACGTGTTCATACACTGTCTCCAGAGCTGTTGAGGGGACGATGAAATGCCTTATAAATGATCGGAAGCATAAAAAGTGTCAGCAGTGTGGAGCTTATCAGTCCACTGATCACTACGATCGCCAGTGGTCGCTGAATCTCCGATCCTGGGCCGGTAGCCAGTAACAGTGGCACCAGTCCGAACGCACAGATTGTGGCTGTCATCATCACTGGACGCAGCCGACGAAGTGCTCCCTCGGTTACTACTGTGGCAATATCCAGACCTTTGGCTCGTAACTGATTGAAGTAAGTCATCATTACCACGCCGTTCAATACTGCAATACCCAGCAGGGCGATGAATCCCACCGAAGCTGGCACAGATAGAAACTCACCGGTCAGCCACAAACCGATTAGTCCGCCTGTCAGGGCAAAAGGAATGTTAGACAGAATGATTAGCGTCTGTTTAATGGAATGGAACGTCAAAAATAGCAACAGTGCGATCAATGCAAGTGCAAGTGGCACCACGAGCATTAGACGTGCGGCGGCGCGCTGTTGATTTTCGAACTCACCGCCCCATTCCAAACGATATCCATCCGGCATCTCGACATTATCTGCGATCAGCTTCTGTGCCTCTTCTACAAAGCCCACCAGATCACGTTCTGCTACGTCAGTGCGGATCACGCTGAAGCGCTGGCCGGATTCACGGGAGATAATAATTGGGCCTTCGACACGGGCAACGGTTGCTATCTCTGACAGCGGAATCTTGCCACCATCAGGCAAGTCAATAAAGCTGTCGCTAAGATGCGTCAGGCCATCACCTTCAATAGCTTCGTAGCGCAACATCAGGGGAACACGCGCGCTGCCCTCAATTACATTGCCCACGTTGACGCCTTCAATCTCCGCACGCAGACGGGTCTGCAGTGCATCAGCATCCAGTCCCAGCCGCCCGGCCATGATGCGATCGATACTCACTTGCAGATATTGAGCGCCCTCATTAAGTGTTGCAAAGGTATCAATAGCACCGGGAATAGCTTCCACTTGCGTGGCGATCTGCTGTGCGATGGAGTTTAGGGTGTCCAGGTCTGGACCGAACAGTTTGATAGCAACATCACCACGCGAGCCGGTGAGCATCTCCGATACACGCATGTCGATCGGCTGTGTAAATCCATAGTTAAGCCCAACGAAACGATCCATGACCTCGCGAAGATGCTGTTCAAGTTCTGTCTTGGTCGCGACACGCCATTCTTCGACGGGACGCAACTGCAGGAAAATATCAGTCTCGTTTAGTCCCATCGGATCCATGCCCATCTCATCTGAACCGATACGTGAGACGATGCGTGCTACTTCCGGAACCTCATCAAGAATCGCACGTTCTACCTGAAGCACGATACGAGTGTTTGCCTCGAGACTGATCGAAGGAATTGTTTCCAGCTGGATGAGAATGTCACCCTCATCCATAGTAGGCATGAAGGTCTTGCCAACCAGTGGAAACACCACAAAGCTGGCAGCCAGCAATACTCCTGCGGCTCCTAAAACCAGGGCAGGATGCAGCAATGCCTTGCGCAGCAAAGGTTCATAAGTTTTTGCCAGGGTCCGGCTCAGCCATGGTTCGGCATGAGCATCGGAGCGGACAAGGAATGACGCAATGACGGGAATCAATGTCAGGGATAACAGCAGCGATCCCAGCAGTGCGAAGACGATGGTTAACGTTACCGGGCCGAAAAGCTTGCCTTCAAGCCCTTCCAGTGTCAGTAGCGGCAGGAACACGATGACGATGATAATGATGCCGGAGGTCACAGGTGCTGCCACATCACGCACCGCACGGTAGATAATATGCAGATGTGGCAATCGTCGTATGCCGCGCTGGTGCGCAAGTGAGGAGACAATGTTTTCGACGATTACGATAGACGAATCCACCAGCATACCGATGGCGATAACCAAGCCCCCCAGGCTCATCAAATTGGCCGACATCCCCATATTTCCCATCATGAGAAATGTGAACAAGGCTGATAAGGGCAGGATGATAGCCACAGTGAGTGCGGCACGCACATTGCCAAGGAACAGACCAAGCAGAATAATAACCAAAACCACAGCTTCCAGAAGGGCAGAGGATACCGTACCTACGGCACTTTCAATTAGTACCGTACGGTCATAAAAAACTCTGATCTGTGTGCCTTCTGGTAAGGTGTCTTGCAACGCCTGAAGCCTGGATTTAACGCCTTGCACAACTTCACGGGAATTGGCGCCACGCAGCCCGATCACCAGGCCCTGCACTGCTTCTGCTCCACCATCCGCCGTAACTGCGCCGTAGCGCTCCATACTCCCCGTGGTGATATGTGCCACTTCGGCTAGCGGAATGCGATCACCCTCAGCGTTTACGACATAGGTATTGCTGATGTCTTCAAAGCCGTTAATCGCACCTTCTACGCGAACCAGAATGACTTCCTCTCCCTGATCAATCCGTCCAGCACCATCATTTTTGTTGTTGGCGCTGAGTGCGTCGGCGATATCCTGCAAGTTAACGCCCATTGCCCTCATGGCTTCACGAAGAGGTTTGACTTCATAGGTGCGAACAAAGCCGCCGAGCGAGTTCACATCAGCAACCCCAGGCACGTTACGCAGCGCCGGACGAATGGTCCAGTCCAGCAGGAAGCGCTTTTCCTCCAGGGTCATGGATGGATTGTCGATGGTGAACATAAACATGTCGCCCAGTGGTGTGCTCATCGGCGCTAGTCCACCGCTGATGCCGCCGGGTAGATTGTCCCAGACATTGCTGAGTCGTTCGGTGACCTGTTGGCGAGCCCAGTAGATGTCGGTACCGTCCTCAAAATCCAATGTGATGGAGGTCAGTGCGTACTTGGAGATGGAGCGCAGCATGGTTTGGAACGGGATGCCCAGCAATTCCACTTCAACAGGTTGCGTAATAAGCGATTCTACTTCTTCCGGGGTCATTCCCGGCGCCTTGATGATGATCTTTACTTGTGTCGGCGAAATATCGGGGAAGGCATCAATAGGTATATTGAGCAGTGCTCGACCACCAAAACCAATCAACAATATTGACAGCAATAAGACCAGCAGACGCTGGCTGAGGGACCATTGAATCAGTGAAGACAGCATTACTCAGTCCCACCCAATCCGAGTTGAATACCCTTGAGAACAGCCGTGCCCTGAATGGCGATCTCCTCGCCAACCGCAATGCCTTCGGAGGCCAGATAGTCATCCCCGATAGATTGCAGTTCCAGAGCACGTGCTTCAATCCCTGCGGCCGTTCGCACATAAATTATCGTCTCACCGCCAGTATGCACGACCGCACGGTCAGGGATGAGCACACCCTTACCGACCGGTGGCAGCACAATAGATAAGACCTGCCCCGTGGTGAAGGAAGTATCGGCGTTAAACTCCGCCAGCAACTTAATTGTCTGATTACTGCTGTCGATGACCAGATCCTTCTGGCGCAAGGTCAACGTCTCGCCACTGTTAGCAATACTCAGCTGATGGCCAATCTCCAATGCGTCTGCTGCTTTGGCAGGAATATGAGTGCTGGCCCAACGGCGAGTGCCTGCATTCAGCCTAGCGATGATTTGCCCAGCCTCTACATAGCTGCCGATGTTATACATGCGCTGTGACAGGACGCCATCCTCCTGCGCAACCAAATAGAATTCTCCCAGGCCTGATCCATGCTTTCGCAGCACCTCGAGTTTTGCTGTATCGAAACCGCCTTGTGCCAGATGTGATCGCGCAGTGCGTTCAGCGAACACCGCCTGTTGTTTTAGCAGACGGGTTTTTGTCAGACGCTGTTTCGAGATAACGCCCTCAGTGTATAGAGACTCGTCTTTGCGCAGTTCGAAGTCGGCTCCTTCCAGAGCAGAGACGGCATCGATCCAGGTGTTTTGCAGTGGCAAGATGGAAGGGCTACTGAAAGTGGCGAGAATAGTGCCCGCACTTGCACTCTGTCCGGGTATAAGAGCCCATGAAACCAGTGTACCTGCCCAGGGCGTTGTCACACTTGCGGCGCTGTCTGGTGAGTTGACGACTGTCGCGGCATATCGTGCGCCGGTGCTTGTGTCTACTGGGATAGCCGGAGCAAAGACAATCCCCATCCTGGTTACATCTTCGCTGTTAATGGGCACGATTTCCTGAGCATTGAGGGATGCGGAAAAAATTGCCAAAACAGCCACAACGAATTTCTTGCGGGAAAAAAAGCTCATGGCAGGACTCCAACGATTTGGTTAAATTCAGTAATCAGGCGGGTTTGTCGCAGAGTAATCACTTCAAGATCACGGGCGCTCCGGCGCTTCTGCTGCAAGGCGATGACTACCTGACTTATATCGGTCTCGCCGGAAACGAAAGCGGTTTTTGCCATCTCCCACTGCTGACGTGCCAGCTGGGCCTGCTCCTTGCTGAGTGGCAGAGATTCATTCAAGGTGAAAAGCTCGTGTGCAACTTCGTGAAGTTGCAGGTTCAATTCACGGTAAGTATTGAGGTAGCGCACATCAGCGTCGACCTTATTGCGGCGCGCCGAACTGGTGGATGCATTGACATGAGCGCGACCACCAAAGGGGATGGTTACTGAGAGTGCCAAGGCATCTTGATAATCGTTCTGATTACCCGCTCTTTGTCGACGTGAGCCAATGCTGATAGTGGGGTTACCTAGTGCCTCCAATTCTGTCTTGTTGATTTCGGCGGCTGCCAGATCGATATCGCTTCTTAACAGTCGCAATAGAGGATGTTCTGGGCTAACCTCTTCAGTCGTTTGAAGGGTTTCGATATGCGGCTTTTCTGGTCGGATATTCAGACCAGTCAGCATCTGGTATTTACGTTCAGCATCAACACGGGCTGCCTCTGCTGCCAGTTCATTTCGTTGCTGGGCCAGCAGCAATGTTTGAGCCTGCAAAACATCACGCCGTGCAGTTTCGCCCGCAGAGTGCAAGGACTCAGCAATTGACAGTAATTGCCGGGCATCTGCTGTAGCGTGTTGTTCTGTTGCCAACAGAGAATCTGCATCCTGCATGTCTGCCAGTACCTGGCGTAGTCGTCCTGCCATCGTCAGAGTAAAAGCTTCTTGCCACGCTGCTACCTGGACATTGTATTGTTGTCCCCGGGCTTGCATGGTGTTCCTCTCACCAGATCGCCACAGGGGTAAAGTGATGCCATAAGTGAGCTCGCGTTCACCGAGGTTACTGAGCATTTGATCGTCGATATAGTCTAGTTGCGCGCTTGGCCGGCCAGCAATCCAGCTTTCACCAACATCTACCATGGCCTGCGCCTGCTCTGTCCGTACTTCGGTTTCCAAAGCTTCAGGGGCATGTGCCAACGTCTGTTCCAGCAGGGTAGTAAAATTTAAATCTTGAGTCGTGATAAGTGGTGCATGATCGAGTTCCTGAGCGTGGAGATTTGGCGTGGCCAAGAACGCAACTAAAATGGTTAGGGTTGTAAGGCGTTGTATGTGTGTTTTTTTCACTTTGTAAAGTTTCCCTTTATCAGTTGGGATAGGGTGAAAGCTTTTACGTCAGCCTAAGTCAGAAGTTGTAAATAAATTGTCAACCCGTTGAGTTGACTTTTTTTTGACATGGGCCGATTGACACTGACAAAGTTATTGATTGGTGTAAGGAGGTGGCAGTGAAAGTGCTGGTAATCGAAGACAATCGCGACATCGCAGCAAACATTGCTGACTATCTGGAGCCCAAGGGGCATGTGCTCGATTTTGCTGCGACTGGACCACATGGTTTGAAGCTCGCGCTGAGCGAGCGTTATGACGTGATTGTCCTTGACATTATGTTGCCAGGACTTAATGGAATGGAGGTATGCAGACGTCTGCGGAATGAAGGCAGCAACGATGTGCCGGTGCTGATGCTGACAGCGCGTGATCAGCTTGACGATAAATTAGAGGGATTTCAGGCGGGGGCCGATGATTATCTTGTGAAACCTTTTTCCGTGAAGGAGCTCGAAGTGCGGCTGCAGGCACTCATAAAACGTGGCAGCTCTCACACACCACGGACATTGATAGTGGGCGATTTACACTACGATCCCCAGACTCTTGCTGCTACAAGAGCTGGTCAGCTGTTGGAACTCAATCCAGTGCAACGCAAAGTGCTGGAGCTGTTGATGAGAAATACGCATCGTGTTGTCACCCGTGAAGAACTGGAGCAGCACATCTGGGGAGATATGCTGCCCGATAATGATGTGTTGCGCATGCATATCTATAGCCTGCGCAATGTGGTTGATAAACCGTTCGCCACCAAACTGATTCACACTATTCATGGAGCGGGCTACCGACTGGTTGCCGAGCCATCACTTCCATGAATTCTAAAGCATCCCTTAAATTTCGAATACTCACTGCACTTGTACTCATCGTCAGCGTCACTAGTTTTTTGTTTGCAGGAGGCGTGTTGCTCATCAAGTCACAACTGGAGGCAAGAGTTTTCGGTGACATGGTCGCTGAGCAGTTGCGGGTGCTAACGGCGCAACTGGATGATGGCACTTATCATGAAAATGCATTATTCACCGGCTGGGAATTTCTTATTGGTGGTAAAAACACAAATATTGCCCCAGAGTTCGCTGAGTTGGAGCCAGGATCACATCACACGGTCTCGATGGGAGGTTCGGTTTATCAGGTTGAAGTGGGCGAATGGAATGGGAGTCCTGTTTATTTGACCTACGATATTACCGAATGGGAAGCACAGGAACATGCTGTATTACGTATGCTTCTCTATGGCCTTTTTCTGGTATTGATCGTGGCAATTGCCATGGGTTTGAGTGCTACACGGGCTATATTGGCACCGGTGCAGAATCTGTCGCGGCGACTCACCGATATTGAGCCGGGACAAACCGGCTTACGTATTGCTGATGATTATGTCGGCACGGAGATCGGTCAGATTGCATCTTCGTTTGATAAATATCAGGAACGTTTGGAGAAATTTGTCGAGAGGGAACGCTCGTTTACTGCTGCGGCTAGTCACGAGCTACGTACGCCGCTGACCGTGATGATGGGCGCCCTGGATGTACTCTCGGCCGATACTCATAGCCCGGCATCGCAGCGAGCGTTGGAACGTATAAACCGAGCCTGTACAGAAATGCTTGCCTTCATCGAAGCGACGCTTCTTTTATCACGCGAAGAAAGCAGCCAGATCTATCAGGACAGCTCAATAGACCTCGCGGCTCTGGTAGAGCAATGTCTGGAAGATTATGCCGGACAGATCGCTGACCAATCATTGTTGATTGAACGTAATTATTTGGGTTCACCACAATTATTTCTGCCCGTTAATCTGGTGCTGATAACCGTTAGCAATCTACTGCGAAATGCTATCGAGCATACTCAGGGAGGAATCATACGGATTCACATTAGCGACAATGAATTTTCGATCAGCGACACGGGTGAAGGTATCCCAGCTGACAAGCTAACTCAGGTGTTTGAACGTAGTTACAGTACCAAGGTTGGTGGAACAGGGCTGGGACTAAATCTCGTCAAAAGGATATGTGATCGATTGCACTGGACTATTAACTTAGATAGCACCCTTGGTCACGGAACAGTAGTCACAGTGGTTTTCCAACAAAAAGAAAAGGAAATCCCTAATCCACTTTAAGGTTTTTTTTCGGCAGGACAGCTTAAGAATCGCGTCCCAGAAGGATCTCAAACTCCAAAAAAATGACCAACCAAAGCCGTCAGTCCCATTGCCAATGCCCCCCAAAACACAACACGTGAGACGGCTTTTGTAACGGATGCTCCCCCAATCATTGCTGATAATGCGCCCAAAATCGCTAATGCTATTAAAGCACTGATGGAAACACTTATTATCAATCGATTACTTGAGACCAAAAGCACCACCATCAAGGGTAATAACGCGCCAACCGTAAAGGTAGCCGCGGATGAAAATGCTGCCTGGACTGGTTTTGCGGTGAAGTCTTCTGATATGCCAAGCTCATCTCGAGTATGAGCAACTAACGCATCTTTATCCATCAGTTGTTTTGCTACTTGTTGAGCAAGCGATTTATCCAGACCGCGATGAATGTAAATCGTGGTCAATTCTTCGTACTCATGAAGCGGATCAGTTGCTAACTCCATGCGTTCACGCTCAATATCGGCTTTTTCAGTATCAGCCTGAGAACTAACTGATACATATTCTCCTGCCGCCATGGACATGGCACCGGCAACCAAGCCTGCTACGCCAGTCATAAAGATGATCTCCGTTGATGCACCTGACGCAGCTACACCCACAATAAGGCTGGCTGTAGAAACAATGCCATCATTTGCCCCCATTACTGCGGCACGAAGCCAACCAACATGTTGCGTTTTATGAGCTTCAGTATGTTTTTTCATTATGATTTTCCGATTTTATTTTCAGGTGTGTGGTTATTAAATCAGCAGACTCTTTACGGATAACGTTATGTTTTAAAGAGGTTATTCAGCGAGATTGTTGATAGGAAAAATCACTACAGTATTCATTTTCTTGCTTTTTAATGTATCTAAATAAACTTAAGTTTCCCTTAAGCATGAAGACTGACAATGCCACTTCCTTTCCTTATCAGAGTGAGCATGTCATAGATGTCAAACCTGGATACCAATCAACTTGAATTTTCAGAAAAATATAATGAACTTCATGCCAAAGCCTACTTTTATAAGCATGCAGATGGTTTAGCAAGAAAATTGTCAAATTGGCGAGATCAGCAGATCGCCAGAAAAGCCTTAAAAATTGCGGGTGATCCACTTAGCGTGCTCGATGTACCTTGTGGAACAGGACGCTTTTGGAAGGTACTGACTGAAAACCCTGAAAGAATTGTCTTCGCCAGCGATAACAGTCAGAAGATGATTGATATCGGGTTACAGTATCGTGAAAAACAACTCTCAAAGAAAGTACATACCTTTAAAGCGTCTGCTTTTTCATTACCGGTAAGTGACGGTTATGTAGATAATATTTTCTGCATCCGTTTATTACACCATATTGGTCAATCCGAAGACCGTCTTAAGCTGTTAAAAGAATTTCATCGTGTCAGCAAATCAACTGTGATTGTTTCATTGTGGGTGGATGGAAATTTTAAAGCATGGCGGCGAAAAAAACTCGAGTCCAACAGGGCAAATCGAGATTATCAAAACCGATTTGTCATTCCAAAAAACATTATTGAAAAAGAATTTACGCAAGCGGGTTTTCGTATAAAAGCCCATCTGGATTTTCTGCCGAAATACGCGATGTGGCGGACTTATATTCTCGAAAAAGACGAGAACCTGTGATGCCAAATAACATGAGTCTATCAGGCTTTGCCGCAGGCCAGAACAGCGATACTTTCGATGCCTTTTGGCGTAATAACTCACCTTGGTTTGAAGCACCCAATATTCGTCGTGGAGGCTGGAGTGGTGTTGTGAAATGTGTGGTTGATAGCTTCGGTCAACCGCAAAAAGTCTTTATCAAAAGACAAGAAAATCATGTGACGAAAACGCTAATGCACCCGATTAAAGGCATTCCAACGTTTTTGCGTGAATACCGCAATATTCAATTACTTAATGCTAAAAACATCCCAACTTTGGATGTTTTATATTTTGAAACAAAAGCATCCAAAGCTGTTCTGGTTACCAAAGCGTTAGAAGGCTATGTCAGCCTGGATAAAATTGATTTTCAGCTGTTACCTTCGTGTGACAGAAAAGCTCTGCTAACAAGCACTGCCAAATTGATCCATCATCTGCACCAATACCACTATCAGCATAATTGTCTCTATCCAAAACATATTATGGTTCGTCAGCTAGCCAACGAATGGGATGTAAAACTTATCGATCTTGAGAAATTAAAATATCGGTTATTTAAAAAACGTGCTGCGATCCATGATTTAACAACCTTTATTCGGCATTTGAATGGTCTATGGAGTGCCAAGGATATAGTGGTGTTTTTCCAAGCTTATTTCGGCCAACCTAAAATATCGCTCCATTCAAAAAAAATTATTCATAAGATGTGCAAAAAAATCCATCGTAAAGCTCAAGCCAAACAACATGTCCAGTCAGTGTTTACCTCTTGATGACGGTAACAAAAACAGATTTGCCCCGTGCGGATGCGTTTTACAATAAACTTCTGATACTGGGTGCAAAGATAATGGTTTCTGCCTGATATCTTGTAATCAACATTATACTTTCAATAAATGGCGCTTTGGCGCCTTTTTCATGTTTATCTGATGAAGGTACTTTTATGAACCGCGTAGCGCTGATTTTTATTCTTTGTGGCTTATTCTTATCTGCAAATACATTCGCTGAAGTGGATACAGAAGTTCGGCCAGACTGGCAGACAATTTTTGATAACCATGCTGCACAAGGCACGATAGTTGTGTTGGATCAGCGCATGGGGAATTCAAAACTAATGGTGTTTAATGAGCCGAGATCTCAACAGCGTTTGCCACCGGCATCGACATTCAAAATTCCCCATGCTTTGTTTGCCCTTGATGCGGGTATCATCAAAGATGAATTTCAGATATTTCCATGGGATGGTGTGGAGCGTAGTTTTGCCCCGCATAATCAGGATCAGGATTTGCGTTCATCAATGCGCAATTCTGCTGTGTGGGTCTATGAGCAATTTGGTGAACAGATCGGTGAGGAAAAGGCGCGTGACTATCTGACCAGAATTGATTATGGCAATGCTGATCCAACTGGAGACACCAGTACTTACTGGATTGATGGTAATTTGCGAATTACCGCTGAAGAGCAGATCCAATTTCTCAACAAGCTTTATTTAAATGAATTGCCGTTTGATGAAGCTGACCAACGATTAGTTAAAGACCTTATGATTGTTGAAGCCGGACGAGAGTGGATACTTCGGGCAAAGACGGGGTGGGAAGGACAAATCGGCTGGTGGGTAGGCTGGGTTGAATGGCCAACCGGACCGGTGTTTTTTGCCTTGAACATTGATACACCAAACCGGCTTGAGGACTTATACAAACGCGAAGCAATCACTCGCAAAGTGCTGCAAATCATCGAAGCATTACCCCGAACTTAATTAAGCAGATAAATAATGTCGCCTGAACATAAAACAGATACTAACCTCAACAGTATCACAGACTTTTTTCTTGAATTAGATGCGCTTAAGCATGTGGAGCGGCGTAGTTTTATTACTGGTGGTAAACGCCGTGAAAACTCGGCAGAACATTCCTGGCATCTGGCAATGGCCTGCTGGTCAATCGCTAGTCATTTTAAGCTTCAGCTCAATATGGAAACGCTATTAAAGCTGGCTCTGGTACATGATTTGGGTGAAATTGATGCGGGCGATACCTTTTTGTATGCCAGGGATCGCAGTGCAGCCCACCATGCCGAACGCACTTGTCTACAAAGGTTAAGCGATCATCCGGGAAACAGCATTAACGGTCTGACTGATTTATGGGAAGAGCAGGAGTTGGGTAACAGCAGGGAGGCAATGTTACTTAAGGTTGTTGATCGAATACTGCCATTTTTATTGAATATTAATAATGATGGCAAACCGTGGAAGGAGCACAAAGTAAGAAAGTCGCAGGTCGCAGGAGCACATGCTTTTATTGCAGAGTTGTTTCCAGAGATTCATCAATGGATAACGCACAATATCGAACAGGCAGTGGCAAAAGGCTGGTTACTCGATCATTGACCAAGCATAATGAAGCAGATATGACTTATTTTTCGCTCACTATTCTCTTGTGAATAACCCATTTTGTTCAATGTGGCGAACGCGTAATGATTGAGTTTTCAGCACAATTCCATCTTCAGCTTTGGATTAAGGGAAACAAAACATGCTGAATGTGATCTACAGCAATTCGATGTCGCAACTGGCTGCACATCTGGCTGAGAGTCAACAACACGAACCCTTGCCACCACTTCAGGCTGAAACCGTGATGGTGCAGAGTAATGAGCTGGCCCGCTGGCTCAATCTGTATCTGGCTTCCAATCAATCGATTGCTGCGCATATTGAATTTCCGTTTCCATCGGCCTGGTTATGGAAGCTTTTCCGCCAGGTTTGGCCGGAAATTCCCCGCGAGTCGCCGTATTCAACCGATGCGATGAGCCTGAAAATCTTCGAACTGCTGCCAACGATCAGAAAACAGCCGGAATTTGAAGCGATCAGTCGTTATCTTGGCGAAACTGATGACGCTCGAAAAATGCTGGATCTGGCACAACGTATTGCCGATAGTTTTGACCAGTATCTGATGTATCGTCCGGACTGGATTGCCCAATGGGAAGCGGGTAAAACCAACAATTGGCAGGGCGCTTTATGGCAGTTGTTGACCCAGAATGATTCTGAACCAATGCACCGGGCGCGGCTGTTACAGAAGATGCAACAGGCGCTGAAAAACAAACAGTTTCCAAGCTCAATCTTACCGCCACGGATTGCCATTTTCGGTCTGACAGCCATGCCACCGATCTATTTGGATTTGCTGGCCGAAATCGCTGAATTTACTGACGTCTCGATTTATTTTCTGTCACCCAGCGAGGGCTATTGGGGCGATTTGCTGAATCAAAAATCTCAGGCCAAACAACGCCTGTTATTTGATGATGAAGATGACTTCGCTGATAATGGCCATCCTTTACTGGCCAGTCTGGGCAAGCTGGGTCAGACCTTCTTTGAACAATTACAGGCCCTTCCGCATGAAGCGGAAATGCTCTACCTGCAACCACAAGCCAGCGATTTACTGAGTCAGCTAAAGCAGGATATTTATCAGCTCGACAGTGATAACCAAAAGTTTACCGTTTCTGCCGATGACGACTCAGTGCAGATCCACAGTTGCCACAGCGCGATGCGTGAAGCGGAAGTGTTACACGATCAATTATTGGATCTGTTTGAAAAACATGCTGATTTGTCTCCGACCGATGTGGTGGTGATGACACCGGATATCGAAAAATATGCGCCGGTGATAGAAGCGGTGTTCAGCAGCCAGCCCGCCGAGCGCTTTATTCCATTCAGCATTGCCAGTCGCGGTGATGCCCAGCAGCAAACGCTTATTTCGGCCTTTACTGATTTGCTGGCTTTGCCACAATCACGATTTGATGCTGAAACCATTATGCGTCTGCTGGAATGTGCCGCTATCCAGCGTCAGTTCCGACTGGATCATACTGATCTCGACACCATCCGTGGCTGGTTACGTGAAACCCATATACGTTGGGGACTGGACGGTCAGGATAAACAAAAACTTGGCCTGGCAGCGTTGGATGCCAATACCTGGCGTGCCGGACTTGACCGCTTATTGCTGGGCTATGCCTTGCCACCGGCAGAACGTGATCAATGGCAGTTATTTAATAACCAACTGCCGATCAGCGGGATCTCCGGTGAACGTGCCCAGTTAATGGCACAACTGAATGCCTTTATTGATCAGCTCAGTCAATTACGCGATGTGTTAAACAGACCGCGTAGTCCAGCTGACTGGCAAATTGTGTTGGCGGATTGGCTTCGCAGGTTGTTTAAAATTGGTGACGAAAACGAACAGCTGCAATTGGATGCCGTTTTAAAAGGCATCAATTCATTGACCGAATCTGCCCAACAGGTCGGCTTTGAACAAACTTTATCGATTGATGTGGTGCGCGACTGGCTGGATTTGCATATTGAATTGCCCGGCGCCGAACATCAGTTTATGGGCCGTGGCCTCACATTCTGCGACATGGTGCCGATGCGCAGTATACCGTTTGACGTGGTTTGCCTGATTGGTATGAATGACAACAGCTATCCACGTCGCCAACCCAAACCAGGTTTTGATTTGCTTTCCAATGATTACCGGCGGGGTGATCGCTCACGTCGCGATGATGATCGTTATCTGTTTCTCGAGGCGATTCTGTCGGCTAACCGGCATCTGTATATCAGCTATGTCGGGGCCAGCATTCATGATAATGCGGTAATTCCACCTTCGGTGTTGGTCAGTGACTTTAACGATGTACTGAGCAGACGCTTTCAGACAGAGCAGGGTGGCGAGATCTGGGAGCAGTTACTCACACGGCATCCATTGCAGGCCCTCAGTCCACGATATTTTTCTGCTGAAGATAACAAACTGTTCAGCTTTAACGCCGATGCCTGTCCGCCACCACAAAAACAGGCTGAAACCGAAAGCTGGTTTACTCATAAACTGCCGGATGCCGATGACAGCTGGCGCTTTGTCAGTCTCAAGCAACTGATACAGTTTTTCAGTCATCCGGCAAAGTTTCTGGCACAACATCGTCTGGGCATTTTTTATGAGAATGAGGATGCCACGCTGGAAATTCGCGAGCCTTTTGCACTGGATGGACTGGAAGCCTGGTCAATGCGTCAGCAAATGCTCGATGGCCGTTTAGCGACAATAGACCAGAGTCAGATTCAGCCAGTAATCAACGCCAGCGGCGTATTACCGCATGGCCATTTTGGTGAACTGCTATTTGAACAGCAGCTTGAAACCGTTGATGCCTTTACTGATAAATTACAGCCATTGAGAACCGCCGAACCGATACCGCCACTGGCATTTGAGTTTGACTGTGAGGATTTTACGCTTACCGGCCAGCTTGAAGGGCTTTCAAAATCAGGACTTTTGCATTACCGGCTGGCGAAAATGAAAGCCAAGGATTTATTAGGGTTGTGGTGTTCACATCTGGTATTGAACTGCTTGCAACCGGAAGGCGTGGCCTTACAAAGTCAGCTGCAATGTGAAGATAATTATCTGATGTTGCAGCCAGTTGAAAATCCACAACAACTTCTGGCTGAGTTATTGGATATTTATTGGCAAGGTTTGCATCAACCCATCCCATTTTTACCAAAAACCAGTCTGGCTTATGCTGCAGCGGAGCTCAATGCTGGCAAGGCGGACTCGGAAAAAGAAGCTTATAAGGCATGGACGTCAGGTTTTACTGCAGGTGAAGATGCTGATCCTTACCATCAATTACTGTTTCAACAGTCGCCATTAACGGATGAGTTCCAGAGTTTGAGCTTGCGGGTTTATCAACCCATTTGGGATGCCATGGAAGGAGACAAACTATGAAGCAGTTTGATCTCGATACCACCCCGTTACATGACGTCAATCTGATTGAAGCCAGTGCTGGTACTGGCAAAACCTTTACGTTGGCCGGATTGTATCTGCGTCTGATTCTGGAACATCAGCTGAATGTCGATCAGATTCTGGTGGTGACCTATACCCGTGCGGCGACTCAGGAGTTACGCGATCGGTTACGCAAAAAACTCAGTGATGAACGCAAGCTGATTCTGGATAAACAACCAGAGCGCACTGCGGATTTAAAACGATTGGATGTAGCGATTCAAAGCTTTGATGAAGCGGCGATTTTTACCATTCACAGTTTTTGTCAGCAGGTATTGAAAGACTTTGCTTTTGAGTCCGGCAGTCCGTTTGAAATGGATTTGATTGGCGATGACCGTGAGTTATTACTTTCTGTTACCGATGATTTCTGGCGTAAAAATGTGGTGCAGGCCGATAACGATTTCAGCGCTTATTTATTAGCCAAAAAACAGACACCGGAAACGCTGCTGCAGTCGATTCGCAATCTGGTAGGCAAACCGTATCTGCAGATTCAGGATTTGCCTGAAGTGGATACTCACGCGGCAAAACAGGCTGCCAGCCAAAGCTTTGAGAATGTTAAACGACTCTGGCAACAACATCGTGATGATTATATTGCGATGCTGAACAATAAAAAGATCCTTAGCGGCAAAAAATATCGTGCCGATTGGGTCAAATCCTGGGTTCAAATGCTGGAAAACCTGCTCAATGAAACCAGTTTGCCTTCCATGGTGTTTGAGCAGTTTGACCGGTTTACCGTTAGTCGACTTGAAGAGGCTTTGGTTGACGGACAGGATTTACCCTATGCCGAGTTCTGGCAGGCTTGCCAGGATTTTCATCAGGCCTTTAGCGATTATCAGAATCAAAATGCACTGGCGCTGCAACATTTAAGATTGCAGTTGCTGACGTTTATCCGTGAGCATTTACCCCAGCAGAAAACCCAGCAGCAAGTGCAGTCTTATGATGATCTGTTAATTAATCTGTCGCAGGCTTTGCAGGGTCCACAAGGAGAGTGGCTGGTCACCAGATTGCGGGAACAGTTCAAAGCCGCGTTGATTGATGAGTTTCAGGATACCGATCCGGTGCAATACGATAATTTCCGCCGGGTATTTGCTGCCAGCGGTTTGCCGGTGTTTTTTGTTGGCGATCCCAAACAGGCGATTTACAGTTTCCGTGGCGCAGATATTTTCACCTATCTGCAGGCTAAACAGGATGCTCAGCAAACTTACACATTAGGCAAAAACTGGCGCTCATATATCTCGCTGGTTGAAGCAGTGAATAGCCTGTTTATGCAAAAGCCAGCGCCTTTTATCTACCAACAAATTCCGTTTGTCGAAGTGGATGCCTCACGTAATGAACAGCCAGCATTGCAAGTGGATGAAGGCGACCAAGCAGCTTTGCAGTTCTGTTATGTAGACAGTGATAAACCACTGACCAAAGAGGCGATGACTTCAGTCGCCGTTGAACACACGACCAATGAAATAGCCCGCTTATTAAATCTGGCTGCCAATAACAAAGCCCGGTTGCAGGATGAAGACACGAAACAAACCCGACCGTTAACCGGTGGTGATATTGCCGTGTTAGTGCCTAATCACCGGCAAGCCCAGTTAATTCAACAGGCCTTGCGATTACGGGGCATTAACAGTGTGCAGCAGGGCAAGGAAAATGTGTTTGCCTCCAAACAGGCGGCGGATATTTTTTGTTTATTGCTGGCGTTGGCGCAACCGGATCATCAGCAACGTCTCAGCACGTTATTAGCCGGACCCTTATTTCAATATTCTGCTGACGCGCTGTATGCCATTCAGCAGGACGAATTACGTTGGAATGAATTAATGGATCAGTTGCAGCTGTTGCAGCAACGTTGGCAGCAATCCGGTTTTATGGCGATGTTCCGTGCTTTATTGCAGCTTGATAATGGTCTGCAACGTTTGCTTAAACAGGCAGATGGTGAACGGCAATTGACCAACTTCCTGCATCTGGCCGAACTGATTCAGGCAGAGTCCGCCCGGCAGAATCATCATATCGAGTCAGTGATTCAGTGGTTTGCCAGACAGCAGGAAGCCAGTGCAGCAGAAGATGAAACCGCACAGTTACGTTTGGAAAGTGATGCGGCGCTGGTCAAAATCATGACCATTCATTCGAGTAAAGGACTGGAATATCCCATCGTGTTCTGTCCGTTCAGCTGGACTGCCAGAACCGCCAAAAACAAAACCGATATTGTGGAATTTCATGATCCGAAAAATCAGTATCAACCCAGTGTCGCATTGGCTGACCCTCTATTATCTGAAGCCCAGTTAGTTGCTGAAGAGGAACAGCAGGCAGAGTCTCTGCGCCTGTTGTATGTGGCCTTAACACGTGCCAGAGAGCGCTGCATTATTGTCTGGGGCAATGTTAAGGAGATACAGCAATCCGCGTTGTATCAGCTATTACACTCAGAAAACGCTGCCGGTATGCGAGAGGATTTACAGTCTTTATCAGCCAGAAGTGCAGGCAACATTGCCATGACCGATTATCAGCCGCAAACACCGCTGGTTTATCAGGGCGATCAATCCACAACAACGGTTTATCAAGCCAGAAGTTTTGAAGGCATGATCCATAAACCGTGGCGCATTGGCAGTTTTTCATTATTAAGCCGCGGTCATGTTTCTGAACAACCGGACTATGATGCCGAACTGGTCACAGCTGATATTGAAACGCTTAGTAAACGGAATGTGAAAGATCGTTTTGCCTTTGAGCGTGGCCGGCAGGCGGGTAATTTCCTGCATAAATGTCTGGAAAATATTGAGTTCGATACGGCAAACCCTCAGCAGATATCACAAACCGTTGAAAGATTATTGCCCCAGTTTGGCCTTGATATCCAATGGACAGAGGTTGTCAGTCAATGGCTGCAGGACGTATTGAAAACCCCACTGGATGCTGACAATAAGCTGCGCCTGTGTGATTTACCAGCCAGCCAGCGCATTAATGAAATGGCGTTTTATTTTCCGGTGGCCGGCTTGACTATGCCAGCGCTGAAAAAAGTCCTGCAGCAAACCGCCAGGGATTCGGTCTGGCAGAAACTGGCAAACGATCTGACTTTTCAGGATCTGACCGGTTTTATGAAAGGCTTTATTGATTTGGTGTTTGAGTCTGAAGGTCGCTTTTATATTGCCGATTACAAATCCAATCATTTGGGAGCTGACCCATCTCAATATCAAGGTGAAGCATTGCAAAATGCCATGCTCAGTCACAGTTATCCGTTGCAGTATCTGATTTACAGTCTGGCGCTGCACCGGCATTTAAAACAGCGTCTGCCGGATTATGATCCGGAGCTGCATTTTGGTGGTGTGTATTACCTGTTTTTACGCGGTATGCAACCGGAGTGGTCACAAACCGGGGTGTATTTTGATCGGCTGGATCGGCAGTTACTGGAAGCACTGGATAAGCTGATGGCAGGTGACGTATGAGTGCGTTGAAACTGCTGCGGGAAGCAGGCTTTTCTGAGCTCGCTTACCAGTTTGCGGCTTATATTTGTCGTCAACAGCAAACAGAAGATCCATTGGTGACTTTAACCGCAGGATTGCTCAGCGAAACTATCAGCGAAGGTCATGTGTGCCTGAATCTGCATGACTTTTATTCACTGACTCCGGCTATCCAGGAGGCGTTACCTGAGTCTTCACAATGGTTAAAACAGCTGAAAAACAGTGAGGTGGTGGGGCAGTCGGGGGAATTCAAACCGTTGATTCTGACCGCAGATGGCTTGCTGTATTTATATCGTTACTGGCAGTCTGAGCAGCAGGTGGCCAAGGCAATACAGCAACGACTGACAACAACAGATGTGCTTCCGGAAACAGCAAAGCTGCAGGTATTTATGGCAGATTGGCAGAATAATCTGCCTGATATTGACTGGCAGAAAGTGGCGGTATTAAGTGCTTTGCAACGCCAGTTGTGTGTCATTTCCGGTGGTCCCGGCACCGGTAAAACCACCGTGGTGTTAAAGGTGTTGCAGTGTCTGCAATTACTGGAGTCCACACCGCGTATTGCGTTGGCAGCGCCTACCGGTAAAGCCGCAGCACGTTTGCAGCAGGCCATCAGTCAACATACTGGCGAACAATACGCCGCCAAAACCCTGCATCGTTTACTGGGCATCAGTGCCCGTTTTGACCAAGGACGTTATTCAGCAGAAAGGCCATTACCGGTGGATGTATTGATTGTTGATGAAGCGTCGATGATTGATATCAATCTGATGGCGATTACCTTGAAAGCCTTACCGTTACATGCACGATTGATTTTATTGGGGGACAGCGATCAGTTAGCCTCAGTTGAATCCGGCGCAGTGCTCGCTAACTTATGTGCCGATCAGCCGAGCTTTTCTGCTGAGTTCAGCTCATGGGTAAAACACATCAGCCAGATTGATTTACCCCCTGCAAGCAACATAAATCCTTTGCAGGATAGTCTGGTCAAATTACAGCACAGCTATCGTTTTGCTGCGGGCGGGCAGGTTGGTCAATTAGCTTTGGCCGTCAATCAAGGCGATGCGGCTCAGGTCACGGATTTATTGATCAATCAAGCTCCTTCTGCTTTGCTTGAGCCCACCACAGAACATATCCATACGCAGTTAATAAGTGGCTATCAGTCTTACATCAGTGCGATTGAACAGCGTGCTGATACCGTCAGTTGTATTCAGGCATTTGAACAGTTTCGGGTGTTATGCGCAGTTAAACAGGGAGGCCAGTCGGTTTATGCAGTCAATCAGATGATGATGAATTTGCTGGCGAAACGGGGCTGGCGAACAGCACAGCCGTTTTATCCCGGCAGACCGATTATGATCACGCAGAATCATTATCGGCAGAATCTGTTTAATGGCGATATCGGGCTGATATTGCCCAATGTCGATGGCGAATTGCAGGCTTGTTTCCTGTTTGGTGAGGAATTACGTTGGTTGCCACTCAGCCGCTTACCGGCACATGAAACCGTCTTTGCGATGACGGTACATAAAAGTCAGGGATCAGAATTTGATCATATTGCTTTGTTGTTACCGGAAGAAGATTCAGTCGTATTGAGCCGGGAGCTGGTGTATACCGCGCTCACCAGAGCGCGGCAAACCGTGCAGATTTTGTCGACACAGCCTGTATTACAGCAGGCTGTGCAACGTCGACATCAGCGTGAAAGTGGTTTGGCGAAGTTACTTATGGAAAACAATTAATAGTCTTTTAAGGCTGCTTTAGCCTTGAGTTTTTCTTCATGCAGTTTCAGATCTTCAGTCAGCTCGGGTACGACGTGCTTATTTGCATCGGGACCATCTAACAAAGCACCGGCACGATCCGGTAACACTTTGTGTTCAGTGAAATTACCCAATTTGTCATAGCCTTCCGTCAGATGATCGAACATCTCTTTGTAGGGCGCTGCAATGGAGACAAATAAATTTGCAGTTTTCTCATGATAAGCATGTACTTCTTCCTGATAGGCATCCAGTTCAGCCTGAACCTGCGATAATTGACGTTCATGTGCCTGGGTCAGTTGCTTCAACTGTTCAGGGCTGCCAACAGGCTGGCGGCGCCCCACCAGAAACCCCACAATCCCTGCGATAACAACTGCAACAATGCCGATGGCCCATAATTCAATTGATGTCATGACAAATCCCTAATGATATCTTTGCAAAAAAGCTTATTATTAAACGTTACGGTGAGGCGGATAACCCGCTTTGATAGATACAGCATAGCTTGCATCATAATAGTCCGCAAACAGATAACGTGTTTGCAGGACAATAAAGTTGACCATATTTTGCTGTTGAATATCCCACCCAATAGAGACTGATGATAAGGAGAGCACATGGCGCAACCAATGTTTGTAGGACAGGCTGACCAAGCAGTTTTTTTACTGCCACAAATGGCCAATCGCCACGGACTGGTAGCGGGCGCAACCGGTACCGGTAAAACAGTGACCTTGCAGGGGCTTGCAGAAGGTTTCAGTAATATTGGTGTGCCGGTGTTTGCGGCGGATATCAAAGGTGACCTGTCCGGCATCAGTCAACCCGGTAAAACGCATCCTAAAATCACTGAGCGCGTTAATTTGATGCAGCTGGATGATTTTCAGTTTTCAGGTTTCCCGACAACGTTCTGGGATATGTTTGGAGAGCAGGGTCATCCGGTTCGCACCACCATATCGGATATGGGGCCTTTACTGTTGTCACGGCTGATGAATCTCAATGACACTCAGCAGGGTGTATTAACGCTGATTTTCCGTGTAGCCGATGACAACGGCTGGCTGGTGCTGGATCTGAAAGATTTACGTGCCATGCTGCAGTTTGTTGCAGAAAATGCCAGCGAATTTCAGACGTTATACGGCAATATTTCAGCGGCCAGTGTCGGAGCCATCCAACGTCGTCTTCTGGTACTGGAAGATCAGGGAGCAGACAAACTGTTTGCCGAACCGGTTCTGAATCTGGACGATCTGTTGCAAACCGATGCACAGGGCAAAGGCATCATCAATTTACTTGCTGCTGATAAATTAATGCAGTCTCCGCAGTTATACAGTACGTTTTTACTATGGCTGATGGCTGAGTTATTTGACCAGTTACCGGAAGTGGGTGATCCGGAGAAACCCAAACTGGTGTTGTTTTTCGATGAAGCGCATTTGTTATTTGATGATGCACCAAAGGCCCTGCTGGATAAGATTGAACAGGTCGTGCGTCTGATTCGCTCCAAAGGCGTTGGCGTTTATTTTGTGACCCAGAATCCGACCGATATTCCTGACAGCGTGCTGGGACAATTAGGTAATCGTATTCAACATGCACTTCGGGCTTATACCGCCAAAGATCAGAAAGCGGTTAAAGCCGCCGCTGAAACTTTTCGTGACAATCCAGCCTTTTCGACCACGGAAGTCATCACCGAAATGGGTGTGGGTGAAGCGCTGGTTTCCATGCTGGATGAAAAAGGTCGTCCACAGATTGTGCAGCGAACCATGATTAAACCACCACAGGGACAGATTGGCCCCATCACACCACAACAACGTCAGCAATTAATGCAAAGCTCTTTGGTGGCGGGTGTTTATGAAAAAATGCTGGATCGTGAATCAGCCCATGAAATTCTTGCCGAACGCGCTGAAAAAATGCAAAAGGCAGCACTGGCCGAACAAACTGAAGCGGCAAAAGAATCGGTCAAACCGGCTCGTAAAAGTAATCGCGAGTCAGTATTCGAAGCGTTTGCCAAAAGTGCGATGCGCTCGGTGGGCAGTCAGATTGGCAGACGTTTGGTGCGGGGAATATTCGGGTCGTTATTAAACGGAAAATGATTTTTTTTCAGTTTGGGGCAGTTAATTGGTTAAAAACGATTTTACTTTTTGTAGCGTTTTTTATTTGTAACTTTCGCCATAATTTTTTGGATCTGGGTGAAAGCTTTTCTTCCTGCTGATAAGTTCGGAAAAAAAATATTCGATCTTTCTCGGACCAGTTTCCAACAGAGTGGCGATACAGCGTAATCAGATCGCGATGAATGGCCCTGGTTTTAAACAGTTGCCATTTAAGTTTTTCCAGATCAATAAAACGAACCCGCCATTCACCATTCACGTATTTAACAAAAATATGCTTTGGATAAAGACAGTTATGCTGGAAATGATACTGATGCATCAGCCTTAAATTTTTGGCTACCTGGGTGAGTAAGGCTCGTTTCTGCAGACGATCCAGTTTCCGTGATGCGATATCCAAAGGTTGATAATCATTAAGCGCTTTAGTCACTAAGATGGCTTTCATACCTTGTTGTTCAAAGAACAATGGCTTGAGCGTCGGAATGTTCTTTTTGGTCAACCTCAGGATATTGCGATATTCCTTGGAGAACGTCGCTTCTCCCTTGAAGGGGTGAAGCCATGTTTTACTCAGGTGATTTTCCTGGCGCTTTATAAAAGCATCAACGGCACCGGTATTTGTATTGACAGCTTGCCTGATGACGCCACTCCAGCCACCCCGACGAATATTGGGGGCTTCAAACCAATTAGTGTAAAGATGCCAAAGTGATTCAAAATCAAGTACACCCTCACAGGATTGGTTTTCGGTCAGCCGTTCTGATTTTGCCTGCGTCATCATTATCAATAAGTTGAATAGATGGGGTGAGAATATTCCAAACCTTTATTGTTATTCAAGTTATTTGTAATATTTTTGTCATATTTGAACTTTTATCTCTGAACCATGCAATTATTTATGCAAATTTTTGCCTGAAGTAAGTCTGAACTTGGAAGTTTTTCAGCTACCCGTCCAGCAGCAAAATTTCAGTAAGTTTTCCTTTCCCGTAGAATAGACAATGAAACATAAACAGACCCCTGGACTCTAGATCAAAGGAACCAACATGATTGATCCGAAAAAACTTGATGAAATTGCCGACACCATTACCCGTGCCTTGCCACCCGGCTTGTTGCAGATGCGGGATGATGCCGAAAAGAACATTCGTGCTGCGATGACCTCCACGTTCAATAAACTGGACTTAGTCACCCGTGAAGAATTTGAAGTGCAATCGCAGGTTTTATTGCGTACTCGTGAAAAACTCGAAGCGTTGGAAAAACGTGTCGAAGAGCTGGAGCAGTTAACCAATAAATAAAAGCTTTACCATAACTAAATAAGGAAGTTAGAGAGAGATGAAAAAAACAGCTATTCTGATTCCATCAGCCCTGTTGATGTTAACCATGCCAATGATAGCAACTGTGCAGGCAGATACGTCTTCACAATCAGCGACCACCATCAGTCAAAACCAGCAGCAGAATTTGCAGGGACACTGGGTGGATACGTCCGGTCGTGGTGTTTTAACATTTGATAACGGCATCGCTTTTTTATCACCGACCGGTGAAGCTGATCCGCAAAATACTTATCAGGTGGAATTATCCGGCGATGGTCAGTTAACCATGACTCCGGCTGAAGGCAGCAAAGCCTCAAACAAAACCATCGAGACGCAGGTGGATTGGCAAAAACAAAGCTTCAGTTTCAATAACGGACTTTATAACTTTGTGCGTCCACCACAGATTAGCGAACAGGAACTGGACGGCTACTGGCATGAAGAAGCCGATATGCAGGGCGCAAAACATATTCGTGCCATGGAATATAAAAACAATGCTTCCAGCTATGATTATCACTGGTGGCGCGTGACGCCCGCGTTGGGTACTTTCCAGAAAGGTGTGGATCGTGATGTGTCATTAAAAATGCAGCATGGTTTTGTCTTTACCGATCCTAAATCAAGCAGCCCTTATGTGCATTACGCTATCAAAAAAGACGGCGATACGATTCATTATGTCGATCGTAACGGTGCCACCTGGTCAGAAACCAAAACCGACAGTCTGTATGTCTATGAAGTACCTAAAGGGTATAAAGAGATGAAAGACTGGATGACAGCCCGCTAACTCAGGCGTATATTCCTTCAAATTTTTACCAGAGAGAGCCGTATGTCTACATTCGAAAATGTCACGGTGACCCGTGAAGCCAATATCTATTTCGATGGCAAAGTAACCAGCCGCAAAGTGACATTTGAGGATGGCAGTTATAAGACCCTTGGCATCATGATGCCGGGCGAATATAAATTTGGTACCGAGAAAGCCGAGTTAATGGAAATTCTTGCCGGACAATTGCGCTACCGTCTGGATGGTGACACGGATTGGACGCCGATTACCTACGGTCAGTCATTTAATGTACCGGCCAATTCATCGTTTGATATTGAGATTACTGAGTTAGTCGATTATTGCTGCAGCTATCTCGATTAAGTTTTCACTTAATCTAAGTGATAAAAAACCGCCGTCTGTTATGGACTGGCGGTTTTTTTATGTCGACAGGTCAGTCACCTGTCATCAAATGGTCATCTAACCTTCATTTGCCAGTCATATTTAAACCTTAGCATTCCATTGTGAACCGCAATACTGCGGTGCTTAATATTGCGAAAGGTGATGATATGACGTCTAAAAAAACACCTCAGCCGATTCTCTCGATTGAGAATCTCGGGATTACCTATCCCGGTGGAATCGAAGCATTACGTTCAACCTCAGTTGAGTTTCAACGTGGCGAATTCAATGTGCTGCTCGGGCTCTCCGGTGCCGGAAAATCTTCATTATTACGCGCGCTTAATCATTTAGTGAAGCCCACTTCAGGCAAGGTAACTTCAGCCGAATTCGGTGTGCTGGATAGTCAGCGTACTTTACGTCGACATCGGCGTAAAACGGCCATGGTGTTTCAGCATCATCAACTGATCCTGCGTCACACCGCTTTGCAGAATGTACTGATGGGCCGTCTTGGATATCACTCTTTTTTGCGAAGCCTGTTGCCGATGCCTCACGCTGATTTGGAGCTGGCATTACATTGTCTGGATCGCGTCGGACTAGCCGACAAAGCCTTGTCTCGTGTCGATCAATTATCCGGTGGACAGCAACAACGTGTTGGTATTGCCAGGGCTTTGGCACAGCAGCCAACCATCATTCTGGCGGATGAACCGGTCGCCAGCCTGGATCCTTCTACCTCTGAAAAAGTCCTGTCCCAGTTAAAACAAATCTGTGCTGAAGATGGCATCACCACCATCGTTTCCTTGCATCAGCTGGAATATGCCAAACGCTTTGCAGACCGCATTATCGGCCTGGCGAATGCACAGGTTGTATTTGATGCCGCACCGGATCAATTGGACGACACACAACTGGCATTGATTTATCAGCAACCGTCTACGCTTAAAAACGATAAATCAGCCAAAGACAAACCCCGCTTATCTGCCCAACAAAACTTACCCACTAAAACTGCAACACAACTGGAGATTGCCTGATGAAACTGTTTAAACAATTACTGTTAGCCACATCCATGCTAGTGACAGCTATAGCACCAAGTATGGCTGCAGACGCTGATCCGGATACCCTGAAAGTCGCTTTACTTCCCGATGAAAATGCGTCAGAACTCATCAAGCGTAATCAACCTTTAAAAGATTATCTTGAAACGACGCTGAATAAAAAAGTAGAACTGATAGTCACCACCGATTATTCCTCAATGATTGAAGCCATGCGTTTTGGACGTATTGATTTGGCGTACTTTGGTCCGCTTTCTTATGTCATGGCCAAATCAAAAAGTGATATCGAGCCGTTCGCCGCGATGGTGATTGATGGTGTACCGACGTATCGATCAATCATTATTGCCAATGCCGACTCGGGCATTGAATCTTATGCCGATATCAAGGGTAAAAAAATGGCTTATGGCGATCGTGCTTCAACCTCCAGTCACTTGATACCTAAAACGGTATTAATTGAACAAGGCGGCATCGAAGCCGACACCGATTATGAACAGCATTTTGTCGGTACTCACGATGCGGTTGCCGTGAATGTCGCTAACGGTAATGCCGATGCCGGTGGTTTGTCTGAAGTGATTTTCAACTTCGTGGTGGAACGCAAGCTGATTGATCCGGCCAGGGTAAAAGTGTTGGGACACAGCAAACCTTATCCGCAGTACCCATGGGCAATGCGCTCTAATCTGAATGATGATTTGAAAGCTAACATCAGAGATGCGTTTGTCAGTCTGGATGATGAAGAAGTGCTGAAGAACTTTAAAGCCGAAGGGTTTGCACCGATTACCGACGCTGATTATGACGTGATTCGCGATATGGGCAAATTACTCAATCTTGATTTTTCCACGATGTAAGGACGTTTTATGAGTACGCAAGTCATTACACATCAAGATGCACTGAAACGTTACAGCCAGCGCTGGAAAAAACAAACTCTGCAGGTGATGGCCTTACTGGCCATCATTCTGCTGGCTGCCTGGTATGTGAATGTACTTAACTTTGAATTACTGGCAAATGGTCTGCCAGCGATTGGCACCCTGGCTGGTGAGTCGTTTCCCCCTGACTTTACCAATATCCGTAACTGGTTTTCCCCATTGTTAGATACGCTGGCAATGAGTATTGCCGGAACGGCAATAGCTGTGATGTTTTCGGTTCCGATGGCGTTTCTGGCCGCACGCAATACAGCGCCACATGGTTTGGTATTTCAGCTGTCACGTATTGTGTTAAATGCACTGCGATCGGTGCCTGAACTGATCATGGGGATTATTTTCGTGGCCGCAGTGGGGTTTGGTGCGTTGCCGGGTGTATTGGCATTGGCATTACATTCAATTGGTATGGTCGGTAAATTTTTTGCCGAAGCGATTGAACATGTGGATGAAGCTCCGGTTGAAGCCGCCCGTGCAGCCGGTGCATCGCCGATGCAGGTGTTATATCACGCGATTCTGCCACAGGTGATGCCGCAGTTTGCCGATGTGGCGATTTACCGCTGGGAATATAACTTCCGTGCTTCCACAGTCATGGGCATGGTCGGTGCCGGTGGTATCGGCTTTGAGCTGATGGGCTCATTACGCATCATGCAATATCAGGAAGTATTTGCGATCCTGCTGGTGATTCTGCTGATGGTCACATTAGTTGACGCGTTAAGCGGTGTGTTACGCAAAAAATTCAAGTAAGGGATGACAATGAAACCCAAACTGGTGATTACCCATAAAGTACACGATGAAGTGCTGCAAATGCTGGCGCCGCATTGTGATTTGATAACCAATCAGACGACTTTCAGTTTGTCCCGAAACGATACTATGCAACTGGCACATGATGCTGACGCACTGATGGTGTTTATGCCGGATAGAGTGGATGCAGACTTCCTGAAAGCCTGTCCGAATCTGAAAGTGATTGGTGCGGCATTAAAAGGCTATGACAACTTTGATGTCGATGCCTGCACTGCAAATGATGTCTGGCTGACCTTTGTACCGGATTTGCTGACAGTTCCTACTGCCGAACTGACCATCGGTCTGATGGTTGGCCTGATTCGACATATCCGGGCAGCAGACGAGCATGTTCGAAGCGGCTATTTTAAAGGCTGGCGCCCACAGTTTTACGGACTGGGTGTGGAAGGTTCAACCATTGCCATTATCGGCATGGGTGCCATTGGGCAGGCCATCGCCCAACGGCTTAATGGTTGGGACGCTAAGCTGGTTTATACCGATCAACAAGCTTTAGCTGCTGAAAAGCAGGCTGCATTAAATCTTGAGTTTATGACTCTGGATGAGGCGCTTGCTCAGGCTGATATTGTGATTATGGCATTGCCCTTAAATTCGCAAACTCAGCATCTGATGAATCAGCAGCGTTTACAGCAGATGCAGCCGGGATCGTTTCTGGTGAATCCATGTCGTGGATCGGTGGTTGATGAGGCTGCCATTTTACGATTGCTGGAGAGTGGTCACTTAGCCGGCTATGCCAGTGATGTGTTTGAAATGGAAGATTGGGCCCGTGACGATCGACCCAATGAGATCGATCCCAACTTCTTAGCACATCCCAATACGTTGTTTACGGCACATATCGGTTCGGCGGTAAGTGATGTTCGTCTGGCCATTGAAAAACGTGCTGCTGAAAATATTCTCAGGGTATTGCATGACGGGCAGCCATTGGATCCAGCCAATCAAATACGCATAGAAAGGAAACAATCATGCTCAATCTAGTCTGGCTGAAAAGTTTGATAGCGGTGATTGAACAACACAGTTTTCAGGCGGCTGCTATTGAATTGGGATTGGCGCAACCGACGGTAACTCAGCACATTCAAAAATTGGAAGACATGTTGTCAGTATCATTGATTCAACGTGGCCGAAGCGGATGTCAGCCAACCGAGCACGCATTGCGTCTGTTGCCTTATGCGGAGAGCATGTTACGCCTCCACGATCGGGCTTTGCAAGCGATGCTGACGACACCATCTGTAAAAGTAGGGGCCAGTTCCAACATCGGTATTTATCTGTTGCAACCCTATTTGCAGGATTACCTCAGCAGTCAATCACTGGAGCAGGAAAAACTGGATCTGCTGATTGATGCGAATCCAAGCATTGCCGAAAAACTGGAAAATGCTGAAATTGATATGGCATTGATGGAGTGGTGGTCACCTAAAGCCGGATTTGAATCGCATATCTGGAAAACCGAACCGTTGGTGTTGATTGCACCACCCACACATCCGTTGGCAAAGCTGCCGGTTATCACGAAATCCATGCTGGCAGGGTTGAATTTAATTGGCGGTGAATCCGGCAGTGGCACCGGTCGTTTACTGAAAAACTATCTGCATGAATTTCAGCAGATGCCCAGCATCACGATGCAGTTGGGCAGCACTGAGGCAGTCAAACAGGCGGTCAGAGCCGGTTTAGGCATCTCACTGGTATTTGCTTCTGCGGTAGTGGATGAAGTCAGACATGGAAGTTTAACGGCCATCCCTCTGGAGGATAATACGCTGCAAAAGTCTATTCAGCTGGTCTGGCGTCAACACCCGACCGTTCAGTATAAACGGCCGGGGTTTGTTGAACATTTACTGCAAAACGCGATGGTACAAAATACGCTGAGTTAATCCCAGTCATACACCAGATTCAGCCGATAGTTGGTATCCGTTGTTTCAGCATCTAATGCAGGTTGGCTGTTGTACTGGCTTCTCAGGCTTGCCCGTAACTTCCAGGCTTCGTCATTGGTAATCGGCATTTCAGCACCAAAATTAGTGACCAATAAATAGTTTTGGCCTGGGCTGCTGAAGGATGGATAGTAGGTCAAATCGTGAAACAGATTTAAACGGCTATTGAGGTTATAGTTGGTCTCATAGCCGAGAACACCGGTTGGATCTTTTTCGGTGGTGCCATCAGAGTAACTTTCAAAACGATAACCGACACCCGCAAAGCCTTTGAAGATTAAATCCGGTTCACGAATAAAAAATCGCCCCAGACTGGCTGTGGTAATCGCACGTAAATCCAGCTCTTCAAAATCATCAATCTCAAAATCAGCACTGCCACGGGCAAAATAGTTTTCACTGATATCACGTTCCAGTTTGATTCCGGCCAGTTTTTCATTTTCGGTCTGCTCGTCATCTTCCTTGGCGTAGTTGATTTCCAGATACATGCCCAGTCTTTCATTTGCTGTTTCCCGATGCAGTTCCCCTCGGCCAGTGACCGCCATTCTGTCAGTGTTACCACTGGCACCTTGTACACCAAATGCCAGACTTCCACTCCACGGATCCAGCAAGGCTTCACGTTCTGCCCGAAGTTGCTGCACTTCGGCTGTGTAAGTTTCTTCCAGTTCCGCTTTCTCCTGCGCCTGAGCGGTTTTGATTTGCTCAATTTCCTGCTGATATTGCTGTTCCATTGCCGCAGTTTGCGGTTGCACCGCATCGGTTTCCCACAGTGTATTAATGCGTTTCGGATCAATATCCACTGTGCCAAACGCTGTACCAGTCAATTGATGCTGGCCCTGTTCATTAACCGTCAGCTGACCCAGAACCCGGTCACTGCTATCCAGTTCAATCAGGTGTTTCTGATCGGTACTGATTTGCGTTACCCGACTGAAATCGACGGTGACTTCATCGGCAAAAGCGGTATCCATAATGACTTTGCCTTCAGAAATCTGTTTGATAGACCCTTTAAGAATACTGCCATCATCAAGCAGAATCTGATCCGCTGCGAGGCTGGTGGAAGTGAGAAGAAGAATGGTGGAAATAGCGCTGCTCAATCGACGTTGAAGCATGATTTCTCCGTGTTTTATTAAGGTCTTCCGTGAATCTATGCTGATTGTGTGATGGATAACCTTTGGTTCAAAAATGCTTTACCAAGGATGCGAAACGGCAACGATATAAAACGACTTTAGGAAAAATTAGCTAGACGATTTATTCGCGGTTTGGAAAAACGACTTTGAAAGACCATAAAAAATAAAACGTGAAAATAGTGTGAAGGTGAAAACAGGTTTAATTAATGTTTTAACTAAAAAACAATAAATTTGTATATAGTCTTGATGTATATATTGTATTATATATACAATAACTCTATACATTTTAGAGGGCAATTTATGGCTACAGGATCAGTATTCGAAAACAATAAAACTCAAGCAGTGAGGCTGCCTGCAGAAACACGATTCCCAGAAGGAATTAAACGAGTTACGGTTCGGGTGTTAGGTTCAGAAAGGGTGTTGTCGCCGGTCGATAATACGTGGGATAGCTTTTTCCTGGCACAACAGACTGTGACGGATGACTTTATGACTGAACGAGCAGACCAGCATCAAACTGAACGGGAATCGTTTGATGATTAAATATATGCTCGACACCAATATCGTGATTTATGTCATAAAGCGTAGGCCAATTGAAGTTTTAGATATTTTTAATCGGCATGCAGGACAAATGTGTATCAGCAGCATCACTATGGCTGAATTGCTGCATGGTGCAGAAAAAAGTGAACGAACTGAGCATAATCTAAAAGTGGTCGAAGACTTTGTTTCGCGTTTGGAAGTAATGGAATACGGTATTAAAGCGGCGTCACATTACGGCGATATTAGGGCTGAATTGGAAAGTAAAGGTACGCCCATAGGCGTGAACGATATACATATTGCGGGTCATGCTCGAAGCGAAGGACTGACCTTAGTCACTAACAATATCCGCGAATTTGAACGAGTTGAAGCATTGAGGTTGGAAAACTGGCTGATAACCAAATAAACATTTCGATAGAAACTGATAACCCGTTTTGATTAAGCCAGGATTGAACTTCATCCTCTGGCTTATATCCGCTAGAATCAATTTAAACTAATTTTCCAGGGAAGGAATATGAGTATTGCCACGGTTTACAGTCGTGCTTTGACCGGTATTTATGCTCAGGCAGTGACGGTTGAAGTGCATCTTTCCAATGGTCTGCCCAGTCTGTCGATTGTGGGTATGGCGGAAACGGCGGTCAAGGAAAGCAAGGATCGCGTTCGTTCGGCGTTGATAAACTCTCAGTTCAATTTTCCTCAGCAACGCATCACCATCAACCTGGCTCCAGCCGATTTACCCAAAGAGGGCGGGCGATTTGATTTACCGATTGCGTTGGGCATTCTGGCGGCTTCCAATCAAATTCCGGTGCAATCCTTAAGCAACATGGAGTTTATCGGTGAGTTGGGTCTGACCGGTGAATTACGTGCGGTTAGGGGTGTGTTACCTACTGCGTTAGCGACGTCTGACGCCAACCGACAATTAATGGTGCCGTTTGAGAATGCGGAAGAGGCGGCGCTTACTGAACAGGGTGAGAGTTTTGCTGCGAAGACTTTATTGGAAGTCTGTGCACATTTGCATGATCAATTACGTTTATCGCCCAATCTGAATAAACAACAGCAAAGTCAAAATAACTATGCTGATTTAGCCGATGTGCGTGGTCAGGCATCAGCAAGGCGGGCATTGGAAATTGCGGCTGCTGGCTCGCATAGCCTACTTTTCGCTGGACCTCCCGGTACGGGTAAAACTATGCTGGCCAGTCGTTTACCGGGCATTCTGCCGCCGATGAGTGAGCAGGAAGCGATTGAAACGGCAACCATTCATTCAATCTCTTCAGCTGGTTTTCAGGTGGAAAACTGGATGCAGCGCCCTTTTCGGGCACCGCATCACACAACTTCGGCGGTAGCTTTGGTTGGTGGTGGCAGTCAGCCTAAACCGGGTGAAATTTCTTTAGCAAACAACGGTGTCTTATTTCTTGATGAATTGCCGGAATATGACCGTAAAGTATTGGAAGTATTAAGAGAACCAATTGAATCCGGAAAAATAACGATATCCCGTGCTGCCAATCAGGCGGAATTTCCGTCTAAATTTCAATTGGTTGCCGCAATGAATCCCTGTCCGTGCGGTTATCTGGGGCAGGCAAGATGTCATTGCACAGAAGAGCAAGTCAGACGCTACCGTGGTAAGATCTCCGGCCCGTTATTGGATCGCATTGATATGTTGATGGAGGTGCCGGCAGTGGATAAAAAACTGTTGCGGCCTCAGCCTGATGATGTTCCTCCTGAGTCCAGTGAAAAGGTTCGTCAGCGGGTGATTCAGGCACGGCAGATTCAACTTGATCGTGCCAACAAAGCCAATGCGTCCCTGCAACATAAAGAACTAGAGGTTTTTTGCACCTTGTCAGATCAGGATTTTCAACTAGTAGAAAAAGCCATCAGTCGTTTTGGTCTGTCGGCCCGTGCCTATCATCGTATTTTAAAAGTGGCCCGTACCATTGCTGATTTGGCCGGTTCACCCGACATTCAAACAGTCCATTTAACAGAAGCCATCGGCTATCGACGCCTCGACACAGCGAATTAATATTTAGTGAAAGATCTCAATCCGCAACAGCGGGAAGCTGTGCGTTACATCGATGGACCGTTGTTAGTGTTAGCCGGTGCCGGCAGTGGCAAGACGCGGGTGATTACCCGCAAGATTGCCTATCTGATCGAGCAATGCGGTATGAAAGCCAGCAATATCGCCGCCGTAACCTTTACCAACAAAGCCGCTCGTGAGATGAAGGAGCGGGTTGCTGATTTGATGTCTACCCGACAAGCCTCAGCGCGAGGTTTGATGGTATCCACATTCCATACGCTTGGTTTGAATATCCTGCGGCGTGATGGAAAATCACTAGGCTATCGTCCCGGCTTTTCCATTTTTGATGCCCAGGATTCACTGGCGGTTTTTCGCGATCTGATGGGACGTGATTTTGCGGCTGACAGCGATCATGCACAGGAAGTGCAAAACCTGATTTCAAACTGGAAAAACCAATTAATTTTGCCCGAGCAGGCGGCCCAGATTGCCGACGGTGCTCAGGAAGAATTCGCTGCCAGGGTTTACCCACGTTATGTGCAGGCATTGCAGGCCTATAACGCCGTAGATTTTGATGATCTGATTTTAAAACCGGTGATTCTGTTCCGAGAACATCGTGATGTGTTACAAAAATGGCAGGCCAAAATTCACTATCTGCTGGTGGATGAATATCAGGATACCAACGGTTGTCAGTATGAACTGGTCAAGCAATTGGTCGGCATTCGTGAAAAGCTCACCGTGGTAGGGGACGATGATCAATCGGTGTATTCCTGGCGTGGCGCACGCCCAGAAAATCTGGTGCAACTGCAAACTGACTTTCCAAGATTAAAGCTGATTAAACTGGAACAGAATTATCGGTCGATGGGCCGTATCTTACGAGTCGCCAATACATTGATAAGTCATAACCCCCATATTTTTGAAAAGAAACTGTGGAGTGCGATGGGCGAGGGCGATGCGATTCGGGTGATTGGCTGTCGTGATGACGAACATGAATCAGAAAAAGTTATTTCCGAGCTGCTTTATCACAAGCTCAAACACCAGGCCAGTTTCAAGGACTATGCGATTCTGTATCGCAGTAATCATCAATCCCGTTCGCTGGAAAAAGTGTTACGTGAACATAACGTGCCGTATTTTCTGACCGGTGGCACCTCGTTTTTCTCGCGGGTTGAAGTCAAAGACATCATGGCCTATCTGCGCCTGCTGGCCAATCAGGATGATGATAATGCCTTTTTACGAGTCATTAACACGCCACGTCGAGGTATCGGTTCATCTACCTTACAGGCGCTTGGAGAATATGCTGCCAAACGGAACACCAGCATGTTTGGCGCCTGTTTTGAAATGGGACTGGCTGAAAGTCTGCCAGCTAAATCAGTGCAGAACCTGGAAGTCTTTACCCGCTGGCTGATTGATATTTCCGATCGTGCTGCCCGTGGCAATCTGCTGGATGCGATCAAGGATATGATCGAGGAGATCAATTACCGCGGCTGGCTGGAAGAAGTCAGTGGCGATCCGAATAAAGCCAATCGACGTATGGAAAATGTCGATGAACTGGTCAGCTGGATCGAGCGAATGATTGATCAGGACACCGAAGAAAAATCGATTGGCGATATTGCGGCACGTTTAACGTTGATGGATATCATGGACCGGCAGGCTGATGAAAATCAGGCCGATGCGGTGCATCTGATGACATTGCATGCGGCGAAAGGGCTGGAATTTCCGCATGTATTCATTGTCGGAATGGAAGAAGAAATCCTGCCGCATCGAACCAGTATTGAAGAGGATTCCATCGAGGAAGAACGGCGTCTGGCCTACGTTGGCATCACAAGGGCACAACGCAGTCTGGTGATGACGCTGGCCAATACCCGTAAACGTTACGGTGAAAAGGTGGACTGTGAAGAAAGTCGTTTTCTTCGCGAGTTACCGCCAGAAGATTTGATCTGGATGACCGAAAAAACCCAGGTTGATCCGGAAGAACGAAAAGAGCGTGGCAAAGCGCATTTATCCAATATTCGGGATATGCTTAAGTAATACCACTCGGATAAAACAAAACGGGTGCTAACCCACAATGGAAATCAGGTTGGAAAAATGATGAAAAATAAACTTTTGTGCTTGGCGATGTTGATACCCGGTTTGGCTAATGCTCAAGTGTTTCTCGAGCAGACTCAGGCGGAAAGTGGCAGTTATTACAAGGGCGTCCTGGCAGTAACCGCGGGTTGTGATGGATCGGGGACTACCCGCATCACGGTTGATATTCCGGAAGGTCTGCAATTTGTGCAACCCATGCCCAAAGCGGGCTGGCAGCTGGAAGTCGTCAAAAAGCCGGTTGAACGCCCATTCTTTAAGGATGGGGTTGAGATAACCGAAGCTGTTCGGCAGATTACCTGGTCAGGTAATACCTTAAGTGATATTCATTTTGATGAATTTATTTTCCGTGGGCGGATTGGTGTGGGTGCCACCAGCGTGCTGACTTTTCCGGTCACGCAGAAATGCGAATCAGGCGAATTACATTGGGATCAAATTGCCGAAGCAACCGTCGAAACCCGGGGACAAGTGCAGGGTCAATATCGTGAAATGGATTTTGAAGAAGATGAATTACATCAACAACATGATGAGATGGATCAGCAAACAGATCCATCAGGTGATCACAGTCAGCATAAAGCGCATCAGCATCAACACCAGCATGGCCAAACTAAGGGTGAATCTGAGCATTCCGTGGATCATAGTCAACATAAAAGCCATCAGCATCAACATGGTCAGGCTAAAGATGAAACCGATCACTCAGCCCATCAACACCACCATGATCCTCAGATGGATATGACTGAGGAAGATAGTGAAATGGATCATTCAGCTCATGCTGGCCACGGCGGCCATGGTCAATCCACTCTGCAATATCCAGCACCGTATGTGACCGTGGTGGATGGCACGGGTGATCATCATCACCATTAATGCTCTAGCAGCATAAAAAAGGCCTCGTTTTTAATACAAACGGGGCCTTTTTTTATGCATTCCTGTTGACTAGGTGCTCATGGCGGAGTGGGAGGCTGCGGCATAGGTGGAGCCTCTTCGGCCTCTTTCTGTTTATCATCATCCGGGTCATCTGCCGGCTGATAAGTGCCTTCGGAAGGATCAGGAACCTGAGGCGATTTTTCATCTTCAGACTTTTCAGAAGCGGCGATAATCGTCGAAATGCTAGCTGATCTTTCTTGATTTATTTGCTGTAGTGTCATGATGTGGATTCCTTAAGGTTATTAAAGAGGACATCTATCTTGCTGTAATAGCAGAGTGAAACGCTTTGATTAGTGGATTTTAGTCACAACAGATGCGGTTCAATAACCACGCGCTTGTATCTCAACAAGTAAATGCTTTTTCAATTAGACGTTACTACAAATCAATAGAGTTACAGTTAATCTGCATCAATATGGTCAATATCTGACAAGTTTATGAAAGTAGTGATACGGTAAACATTTCTATGTTTAGCGTATAAATTGAGAATAAAGACGTCCACCAAAGATTTGACCCATATCAACAGTTTGTATGTCTAACCCCAGTAAACTGTACTCTAGCTAAAAACAGTATTTGTCAGACAAGGATCACACGCATATGAAACTTCGATTTCTCGGTGGTACCAGCACAGTAACCGGTTCCCGTTACCTGCTTTCTGATGATAATCACCGATTGCTGGTGGATTGTGGCTTGTATCAAGGGGTGAAAACCTTGCGGCGACGGAACTGGGCACCGTTTCCGGTCGATCCTTCAACCATCAATGCCGTGGTACTGACGCATGCTCATATCGATCATTCCGGCTATCTGCCAGCACTGGTCAAAAACGGCTTTAAAGGCAAAATCTACTGCACCAAGGCCACCCATGAGTTATGTAATGTGCTGTTGCCCGATGCCGGTTATCTGCAGGAAGAAGATGCCAAATATGCTTTTCGCAAGAAGTTCTCAAAACACGAGAGCCCGGAACCATTATTTACCGAAAAAGATGCCAGAGAAGCGTTAAAACATTTCGAATCTCTGCATTACCACGAGACATTTGAGCCAGTAAAAGGCTTTGAAGTCAGCTTCACACCAGCTGGGCATATTCTGGGCTCATCCTGTGTGCATGTTCATCACAAAGGTTCAGATCGCACAGTAGTCTTTACAGGTGATGTGGGACGACAAAACGACATTATCATGCGTCCGCCGGAACCACTGCAGCACGCTGATGTACTGGTATGCGAGTCCACCTACGGCGACCGTCTCCATGGTGATTCAGATCCGGAAGCTGAACTCGCTGATATCATTACTAAAACTTCTGGCCGCGGCGGTATCACGCTGATGCCAGCCTTTGCCGTTGGCCGGGCACAAATGCTGCTTTATGTGGTGCATAAACTGATGGAAGAAGGCAGAATCCCCGAAATGCCGGTCTACCTGAACAGCCCGATGGCGATTAAGGCCACTGAGGCTTTCATCAAACACCACAAAGAACATAAGCTGGACCAAAGCCAGTGCGCGCTGATTGACGATCAAACTCAGTACATCCGTACCGTAGATGAATCTATCGAACTGGATGCCATGCGTTATCCCTGCGTGATTGTATCGGCAAGTGGTATGGCCTCCGGTGGTCGGGTATTACATCATCTTAAAACCTTATTACCGAATCCACGAAACAGTATTGTATTCGCAGGCTTCCAGGCCCCGGGCACTCGTGGGGATGCATTGGTAAATGGTGCTCAATCCGTCAAAATCCACGGTGCGTACTGGCCGGTAAAAGCCGAAATTCATAACCTGGATTCCATGTCCGCTCATGGTGACTACAACGAAATTTTGAGTTGGTTAGAGCAGGGCAACCTCAAGCCCGATAAGGTTTACGTCACCCACGGCGAAGTCGTTGCCAGCGACACCATGCGTAAATACATCACCGAAAAATTCGGCTGGGATGCTGAAGTGCCAGAACTGTTTGAGGAAGTGGATATTTGAAATAAGGTCATTCATCAAATCTGGCCCAATAAAACTGGCTCAGTTTTTAACTAAAACTGAGCCTTTTTTTGTCCGAGATTTGATAATCTCATCAGCCTTAAAAATTAACCACAGAGACACAGAGAATAATTTTGAATTGTTATTTCGCTCTTTATTGGCAGCTAAAGAAATCAGATGCAGAAATTCATATCTTCGATTAATCGTTAATATCTCAAATAAATCAAAGGTTTGTTTTAATTTTAAAAACCGTATAAATTGTGATACATCTCTCATTTTGAGGCCGATATGGATATTCAGCTCGCATCAACCTACTCCCAAGCCTGTTCAGGCAGAAAATTGATCCTGAATCTTTCACGATTAATGAATTCAGTAAAATCTTACCTGGAAAAAATTAGATATTTCAATTGGTTAATTCGTGTTGGTAGGGTTTGTCAAATTTATAAACCATCCACGCTAATAATTATTATGAGGTCGCAGATCTCATTAACAGACTGTTAGCCATGAAAAGCGGAATACCACGTCATGAAGTCTGGAGACAGGCATATCGCAAGCAAAGATACTGTCGTCACCTCACGCAACAAGAGTTGAATCAGCGAGTACGGGATGTATTTGTGAATAACTTGCGACTTACTCCGCAAGCAAAAATAGGTCTGCCACAGATGGATCTTGAAGGCGTAAGGGGTATGGAATTGTGGACGCATGTACTTGAAGAGATGGTGCTGCGTCATGGGCCATATCCAAACGGATTCACAAGAGATATTTTACATTCAGAGCCGTTCCCCGATTTTGTCGGTGATCTAGGAAAAAAATCCTCTCAGGTTCTTTCGTCAAGAGGACTTAAAGAGGGCCAGGTATTTATCAAATTTGGCGAAGCCAAGCACATGACAAGTTTGTACGAGCGAGGTGAATTACGCGTACAAGCAGCGAGTTACTACGCAACACCTGATCATAATGGCGCTGTTCGTGACGATGAACTCTTCTTGCCTCTCTCGCTCTCGCTAACTCGCGATGATGTTCTTAAATTCGTTCTTAACCCTCAAGATGTCCCTGAGGACTTAAAAGACCACCGGCTAGATATTAATTATGACGCGGGTACTGACTATTGGTTATATTGCTTGACTACAACTGTCGAGCCTAGATTGTTTGTTGATTTTCAAGCGGATGCTTGTGTAATTATTCATGACAAAAACCGATTCCGTGAATTACTGATTCAACAAAGCACAGCGGGCTTTTCCGACGCAACATTTCAGGAAGGCAATGCCGTCTATGTCGATCCACTGTTGCCAAAGGCTGCTGCAATAGATGTCCCGATGTCGAAGCACTTCAGGTACGAGTATCAGAAAGAGTACCGATTTATATGGAAGCCAAGGAAGCTGGCATCAGGTCTTCCCTATATCGATATCGCTGTTGGTAGTTTAGAAAGCATCGCTGAACTGGTGGTGCTATAGAGTGAAAAAATGGCTAACAAGGCAAATTAACACGGACCGCAAAAACCGCTGCGCGCTTTTTACTTCCAGTTATTTGCGGCGTTAGAAGCCAAAGGAAGATATGAGCATGAAAAAAGTCTCTTGGGGGCCGATAAGATCCTCGCTTACGGAAAACTTTTCCTTTGGTGATATAAAGCAAATCGTTGGGTATGCTGATATTGATATGTCAAGACTTGCACACTTGGAACAAAAAACACAGGGAGGCGCATCAAAGTCGCAATTGCTGAGTGCAATTGATATACAGATTGGCTCAATGGATGCTGAGTCAGTTGGTGTCGTTGCTTCAATTTGCTGTGAAGAGATGCTGCGGCGGAAACCAAGCCTAATATCAGAGTTAGAACGAGTTCTATCCAGGGTGGGCTGGAAGTTTTCGGGATCTGAGATATTGCCGATAGAAATATTTGATGTATCAGAGCTAAAGGACATACCTGATAACGCGCATGAGGATATTCTAAAAGCCGCAAGCAGATTGAGAGACGGTGATTTAAGTGGATCACTCTCAGCTTCTTGCGGAGCGCTAGATTCCGTTACCGGCTCAATATATCAAGAGTTTGGCCTTGGCGATCCGAATAAAGCATCATTCCAAGAAAGGATTAAGAAATCTATTGATGCCATTGGTGCCAAGGATCAGCTAATTAAAGAGCTTCAAGAAATTGGATGGAGTGAACCGGATTTTAAGCCATTGTTTTCTAGTTTGGAGGGCTCCCTGAACCAAGCGGCATTTGTAATGCAGAAATTGAGATCAAACATGGGTGACGTACATGGGACAAAGCCAGTAATTTCCGCGCTTGTCTATGATTCCATAAAATGGTCTCTGTTGTTGCTAAGAGTTTTGGTGACTCGTAATGGCTTCTAACAATTTGCTGCACACGGAAAAATTACTCGCTGCGCTCGCAATTTTCCAGTGAGCAAGGCGTTAGAAGATTCCAGATAAAGGCGCATAGATGGACATTGAAAGTGAATTAACGGGATTTCTGCAAAGCAACATCAAAGATGGACAAAATAAGACTAGAGACATCGAAATTATAAAGTTCTACTACGGGCTAGATGAATCGCCTTGGCCTACTTATGAAGAAACTGCGAGCCGGTTTGGTGGTGTCACCAGGCAAAGAATTGAACAATTAATAAAGTCTAAGTTTAAAGATAAAGTCAACAAAAACTCCATCCCTTCTCTAAGGGAATTCATAGATATATTAGAGTCTAGAGATTATTGGCTGGTCTCAGAATTTGAAGAGGAAATCTATACTTCAGGTCTAATGGGTAGGGAAAGCCATATAAAGGGGGGGCTCAACCTTATCAATGATGTCAAAATTGATTGTGAGTTCGAATTTTTCACGCCAGAGTTAAATCGAGCCACGAGGAATTCAATTTTAACTAGCAAAAATATATTCTTGATTAGGAAGTCTAGTGTCAAGAATATAGAAAAGATGCTTAAAAAAGCACAGGGCCTGCCGGGTCGTTGTGGCATTGCGAATTTGAAGTATCTATATGAAGAGCTTGGCGAATACTATTCGCTCGTTTCGTTGTTAATTGAGAACTCGCCTACGTCTTGGGTTAGAGTGAGTGACGATGATTACTGGTATATTTTTGAAAATCGAGATAACACCATTATTAATTACTGCGAAAAGGTTTTTGGTGTTATCGATTATTGTGATTCTGCAAAGCTTGCAGCGACATTTAGAAATGCCTTAGATGGGAGGACCTATAAGTATCCATACCCACCAGAAGAGATAATCGAGGAATACTTAAGAAGTTCTGTCTACATGATTAACATTGGTTCTGGTTTAAAGTTTGTAGGACAAACTACGGAGCTAAATGAAATTGAAAAAGACTTAATATCTTTCATTGATTCCGGTAGGGCTGTATCGTTTCCTGAGTTTCGAGATTATTTGTCAGAAAAAGGCTATGGAAGCGCCCATATACAAAAAACCACAAATTCCTCACCATTGGTGCATGTAGATAAGACAAATGGCCGGATGCATTATATTTATAGTCTTATCGGTGATCGGATTTTATCCGATGATGACATGCCAGTTATAGATGCATATGAATTTTACCTCCGAAGATTAAGAGCTCTTCTTGATGCTGGGACGGATGAGACAAGAGAACAAACAGCAAGAAAAGAGCAGTACATATTAAAAGAATGGTTATTTAAAGATAAAATCCATGAAAATTGTGCTATTTGCGGGCAAGAGTTCAATGTGAAAACTTTGGTTACTGCACATAAGAAACCTAGATCAGACTGTAATGATGCAGAGCGCTTAGATCCCTATATTGTGATGCCTGTGTGTTTGATGGGGTGCGATTATCTTTATGAAAATATGTATATCTATATCGATGGTGGTGGGATTGAGAGAGGTCTTTCTTTTCCGAACGCAAGGGCTGAATCTAGCTTTATTGAACACCTTGTTGGACGGGGAGTTGATAAAAAATGGCTTTTAGGTGATCAGTCTTACTTTCGTTCGCCTAACAAAGCATTGCAGCGGACAAGCCGCTGAATCCGCCGTTAGAAAAGGCTATTGAGCAATGATGCAACGTTATCAGTCACTCGACGATTTGTGGTGCGAATGGGGTTCAGCCACCACTGCAATCATGAAGCATATTGAAAGCAACGAACCAATAGATAATCAGACAGGCTGGAATTTCGTCCAAGCAATGGTTGTGAGCCATCACCAAGAAGGATATGTCGTCACTATTGTCCACACAGCCTATGATCCGAGTATCAGTGGATATGTTTTGCTTTCAGTTCAGGCTAAGGTATGTGATTCGGGTGAGATCAACGTTACTACAGTCAAAAGGGCGCTGGTAGATCAAGCAGTGCAGTGGTAAATGTGCCGTTCTTACCAGTGCATCAAATACGTTACGGGCCAATGACGCTCCACCGAATCAAGGGGGCAGCAAACTTGATATGAGACCAACGTTATTTGGATATGAAAAAAAACAATCATCCTATCTTCACCATGCCATTTGCAAAGGTTTATCCGCTGTATATTCAAAAGGCTGAACGCAAAAATCGAACGAAAGCGGAAGTTGATCAAATCATTTGCTGGCTGACTGGTTATGACCGAGCGAGCTTAAAACAGCAAATCGAATTGGAAAATGATTTTGAAACCTTTTTTGCCCAAGCCCCAGCCATTCATCCAAATAGCTCTTTGATTAAAGGCGTGGTATGTGGTGTTCGGGTTGAAGAAGTCGACGATCCATTGATGCAGAAAATCCGTTATCTGGACAAGCTGATTGATGAGCTGGCTAAAGGTAACTCAATGGAAAAGATTCTTCGGCAATAAAACCAGCTATCAATAAACTAGATACCTAATCAATTAAGTTGTTGGCTCAGGATGAGGCCGATGATCTTCTACCCATTGTTCGTCCATGCGTGGATCCATTTCTGCAAGCACATCGCCGGATGTGGCTGGAACGGCAACATAGACATTCATATGGTCTTCTGAGATACGCTCGCTCTGCAATGCGTAATATCCTAACGCCAAGGCAAACAATGTCAGTACGGTAAAGAATGCGATCGCGGAAAATCCCAGTACAAACCCTAACAATAACGGTGCGATGAATGACCCTAAGCCATACGAAAACAATAAGGTTCGGCTAATCTCGACCAGGTCTGTGTTTTCATCAAACACATCATTGGCACGCGCTACACTCAACGGATAAATGCTGAACAAACTGACACCAAGCAAAAAGCCCACTGTATAAAGCAACGTCACGCTTTCACGCCAGATCAAAGGCAAAACCAGCATTAATAGAAAAACACCCGCACCGAAAAATCCAGACCAGGCCAGCATTTTCCGGCGTCCTATTCGATCCGATAACATGCCCACAGGTAATTGCGACATTAGCCCACCCAGAATGGTAATTGCCATAAACAAGGAGACCACTTTGGGTTGGTCAAACACATTTAAAACATACAGCGGTAGCATGGTATAAAACGCGCCAATAAATACTCCGCCAATAAAACTCCCAACTAATGCCAACGGTGCTATCGATAACAGTTTTGGCATGCTGTATCGTTCAAAGGGTTTTAAAACCGGTTGTGAGACACGGGTGATGGCGACAAAAATTAGCGACCAGAGCACCAGAATGGAACCCAGAATGAAAATGGTATTGGCTGGCATTTCCAGCATAAGCAGCAGTTGTCCGAAGGCTAACGCCAGGAAGAAAACGATGGTGTAAATCGCCAGAATTTTGCCGCGGTCTTCGGTGGAGCTTTTTTCATTAAGCCAGCTTTCTAAGACGATCAACATGGCATAAAAGGCAAAACCGGATACCAAACGCAATGTGGCCCAAAACCAGGGATCGAACCATAAGGCGTGCCCCAAAAATGCCATGACCATAATTGCAGAAAAAGCCGAAAAACTACGTGCATGACCTACTGTGACAATCAGTTTTTGACTGAAAACAGCGGCCAACATTGCGCCCAGGAAAAATGCAGAATTGATTAAGCCGATGACGCCCTCAGTAAGGCCTTCCTGTTTCAGGAATATGCCGATGAATGTCATCAATAAGCCGTAACCCGTTGCCAATAGCGAAATCGAGAAGAACAACGATGAAATCGGTAATAGGGCTCTTTTAAAAAACATGGGGATTCCTGAAACGAAAATAGCTTGCTGCGTGTAAACACAGCAAGCCACTATTCTGATTATTTTCTACACAAATTCAAGGCAGGATACAGCAAACTGGATTTGGATGAATTATGTTCAGCCGCTAACCGTGATAAAACTCAACCTTTTGCTACAACCACTTATCCAGTTGAATACCACACGCTTGTTGGCCAAGTTTAAAAAAGCAAAAGGACAGATTTATTCTTTTTCATTTATGCAGAAAGCCCCGGCAGTGATGGCTGCCGGGGTGTGTTGAGATGTCAGAAGTCCAGCTGTGCTCCCAGTTTGATCGTGCGTGGTGCGCCCTGAGCGATGCTTGAGCTGCCTGCAGAGGTCAGCCAATAAGCTTTATCGGTCAGGTTTTCAACATTTAATCGTAATGTCAGCAATTGTTTGTTGAGGTCAATTTCATAGCGTGCGCCCAAATCAAACAACGTTACCGAGTCCACTTGCCACTGGTTGAAATTATCCAACGGTATGCTGCTGGTGTATTGCGCGCCACCCGTGAGTGTCAACCGGGTATTTGGAACCTGATATTCACTGTATAAACGGAACTGTCTGTCAGCGACGCCTTGTATCGATTCGCCTTCCAGACTCTCATCAGTAGTTTTTCGGTTGGTGGCATCCAGCCACATTGCACTGGCACCGACAAGCCATTGTTCATTGAGTTTGCCTCGGGTGGAGATCTCAAGTCCTTCGTAGCGGGCTTCACCATCCTGACTGAAGACATCATTCCCATCCGTGTAGGTGAGACCTTTTTGCAGCTGAAATACCGCCATATTGGCTGACCAGTTATCATGCTCTATCTTAACGCCGGTCTCGACCTGTTTGCTGATTAATGGTTCAAACACTTCGCCGGCATTGGCTGCAGTATTGGGTGCAGTGGCACCTTGTTCAAAGGCTTCTACGTAACTGGCGTAAATTGAAAGCCATTCGACTGGCCGATAAATAGCTGCGACCGAAGGTGTGATTTCACTTTCTTTGTAATCACCATATTTATCTTCAAGACTGCCGTAACGTGCGCCGAGAATAAAATCCCAGCTATCGCCCACATTCAGGGTATCCGAGATAAATGCTTCTTTCCGGGTGATTCTGGAATACTCGTTAAAGCTGGCATCACTTTTATCCAGATGGCTCACCGGACGGTCGAATTCAACCGGGGAAGATAAATTGCCCGACCCCAGCGGAATCGCCAGTGTGCCAATACCAGAGCTATTGGATGAAATGGTACGGGTATGCGATAAACCCAAAGCCACATTGTGGGTGACAGGGCCGGTTTCGATGATGCCACTCAGCACATTCTGTGTCTGATAGCTTTTGAACAGATTGTTGTAATTGTAGAGCGTAGCGGAATAGTTGCCATCGCCATCGACATACAAAATGGGCATCAGCGGATTACGATAGCTGGTGGAGTAACGGTACGACAGTTTATTGTTCCAGTTATCGTTAACCTGCCAGATTAAATCACTACCCGTGGTAATGTGTTCCGATTCATAGCGGGTCCAGTCCGGGACCAGGCGTTTATCACCGTCAATCGGGCTGACAATGTTGCTGACTGTGCGATCAGTAAATGAACCGTCCGAGTTGGGTGAAATAGAAAAATAGCCGCCATAGCTTTTACGCTCAGATACCAGTGCATCTGCCTGCCAGGTGAGATCCGGTGTGATACGTAAATCAACTGCGACAGAAGCCGATTTACGATAGGCCTTAGCGTCATCGACATAGGTGTCACCGCCTTCTTTAACGACATTGACGCGATAACCAAACATATCCTCTGGACCGACACGCCCACCGATATCGCCATGGGCCATGAGCAACCCACTATCCATTAATTGGGTGGATACACTGGCCTTGAATTCGTCAGTCGGGCGTTTAAGCACATAATTGATAATGCCGCCTGGCGCTGCGAAACCATAAAGGAAACCACCGGCACCTTTGAGGATCTCAACCCGCTCAAGATGTTCCAGCGGCAGGTCTTTGGCACGGCTGCGGAAATTCATTCCGTCAAGTTTCTGTCCGGTATCAAAATCCGGGCTGATACCACGAATGGAAAAAGCATTATTTTCTGTGATCAGATTATTGCCTGATAAGCTGATAGCCGCATCAAATTTGGTTAACTCGCCCAGTGAACGTGCCTGCAGATTGGCTATGTAATCTTCAGAGTAGGTTTCAATGGTAAACGGTGTATTTTGCTTTGACAGGTTTCCCAGCGCACCAGCGAAAACATCGCCAACCCGATAGGCATTGGCGGCAGAACCATTCATTCCCAGCCCCTGAACCTTCATCGTAGATAACGTAACACTTTGACCTTGTTCATTGATTTCCTGCAAAGCGTAACTATTGTCGCCCTGAGCTACGGCCACCAGACCGCTGTCGGTGAGAATCCGGCCAAGGGCATTTTCAACTGTATAAGTGCCTTGCAAACCTTCACTGCTTTTGCCACTGGCTAACTCTGATGCACCGACAAGATAGATGCCGGCCTGTGCCGATAAACGGGCCAGTACCTGACTCAGTGATCCGGCAGGGATATTAAACTGTTGCGTGGCTTGAGCCGCAGCCTGACTTGTTTCTGCCTGTGCAGCAGGAAGCCATCCCAGTGTCCCCATGCTGGAAACAGCAACAATATGTATTGAAAGCGCCAGGGGTTTGAGCCGGTTTTTAGCTGGTTGTTTGTGGTGGTGTTGTTTCACCATTCGTATTACCTCATCTATTTTTGTGTTTACACAGATAGAAACGGGTGAGGTGTCCAAATCCGGAACCATTATTTGAAAAATAATTGAAATAATTGCAAGATGTTGATTTTATTTATAATTTAACTTCGGCTTGGTTCCAGTTTAATCCACCCTGGAAAAACCTGACGCACCTGGATGGGTAAAACTCTGGTCAGCATAACCAGTACGCGATCCGTATCACTGAGCGGGAAACTGCCATAGACTTTCAGCTGAGCAATCTCATCAGAGATATTGATATAGCGGTGTTGATAACGATTGAGTTCGGCAATCAGCTCTTTCAGCGTCATATCTTCAGCCACTAAAAGACCTTGTCGCCAGGCTTGTCGGGCTGTGATGACAGGTTGTTTTGGCTGAATCTGGTGGGTACTGAAACGGGTTGTTTCACCCTGCTGAAGTTTTGCTTGCTGATCATTATGAGTCTGAACGGATACCGCACCTTGATAGACAGCGAGTTCGATATCTTTCTGATGGTTCAATACATTAAATTGTGTGCCAAGAGCGGTTAACCGGCCATGCGTTGTGTCCACGATGAAGGAACGGTTGAGGTCTTTTGCTGTTTCAATATAGATCTCGCCATGAAGTAACTGAATACGTCTTTGCTGTTCAGAGAAGTCCACATTGATCGCGGTAGCCGTGTTCAGCCAGATTTGGCTGCCATCTGCCAGGGTGATATTTCGCTGTTGGCCGACACCTGTGTGATAATCAGTCGCCAGAGCCATGACGCTGTTGGGGAGCCATTTTTTATTCCAGCTGAGTTGGCCGAGAAAACCAATGACAGCAATACTCATCATGCCACTCAGAAGACGCCGCCGTTGGCGTAGTCGTTGGTTGGCACTGTATAGATTGTCTGCGGTGGCATGCGGATCCGGGGTTTGTTGCAACGCTTCGAAATTGTGGCTGATTTTTTCCACGAACCCCCAGGCCTTTTTATTCTCAGGCTTGGCATCAAGCCATTTACGCCAACTGGACTTATGTTCATCACTGGCTTGGCCATCACGAAGTATGGCATACCATTCAGCAGCCTCTTCAAGTGTTTTGTGAGAGGGCTCAGCCATATAAACGTGGCTCGGAAATGAGCTCACGGGTGGTTTGGGATGCCTGTAATGTCAGACAGGCCAACATGGCCTTTGCCACGTATTTACGCACCATGCGATCTGAAACACCCAATTGAATCGCTGTTTCAGCATCCGTCATCTGGCAGACCACGGCTAACAGAAAGGCTTTGGCTGCTTTGGTCGGTAACTCACTTAACATCAGGTTAATTTCTTCCAGAGCTTCCAGCACTGCCGCCTGGCGTTCTGCTGATGGGGCTGTTTCTTCGGGATAACTTGAGAGCGTATCGTGCCAGGCTTTTTCAATTTCCTTTCGACGCCAGAGATCAATACAGAGATTTTTCGCGGTAGCACATAAAAAATTGCGAGCATGTTCATTGCTGGAAAAGTGACGTGACGCAGGCAAACCGAGCAGACGAAGAAATGTATCCTGGGTCAGATCGGCGGCTTCTGCACTGTTACCTAATCGTTGATATAGCCAGGATTTCAGCCAGTTATGATGTTCGCTGTACAGCACCTGCACGTTAAAGTGGCTGACAGAGTGGGCACTGCTCACAAAAGGCTCCTGAATGTTATTTGGTAATGAGAATCAATAGCATTCTATTGCTTTAAGTCAAACCTCGCAAGCGAGCTTTTGCGGTAAGCTGATTCAAGAGTTGGGTTATCGTGGCTTATGCGTTGTGGAAGGATAGGGAGCAAAAAGTAAGAGGGATAAAATAGGGATGGGTTGAACCGGGCGGCAGTTACTTATGGTGATCGTCTTTAGTCACTAGAAACTCGAGCCCGGCACCGATATCTTCTTCACCGCAAGCAGCCATGTCATCAGGGCTGGCAGCCTGTGCTTCTTTATGTGTCAGAATCAAATCACGACGTTCTTTAAACGGGTCATTATTTTCATCACTTGATTTGTTGCTGACATCAACTGAGTTTTCAGGGATTATCTGGCTGTCGTCAGTACTGGCAATGGGGACGTTAAGATTCTTTGTCTGAGAACGTTTGGATTTATTCATGGTGTTTTACCTTTAGCGCCTCTGTGATTAAGACTATGGGTAAACCGGATTTAATTTGGATTATAAACCCAATAGACAAGACTGCATAACAGGTTCAGCTCAACGCCTGGCTTTCTGTAACCACTTATCCAGCTGATTGCCAAAGGCCTGCCGGTCGCGTTGATTAAAGGCTGGCGGGCCACCCATTTGTTCGCCGCTGCTGCGCATGGTTTCCATAAAGTTACGCATGGTGAGGCGGGCACTGATGGTATCGGTGGTGTAGAGTTCGCCTCTGGGGTTGAGGGCTAAGGCCCCTTTTTCAATCGCCTCGGCGGCGAGGGGAATATCTGCGGTGATGACCAAATCACCTTTCATCAGACGTTCGACAATTTCATTATCGGCTACATCATAACCGGATTGCACTTGCTGGAATTTGAGAAACGGTGAGGGCGGTAAACGTAAACTGTGATTGGCAATAAAAGTGGTGTGAGTCTCTGTGCGGGTGGCAGCGCGGTAGAGAATTTCTTTAATCACTACCGGACAGGCATCGGCATCGACCCAGATTTGGGGCTTGCGTATTTCCGACACGTTAATCTTCAAGCTGGCGGGTACGTTCCACCTGTTTGACTTTAATATGAATGGCCGCTTTAGCCATCAGATGGGCACTTACCGGGGCAGTGATAAACAGGAATAAAGTCACCAGAATTTCATGCAGACTGACTCCATCTGTTTTCAGACTGAAATGAATCGCTGAGGCAATCAGAATCGCTCCAACGCCCAGGGTACTGGCTTTGGTCGGGCCATGTAAGCGCATATAAAAATCAGGTAGTTTGAATAAACCAATCGAACCGACCAGCGTAAAAAACGCCCCGACTATAATCAAAATCGCTAATATCCACTCAAGCATAATCGTCTCTATTCCATTATGTCGCCGCGCAGCAAATATTTGCTCAGCGCCAGCGTTCCCATAAAACCCATGACAGCGATCAATAATGCTGCTTCAAAATACAGGGCACTCTGCAGGTTAATTCCCAGCAGAATCAGCAGGGCAATGGTATTGATATACAAAGTATCCAACGCCAGGATTCTGTCCGGCACACTGGGACCGATAATCAGCCGGATAAAACTCAGCAGGATCGCAATCGCGACCATAACAAATGCGATTGATAAGGCCAGATTCAGCATGCGACAAATATCTCCAGCAATGGCTTCTCAAATTTTCGATGAATTTCAGCTTTGATCTCGGCTACATCATCAATATGCAAAGCATGAATCAGTAAATACCGACGATCTTTACTGAGATCACAACTGACTGTGCCCGGTGTTAATGAAATAGTATTGGCTAACAGGCTGATGCCCACCGGACTGGTTAATTGCAGTTCATAGTGCAGGAAGCCGGGGTTAAGCCTTTTTTGCGGACCGAGAATCAATTTAGCGACCACCGCGTTAGCGACCAGAATTTCATACAGGACTTTCAGAATATAAAGCACCAACATCCATGGATGACGGATGATGATTTGTTCCGGCCAGTAACTTGACGTCAACCAGGGTATAAAAATCGCCAGAGCAGCACCCAGCACAATATGACCCGGATCCATGCTGTTATTCAGTAATAACCAGATAGCCCATAAAATCAGGGTGAGTAAAGGATGGGGAAATACGCGCCGAAACATCATTTGCCGGTTTCTCCATGAGAAAGCGTGTCTAATACTGCATTAATATAAGCCTGTTGATCGTACAACTGTGCAGCGATTTGAGCACTCATATTGTTCAATGGCTTAGCGAATATCACCATTAACGGGCTGACCAGCATCAGCATCACCACAGCAATAAACGCTGATTTATTCAAAGGTGAAGTCTGTTGCGATTTATCCTTCTGCACACTGTAAAACAGTAAAGAACCTGAACGACATACCGCGATGATCATGATTAATCCGCCAATCAATACCACACTTAAAATAGCGGCAAACCAGGGGTGAGCCAGAGCGGAATTCAGAATCATCACTTTACCGAAAAAGCCTGAGAGCGGTGGCATACCGGTTAAGGCAATCCCCAGCAGCATAAACACCGAACCAACTAACACTGGACGATCAACCGGAATGGCTTTGGTAAACGAATCGGCATAGATACCGCGTCCTCTCAGAATCACGTCGGCGATTAAAAACATAGCTGCACCGAGCAGAGTCGAGTGAATAAGATAATAGAATGTTGCGGTTAATGCGGCTTCGCTATTAATGCCGATAGCAATCATCAACGTCGCCACCGACGCTAATATCAAATAGGCGACCTGACGGCGTAATGCTCTGGCTGCCAGTACACCTAATGCGGCTAATGTCAGGGTGATTAAACCCAGTAACAATACCCATTGAATATGCACAAACGCTAAATCGCCAGCGGCTTCACCAAACACAGTCCCGTGAACACGGATAATCGAATACAAACCGACTTTGGTCATGATGGCAAACAAAGCAGCCACCGGGGCTGAGGTGTAGGCATAGGCACCGGGCAACCACAGATAAAGTGGAAACATCGCTGCTTTAATACCGAAGACGACCAGAAGTAAAACGGCCGCTGTGGCGACAATGCCCTGATCTTCTGCAGAGACGTTTTGCACCGCAATGGCCATATCGGCAATATTCAGCGTGCCTAGAATGCCGTAAAGCGTACCGACAGCGAACAGGAACAGCGTCGATCCCACCAGATTGATGACCACATAATGCAGACCGGCGCGGGTACGCAGACGTCCACCGCCGTGAAGTAATAAACCGTAAGAGGCGAGCAGTAATACTTCGAAGAAGACAAACAGATTAAATACGTCGCCGGTCATAAACGCACCGTTCAGACCGAACAGCTGTAACTGGAACAAAACATGGAAATGCTGTCCCTGCTTATCGGTATCGGTGCGTATGGCATACCATAATGCGGCTAAAGCCAGTAGGGAGGTCAGTAGCAGCATCATTGCCGATAATCGATCCAGCACAATGACGATACCAAACGGCGCCTGCCAGTTACCGAGTAAAACCACTTGCATGACATCAGTGCTTGCCAGTTTAAAGCTGACCAGACTGACGCCAACCAGCAAGCTGATTAATATCAGGCTTAAAATGCGTTGTGTCTGAATACCGGCTGGACGTGCCATCAACAGCAAGATGCCACCAATCAATGGTAATAACACCGGCAGAATAGTAAACGGACTCATGATGTACTCCGTTCAGAATCAGATTTTGCTGAGTTGTGCTTGGTGGCTTTAAGTTCATCGTCGGATCGGTGCAGCCCGTCGACATGATCATTGCCTAATTCGCTACGGGCTTTTAATGCCAATACGATAAGAAATGCGGTCATACCGAAGGCAATCACGATAGCGGTTAATACCAGGGCTTGTGGTAAAGGATCGGTGTATCCAGCGGCGGCCGGATCGATCACGGCCGGAAAGCCGATTTGCAAACGCCCCATGGTAAATAAAAAAACATTTACTGCGTAAGCGAGCATGGTTAATCCCAGTACTACCGGGAAGGTTCTGGCTCTTAGCGTAAGATACACGCCGCAACCGGTCATCACGGCTATGACGCTGGCAATTAGCCATTCCATTAGTTAACTTCCTCATGTTTGACGTGATGCGAAGCGTGACTGAGTTTGCCCAGTTCGACCAGAATCATTACCGTGGCCCCCACGACGACCAGGAATACACCTAAATCAAAGGCAATGGCGCTGGCCACTTCAAATTTACCGACAACCGGCCAGGTTAAATAAGTAAAGGCGGTTGTCAGGAACGGATAACCGATCAACATAGAGACAACACCGGTCAGTGTGGCAACCAGCAAGCCAATCCAGATCACCCGATGCATATCTATCCGCAGGCGTTCATTGGTCCAGTCGATACCGTTGGCAAGATATTGCGAGATAAGAGCAACCGAAGCGATCAGGCCGGCAATAAATCCACCGCCCGGAAGGTTGTGACCGCGCAGGAAGATAAACACTGCCACCATCAGCATCAGTGGAAACAGTAAGCGGGTAAGGGTCTGCATAATCGGTGGATGCGGATCATGACTCCAGACCAGACCATCAACATCTTTTGCTGGAGCCGCAAGCTTCAGGCCTTCCAGCATGGCAAAGACACATATACCTGCCAATGCCAGCACGACGATTTCTCCTAAAGTATCAAAGCCACGGAAATCGACCAGAATCACATTGACCACATTTGTGCCGCCACCACCGGGTTTGGCGTTATCAATAAAGAAGCCGGATATCGGTGAATAATCACGACTTAGTACGGCCATAGTCAAAAAGAATACCGACACTGCAGCCGCTACAGAAATCACGCCATCCCGCGTGAAACGAATATAGCTACGCTCCTGTGGCGTGTGTTGTGGCAAAAAGAATAAGGCTAATAACAACAGGACAATGGTGACCACTTCAACGGATAACTGGGTCAGCGCCAAATCCGGTGCTGAAAACTTCACAAAGCCTAAAGCCACCACCAGACCGACAACCCCGATAGCAATCAGCGAAACCAGCCGTTTATGGTGAAGCATTACTGTCAGGATACTGGCAATAATCAGTACTGCCGACATTAAAAAGGTAATGACATCGGCTTCCATCAAAACCCGATCGCCAAGTAAAGGTGAGTTGAACTGGAAGAAGGTGATGATACTCAGCATCAATGCGCCACCAATAACCCAGGTCACGGCGGGTTGTAAGGTGGTTTGATCAAATGCATCAGTAATTTTTTTCGATAGACGAATGATTTTCCACAGTACCCAGTCAAAAACCGCTTTACCGTCGAGGCCATGCAGACATCTGTCGTGCCAGGCAAATAAGCGATGGCGCATGCTGTAAACGGCCACACCTAATACCAAAGCAATGAAACTCATCATTAACGGCAGGTTGAATCCATGCCAGATAGCCAGACTGAATTCAGGCGCTGCCGTTTGCAGACTTGAAGCTACGGCAACGGTCAGTATTGGGCTGATCAAAAACATGGGCGCAACGCCGACCAGTAAACATAACACCACCAGAATATCGACCGGAATTTTCATAAACCTGGGGGGCTCATGGGGTGTTTTTGGCAAATCAATCGGTTCGCCGTTGAAGAAAACATCATGAATAAACCGTAGTGAATAAGCGACTGAGAAAATGGCGGCCAAGGTCACTAATACCGGAATGGTCCAGGCGGCTAATGTGGTTCCCGATGCACTGATGGCCTGTTCAAAAAACATCTCTTTGCTGAGGAATCCATTTAACAGCGGTACACCGGCCATCGCAGCAGCAGCAATCATCGCCAGCATCGCAGTATGCGGCATCATTTTGAACAGACCATTGAGTTTACGCATATCACGGGTGCCGGATTCATGATCAATAATGCCGGCAACCATAAACAGTGAACCTTTGAAAGTAGCATGATTGATGATATGGAAAATCGCGGCAACCAGTGCCAGCTCACTGCTGAAGCCGAACAAAAGGGTAATGAGGCCAAGATGACTCAAGGTCGAATAAGCCAGCAGACCCTTTAAATCATGTTTGAATAAAGCGACGTAGGCACCGAGGAGCAGCGTGATCATCCCTGCTGTGCCTACCATCCACATCCATTCTGGTGTACCGGAGAGCGCCGGGAAAAATCGTGCCAGTAAAAAAATACCGGCTTTCACCATAGTGGCGGAATGCAGATAGGCCGAAACCGGAGTTGGAGCTGCCATGGCATGGGGCAACCAGAAATGAAACGGAAACTGGGCCGATTTGGTGAATACACCAAGCAGAATCAACACTAAAGTTGGCAGATATAAATCATGCCCTTTGATTAACTCCCCGGAAGCCAGTACATCGCTTAATTGATAACTGCCAACAATGTGCCCGAGTAATAACACACCACCTAGCAATGCCAGACCACCAGCACCTGTTACGGCAAGTGCCATGCGGGCACCCTGGCGTGCATCCTGACGATGCTGCCAGTAGCTGATCAGCAGAAACGAGGTGATTGAGGTGAGTTCCCAGAACACCACCAGTTGTAACAGATTTTCGGATAATACAATGCCCAGCATAGAGCCCATGAACATCAACATATAGGCGTAAAAACGCCCCATGGAATCTTTTGCCGACAGGTAATATCGGGCATAAAAGATGATCAGCAGACCAATCAGCAGGATCAGTAAGGCAAACAGCAGAGCCAGACCATCCAGACGAAAAGCGAGATTAAACCCAATTGAAGGCAGCCAGGACCATTGTTGAATGAGGGTTTCGCCAGCAAAGATAAACTGCATGGAGGGAAACAAGATGGCCAGCGTCAGCAAGGTTGTTAACCCAGCAATCCAGGCAGAGGCTAATCGGTTGTACCGCGTGGCCCAAGCGGCAAAAGGCGCTGCAGCAAAAGGCAATAAGGCAACTATTGGAAGATTAAAACTGAGTAAGCTCATGGCGGCTGGTGTGATCCCTGTCAATGCTAGACGATAATCGGTTCAGCATAAGGCTTAATGACTACAAAAATTCTTTTGCTATGTATCTCAACAAGTTAAGCCGGAAATGACCGGCTTAACTTGTTGGCTATGAAATGATTAATTCAGTCGGCAGATGAAATCATATAATCGACAGCCGCTTTGACTTCATCATCGCTCAATTTTGGATTACCACCCCGAGCAGGCATCATGTTAAAGCCGTTAATTGCATGTTCGTAAAGGGTATCCATGCCTTTTTCGATGCGTGGAGCCCAGTCGGCAGCATTGCCGATTTTCGGTGAGTTCATCATGCCAGTGCCATGACAAACAGCACAAACCTGTGTTGTTACTTGCTTGCCAACGCTATTTTCATCAGCGCTGCCTGCAGTATCTTCAGTTTCATCAGCAACAGGAGCCTCTGCAATCTGTTCTTCACCAATGTTTTCCCGTGCTACTGGCTTTAATCTTTCAGCAATCGCTTCAGCATCCATGGGTTCAGGCTCGACGACTCCATCAGCAATAGCCAGCATATTGGACAAAATCAGGTTAGCGATGACGAACAGTACTGCGACAACAATTAAACTGCCGATCAGGTACTTAGGTGAATTAGATGATTGCATGGTTTACCTCTGACTCCATAATAGTGGTACTAATTATACGGGCATATGCTCAGCCGCGCTACGCATCAGACAGCGGCCCGAGCGTGATTTTTCCGATTGTTTTTCCATGGCTGACTAAATCATGAGCCTGTTCAAGTGTTTGAGGTGTCAGATTGTCAAAATGTTGTAGCGATACTGGATATAACTGGTTTAAATCAGCCATTTCAGCAATACGTTTAAGAATCAGTCCTTGTTGGCTGATATCTGTCGTTTTTAAATGGGGACGGGTGAACATGAATTCCCAGACCAGCCCGGCACTTTTGGTTTTCAGCAGATTCAAATCCACAGGTTGCTGAAAGCTGACCACCAGGGCTATCAGGCCTTGTGGCGCAATCAGTTCAACCATTTGCGGATAGTAATAATCACTGTCATTCAGACACAGAATATAATCCGGCGCTGGCAGGTTTGCTTGCTGATAATTGTGGGTTAAGGAGCCTTGATGGCTGACCACGGCATCAGCCCCCAGTATTTCACACCATTCTGTGGTTTCCGGGCGCGAAGCGGTCGCTATGACCCTGAGATGGGTGAGCTGTTTAGCCAGCTGAATTGCCATTGACCCCACACCACCTGCAGCACCGATAATTAACAGGGTTTTACCCAGATCCTTCTCCACATTAATTCTGAGTCGATCAAACAGACTTTCCCATGCGGTCAGACTGGTTAACGGTAAGGCGGCTGATTGATGTATCTCAAGTGATTGCGGCGCTTTGGCAATAATGCGTGAATCCACCAGTTGGTGAGAGGCAAAACAGCCATCACGGCCAACATCTCCGGCGTAGAAAACTTTATCTCCGGCCTGAAAATCATGACATTTTTCGCCTACTTCTACGATGGTGCCTGCGGCATCCCAACCAAGAATCTTGCCAGTCGATTCAGCATCAATGGTTGATTTAACTTTCAGATCGACCGGATTTACGGCGACGGCTTCCACGGCAACTAATACATCATGACCGGTTGGTTTCGGCGTCGGTTGATGGATCAGTTGAGACATAGGCTGAGCATGCTGAAACTGTAATGCCTGCATGTTTACTTCTCCGCTAAATGTTTAAGGGCTCTGAGATAGGCGGTTTCTGAGGGTGGTTGTTGTTGCTGCTGAGCCAGCCAAAGTTGCTCTGCCAGACAATCAATCATTAAATGCTCTGCAGCGTGTGGGTCAGCCGTTTTAGCCATTAATTTTTGATGAGCGATCACAATACCAGCCGGGCGATCGGTGGAAATCTGTTCATGCACCGCGATATGCAGGCCCATATGCAGATAGGGATTGGTCTCACCGTTTTCCACAAAATACTCCTGGCCTGATTGAATCGGGGAGGAGAGTAACTGGTGGTATTCAGGATGCAAAACAATGACATCTGCAATCATTTGTTCCAAAGCACTGAGTATTTGACCGGATTGCATTTTTTGCCAGACATCATGATATTGCTGGCGCAGTGCATCACGATCCTGACTGAAAACTGCCATCAGGCGGTTTTCCTGGAGGTGGCTTGCATGCGACGAAATTCATCGCACAGGTCGGTCACAATACATTGATCGCAATGCGGTTTTCTGGCGGTACAAACGTAACGGCCATGCAGGATCAGCCAGTGATGTGCATCCAGTTTGAATTCGTTGGGGATCACTTTCATCAAGCGATCTTCGACTTCACGGACATTTTTACCTTTAGCCAGACCGGTGCGATTCGCCAGGCGGAAAATATGCGTATCCACCGCCATAACGGGGTGCTTGAAAACGGTATTGAGAATAACATTGGCGGTTTTACGACCGACACCAGGCAGGGCTTCCAGCGCTTCCCGATTATCTGGAACTTGACCATTATGTTTGTCGATTAGCTGCTGGCAGGTTTTGATAACGTTTTCGGCTTTGCTGTTAAACAGGCCGATGGTTTTGATATAGCTTTTCAGTCCAGCAATACCTAAATCGAGAATCGCCTGTGGTGTATTCGCCACCGGATACAGCTTGTCGGTGGCTTTGTTAACACCGACATCAGTTGCCTGAGCGGAGAGAATCACGGCGATCAGTAATTCAAACGGTGAGTTGTAATTCAACTCGGTTGTTGGCGCCGGATTGTGAGCGCGCAGTCTGCTGAAAAACTGTTGCCGCTGCGTTTGATTCATCGTTAACCTGTCGTGGTTTGCGGTGTCAGCGCTTCAACTTCCACTTTCACTGCACGATTGGCAACACGGGCATCGATGACATTTTTCAGTGCCACGATGAGTCCCAGACCGATAAAGGCACCCGGTGGCAAAATGGCGATAAGAAAACCACGGTAATCATCAATTACAGTGATTTCCAGACCACGCGCAGCTTCACCGAACATCAGATGTGCCTGGCTCAGCAAGGTGCCCTGACCAATTAATTCACGCATTCCGCCCAGCAGGACCAGCACGGCGGTAAAACCAATACCCATCATCAGACCATCCAATAACGAAGGGGTGACCGGATTTCGCGCTGCAAAGGCTTCAGCACGGGCAATGATTGAACAGTTGGTGACGATTAACGGAATGAAGATGCCAAGGATCAGATACAGTTCATGAAACCAGGCATTCATTGATAATTCGATAGCGGTCACAATCGAAGCAATGATCAATACAAATACCGGTAACCGCGCTTCATCAGGAATCTGATGGCGCAACATGGAAATAATGCCGTTTGACGCAACCAGAGTCAGAATAGTCGCCAGCCCCAGCCCAAGCCCATTAATCAGGGTATTAGTGACCGCCAGTAAAGGACACAAACCTAACAATTGCACTAACGCGGGATTATTTTTCCACAGACCTTCTTTAATAATCTGATTGTAGATTGTCATGTGTTTTCCTCTGCAGGGATAAACAGCTTATCCTGATTGGCTTCAAAAAATTCCAATGTGCGTTTGATGGCATTGACCACTGCTCGTGCAGTAATCGTTGCCCCGGTAAATTGATCAAAATCACCGCCATCTTTTTTAACTTTCCAGCGTGATTTGTCCGGTGATGATAGCGACAGACCAGCAAATTGCAGGATCCAGTCATCGCGCTGAGCATCAATCTTATCACCAAGCCCCGGTGTTTCTTTATGGCTGATAACCCGCACACCTGACAGACTGCCATCGGCATAAACAGCTATCAGAATTTTGATACTGCCACTGTAACCATCTGGTGCCACACTGGTTAATACGGCCGCCACCGGTTCATTATTTTTTCTTGCACGGAACACCGTTGTGGGTTCTTCAGTCCCTAATTGCGGGGTAGGTGGCAGTACAATTGTGTCATTCAGAATAGCATTGTCATAAGCCTGTTTGGGCACCAGAGTATTTATGGCTTCCAGTAACGCCAGACGTTCATTTTCTTTAATCTGAGCGCGAGTACTTTCTTCAGTAAAGGCCACCAAAGTGGTCGCTACAATCGCAAACAGCGCCAGCATCAGGCCAACCCGAAAAGCTGGTTGATTCCATAATGCTTTCATCGTGCTGCACCACCATAGATCCGTGGTTGCGTGTAATAATCAATCAATGGCACCAACATATTCATCAGAATAACGGCAAATGCCACGCCATCCGGATAGCCACCCCAGATACGAATCACATAGGTCAGAATTCCGACTCCGGCACCAAACACGATACGGCCTTTTAATGTAGTGGAACCTGAGACCGGATCAGTGGCAATGAAGAATGCCCCCAGCATGGTGCCGCCACTTAACAAATGAAACAGTGGTGAACCGGAAACAGTCGGATCAATCAGGGTGGTGATACTGCTGATTATCAGCAACGCCAGAAGCATCGCGACCGGCACATGCCAGCTGATAATTTTACGATAAATCAGCCAGATACCACCCAGGGCAAACCAGATATTGATCCACTCCCAGCCCAGGCCACCGGCCATGCCGAACAGTGGCTGGCTACTGATAAACTCTGGATGTTGCTGCAGTACAATTTGCGTTTTCATGACATCAAGCGGAGTTGCACCGGAATAGGCATCAATACCCAGACCATTAAACTGACCGGTGAAAATCAATTGCAGTGCGCTCATCCAACCCATCGGCTGCTCCGCCATTGATTGCACAGGCAACCAGGTCGTCATTTCCAGAGGAAAAGAAATCAATAGCAAAACATAACCGACCATGGCGGGATTGAACGGGTTATAGCCCAGACCACCATACAAATGCTTGGCAAACACGATGGCAAAGGTCACCCCGATAACGGTCATCCACCAGGGAGAGAGAGGGGGGATTGCTAAAGCCAGCAATACGGCTGTAACGGCAGCACTGCCATCACTCAGAAAAGGCTTTAATGGACGGTCACGCAGTTTCAGCATCACTGCTTCAGTGATTAATGCCACTAACACGGCCAGCGCTACATTAATCAAAACTCCCGGACCAAAAAAGTAAGTCATGGCGATGACTGCCGGGATTAATGCAATAATCACTTGCAGCATTTGCAATGTGACGCGGTTTGCGCCAGCAAGAAACGGTGGGCTCAGCCGAAAAATAGGCATCAGGCTTTTTCCTCAGTGACCGAATCTGCAGATTCTGATGTTTTGGTGGATTCTTCTTCCTTGGCTTTTGCCGCTTTGGAGGCTGCCAATGCTGCCTTACGCTGGCGCTGACGTTCTTCTTTTTCCTGCTGCTCACGCTCGAGGCGCGCCAGACGGCTTTCATGGCGTTCACGCGCAAGATCGGATTTATGCCGCTCACGTTCCTGATTCATGATTTCTGTTTTGGCAAAACGAAAATAGGAAACCAGCGGAATTTTGCTGGGGCAAACATAATCGCAGCAACCACATTCGATACAATCAAATAAGTTGTAATCACGGGTTTGGTCAAAATCCTTGGCACGTGAATACCAGTAAAGCTGTTGAGGCAATAAACTGGCAGGACAGACATCGGCACAATCACCACAACGAATACACGGTAATGGCTGTGCCGGTGGCGCGACATCGTCTACTCCTACCAGAATACAGTTGGCGGTTTTGGTGATTGGTAAATCGTCACCGGCCAGGCTGTACCCCATCATCGGACCACCCTGAATAAAGGGTTCATCAGGTTGACGCCTTGTCTCACAAAACTCCAGTAAGTCTTTGATCGGCGTGCCAAACAAGGTTTCAAAGTTACCGGCATGCGTCACATCGGTACCCGTAACCGTGACCACCCTTGATATTAATGGCTCACCATGCAAAATGGCCCGGCCCACGGCATAGGCGGTGCCCGGGTTGTGACAGACAATGCCGATGTCAATCGGTAATTTATTAGTGGGTACCTGTTTGCCGGTGACAACCTGGATTAACTGTTTTTCACCACCGGTTGGATAACGTGTCGGTACCACCACAATCTCGGTCTGTGTCAGATGAGTTCTGGCAGAGAGCGCGAAGCGCATCGCCGCAATGGCTTCAGGTTTGTTATCTTCAATTGCCAGAATGCAACGCGCGGCCCGCAAAGCAAATAACATGATCTCAACACCATCAAGAATGCCTTCTGCGCGTTCGCGCATCAGCATGTCATCACAGGTGATATAGGGTTCGCACTCAGCACCGTTAATTAACAGGGTTTCAACAGTGTGATGAACACCCGGATTGAGTTTGATAAAGCTGGGAAAACCTGCGCCACCTAAACCGACAATGCCGGCGTCACGAATGATTTGGCGTAATTCATGGGCTGAATGCTGACGGAAATCCGCTATCTGCTGGCGCTCAGCCCATTGATCTTCACCATCGGTTTCGATGGTAATGCAGGGGGCTGAAAGACCGGATGGATGAGGTATTGCATGATCACCGATAGCGGTTATCACTCCGGAACTTGGGGCGTGCAGGCATACCGATACATGACCTTCGGCACGTGCAATACGTTGTCCCTTAAGTACTTTTTCACCAACATCAACAATCGGTACTGCTGCAGCACCGATATGTTGCTGTAAAGGCAACACCAATTGTTTGCTGAGCGGTGTTTTTCGAATCGGTCCCTGAGTGGAACGTTTTTTATGCCCTGGCAGTTTGAGGCCGCCGGGGAAATCACTTAACGGCGCACTCATGATCCGGTTCTCCGTTGCAAATCAACATGTGACGGATCCGGCCAGCGCCACGTATGCGGATTCGGCTGTGTTTCGACCATATCAATACAATCTACCGGACAAGGTTCAACGCATAATTCACAGCCAGTACATTCATCAGCAATGACGGTATGCATATGTTTGGCGGCGCCGAGAATGGCATCTACCGGACAGGCTTGAATACACAACGTGCAACCAATGCAACGGTCTTCATCAATGACGGCCAGCATTTTAGGTTTTTCAACGCCGCATTCTTCATCCAGCGGTTTGGGTTCTACATCAAGTAAATCGGCCAAAGCCTGAATAGTGGTTTCGCCGCCGGGGGGGCAACGGTTAATATCGACTTCTCCGGCCGCAATGGCTTCTGCATAAGGTCGGCAACCGGCAAAACTGCATTGGCCGCATTGTGTCTGCGGCAGTATTTTATCGATTTGATCGACAATCGGATCACCCTCGACTTTGAAACGGATGGAAGCAAATCCGAGCACAAGTCCGAGAATCAACGCGAGCAGCGTGATGGCGATAATGGCTGTTAACATAACTTAGACCTTAACCAACCCGGCAAAGCCCATAAAGGCCATCGACATCAGTCCGGCAGTTATCAAGCCAATCGCAGCGCCCTGAAAGGGAACTGGCACATCAGCCGCCGCCAGGCGCTCACGCATTCCGGCAAAAATGATTAACACCATCGAGAAGCCAACAGCAGCACCAAAACCGTATAAAGCTGATTCAAGAAAGCCGTGTTTTTCCTGCACGTTCAATAAGGCAACACCCAGTACAGCACAGTTGGTGGTGATTAATGGCAGAAAAATGCCAAGCACCTGATAAAGCAAAGGACTGGTCTTATGCACCACCATTTCGGTGAATTGTACGACCACGGCAATGACAAAAATAAAGCTGATGGTGCGCAGGAATTCCAGGCCCAGTGGAGACAGCAGGTATTCGTTGATCAGATAGCTGCTGATAGAAGATAAGGTCAATACAAAGGTAGTTGCCAGCGCCATGCCCATGGCTGTTTCCAGCTTGCGAGAAACACCCATGAATGGACACAGGCCGAGGAATTTCACCAGCACAATGTTGTTCACCAGAATGGTGCTTATCAAAATTAGGGCATAGTCAGCCATGTAATAACCTACTGATTTTCTCAGGAATTCAGTTAAATTAGCGCTTAAAACTGATCCAAATACAAATTATGAACCGAATATTATAGCTTAATAACGCTTTTTATGTAGCGTTGCGATAGAGGTTAAGGCTTGGTGGTGAAGGTCTTAGGGCCTGTTGAGTTTATATCACCACCGCTACTGGATGTTCATTTCGTTTAACTGGGTCTCGTATCATTGCAACGAGTTGGCAATCTGACTATGGGAATGGTCGGAAATTCCATAACGCTTTATCAGACGGTGGACGAAGTCTCGCGGCGCTGTCTGACGGCTGCAGCCAAGTCACGTAATAACGGTTCGCTGTTTTCCCAGGCCATGCATGCGTCAGTGATACTTTGACCGTAAACCAGTTCTTTATCGGCTTCGACATTCTGTCTGCCAGCAACCAGATTACTTTCCAGCATCAAACCGATAATGCGTTTGTCACCTGCAGCAATTTGCTCAGCCAACAGACGGCCAACCACTTCCTGTTGCAAGTGATCCTTGCCACTGTTGGCATGACTGCAATCCACCATAATACGAACGGATTGGCCGCTACGACCAATGACTTCAGCCGCTTCATCAATACTGGTTTTATCGTAATTAGGCTTTTTGCCTCCACGCAGAATCACATGACAATCCGGATTACCGGTGGTGGAAAAAATTGCAGAATGCCCATTTTTGGTCAGTGACATGAAATGATGCGGTTTAGAAGCAGACAGGCAGGCATCGACGGCAATCTGCAAACCACCATCAGTTGCGTTTTTGAAACCGACCGGGCAGGACAAACCGGACGCCAGTTCACGATGCGCCTGACTTTCTGTGGTGCGTGCACCGATTGCGCCCCAGGAGATTAAATCGGCGATGTATTGCGGACTGATCAGGTCCAGATATTCAGTTGCTGCCGGAACCCCCATTTCAGCGAGATCCAGCAACAATTTTCTGGCAATATGCAGCCCGTCATTGATTTTGAAACTACCGTCCAGGTAGGGGTCATTAATCAAACCCTTCCAGCCGACGACCGAACGCGGTTTTTCAAAATAGACGCGCATAATGATATGCAGATCATCAGCCAGCTCTCTGATTAACGGTTGTAAACGACTGGCATAGTCACGTGCTGCATTTGGGTCATGGATGGAGCAGGGTCCGATAATGACTATCAGCCGATCATCACGCTGATGCAAGATGTCCTGACAGGCTGTACGTGCATTAAACACAGTTTCAGATGCCGCATCCGAGATGGGTAATTGTTCATGCAATTGCGCTGGAGGCAAAACTTCCTGAATACCAACGATGCGTAAATCATCTGTGTTGTAACGCATTATCACCCTGGTTTGTGTTCAAAAAAATAATCGGCAATTGTAATACTTCGGGGCCGTTTTCGCTATTTCAAGTTGTTTGGGCCTGTTGATCTGTCATCTTCTGTGGTAATGATGACCCAAAAAATAAACAGACCCTACGGCAATGCAATGGAAAATAAATCAGCATTCAGCCAGAGATGTACCCAGATACTGGCGATGTAGCCAAGTGCAATGGCCCAAATCCATTTCAAATGAGCAACAAAGGTATAAATACCACGGGCTTGCCCCATTACAGCGACACCGGCAGCTGAGCCGATAGAGAGTAATGAACCACCCACGCCTGCCGTTAAGGTCGCCAGTAGCCATTGTCCATGACTCATGTCAGGCATCATTGATAACACAGCAAACATGACAGGAATGTTATCGATAACTGCGGAAATCAGGCCAACCAGGATATTGGCAGTGGTCGCGCCTAACTGACCGTATAAAAACTCAGATCCCACGCTCAAATAACCAATGGTGCCTAATCCCCCCACACACAAAATAATGCCGTAGAAAAACATTAGGGTGTCCCATTCCGCGCGTTGCAATTGGTCGAAAATGTTGAACGGCACTTTCTGCTGGGTTTCATCCTGGATATTAAATGCAGTCTGTCCATCATTCTCGCGTTTATCGAGCAGGCGTTTGTCACGCATTTTCAAAACATATCCGTGAAGTTTAAGTAAACCAAGGCCCGTCATCATGCCTAACACAGGTGGTAAGTGCAGAAAGTGATGACTGCTGGCTGCCATCGCAATTGTCAGAATAAATAAACCGACGACAACCCGAGCTCCGGATTTAAGCGGGGCATATTCGTGCATTGGAATTGAAGCGACATTTTTGATTGCCAGTGATAATAAAACGGCCGGTATTAACCAGTTGACCAGTGAAGGAACAAACAACGCGAAAAACTCATGAAATGCCAGTACACCTTTCTGCCAGACCATCAAAGTTGTGATATCACCAAACGGACTGAAAGCCCCACCAGCATTGGCTGCGACAACAATATTGATACAGGCGACAGCAATAAATTTATGATTATTACCGGCGACAGCCATTACCACAGTGGCCATCAATAACGCTGTAGTGAGGTTGTCTGCGACTGGCGAGATGAAAAACGCCATTAAACCGGTCAGCCAGAAAATGGTTCTTAACGTAAAGCCTTTATTGACCAACCAGGCCCGAATGGCATCAAAGATGCCACGTTCGCCCATGGTGTTAATGTAGGTCATGGCAGCCAGCAGGAATAAAAATAACTCAGCATATTCCAGCAGGTTGTGACGAATCATAATGCCGGCAGTTTCGTGAAATACCGGATCAGTTTGCTGGGCGTACATAAACGCAATGAGGCCCCAAATCAGACCGGCTGCCACAATGACCGGCTTGGACTTGCGCATGTGTATTTGCTCTTCGGCAATGACTAATGCATAAGCAAGGAAGAATATGGCTAAAGCTGCAAAACCTACCCAGTGGCGAGTGAGATCAAGTAATGCCACATTCTCTGCTGCCCAGATTTCCGGAGAGAAAAATGCGATCAAGACAAATAGTGACCAGCCAGAAAAAGACTTGGATAGGCCTGATATGGGCATAGTTGCTTCCTGAGATGGGGATCAAAAAAGCCTAGATGATACCCCTCATCTCAGGAATGACAACCGTTATTTTAGGTTCTTGTCGATATTACCTGCCTGCTTCCGTTGTGACAGAAAAATAGACCTATTTAGGTCCCAGAACAGTTTTATAGAAACCTTCAGCAGCATCAGTGACTAAATCAAATACATGATTAAAGCCATTTTCCCCACCGTAGTAGGGATCCGGTACATCCGTTTCGTCACGGCCATCGGCATAATCAAGAAACAACTTAACTTTGTGTTGATATTCGACAGGGCAGGCTTGCTGCAGAATATCCAGATTGTCCTGATCCATTGCCAGAATATGATCAAAATGCCCAAAGTCTTCATGGCGAAACTTACGGGCTCTGATAAAGGATAAATCGATACCACGCTGTTTCGCGGTATGCTGAGCACGTGCATCAGGCGGTTCACCGACATGGTAGGCATGCGTTCCGGCCGAGTCCACCAGAAACTTTTCACTGGTGCCTCTTTCTTTTAATAGACTGATAAAAACACCCTCAGCGGTAGGGGAACGACATATATTGCCCATGCAGACAAATAACACTTTGATTTGACTCATTCTTAGCTAGCTCCGTAGCTCGGCCAATAGTTGTGAAATCATGGCATCGGCCTGACCGAGATAGCCGCCGCCAAACAGATTAAGATGATTGATAATATGATATAGGTTGTAAAGAGTTTTGCGTGTACTGTAGCCCGGATCGACCGGACGAACATGACGGTAGGCTGCATGGAAATCACCGCCAAAGCCGCCGAACAGTTCTGTCATCGCCAAATCGGTTTCGGCATCGCCGTAATAACAGGCGGGATCAAATATCACCGGATTACCATGCTCATCCCCGGCAGCATTGCCTCCCCACAGGTCACCATGTAATAACGAGGCTTGGGGCTGATAATCGGTAAAGAAGGCCGGTAATTCGTCAATGAGCCGTTCGCCGTTTTTTTGCAGACTGCCTCTAAAACCATTGCGAGCAGCAAATTCCAGTTGTTTACCTAACCGTTGCTGCTGCCAGAATTCTACCCAATTGTCAGAACGATCATTCAACTGTGGTGTACTGCCAATGGTGTTATCCATATGCCAGCCAAAATACGGTTGTGGGTGCTGGTGTAACATTGCCAGTTGCTCACCGAGTCTGCCATTGGCTCCACCGCGCATACTGCCTAATGTTATATATTCCAATACCAGATAACTGTGGCCATCTGCTGTGCCAAAACAGACTACCTCCGGTACGCGCACGGCATTAAGAGCCGCCATTTCCTGCAATCCCTGAGCCTCTGCCTCAAACATCTCCAGTAGATCTGGACGATTAACCTTGATAAAAAATTGTTTGTTCGGCGTTTTCAGTTGATAGGCAGTATTGATGCAGCCACCACCGACCGTGGAGAGTTGATTTGGTTGGCAGCTGAGTCCGGTGACACTTTCAATTTGCTGGATGATTTCATTGAGTTGGGCCATGTTTTTCTCCATGAAAGGTGAGCAGACAGTTTAACCATGCTAAGCTGAAACGACTATTTTGCCAAAACATTCAAGGAGTTTGTCAATGACCAATACTACTGAGGCAAATCCGCCGAATCCCAAGCAACAGGTGGCGATTAAAGCTGCTGAAATTGTCGATAACGGCATGATTGTGGGGTTAGGTACAGGGTCAACCGCGAACCTTTTTATTGATGAACTGGCTCGTCGGCAACAAGAGCAGCAACTGGATATCCAGGTGGTTGCCAGTTCGGTTATCAGCCGGGTTAAAGCACAACAAGCTGGTCTGAACGTGTTATCTATTGAGTATTTAACCCATCTGGATATGTATGTGGATGGGGCGGATGAAGTGACTATAGACATGGTTTTATTAAAGGGACGTGGTCAGGATCTGGTTTGTGAAAAGCTATTAGCCAGTCATGCCACCGCTTTTTATGTCCTGGTAGATGACAGCAAGATGGTCAAGCAGATTGGCGATAAAAATCCTATTCCGATTGAAGTGATGCCCAATGCCGCCTCGCTGGTGCTGAATCGCCTGGCGAAATTGCAGGCGAAAGGCAGTTTAAGACTGAACGCAGCAGGTGATAACGTGGCTTACAGTGCGGCGGGAAATCTGATTCTGGATATGCAGTTTTCCGGATTGGAAACGGCGCAGATAAATGCCTTATTAACGGTTATGCCCGGTGTAGTTGAGCATGGTATTTTTGCTGATATTGCCAAAGCAGTACTGGTCGGGTCAGCTGACGGGGTCAAGCTATTGCAGGCCTGAATTAAAAAGGGGCAGTGAGAAACCTGCCCCATCCATAAAGATAATAAACTCGCGTACGATTATTTTTTTAATTCTTCGAGAATGGTTTCGGCTTTGGATTTACCAAACTCACCGGAACCCTCAACACCAATATATTTCACTTCGCCGTCGGTAATGATCATCGCAGCCCGGAATGCACGAACCCCCATTCCACCACCGGTTAAATCACGATCCAGACCTAATGCCTTGGTGTATTCAGCACTGCCATCTGCCATCATGCGTACTTTACCATTGGCTTTTTGTTCACGCCCCCATGCCGCCATAACAAATGCATCATTGACTGCCAAACACCAGATCTCATCTGCGCCGGCGGCTTTCAGTGCATCAGCATGTTCGACAAAACCAGGTAAATGTTGAGAAGAACAGAGCGGAGTAAATGCACCCGGTACAGTAAACAGTACAATGGTTTTGCCTTTCGCCATTTCACGCACATCCATCGGTGAAGGATTCATCGGGCAGCCATTCTGAGGATCAAACTCCACACATTCGGTGAGTTTGCCGTCTGGTATCTGTTGTCCAACTTCAATCGTCATAACACGGTCCTCTTAGATGAATTTAACAAACTGACTGATAAGCATAAGCTATCTGTCAGCAGATAAAAACACTGATTAATGCAGGGACTTTCAAGTTTGGTGCTGTTCACTTTAATCGTTATGATGAGCAACACATTGAGATTTAGTGGAGAAAAAAATGGCAGCAGAAAAAACGATTCTTAACTGGGGTATCCTCGGCGCAGCACGAGTCACCGAAAAATTAATTCCCGCCATTATTGAAGCCAATAACGCGCAGTTAATTGCTGTTGCCAGTCGTCGTACAGGTGCTGCGGCAGAGGTTTTGGCAAAACTGGCACCACAGAATAGTGCTATTCAGGCGCTGGATGATCCAGAAAGCTTATTAACCCATCCCGATATTGATGTTATCCATTTGCCAATGGCCAATGAAGAACATGCTGAATGGGCCTTAAAAGCGATAGCCAATGGTAAACATCTATTAATTGAAAAACCGATGGCGTTAACGGTTGAAGATATTGATGCCATCACGCAAGCGGCAAAAGAGAAGGGCGTTAAAGTCATGGAAGGCTTTATGTATCGCTTTCATCCACAGCATGATGCAGTTCGGGAAATCATTGAGTCCGGTGTGATCGGCGAAGTCAGAACTGTCAGTACCCGTTTTGCGTTTCCAATGAAACCGGCACGTTTATATCGGGTAAACCGGCCGATTGAAAACGGTGGTGGGGCGATGTGGGATATCGGCCCCTATGCTGTTCATACCGCCAGATTATGGTTTGAAGATGAACCCAAAGCAGTTACCGCGGTGGCTAAACTGAATGAACATGGCGCGGACCTTAGTTTAACCGGCATTTTTGATTATGGTGATGGTCGCTTTGCCCAGTTTGAAATGAGTTTTGAACACGCCCGTCGCAGTGTTTATGAAATCATTGGCACACTTGGCGGCGTCACCTGTCATACCACCTGGCAATCGGCAGATGAAAAAGCCGTTATTTCCTGGTGGACCGAAGCCGGGCAACATGAAACGGTAGAAGTGCCGGCATCTGACCAGTTTGTGAATGAAATCGAGCACTTTTCCAATTGTGTACTGAACAACACCGATCCGTTACTCAGCCTGAAGGATGCACGGGCAAACTGCCAAGCCATAGTAGCGGCTTTGCAGTCGGTAAAAGAGGGTAAGACCATACAATTGCGGTAAAACCAGCGAAAAAGCCGCTCAACTTGAGCGGCTTTGGTATGGTCAGAGCTAACTGGCCGTTTTAAATTTACTGATGGATTGTTGCAGCATTTCTGCCAATTGATTCAGTTCAGTACTGAGTGATGAGATCGACTGTGAACCGGCTTCGGCTTTGTCAGAAACATCTGTAATCCTGCGGAAGTTATTGTTAATTTCTTCAGCCACCGCCGATTGTTGCTCGGCCACACTGGCAATCTGGGCATTCATATCATTGATGGCCGTGACTGAACGACTGATAACGGCTAATGATTCCCCGGCATGCTCTGCTTGCGTCACACATTGATGCGCTTTGTTTCGGCCTTCTTCCATAACTTTTACGGCAATTAAAGTACGGCTTTGGGTTTTTTCGATTAAGTCTTTAATATTTAATGTTGACTCTTTAGTTCGACTGGCTAAGCCACGCACTTCGTCGGCAACGACGGCAAAGCCCCGGCCATGCTCACCGGCACGGGCGGCTTCAATCGCCGCATTTAATGCCAGTAGATTGGTTTGTTCGGTAATGTCAGCAATGACCTGGACTACGGTACCAATCTTTTTGCTGTCCTCAGACAATTCATCAATGACACGGGCGGCTTCCTCCACTTTGGTGGCCAGCTCTGCGATGCTGGCAAGTGTTTTCGACACTTCCTGATTACCATTAATGGTTTCTTTATCAGCCGTTTGTGCCTGCATCGCGGCCTCACTGGTCAGACGGGCAATTTCCTGTACAGAAGTCGAAATTTCACTGATGGCATTGGCACCATCCAACGTTTGTTGTTTTTGATCGATAACTAAACTTTGATTCTCTGCTGAGGTGGTATTCATCACCTTGGCCGCATCCGATACCTGGCCTGCCGAAGAACTGATGGCTTTCATAATCTGCGATAGTTCGCTGGACATGGTGCTCAATGCGCCGACAATACTTCTGGGAAAACGTGTTTGAGCCTGTTGAGTCAGGTCACCTGAGGCAAATACTCTGATTAACTGAGCTGCCGAATCTGGCTCACCACCTATGGTTGAATAGAGACGACCAATCAGGCGATAGCTGACAAAAATGGCAATGATGATGGCAATCAAAGTGACGGTAATCATCAACGCCATAAAACCACCCGTTTGCTGCCGAATATAGTCAACCTGATCGCTGATGGTTACTTCCTGATAATCGATAAACTGATTTACGGCAGCTAACCACTGAGTGTAAGCCGGAGAAGTGTTTTGCAGCAGATAATCTCGGGCATCAGCATTTCTGCCCTGATTAATCAGTCTGATGGTCTCAGCGGTGTGGGTCAGCGTTTGTTGTTCAATAGTTTTTATATTGTCTAACAGCGTTTTTTCCTGGGTGGTAAATTGCTGTGGATTACTGGTCATGGCTTCAAGGTTGATGGCTGACTCTGCATAAAATTGTTCCAGACGTTCAATATCTTGCAAATGCTGCTGTCGCTCAACGCTGTTTTCACTGAGTACCACATCCCGTATGGAAATCGCACGATCATGTACGCTGCCACGAAAGTTAATCGCTGCGCGTTGTTTGACGCTATCGACTTCATTGATTTTACTCATGGTCCGATCAATTTTGCTGACCTCATTTACACCAATAATGGCAATCAACACCATTAATCCCAAGACGATGCCAAAACCGAGTTGAAGCCTGTTTTTGATAGTCACTGAATATTCCTGAATAATTTGAAAACATGCGCATCATCCAGCATGGCACGTGATTTTTATGTCAAAGCCGCATTATGAATACTCGTTTGACTTATAGAATCAGGAATTTTCTGTAATTGATTAGGAAAAGCGGACCTCAGGTGATAAACCCAGATTTCTTGTACACAGAATTTTAGTATTAAAACAAACGCATTTGGCTGCCTGGAGCCTGAAACAAATCACATCGTAATGGCGTTATGGAGCATTCAAGTTGCGTTCTTTTGTGAATATTTCGAAACCGTTGTTCTAATAGATCAGCAAAAATACCTTCACCACGAAGCCGGTGACTAAAACGGGGATCATTATTTTTACCACCGCGTAAATCATGAATGCGGTTAAGAATATGTTGAGCCTGATTAGGGCGGTAAGTCTGCAGCCATTTTTCAAATAGCGGGCTGACTTCCAGTGGTAATCTAAGCAGAATGTAATTGACATCCAATGCGCCCGCCCGCGTGACGGCTTTGACAATATCCTCCAGTTCGGCATCCGTTAATACCGGAATCACTGGCGCAATCAATACGGTGACTGGAATGCCTGCTGCACGCAAGGTTTGAATAGTTTGCAAGCGACGTTTAGGTGCACTGGCTCTGGGTTCCATCACCCGCGATAAGGCCGGATCCAATGTGGTAATGGAAAGATGGACCCGTACTAAATCCTGTGATGCCATTTGTTGCAGAATATCGATATCACGTTCCACCATGGCCGACTTGGTCACGATATGACAGGGATGCCGGGTTTCATTAAGAACCTGCAGAATTTGTCGGGTGATTTGATAGTCACGCTCTATCGGTTGGTAGGGATCGGTATTCGCGCCCAGTGATATTGGCGAACATTGATAATTTTTCGCGGCTAACTCTTTTTTTAATAATTTTGCAGCATCGGGTTTTGCCGTCAGTCTGGTTTCAAAGTCCAGACCCGGGGAGAGTCCTAAATAGGCGTGGGAGGGACGGGCATAACAATAGATACAGCCATGTTCACAGCCACGATAGGGGTTAATGGATTGGCTAAATGGCAGATCGGGGGATTGATTGCGGGTAATGATGGTTTTCGGTGTTTCAATTTGCACCGTGGTTTTAGGGGGATTATCAGGTTCCTGAAACCAGCCATCCTCGACATTTTCACGTTGAAAAGTGTTATAACGTCCATCTATTTGAGTCGCGGTTCCTCGCCCTTTAATTGGAGATTCGCCAGCCACGCTTAATCTGACAAGTAGTATTCCACAGTAGAAACCACCCGAACTTTCTTTATATGTGGATTGTTTTTGTCACGGGCGGTGATACTGAACTGTCCTTGAGAAGCCCTGCGGATCTTGCCCAAATCACTGTCCGAATCCTGTGCGAATTTCTCGGCGACTTCGCGGGCATTTTCAGTGGCTTCTTCAATCATTTCCGGCTTGATTTCATTAAGCCGGGTAAACAGATATTCAGTCTGTGCCATATAGTTATCACCAGCCAGTACCAGACCTTGTTTGCCCAGATCGGCCAAGGCTGTCATTGCCTGACGAACGGCTTCAATATTTTCTGAATAAACCGTTATGGTTTGGTTTGCCGTATAGCGAAACTCTGCCCGCGGACCGCCACCATATTGTTGAGCTGATTTATCGATAATACTGGGTGAGTTAAAAGTGATTTCAGCTTCATTGATGCCACGCTGACGCAGAAACTCGCGTACTTTATTGCTGTTATCTTCTACCACTTTGTACAATTCGGGCAGATCATTGTTGGCTTCGATGAACTGGATCGGCCAAATCACCACATCGGCAGGATAGTCACGTTCAGATAACCCTTTAACGGTGACACTGCGTTCCAGCTGTTTAAAATCAATCAATGCTTTACCGAGTTGGAAGCCCAGCAAGGTTAACCCCAGAAATAATGCCCCACCCAGAATCAGTGCAGTTGATTTAGTTTGATTAGCCATCTTTTCGGACTCCTGTTAAATCAGTGACGATCAGTAAAGTGTTCCCTTGCATAAGCGACGCGATCAGCAACGCTCATTCTTTTCTTGTGACTGAGACTCTCTATTTGTCGAAGGCGTGGCAATAAGCCTTTGCCATTGGCAATCTGGATGGTAAGACCCGGACGGGCATTTAATTCCAGTAACATAGGGCCTTTAAAACGGTCCAGTACAATGTCAGTACCCAGATATCCCAGTCCCGACATTTCATAACACGATACGGCAAGATTTAACACTTCTTCCCAATGCGGTACTTTCAGCGTCATCATATTCAAACCGGTATCCGGATGTAACAGAATCGGTTTATCGAACTGTACCGCACGCAACGCATGTCCATCACCAATATCAAGACCTACGCCAACAGCACCCTGATGTAAATTGGCTTTGCCGTTTGAGTCAGCGGTTGATAGCCGCATCATTGCCATTACTGGGAAACCGCGAAAGACAATTACCCGCGTATCAGGCACGCCCTCATAGCTGAAACCACTAAAGCAATCATCAAAGTGGATCAAATCTTCAATAATCGCGACGTCGGCCCGGCCGCCCAGAGAAAACAAACCTGCCAGAATATTACTAACATGCCGTTCCAGATCGCTAATGGTGGCAAACTGGCCGTTGGATTTACGGTAACCTTCTTCGCTCTGACGAGTGATAACCATTATGCCTTTTCCACCGGAACCATGAGCCGGTTTAATACAAAAGCCACTTTCGCAGTTTTGCAGAATCTGGCTTAAATCTTTTACAGCGTGTTGCTCACTGATAACACCAATTAAATCAGGGACTTTCACACCAGCTTCTAATGCCAGTTCTTTGGTTTGCAATTTGTCATCAACAAGCGGGAACAGATGCCGTGGATTGTAGCGACTGATATAGGAAACGTTACGGCGATTCATCCCCAATACCCCGATTTTGCTGAGCGCACTGGGATGGGCATAGCGTTCTCGCAGGGTTTCAAACCAACCCATTTTTTTTTCAGCTGGTGCGTTCATTGGTTATGCAGCTTGGTCAGGGGCTTAAAGCGTTTTAATTCCAGTAATCGATAGCCTGTATAGCTGCCCGCAACTAACGTCAGTGCCATCAGAATTAACTGAATGCCCATAAAGTTAAACGTTAAATGGCGTACCCAATCGAGGTTCATGGCAAGGTAAGCGAGGATGGCGACCAGTAATGAGCCACCGCCTTGAATCATAACTTCCTTGGCGCCTTCTTCTTCCCACAGGATCGACATACGTTCGATGGTCCACGCGAGGATAATCATCGGGAAGAAAGTGATCTTCATGCCTTCGGTTAAACCAAATTTATAAGCGATGATTGAGAAGATGGCGATCATACCAATAACCATAATAATGACCGCGGATATTCGGGCGACCAGTAACAAGTTGAGATAGGACAAGTAGGATCGGATCATCAAACCCACACCGACAATCAGTAAAAAGCCGATCAAGCCGGTCAGTAAACTGGTTTGGATAAACGCCATGGCAATCAATACCGGCATGAAGGTGCCTGAAGTTTTAATACCCACCAGAATACGCATCAACACAACAATCAATACACCTACCGGGATCAACAAAATGCCTTTAAAAATGGCTTGTTCCTCAAGAGGCAAGGTATAGAGTGAAAAATTCAGCCATTCGTTATCAGCAAACTTTTGATTCAGGGCTATATTGAATGGTTGTTCCTGCGAAATCATCGAAAAAGTGACTTGAGCATTGGTGGCGCCAACCACTTCCAGTACCGGACCGGAATGGTATTGCCAGAGCAGCATATTTTCTGCCTGACCCTGTACCCCGGTTTCCGGGTTAAAAATCTCGTAATCATTGCCGTCAAATACCTGAATATATTCAATCAACGACTGCCGGCGGCGGCCATCTTCAAGTTCTAACGCATGAATACGTCTGGCTGGAACACCGGCTTCCTGAAGCAATTGTGCAATCCAGACGGTTTTGGGTTTGATCTGCGCAAGCAGTTCAGCGGTTTGTTGCTGGTTATTAAATTCATGAATCAGTTCGCGGGCTAATGTGTAGTTTGAAGAAGAACGTTCAGTGGCACGCTCCAGAATCATCTGCGCTGCCGTCGCATAAGGCTCTTTTTCGACATTAGGTTGTACATTGGTAACCGGTTCCTGGTCCGGTGGAATAGCAAACGGATCGACCAGCATATCGACTTTGTAATAAAGCGATTGATTGCCATTGGCTTCTCTTTTCGACCATTCTGCATAGGTTCCACCAGTGCGATCAACAAAAGACAATCCAAAGCCAGGGCTGGCTGTCTGTTGATTGAGCTGGGTAAAGCCCGGCTGGGTATTAGGAATGGCTAATCGTGCTGTCACCGGATCGCCGCTGGCTTCAAAATCTACTTTAGCTTCAATCGACCAGGTTTGACGCTGCTCTCCCGGGAACCATGGGATATCAAATGCAATATGCCGGTGTAAGGTTAGCGCTGTGCCAGCAAGAAACAGCAGACTGACCAGAATATAAAAAGGCGTACGTGATGCCATGATGGATCCTTACTCTTCGTCTGTTGCTTTTGGGTTGGCCTGTTTGGCTTTTTTGGGTATGGCTGATGCGCGATCTTTCAGTAACTCAGGTTTAGGCTGAACATTTTTCTTCGCAACATCCACTACAGCGATATCTTTTAAAAATTCACGACCCAGCAGAATCGGATAGCTCATATGCGATCGGTCGGTCAAGGTGAATTCTGCCGTATCAGTCATATTTCCAATACGAATGGTCAGTCTGACGACGGGACGTTTATCAATTTCGTTTGTGGACGATTGGCGGATATTGGCCGTTCTGGCTATTGGCGCTTCCACTTCATAGCTGTTATCACTGCCTTCCTCCGGAACGATGGTAAAGCGAGCCCATTTCTGACCATCCCGTTCCAGGGTTACGATATCCTGTGCAGTTAATGATGACGTAGTGGCTCCGGTATCTACACGCGCGGGGAATACACGATTCACGGCTTCAATCCATAGCCATTCGGTTTGCCCCAACACTAATTTATCGTTGAGAGTCATTGGTGCCGGGGGAGGACAGCTCTGGGAATCAATAGGCTGAACAGTTTGTGCTGCTTGAACTACTGCGCGTTGGGCGAGTTTTTCATTAAGCTGAACGACCTGTTCATTAATCTCATCTAACTGTTTACGGGTAATTTGCTGCTCTTTGGAAAACGATTGCAGTCCAGCCTGGTGCTTGTTCTGGTTATCAATGATTTTCTGGCATTGTTGACGGAACTGCGTTTCTAATCTGGATTCACTGTCGCTTAAAGCTGATTTTAACTGTTCGTTAGAAACACTGGGACGAGTCTCGTTTTGAATACAAGCTGTGGTGAACAGGCTTGATACTAATATGATGAGTGGTAGTTTATGTTTGAACATGTTTTTCCTAAATCTTTAAACGGACTATAACGTCAAAACGCTTTTATCAAGGTAAAATTGATAGAACTGCATATTATGAAGTAATCCTTACTAATCCGGAGATTTTTTCTCAATCAGTAAATGTACGTAACGTCCCATGTCACGGTAGGTTGGCATACGGCAATATTGGTGCTCTAATGCCAGTAATTCCTGTTCATTTGTCTGGTTTCGGCTCTCAGAGTTCAAATAATCGCTGAACACACGAATTCCACTGTGCTGAATAATTTCAAAACCATTATTTTGTAAAAACTGAATTATTTCATTTGGATATTGTGGAAAGGGCGGACTGAGCTTATTTCCGATACCAATATAGCGATCATTGAGGATTGGTTCCAGTCTCCAGCCACCGCGAATGACATTTTTGTAGACCATGGCGTTGCGGTTGTAAAACATCAGTGACAGATAACCACCTGTTTTAACGCGATCCATTACCTGTTTCAGGGTCTCCAGGGGACTTGCCAGCCATTCCACTACCGCATGGCAAATCACCAAATCGAAGTTGTTTAACTGCGGGGATAACATTTGAATGGAGGTGTGATGAAAACGGGCCTGCAACTTGGCTTCAGCAAAATGTTGTTGTGCCTGCGCCAACAGTTTTCCAGAAATATCACATAAGGTCATTTGATGACCAAAGCCAGCCAGCCACAAACTGATTTGTCCGGCGCCACAACCGGCATCCCAAACGTTTAGGGATGTTGTCTGGGTAAACTGATGCAGATCCTGTTTGAGAATATCCAGCCGCAACTGACCTTTGAGGGTGTCATAAATACGCGCATTAAAACGCTCAGCCAAATCGTCAAAATTACGATCCTGTTGCATCAGGCGGCCGGCTTGAGCAGATTATCCAGCAGTGAATCAATCGCCAGAATGCGGCTTTCGGCATCCGGCATGTTATCGGTAAAACGTAATTTATCCTGACCATCCAGTTTGAAACGGGAAGGTTGTTTTTGAATCAGCTGGATGATGGTCATCGGTTCCACCTGAGGTTCTTTATCAAACAATAAGCGACCACCTTGGTCATAAACATCAATCTTACGAATGCCGATGGTTTTAGCTTTAAGACGTAACTCATGGACGGCAAACAGGGTTTGCACCGGTTCAGGTAACAAACCAAAGCGATCAATCATTTCCACCTGCAGTTCACGCAAGGCTTCCTTGTCTGCGGCAGCAGCAATGCGTTTATATAACACCAGACGGGTATGCACATCGGGCAGATAATCTGACGGAATCAATGCCGGGACATGCAGATCGATTTCCACTGTATGGCGAGCCATATTATCCAGATCCGGCGTTTTGCCGGATTTCAACGCATTGACCGCGCGTTCCAGCAGTTCGTTATATAAGGTAAAGCCGATTTCCTGCATCTGGCCGCTTTGTTCATCACCCAGTAACTCACCGGCACCCCGAATTTCCATATCGTGAGTAGCCAGGGTAAAGCCCGCACCTAAATCTTCAATCGACTCAATTGCTTCCAGACGTTTAATCGCATCGGCTGTCATGGCCTGTTGCGGTGGTGTGATCAGATAAGCATAGGCACGGTGATGCGAACGGCCCACACGACCGCGGATTTGATAAAGCTGGGCCAGACCTAATTTATCGGCTCTATCAATAAAGATGGTGTTGGCGGTCGGCACATCGATACCGGTTTCAATAATGGTGGTGCAGACCAGCACATTAAAACGCTGATGGTAAAAGTCGAGCATGACCTGTTCCAGCTCTCGTTCTCGCATTTGCCCGTGCGCCACGGCAATACGCGCTTCCGGCATTAAGGTTTCGAGTTCGCGTGCTACCCGATCAATGTCTTCCACTTTGTTATGCAGGAAATACACCTGACCGCCACGTTTGATTTCACGCAGCATACCTTCACGGATTTTGTCGGCATTCCATTGCAACACAAAGGTTTTAATGGCTAAACGGCGTGCCGGGGCAGTGGCAATAATCGATAAATCACGAATGCCGGAAATCGACATATTCAGGGTGCGGGGAATCGGCGTGGCGGTAAGCGTTAATACATCGATCTGGGCACGGTATTTTTTCAGTTGTTCTTTCTGGGTGACGCCAAAACGGTGTTCTTCATCGAGCACAAACAAACCCAGCCGCTTTGGATCGATATCCTGCTGCAATAGTTTATGTGTACCAATCACGATATCAGCCGTCCCTTCAGTGATCGCCGATTTGACATCATCCAATTGTTTCTTGCTACGGAAGCGTGACAAAACTTCAACCCGGATCGGCCAATCAGCAAAGCGATCTTTGAAGTTTTCATAATGTTGCTGAGCAAGCAGGGTAGTCGGCACCAACACCAATACCTGTTTGCCAGATTGAACAGCCAGGAATGCCGCACGCATGGCGACTTCAGTTTTACCGAAACCAACGTCACCACACACCAAACGATCCATAGGCGTTTCCGATTGCATATCGGCAATCACGGCATCAATCGCATCCTGTTGATCCGGCGTGGTTTCAAACGGGAAGGCGGCCGAGAAAGCTTCATATTGTTCATCTGGCGACTGCATTGGCGGTTTTTTATTGGCCGCACGTTTGGCATAGATATCCAGTAATTCTGCCGCCACATCACGTACTTTTTCGGCAGCACGACGACGCGCTTTTTCCCATTGGGTGGTGCCAAGTTGGTGTAATGGAGCCAGTTCCGGGGCAGAGCCGGAGTAACGGCTGATTAAATCCAGCGAAGCCACCGGCACATACAATTTGTCACCTTTGGCATATTCGAGTGTTACGTATTCGGTCGCTACATCGCCGACATCAAGTGTCTGCAACCCCAGATATCTGCCTACACCATGATCTTCATGGACTACCGCATCACCAATCGTGAGTTCGGCAAGGTTACGAATAATGGCATCGGAATCCCGCTTTTTACGGCTGCGACGACGGCGTTGCATAACCTGTTGGCCAAACAGCTGGGTTTCAGCAACAACCGCAATATTTTCAATCTGTAGCAGCAAGCCCTGTTCGAGCGGTGCCACGGTAATACACAGCGGCGCGCTATCATTAATAAACGCATCCCAGTTGTCGACAACTTTCGGCTGCAGCTGGTTTTTACGCAGCAGATCCAGCAGCGTTTCACGGCGGCCAGCGGATTCGGCGGCGATTAAAATTCGCCCAGCGAATTTATCAATAAATTGATGCAGCGCTTCGCAAGGACGATCTTGTTTGGAGTTGAGCGGTAAAGATGGCGGTATTACCGTGGCATAGTTGCTATTACCGGCTGAGCCATCTAATTCAAAATTCTGACATTGCAGCCGTTGCCATTGCTTGAACTGACTGAATAACTCTTCAACAGGCACAAACACATTGATCGGCGGTAATAAGGGTCTTTCCGGATCAACACTATGCTGGCGGTAACGGATTTGGATTTCCTGCCAGAACTGTTCTGCGGCATGGAAGGTATCATTGAGCTGCACTAACAGTGTGTTATCGGGCAGGTAATCGGTGAGTCGGGCGGTTTGCTCGAAAAACAACGGCAAATAAAACTCGATACCGCCCGGCATATTACCGGCACTGACTTCGCGATAAATCAGACTGCGTTGCGGGTCGCCATCAAAAAACTGCCGGAACTGTTTACGGAATAAAGCAATGCTGTCGTCATTCACCGGAAATTCGCGTGCCGGTAATAACTGGATCTGATCAATATTATCGATAGATCGCTGGGTTTCCGGATCAAAAGTACGCAGGGTGTCGATCTCGTCATCAAACAAATCAATACGATAAGGCTGACGACTACCCATTGGAAATAAATCTATAATCGCACCGCGAACCGCAAACTCACCGTGTTCGATAACCTGCGCCACATTACGATACCCGGATTTTTCCAGTTTGAGGCGCCATTGTTCGATATCAAACTGATCGCCGATTTTCAGCTCAAGATGATTGCCATCGAGAAACGATCGGGGCGCAATGCGTTGCATCAGGGTAGCAATCGGGACCAGTAAAATGCCATGATTAAAATCGGGTAAATGATGCAATGTCTGCAGTCGTTCGGAAACAATATCCTGATGTGGCGAAAAACTGTCATAAGGCAGCGTTTCCCAATCCGGAAAATGCAATATTGGTAATTCGGCATTACCCAGATAAAAGCGGATTTCCAATTCCAGGCGATGAGCACTCGCCACATCATCAGTCACCACCAATAATGGGCCGTCATGTTGCTGAGCTGCTTTTGCTAACAATAATCCCTGTGCACTACCGTATAATTGTCCGGCACGAAGTTGATCTTTGGCTGATACAGGCAAGACAGGCTGAAGCAGGTTGGCTGGCAAAAGTGATACCTTGATAGTTAAATGAGAAAGCGCATTATTTTCCCATACTTGACCAAGTACAGCATCCAGCATTTTCAAACAAGATAATGTCCTTACAAACAATAAGTGTTAATGCTATAGTCAAAATTTTGCAACGAAGCGGAGATGGAACATGGTGAAACGGACGGAAAATGTTGTGTTATTAAAAGTAATTGGCACTGCTGAGTTATTAGCTGCCCTGGCCATGTTTTATTTTTATCACGAAAATGTTCCAGCAATAATCGGTGGATTAATTTTGTTAGGCTTGTCGGCCAACAGTTTTTACCAGGCGCACAAATGTTATCAACGTCAATATTCACCCAGAAAAGACGATAATTCTTAATTACGAAATTTAATGAGTCAGGCTGAAAACCCCACAAAAGAATTCCAATTCGATCCGGTCAGTTTTGTAAAATCACTTACCAGCCGGCCTGGTGTCTATCGCATGATCGATGCGGAAGGTACCGTTATTTATGTCGGTAAAGCCAAAAACCTCAAAAAACGTGTAGGCAGTTATTTTCGCAGCAGTGGTTTAACCAGCAAAACACAGGTGATGGTTGCGCAGATCGCGGCGATTGAGACCACCGTTACCCATACTGAAAACGAAGCCCTGATACTGGAAAACAACCTGATCAAGGAGCTGATGCCACGTTACAACGTGTTATTGCGTGATGATAAATCCTACCCATACTTATTGATTTCTGGTGATGACTTTCCACGATTAAGTGTGCATCGCGGTGCCAAGCGTAAAAAAGGCAAATATTTCGGACCTTACCCCAGTGCCGGTGCCGTGCGTGAAAGTCTGAATCTGCTGCAGAAACTGTTTCCGGTGCGTCAGTGTGAAGACAGTTATTATCAAAACCGCAGCCGGCCTTGTCTGCAATATCAAATCAAACGTTGCACGGCACCCTGTGTGGGGCTGATTTCTGAGAGTGATTACCAAAAAGATGTGCAGCACACCATCATGTTCCTGGAAGGAAAAAACCAGCAGGTTATGGATGAGCTGAGTAACCAGATGGATGTCGCTTCGCAGAATCTGCAGTTTGAACAAGCGGCTTCTATCCGCGACAAGATCATCAGCCTGCGACGAGTTCAAGAACGACAATATGTCAGCTCCATGCAAGGCGATTCTGATGTGCTGGCCGCGATTGTGCGTGATGGTCTTGCCGTGGTGGAAGTCAGCTTTGTTCGTGGGGGCAGAAACTTGGGCAGTAAATCCTATTTCCCCAAAGGTTCATCGGATCTGACCGAGTCAGAATTGCTAACCGCGTTTATCCCACAGTATTACTTAGGTAAAGATGTACCTGCCGAAATTCTGCTCAGCCATGAAGTGGAAGATGCTCAACTGTTACAAGATGTATTGCAGACTGAATCCGGACATAAAGTCATCCTGCGAAAACCGCAACGTGGACATGCAACCCGATGGCTACAAATGGCCATGACCAATGCCGAGATTAGTCTGACGCAGCGAATTAGCAGTCGTTCCAATCTGATGCAGCGTTTTGAAATGCTGCAGGATGCGTTGGCTCTCGATGAATTGCCTAAACGCATTGAATGTTTTGATATCAGTCATACCCGTGGTGAGCGCACAGTCGCTTCCTGCGTGGTGTTTGGTCTGGAAGGCGCGATTAAAAGTGACTACCGTAAATTCAATATTGAAGGCATTACGGGGGGCGACGATTATGCGGCAATGAATCAAGCCTTAAGCCGACGCTTTACCCGTTTGAATAACGGGGAAGGCAAACGTCCGGATTTATTATTGATTGATGGGGGCAAAGGCCAAATCAAAGAAGCTCAGGAAGTACTGGCTGAATTAAATTTAAGCGATTTACCAATTTTGGGTATCGCCAAAGGCCCGGCTCGTAAACCCGGCGAAGAAACATTATTTCTGGTTGGTCGTGCAGGCGAAGTTACTTTATCTGCCGATTCACCGGCATTACATTTATTACAGCAAGTGCGAGATGAGGCACATCGTTTTGCCATCACAGGGCATCGGCAACGTCGTGCCAAAGCACGAAAAACTTCCTCATTAGAAGATATTGCAGGGCTGGGACCAAAGCGTCGACAAAAAATATTGCAGCAATTTGGTGGTCTTCAAGAGGTTAAACGTGCCGGAGTGGAAGACCTGCAAAGAGTGGAAGGCATCAGCGCCGCTCTGGCTCAGAAAATATATGACCTGTTCCATCCGGACAATTAAATGCTGCATAGTGCTAACATAGGTATTATCTGTAGTTTTTAACGACATTAATATGCTGAATTTACCAAATCTGCTCAGTCTGCTCAGGGTCTTACTGATACCTGTTCTAGTCATACTGTATTTTGTTCCTAATCCAAGTGCGACCGTTTGGGCAACCGTGGTGTTTGTGCTGGCGGGCATTACCGATTGGCTTGATGGTTATCTGGCCCGGCGCATGAATCTCACGTCACCTTTCGGCGCCTTTATCGATCCGGTAGCCGATAAGTTAATCGTTGTGGTCGCGTTATTGTTGATTCTTTATAAGTCACCGGTCTGGTTTATCTTGCTGCCAGTGATTGTCATTGTATTTCGTGAAATCACCATTTCCGCATTACGTGAATGGATGGCTGAAATCGGTGCCCGTCATGTGGTTCAGGTTTCCTCGATCGGCAAGTGGAAAACGACCTTTCAAATGATTGCCATTGGCTGTCTGATATTCTATAAACCGCTGTTTGGATTACCGGTTTTTGAGATTGGCGTGGGCCTCTTATACATAGCCGCTTTACTCACATTGACCTCAATGATCAGTTACTTGAAAGCAGCCTTGCCAGTGTTGGTAGATAAGGGTTGACAGAAAATATTAAGTGCCTATAATGCACGTCTTCCTAAGCGGGAATAGCTCAGTGGTAGAGCACAACCTTGCCAAGGTTGGGGTCGCGAGTTCGAATCTCGTTTCCCGCTCCAAGAATAAAAAAAGCCGCGGTCAGTCCAAGTCACTACTGCGGCTTTTTAGTTTTGGATAGCTTAAGATGAAGTACCCTGGCTGGGTGGCAGAGTGGTCATGCAGCGGACTGCAACTCCGTTAACGCCGGTTCGATTCCGACCCCAGCCTCCATTTAAAACACCATACCTAAGGCGCTTACAGCGCTTTTTTTATGTCTTCTGTTTTTGCATTCCCACATTATTCAACAGTACTTATTTAAACAAACCCTGGCCACTCATCTATTTTGTATGTAATCCACTTACTCAAATATGCTATAAATTCTCCATCATAAATTTTGACTGGAGCAAGGCGATAAAAATGGATTTTTCACGAGTGACTTTCCCGATTAAAAACTTTATCAAAAAGCCTTTGGTCGCTGCCGGAATAGGTTTTATGGTATCTGTGCCGGCTGAAAATGCTTATGAGTCGGGTATGGCATTGATGTTTCCTGATTTGTTTGATGTGAGCGTTCAGGAGGTTATTGATATTCAACAATCTCAGTTTGGTGCATTGGAAGACTCTATTCAGGAACTCGCTGAACTAACGGTAGGAAATGCTGAAGCTCAAAACGTGATTAGCCAGTTGAGTCAAAACCTTAATCAGGCGATGCAAGCCAACCAATCCTTAACCAGTAAACTGGAAACGGTCGCTCATGATCGGGAAGTGCTTAGAAAAGAACTGTTGAATAAAAAAGGTGGGGATTTGATTCCAACTATCGCTTTGCCTGAGTTCCAGACTATTTATTACCCTGATTTAGGCGTATTAGCGTTACGGGATTACTATCAATCAAGTCGCAGTATTATCTTTACGATTAATGATCAAACTAAAAGGTTAAATGTGGGCGACAGCATTAAAATTGAGCAGGGTAATCAACTGTGTCGTCTGGTTTATCGTGGCATGCATGATGGTAAACATGGAGTGGAAAAAATCTGCAACAAAGCGTAATTGTTTTATTCAGCAATAATCTGGAAAACGTTATGTGTTTTGGCCTTAGTTATTTGGGATCCCTTAATCGTTCACGCCTTGCTTAACCAAAAAATAAACCGGCTATACGTCGGTTTTTTTATCTATGTGTTAGCTGAACGGTTTTAACGGGTTTAAAATCAGGACCTGTTGATCGTTTAGCGTCATAACAAAGGCACTTATGAAAGAGCAGCAGCCCCTAGACTTGATGGGGCCATATAATGGTTTACTGTGTCTTTAAACCTCAAACTAAACTAGTTTGTAGATGGTCTTACAGGCATACTGCAGTTCAGTTTTAATTCAATTTTGTTGGAGACAGCAGTGTTCAAAGTCAAAAAAATCATTTATGTGCCCCTGGCAATCATCGCGATTGCACTTGGCGGAGCGCATGCGGTCGCCAATAATCAGGCTAACCAGGCTGCGCAGGAATTGGTGGACGAATTAGTCACCAGAATTAATCAGAATGGTGGCCAGGTTGAAGTCGGTGAAGTGGCTGCGAATCCATATAACAAAAACATTTCAGTTAAAGATGTATTGGTTACTGATGACGCCGGTCGTAAACATCAGATTGGTTTACTAACACTGAGTGAGATTGAACTGAATCAGGAGCAGGATTTCATTTATGCAATGAATATTTCGACTCAGGATGCGTTATTTACCGTGACGGGTGGTGATGGTACGCCAGAACAGGAACAATCACTGGTGGATACTTTGCGAATCTTGGGGATTAACGAGGATAAAATAGGCCACAATCAACGTCTTGCTTATCGTTACAAACCGGTGGAACGTCAGTTAAGCCTGAATTTGCAGAATCAGTTTTATAATCCCGAACTGACAAAAAAAGACGCGGCTCAATTATTCTCAATGAATCTGCATACTGATTTCAGTCAGATCCCTGATCTGGAAAGTCAGATGCAGCGGCTTAGAAATAATGAGGATATGACAACAACCTCGGCCGAGTGGATGCAGACTGGCTTGATTAAAGCCTCTATCGAGTTTGAAGATCGTGGTGCCTGGCAACCGTTAATCGAGGAAAACGCTAAAAAAGCGGGTGTCTCACCAGAGGTTTTCAAAAACCAGTTGAAACAGCAAATGCTGCAGCAGTTTTCTGCATTACCGGCCATTTCGGCTGATTTGCAGTCACAATTAACTCAGGCCAGCACCCGTTTTATCGACAGTGATAAGCCTCAGGTGGAACTGGATATTAATTCGAAAAATCCACAGGGAACAGGTCTGATGATGACCTTTTTGGCCATCATGATGTCACCTAATGCATTGGAAAATTATTTTGACATCCAGGTTAAAGCGGACTAACAGAAATACTGTTATCTGTTCAGTTGCAACCTGACTTTAAGGGCCTGGTTGTCGTCTGGAAAGCATGATTTTCAATAGTGCCGGTGTTTCTCGGATGAATACAGGAACACTTTCTCAATCTGTGTTGACCTATTGTTATCATTAAAATCTGCTCTCTATAATGAGAACGATTATTATTAAGAACCACGGTTTCATCAGTTTATTTGATAGATAAACTGTCACCAACTGCAGAGGATGATGGTGAGATTTAATCATTCAGCAAAGTGGTGGGTCAGTTGCAGAGATCTGAATGGGATGAAACGGATTAGCATTAATGATGAATCATGTATGCACGCACACAACACGTTTAATTGATAACTGAATTTTGTTGGTGTGCTTATCTTGTGAAGAAGGCAATGTTGCCGGAATTATTGGGAGATCAAAATGAATAAGAATCGTTTGTTAGCCGCTGCTGCCGTATTTATGTTGTTGCCGTTTACTGCATTTGCCGATGAATGTGAATTGGTCATTGAAGGTACTGATCAAATGAGTTTCGACAAGAAAAAAATGTCGGTTCCTGCCAGCTGTGAAACCGTCAAGGTTACGCTTAAACATACTGGCTCAATGGCAAAAGATATGATGGGCCATAACTGGGTGTTAACTAAGACGGATGATATGCAGGCAATTGTGAAAGAAGGTGCTGCCGCAGGCCTGGATAATAATTATCTGCCAGAAGGTGATGACCGTATCATTGCTGCCACGGAAGTGATTGGCGGTGGAGAAACATCAGAAGTTGAATTTTCTACTGAAGGACTGGCTGGTGAGAAGCTGACTTTCTTCTGTTCATTTCCTGGACATAGCGGCATGATGAAAGGCCGTTTTGAAGTAAAATAAACAATGACCTCCCTCCAGAATTTAATTTGGAGGGAGGTTTTTTTTATTTCTTTATTTCTGTCAGCGATAAAGTGCGGGATCAACGTCTGGCAACGCTTCAAACTGTGGTTTGGCAAAATAGTAGCCTTGAAATAAAGCCACGCCCTGATCCCGTATGAACTGAAACTCTTCAATCGTTTCCACACCCTCGGCAATCACGCTTATTTCCAGATCATTGCAGGTCATGATGATTGAACGCACGATGGATTGTCGAACTTTATCGGTATTAATGTTCCGAATCAGTGCCATATCGAGTTTGATAATGTCAGGCTGCCAATCAGCAAGTAGATTTAATCCGGCATAACCCGATCCAAAATCATCAATTGCCGTGGTGAAGTTATGCCGTTTGTATTCATCGAAGATATTTTTCAGGTGATTGTTGTCGTTTACTTTTTCCACCTCAGTGACTTCGAACATTAAATTCTCAGTCGGAAAATTCATCACCTCAGCCGCTTCCAGTGTCGCCCTGATACAGGTTTCAGGTCGATATACGGCATTCGGGAAGAAGTTGATGCTGAGCATACCCTGCAAATCCAGTTGTTTGGCCATCTGGATGGCCTTTACCCGAATGGTCTGATCAAATGAGTAGCGGTTGGTATCGTTCAGTTTGTCCAGTATTGTGTAGGCAGGCTCATTATTCACACCTCTGACAAGTGCTTCATAACCAAAAAGCTGTTTATCCTTAATATTAACAATCGGCTGGAATGCCATTGAAAAACTGAAATCCAGTCCACCACCTTCTAAACACTTATTACAACCTAACGGTTTGAAATTGGGCATTTCAATAGTCATTTGATTCGTTTTCTCTCTTTCTTTGTTCGTATATTGTTCGTATGGTCAGGTGATATCAGATAAATAGAGTCTGATCAGCATTTTTCTGGGATGGGCTATTCAGATAATGTTTCAGCTGAAAAGCAAATTTATCGGCATTATCACTGGATAACTTTTCAGGTAACTCCTGTCTCAGCCTGCGCATGTTACCTTGACTGATATCAATGTAGCCCATTGACCAGTCGTTAAAAATGTATTTATTGCTAAGGCAGATATTAATCAGTTTACAGTCATAATGACGGTCATCATCAAGGATTTTTTGATAGAGTTTAATGACCGCTGTTTCGGGACCTTCAAGTACCTGAATAAAATCGGAATGGTTATAGCAGAGGATGCCATGGATCTGGATTTGCCAATTGTTTTGTCGACTCTGTTGCAGCAGCTTTGTTAAATCGATTTCTGATAAACGCTGATGGGTTTTGCTGCTGTACAAAATTCTCAATAAGCTTTTTGTCAAAATACGGCATCCTGATAGTCATGACGAAAAGCTGTCGCATACCATTTCCGTCAATATTTCAGTTTAGTTTATGTCAGGGAAAGTACTACCACAACCTTAAACATGCATCAGACAGATCGCTAAGATTGTTCTGTTATCCGGTGATCAGTTTATACAGGATATGGTTGGACAGGTTTTATGGGAAATCGGCTCCAAGGCGAACATTTCCTGAAATGTAGACTGAATATTTTGATCGTCAGGTGCCAGTCGTATTGCACAGGCTGCGGAAGCCAAAGCGGTTTGATGACAGCCCATCGCCTTTAACGTATATGCCCGGTTATTTCTCAGTGAGGCTTCTTGCGGGAATTTTTCTGTTAATTGGCCATATATGGTATCGGCTTTAACAAAGCTGTCTTGTTGATAATACAGATTGGCCAATGCAATTCCGGGTTGTTTATTATCTGGCCAATGCGACATTGCTGCCTGGTAAGCTTGTTCTGCTGTAGCTGACTGACCGGTTTTTTCAGCGTCATAAGCGGTCTGTAACCAGACGGCCAGATTGGCAGTGGATGGAATATTTTCCGGTTCAACGATGACCAGGGCCCAATGTTCAGTTCGTGCCCAGGTACGTTCAAAGGTTTGCAGAGTGGTTTGCCAGCGTTTGGTTTCTCCTGAACGCAGGATTAACTCACCTGAATCGATATTAAAACCCACTACTACGGCGTAATGCCAGAAGGGTTTCCAGTTATATCCAAGGTTTTGCATAACCAGAACCGGATTGCCGGCAGCGACCTCTGTCAGTAAATCTTCCATATCAGGTGCTAACGGGTAGGGCATTAAACCCTGCTTGCGGGTGGCTGCAATCATTTCTATCTGCAGACTGCCTTGCTTTTCCGGGATATATACCTGTTCGGTCAGGGTGTCAGGCAGGATGTCTATGCCACGGTATTGCATAACAGTGGCTAAAGCGGCGGGACCACATTGATACTGAGTCTGGGGGAAAAAAGGCACATCCTCCAGTTCAACCATACGGGGTTCAAACGCCTGCTGGTTTAGTTGATTGGTTTGCGGTGTATGACTACAGGCTGGGAGGATTAAACTCAGTAGTAATAAAACACCCAGCCGGAGCTGGGTGTTGGTAATGCCATAACCTTTTTGCATCATTGAAACCAGACTATCTGACCGGTCTGACAAATGGGAATATATCGGTTGCACCAATGGCATCGGTAATCACAAATACAACAAAAATAAGCACAATGGCACCAAGGATCCCGCCGGCTGGCATATCATTGATTTGCTGATTTAATTGGGCAATTTCAAAATCAGTCATGCTGTTGATGCGATCCTGGACTACTTCAGGAGCGACCCCCATTGATAATAATTTTTCCTGAACATCATCACGATCCAGCATCGAAAATAACTGTTCACGATCATATTCGGATTGCTGTGACTGAATCACATCCGGCGTAGTGATCATGGCGGCCTGCACCGGTAAGGTGACGCTTCCAAAAAAGCCCAGTAACGCTATCCAGGCGAATATTTTTTGTTTCATGTACATCCCTCCGTTGGTTTATATCAGGTCAAAAACAAAGACCATAACTGAGCTTAACATGAGTTTAAGATAAGCACTATAACCTATGTAATAAAGCCCCAGAACCCCCAGTTCTGATTGAGAAAAATCCTTCAGCCACTACTCTTATGTATCTGGAATAATCATAAAGAAGTCTGGACAGGTAATGCTCCAGATAATGTTTTGTTCGTAAATTCTGAACGGACGAGACTGAGAAAAATACCCGATAAATTAATTTGGCTGCGCCTTGTTTGACCTGATTTCAGTTCACTGCTGACGCAAACTTGAAAGCACAGAACACCCATGGACATAGCCAGTTGTTAAACTGGGTATGTGATGAAGTTCCTTGGGTTTTGTTATGCTGTACAGGTAGAATTTCTGCATATCTTGCGTAAGGAAAAGCTTAAGCAAAAATAGTGAAACCGCTTTTCGATAATAACGGACAGCATAGTATTCAACGGATCTGAATTTTAATGGAGCTGACGACTATTCGTACTCATCAGAGTTTATTACTCAAACCTTTTACGCTGGTGACATCATTTCTGGCCTTTCTATTTGGTTTGATCGTGACATTTTTTGTGGCAGGAAAAATGGCCGAAACAGAGTATGTTCGGCTCGAAGCCGCATATACACTGACATTTAACCAGGCTGTCAATGCTGTAGTCGGAAAAATAAATGCCTACGAGGAAATGTTGCGTGCAACTCAGGGGCTTTTTTATGTTGCGCCCGATTTATCTCGAAATGATTTTGCCAATTTTTATCAGAGTCTGAAACTCGAAGAAAACTATCGGGGTATTCAGGGACTGGGTTACGTTGTTGCCCTGACTCCAGAGCAAAAACAAACGCATATCAATGCCGTCAGGCAAACCGACTTATTGAGTTATGACATTTACCCGCATGGTAAGCGTGATCAATATTCTTCAAATCTGTATATCGAACCTATGACCAACAAAAATAGGCGGGCGCTGGGGTTTGATATGTATTCCGATGCCACCCGCAAGCAGGCAATGGATCGTGCGGTCAGTACCGGCAGAGCCACCATTACCGAGAAGGTTCCTTTGAAGCAGGATGGCTCACCCTCAACCATTAATGGCTTGTTAATGTACCTGCCGGTGTTCATTGATCCCAGTGAGTCTGAACGGGCAATAGAACAGCGCACTATTCCCTCAGGATGGGTTTATGCGGTGTTTCGGATTGATGATGTTATGCAGGATGTACTGGCGACACATAAACATATCGGTTCACTCAATATCTACGACGATACAGATGAAAACCTGGAAGGTTTATTGTTCACCCGAACGGGAACGACATCCAATGTATCCTTCAGTTTGCAAAAAAGTTATGAAGTCGGTGGTCGGTCCTGGTCTTTTGTTGGTCAGCCTGATCAAGAGTTTGTCAGTACCATTTCACGCAATAACCGCTTAATAACCTGGCTAATCGGCAGTGTTATCTCGTTATTATTTGCTTTGGTGATTGCCGCAATTGCTAAAAGCCGTGCAAATGCCATTCGTATAGCCTCTCAAATGACTCAATCATACCGGCAGAATGCCCGGCGTCTGGCGCTGGCAACGGAAGCCGCTGAAATCGCGATTTGGGAGTGGGATGTGGAAACCAATGTCATACTGTTCGACAGTATGGCTAGCACGGTGTTTGGTTTGCCAGCCGGATCCGACCGATTGGACTACAGTGGCTTTGAGAAGTTGATTCATGAGGCGGATCTGCTTGCTTTTCGCGTTGCTGTAGAAAAAGCCATTCAACAGCATAAAGCGATCGAAATCCGTTTCCGAATTCATCATGGCGATGAGGTTCGGATGTTACACACTTCTGCAGAGTTGTATTTTAATGAGGCGGGTCAGCTCTTATCGTTGGTTGGCGTAAGCTACGACATCACCGAAGACTGGCAACATCAGAAATTGATTCTGGAAACCGAGCAACGTTGGAAACATGCTCTGGAGGGTAGCGGTGCCGGCGTCTGGGATTGGGATGTTGCCAATAATGTTGTGGTGTTTTCAGATAAATTACTGGATATGCTGGGCTATGCTCCGGGCGAAATCATTGGTGATATGGAGCATTGGATGAATTTAATTCATCCTGAGGACAACGAAAGGGTATCTGCTGATATCAAGAGTATGCTCAGTGGTGCAAAACCGGAATATCGTAATGAGCATCGTCTTCTCAGCAAAGATGGCAGCTGGAAATGGGTGCTGGGAAGTGCCACGGTAGGTGAACGTGATGCGCAGGGAAATCCCATTCGTGTCATTGGTACCAAAACCGATATTTCATGGCGGAAACAGGCTGAGCTGGCACTGCAACAAAGTGAAGAACGGTTCCGTAATGCATTTGATACCGCAGCAATTGGTATGGCGATTGTCGGTCTGGATGGTCGTTGGGTAGAAGTAAATGGCGCGCTCTGTCGTATGCTGGGATACAGCGAAGAAGAGTTGATGGATAAAACATTTGTCGATGTTACCCATCCAGACGATCTGGACTTGGATATGGACTATGTTCGAAAGTTACTCAATGGTGAGCTCGAACACTATCAGATGGAAAAACGTTATTTCCATAAAACCGGTGATGTGATTTTTGTTTTACTCAGCGTTTCACTGGTTCGGAATGAAAAAGGCGAGGTCATTCACTTCATTTCACAGATTGAAGATGTAACCGCTCGCAAATCCGAATCGGATCGCATTCGTCAAATGGCCTATCACGATACATTGACAGGATTGCCAAATCGTCGCTTGTTTGACGAGCGTATCAGCCATACATTAGCCCATGCCAAAAGAGTGGGATATCCCATTGCGCTCATGTTTGTTGATATTGATCACTTTAAACAGATAAATGATCAGCATGGACATGATGTGGGGGATGAGATCCTTAAATCGGTAGCAGACAGAATGACATATTGTTTAAGGCAGACCGATACGTTAAGCCGGGTGGGTGGCGATGAGTTTGTGATTCTGTTGACAGAAATTAAAAAGCCGGATGATGCTAAAAAGGTCGCGGGACATATTCTGCAAGCGGTTTCTGAGCCGTTGCATGTGCAGACTCATGACTTTCGTATTTCACTGAGCATCGGTGTCGCGATCTTTTCAGGTGATGATCAAACCGAGACGGTCAGTGAGCTAACCAAAAAGGCTGATATGGCTTTATATGAGGTAAAAGCTGCCGGACGCAACGGGGTGCAGGTATTTGGTTCAAATCACCTTTTCTCTCAACCGGAATTGTCAGAACAGTAGTGTTAATCGGAATCCTGTTCTGCTGTCAGCTTGGTTAATTTCCTGCGTAACAGGTTGGCGAACATATTCAGTTTGGGTTTTTCGTCACTGGAGAAAGCAATTGGCCGGATATGTTGCATCGCATGGATACCAATTCTGGCCTGATAAAGACCCACGCCAAATCCCTGTGCCACGCTGCCGAGAATTTTGCCGCCTAGTCCGATACCCACCTGTTCAGAGAAAAAGCTGATGCCGGCCTGACTGGCATAACTGCCCAAGGCTATTTTGGCGACGCGAAGGTTTAAACGCCATTGAGCCAGACGATTTAATCTTACGCCATAAACGATATTTATCTGATTGATCATTTTCAGTGTTTTCCAAACCACCAGTAACGAATCTACTACAGCGAGCTGGCTGACGGCGATCAGTGCGGCACTGCTTATGCTGGTTCGTTCAATAATGCTGATGGCCTGTTTATCGAGCTGTTTATAAAAATCCTCACTGATACGATTGACCACTTCGCTATCATTCAGATAATCCGGCAGCCTTTTAATACTAGGCGTTAACATTTCAGCCTGGGGTTGGTCCTGATAGAATTTTTCCAGCGAATGCAGCCATTTTTTTGCATTGCCAGTATGTTGTTCATGCTTTAATCGTGCAGCCTCTTCCCGAATCAGATCTGCCTGTTTAAGGTGTTTCTGGTTTCGGCGGAACACCAGTAATTGCTGCATCACCAAGCCAGCCAGAAACAGTGCAAAAGCACTGAATGTTATTCCAAGTACTTTACTTTGTTGCCACAGCATTTGAGCAAAATCAGCAATGTCCCACGCCAGCATAGTGATTAATACAATAAACAGCGTGATGATCAACCACTTTAAACCGCGGTTGCGCCGGGCTGGAATCAGCAAACTATCGTCAAAATCAAGCAATGGATCGGCTTCAACCGAATCGGGAAGTATCGTTTCGTTATTTTCAGCAATTACCTTGAAAAAAGTTTCGGTTTTATCCGAAGTGTGCGGTGCCTGTTGCTGGGGTCTGGATTTAAAATAATCGTCTGTGGAAGTCATTAAAATTTATCTCCAATCAAATCACGCAGCACTTTATCCATGCGGATATGCGCCAGACGGCCGCCAATCAACAAATCAGGATTTACTGGCGCTCTCAGAACAGGTGGATTCCATTGCGATAATTGCTGCCATTGCGTTGCATCAGGCAGTTGATCCGGAATAGGCGGATGACGCAGTTCACCATATTGACCATCCAGCAATCGGGCTGTCAGGTGATCACTGTGATCGTGGGTACTGCGAACAGCTGCAGCAATTTCGGTTTCAATTTCAATACGATTTCTGATCGATTGCGGGCAGATATGGCTAATGATTTCATCACATAGCCGACGTAAGGATTCGTGCTGATTCATTAAAATCCGGTCTGGTTTAGATGCCAGAAACAGAATTTTCTCTACCTGAGGGCTGAACAGTCGATTAAGGAATGCATTATTGCCAACACGATAGCAGTCTATAATTCGACTGAATGCGATCACCATATCGTCGAATTTTTCCTTGCCACCGCTTAATGCTTTTAATACGTCTATCAATACTACCTGTCGGTCTATGCCACGAAAAAATGTTTTGTAAAAAGGCTGAACAAACGCTTTAAGGTAGGTTTTATAACGTTGCTCCATGACTTTGTATAAAGAGTCATCGGCCGCTTTATTCAATTGTTGTTCTGAAAGCGTTTGCAGATTAAATAATGGGATAAACACCGGAAAGTCTCTGCTGTCAGACAATAATGCCCGTCCGGGTTGGATAAAGGTCAGCCCGGCTGTTTTGCAGGTCACCAGAAAATTCCGGTAACGGACAAACAATTCATTAATCTGCTGCTCATCAAAGGTCGCGAGCGGATCCAGCGTATTCAATTCGGCTTCCAGATTTTCCGCCAGTCCGTGACGGATCCCTTTCGAACATAATGCGGCAGTGTCCAAACTCCATTGACGATAATCCTGTTGCAACATGGCGATATCCAACAGCCACTCTCCGGGGTAATCACGCAACTCCAGGGTAAATCGCCGGGTCTCTCCGGTAAACGTGGGCAACATGGATTTTTTTTTGTATTCAATGACCAGACGACAGCCACTTATATGCGTTGTTGAGGGCGGCCAGAGTGGCGGATCATCAGCTAATGCCCGGATGCCCTGCTGATAATCAAACAAAGGCAAATCATCCAACGCCTGTAACTCCACACCGAGTAAGCGTTCATCTCTGGCAGGCAGGAAACCACCTAAATGGGCATGGTTGGAATATTTAAGCTGGTGAATAAGACTGGTGATAAAAGTGGACTTGCCACTACCGCTGAAACCAGTAATGCCAATACTCAGGTGTTTATCCAGGCTGCGCGCGACCCATTTACTGGCTTGCTGATCTATTCCATCAATGGTTTTATTGAGCCGCAGGCCGAGTTTTTCAATCTTTGAGTTCATAGTCATCAGCTTACATCAGTCTTTAATGCTCTGTCTGACTTAAGAAACAGACAACGAGGATGAGCGTTTATCATGGTACATATTGTTATCGGCATACAGAATCAGCCCATCGGCATCTTTACCATCATCCGGGTAACAAGCGATACCAATACTGGCACTAATCGTTAACATGATGCCTTCATTCAGTTCGTAAATAATTGATAAGTGCTGACGAAGTTTGTCGGTGACTTGTCGGGCTTCTTCAATATTGCTGTGACTGAGAATAACAGCGAACTCATCTCCTGCCAGTCTGGCGGCTGTGTCTGACTCGCGAATTGTTTCCCGAATACGTTGTGCCACCAGAATCAATAACAAGTCTCCATTCAGGTGGCCGTATGTATCGTTGACCATTTTGAAATCATTCAGGTCAATATAAAGCAGACAAAATGATTGCTTATACCTTGCAGACTCAACAATGGCTTGATTCAGACGATCATAAAACAATACCCGATTGGGTAATTGCGTCAGACTGTCATGCGTGGCTTGCCATTGCAGCGCATTTTCGGATTTTTTACGCTCGGTAATATCAATGACCACGACCAGCATTCTGTCCTGATTGATCGGGGATGTTCGCGCCATGAAAAAATGTTGCTGGCCCGATATATTCAGCTCATATTCGTAATAATCACCTTCCCCGGTGCCCAGGGTTTTTTGCAGCGCCAGTAATGTCCGTTGTGCCAGAAAGTCAGGTAAAGTCTGGCTGATATGCTTGTTGATGAAGTCTTGTTCCGGTATCAGCAATGGCACCCCATCACCTTGTTCAAAATCAATGATGTTGCCATTTTTATCAATGGTAAACAGCAGATCAGGGATGGCTTTAATAATGGCCTGATTGCGCTGATAGCTCTGTTGAAGGGCGGCTTTACTTTCGAGAAGCTGTTGGTTGGTTTCCAGACGACGCCGGATTAACCAGGCAGAAGTGAGGATCAGCACAATTAATGAAAAAGCGGTCAGAGCACTGTTACGCAGATGCGAAAATCGGTAGTGAGCTATCAACTCATCTACTACGGCACGATTCTCACCAACAAATACGTGGAGCCGCCATTTAGGCAGTGTCTGGTATGCAAACTGATAATTGCTGCTGCCGTGCTGGTAAATGCCTTCACCAGTTAAGGGCAGGTTGTCTGTTTCGGTGTGTTCTTTAACATAGTCCATTGTTTGTCCGGCCTCAAAATCCCGGAACGGTACACGGAATACTATTTCACCTTCTTCATGCACAATCGATGAAAACAATTGGGCATTCACACTGATCCCACTGAGTGCAAGTGAAAAGGTTTTAATATCGATAACTGCGGCAATCACACCCTGAAATTTGTCATCAGAATCATAAAGACCACGACTGATAACCATAACCGGATCTTCATGTCCACGTCCGGGCAACATGGGTTTTGAGGTGAAAACACTATCCGTTTTTAAAGCCTGATGTACTTTAAAATAGTCGCGCCCCGATAAATCCAGCTGGCTACTCTGATGCTGGGGAAACCGTAACAAACCATCAGCATTAATATGCAATAAAGCCTGCATTTCAGGGTTGTTTCGGGAGTACTGCTCCAGCAGGTAGGTGTGGGGCTCTGGATGGTTTATAAAATCAGGATGCGAGCTGATCAGTTTCAGGGTTTGATCAATGGCTTCAAGTTTGGATTCCAGCAGCTGGGTCTGCATCAAAGCCAGCAATTGATTACGTTGAGCAATTTGTTGATTGGCCTGCGAAGAGTAAGCGGATAACTGTTGTTGATAATTGTTAAAAATAATCAGCAGCGTGAGGATAATCACCGTTACAGTGTAAAGCCATAATTTGCCGTTAATCGGGGAACAGAATCTGAAAAGGGAGCTATCGGACATAGAACACCGTTTAAAGACTACATTGGCAAATGACAGAAAATAAACGCCGATCAGTGAAGAATTTTTGATAGTTACAAAACAATTGTGCGATCCCGGTCAACAATAGGGTGAATTTCTGGCTCAAATATATCATTGAATTAAATAATGAATTAGCCTTGACATAGTTAGGTAGCTAACTATATGCTTGCTTACATGTTACAAGTTAAAGATATTCCCAACGCTGAGATATTGCAGAAGTTTGCGGATCGTTACCCGCAAACTGATATTAAAAGTGTGATGACTTTTTTGAATCTGCTGCGTGTAGGTTCAGATCTATCGCATGGACTGAACAGCTATCTGGCTGGATATGACTTATTACAGGGTCGATGGTGGGTTTTGTTATTGCTTATGCGTGAGGATGATCTGAGTTCAACACCATCCTTGCTTGCTGAAAAAGCCGGTGTGTCGCGCGCTACGATGACGGGTTTGTTGGATGGTCTGTTACGCGAGAAATTAATCAGCCGGGTGCATGGCCGGCGGGACAGACGTCAGATTTTGATACGTTTGACAGCTAAGGGCCAGGCTAAACTTGATGAAGTGATGCCGGGGTATTATCAACGAGTCAATTTATTAATGCAGGCGCTGACCGAAACTGAAGCGCTTAACCTGATGTCGTTATTGGAAAAGATATATCAACGACGGCATGTTTTTGAAGATGATCCTATCTTGAATAAATAATCCACAAAGGAGTAACCATGAAAATATTAAATCGTTTATTACCACTGAGCCTGCTTATCCTGACGGTAAGTGCGTGCAGTAATCCAACAGCTGATTATGATGCGCAGGAAGTTGTTAATTCTGCGAATGAGCAGTGGAATGCTGCTTTTAATGATAGCGATATTGACGCGTTAGTTGATCTCTATGCTTCACAAGCCACATTATCCCCTGGTGACGGCAATGTACTAAACGGGCAGCAGGAAATCGCCGCATTGTTTCAGGGATTTTTTGACAATGGCTTGCACAACCATAAGATTACGACCATTGCCACTTATTCTTCAGCAGGTCAGGTTAGTCAATTAGCTAACTGGTCTGCCGATGTCGAAGGTGAAGAGGGCGAAACTATGACATTTAATGGTGTTTTAATGACTGTCCTGCAGCAAAGTGATCAGGGCGAATGGGAAGTCGTTTCACATATCTGGAATATGGCTGAATAAATTAAGTTGTATTTCTCAGAAGAAAAGAGCCGGTCATCATGTGACTGGCTTTTTTTATGGCTATCAGTGATTCGTTTCAAAAATTTGCTTAAGCGATAAAAGCTATGCTAAAAACCCTAATAAATATATGGTTTTAGTATAAGGATTTTATTTGTGAGCGCCTTACTTAAACATCAAAGACACTCGCTATTGGAACTGCTGTTTGATCGGGTGCATGAAGGCATTATTATCACCAATGCCGATAATATTATCGTGGATGTAAACGATACCCTATGCGAAATAACCGGTTACAGCAAGGACGAGCTCATTGGTCAGCAACCCAATCTGCTTAGCTCGGGTAAACAATCTAAAGCCTTTTACAGTGAAATGTGGCAAAGCCTGTCTGAAAACGGTTTCTGGCGCGGAGAGGTATGGAATCGAAAAAAAGATGGGTCGTTTTATGCCGAGATACTGACAATTCATCGCAGCATCGATCCGCTTAGCGGTGAATTGTTCCATCTTGGACTGGTTTCTGACATTACCATGCTCAAGCAGCATCAGGCCGAGTTGGAACGTTTGGCACATTACGATGCGTTGACAGCTTTACCTAATCGCAATCTGCTGGCAGATCGGTTTGAACAGGCCATCGCCCACAGCAACCGAACGCAGACTCTATTGGCCGTATGTTTCCTGGATCTTGATAATTTCAAACCGGTAAATGATGAACTCGGTCATAACGCCGGTGATGAATTATTGATTGAAGTCGCACAACGTATCAGGACAATGCTACGGCAGGATGATACGGTATCCCGTTATGGTGGGGATGAATTTGTCATGCTGCTTGGCGAAATTAAAAATCGCCAGGATTGTGAGCAATTACTGCACCGGTTAACCGACGAGTTGAGCCGGCCATATCAAATTGAAAATAAAACCATCCGCATCAGTGCCTCGATTGGCTATACCGTTTATCCGTTTGATCAGGGCTCCATGCAGACCTTGATAGAGCATGCTGATCAAACCCTCTATAAAGCCAAGCTGGATGGTAAGAAAACTTTCCGTATGTACGAAACAGGTAATGAAGCCTGGCGGGATGAAAAAAACGAACAGTTATATGCTATCCGGCGTGCATTGACTGAGAACGAATTTCAATTATTCCTGCAGCCGAAAATCAATATGTGTAGCGGTGAAGTGATTGGCTTTGAAGCATTAATTCGCTGGCAACATCCGGATAACGGACTAATGTTCCCACAAGATTTTTTGCCATTAATCAATGGCACCTCACTGGAAATACAGTTAGGAGAATGGGTCATTCGGCAGGCTTTACACTATTTACAGCAATGGCAGGCCCAGTCAAAACCATGGCATATCAGTATCAATCTGTCAGCTTATCATCTGGGGAGTAATGGATTTTTACAAAGACTTAATGAGATCATTGCTGAGTTTCCAACAGTGGATTTACAGTACTTCCAGTTTGAAATTCTGGAAAGTCATGCATTGGATGATCTCAGCCTGATTGTTGATGTGGTCCGCCATTGCCGTGAAGAATTCAATATCAAAACGGTGCTGGATGATTTTGGTACAGGTTACTCTTCCCTTAGCCATATCCGTACGCTACCAGTATCCGCTGTGAAAATTGATCAGACGTTTGTCCGCAATATGCTGGCCGATGTCGATGATTGTAAAATTGTGGAAGGCGTGATTGCTTTGGCCAGATCTTTTGATTTGGAAGTTATCGCCGAAGGCGTCGAATCAGTGCGACATGGGCAGATATTATTGTCCATGGGGTGCGAGCTTGCTCAGGGCTATGTGATTGCGAAACCGATGCCGGCTGCACACATTGCTGACTGGCAGCAGCAATTTACATTGCCTGAGGATTGGCTCAGTTACCGCGATAGTCGGCAACATATTAAATGGACACAATTAAACTTGTTTTGTCTGTATTTACAATTGAGTCTGGAAAGTGTCGAGCTTCGTTTTGAAGCGGAGCTGGATGATGTGAACTTATGTCCAATTATCTCGATCAAACAATCTCACTGTGGTGTTTGGTTGGACCGAACTGAAAACCTCCAATTAATTGATATGGAAAGCCTGCAAATTCTGAAAGAAAAATACAGAAGCTTTCATCATCTGTTAACCATGACTCTCAAACTCTACCAGGCTGGGAAAAAACAAAGTGGCCTGCAAAACCTGCATTCACTCAGATCACGTTACCAAGACATCTATGAATATATTCAATCGATTATGAGCGCTTTTCAACCTGGTGAGATAACGGCTTCAAAATCTCAATATGCAACAAACCATTAGAACTTGTTGATCTTTCATCTCCACCTTGTAAGACGGAAAAATAGCCGCCAGCAGTGGTGGATACGAAAGATAAATAAGCCCTAGGATTATGTTTGCAGATTCTCTATGATTGAAAACTTTGTTTTATAACGAGCCGCCAGGAATGCAGAATCGGAAACGACTTTTCACGCTGACAATCAGTTCACTGGTTTTGCTGGGGTTTATGGCAACGAGTCTGATTGGCTATTTCGTTGCCCGCGATTCCACCAGTGATCAGCTGCAAAAGCAGATGCTGCCGCTGACCAGTGATAACATCTATTCTGAAATCCAGCGTGATCTGTTACAGCCATTATTAATTTCTTCACTGATGGCGAATGATACTTTTCTGATTAACTGGGCCGAGACCGGTGAACAGGATCCCCAGCAACTTTCAGATTATCTGGCGCAGATTCAGCGTAAATACAATACGATTACCGCGTTTTTTGTCTCAGAAAAAACCCGTAACTATTACCATCCAAAGGGCATTATTAAGCAGGTTGATGAGACTGACCCGGCTGACAGCTGGTTTTTTAAAACCCGTCAGATCAATACCGATTACGATATCAATATCGACTGGGATACTGCAGAACCCAATCGCATGAGTATTTTTGTCAACTATCGCGTGATGAATCAACAAGGTGAGTTAGTCGGTGTCACTGGGGTCGGCCTGTCAATGGAATCGGTGGCAGAGTTAATTGAAAACTATCAGCGACGCTATGGCCGGGAAATCTATTTTGTTGATCGTCAAGGCGAAATCACCTTGCGTAGCAGTCAGTTTCAGAATGATATCTACCTGCAAAATAAAGACGGTTTAGATAAGTTATTTCTGCAGATCCTCAGTAATCCCAGTGCTTCTGTAACTTATGCAGCCAAAAACGGTAACACTATTTATTTAAACAGCCGTCTGGTACCCGAGTTTGACTGGTTCTTGATTGTTGAACAAATCAATGACCCGGCGGCCGATCGCATTGAAACCGCTTTATGGATCAATATTGCTGTGTCCCTGGCAATCAGCATCTGCGTGTTGCTGGTTGCCCATTTTACTTTACGCGGTTATCAGCGCCGTCTGGAGATGATGGCCACCAAAGATAAATTAACCGGAGCCACCAGCAGACAGGTATTTGACTGGGTATTCAATAAAGCACAAAAAACCGCACTGCGTAAGGACTGGTCTTTATCCATGATTGTGCTCGACATCGATCATTTTAAGATGGTAAACGATAAATACGGTCACCAGTTTGGTGATCAGGTGCTCAAGTCGGTCAGTCGACTGATAAAACAGAAAGTACGTGATGTTGATACTTTATGTCGCTGGGGGGGAGAAGAGTTTTTATTGTTGCTGGAAAACTGTGATCAGCAACATGCTGCAAGAGTGGCCGAAACAATACGTGAAGCTGTCAGTGAACATCAGATTCGGATTAAGGATGAAACTGTGAGTGTGACCATCAGTGCCGGCGTGGCCGAGTATCAATTGGGTGAAAGCATGGATAATCTGATTGAGCGCTGTGATCACGCTATGTACGAATCAAAAAATAAAGGTCGTAATCGTATTACCGTTTATTAAGCGATCTCTAATTCACCATCTTTGTGCGTAGTGCACCGTTTTGCACCACAAAGTTGCATCCTACTTACCTGTTTAAATTTAATTTCCAATAAAATTAAAAGGTTACTTGTTGGCACAGTGCTTGCTCAAGCATGATTAATCGAAATGCAGGAGCGATCCATGAAAGAAAAGTTAGTGCTGATAGGTAATGGTATGGCCGGTGTTCGTACACTGGAAGAATTACTGAAGTTAGCGCCTGAAAAATACGATATCACTGTTTTTGGTGATGAGCCTTACGGTAACTACAATCGCATCATGTTGTCACCTGTGCTGGCGGGCGATAAAACGATTGACCAAATCATGATTAATGACCGTCAGTGGTATGTTGATAATGGCATCACCTTGCATGCCGGTAAAAAAATTACCCATATCAACCGTGTCAAACGCCAAGTGGAAACCGCAGAAGGCGAAGTATTTGAATACGATCGTCTGTTGATGGCGACCGGTTCTCGTCCTTTCATGCTGCCATTGCCAGGCCGTGATCTTCCCGGGGTTATCAGTTTCCGCGATATCGCTGACGTTGATAACATGCTGGAGACGGCCAAATCTTATAAAAAAGCCGTGGTTATCGGCGGCGGTCTGTTGGGGCTGGAAGCGGCGAATGGTTTGATGATTCAAGGCATGGAAGTCACCGTGGTACATATCGCAGATGTATTAATGAATCAGCAGTTGGATAAACCGGCATCAGATTTGATGTTAAATGAATTGCAGGCCAAAGGGCTTAACTTCCTGATGTCGCACGAAACAGCCGCGATTGAAGGTAAAAAACGGGTTGAAAAAGTCGTCTTTAAAAATGGCACAGAAATCGATACCGATCTGGTCGTTATGGCTGTTGGTATCCGTCCGAACATAGAATTAGCCCAGTCTGCCGGCATCCATTGCGAACGAGGTATTGTGGTCGATGACACCATGCAAACCTTCGATCCTAAAGTCTATGCTGTCGGCGAATGCGTGCAACATCGTGGTGCGACATTTGGCCTGGTAGCACCGTTGTTTGAACAGGCAAAAGTCTGTGCCAATCATCTGGCTCAAATGGGTATTGCCCGTTATGTCAGCTCCATTACGTCGACCAAACTCAAAGTCACCGGCATTGATCTGTTTTCTGCAGGTAACTTTATTGGAGATGAAAGCACTGAAGACCTGGTATTCAAAGATGCTGCCCGCCATGTCTATAAAAAGCTGGTCATTCAGGATGACAAACTGATTGGTGCCGTTTTATATGGTGATACGGTTGATGGTGCCTGGTACTTCCAGTTAATGCGTGATGGCACCGATGTGTCCAGCATTCGGGAAAACATGCTGTTTGGTCAGCATCATATTGGTGATTCCGGTCATGGTGCGACAAACTCTGTCGATGGCCTGCCCGATGATGCCGAAATCTGTGGCTGTAACGGTGTTTGTAAAGGCGATATCGTCAAAGCCATCAGCAAACACAGCCTGTTTACTCTGGATGAAGTGAAAGCGCACACCAAAGCTTCGGCATCGTGTGGTTCCTGTACCGGTCTGGTCGAACAATTGCTTGCCTCAACCCTTGGCAGTGACTTCAATGACACACCGAGCAAAAAAGCTATGTGTGGTTGTACCAGCATGAGTCATGGTGAAGTGAAAAACGCCATTAAAGAACAGGAATTAAAAACCATTTCGGATCTGATGACCGCGCTGGAATGGAAAACTGCCGATGGCTGTCACTCTTGCCGTCCGGCGTTGAACTATTATCTTCTCAGCACTTGGCCGGATTATCAGGACGATCCGCAATCACGTTTTATCAATGAACGGGTTCACGCCAACATTCAGAAAGACGGCACTTATTCGGTGGTACCCAGAATTTGGGGCGGGGTAACTAATGCCAATGAATTACGTGCCATCGCCGATATCTCCGATAAATATAAAGTGCCCACCGTCAAAATTACGGGTGGTCAGCGTATTGATTTACTCGGTGTGAAAAAAGACGATCTGCCGAAAATGTGGGCGGATCTGAGTGAAGCCGGTTTTGTCTCGGGCCATGCCTACGGTAAATCATTACGTACTGTTAAAACCTGTGTCGGTTCAGAATGGTGTCGTTTCGGTACACAGGATTCAACCGGACTGGGCATCAAGGTCGAAAAAATGACTTGGGGTTCATGGACACCGCATAAGTTCAAGATTGCTGTATCGGGTTGTCCGCGTAATTGTGCTGAAGCCACCATCAAAGATTTTGGTATTGTCTGTGTGGACTCAGGTTATGAACTGCATGTCGGCGGTAACGGTGGGATAAAGGTTCGTGCGACCGATTTCCTGTGCAAAGTCGCTACTGAAGAGGAAGCGATGGAATACTGCGCGGCCTTTATGCAGCTTTACCGTGAAGATGCTCACTATCTGGAACGTACCGCGCCATGGATTGAGCGTGTCGGTCTGAAAAGCGTACAGGCTAAAGTGGTTGACGATCACGATAACCGCAAAATATTGGCACAGCGTTTTTATGAGTCACAGGAAAAGTCACAGGATGATCCATGGGCAGAACATGCGGCCAAACAGCGTGAAAATTATATTCCCATCAAGCAAGTAGGTTGAACAGATGCAAAATTGGACTGAAGTAGGACCGGTAGAGAGCGTACCGAAAAAGGGCTCACGCGTGATGACCACACCGGATGGGGATGTGGCCATTTTTCGGACCAGCTCAGATGAGGTGTTTGCCCTGTTTGATCAGTGCCCGCACAAAAAAGGCCCCTTATCGCAAGGGATTGTTTACGACAAACGGGTCGCCTGCCCATTACATAATTGGGTTATTGATTTAAGCAGTGGGGAAGCTACTGGCCCGGATGAAGGCTGTACCCGTGCATTTGAAACCAAAGTCGAAGACGGCCTGATTTACATCTCACTCTGAGGATTGACTGTTGGCACAACAAGCAACACAAACAACTTGTCCCTATTGCGGCGTCGGCTGCGGCGTATTGGCTGCACCACAAGCTGACGGTGTAGTTGCCATAAAAGGCGATCCGGCACATCCGGCGAATTTAGGGCGTTTGTGTTCCAAAGGTTCTGCTTTGGGTGAAACCGTCGGGCTGGATAACCGTCTGTTATATCCTCAGATAAACGGCAAGCGGGTCGACTGGGATACCGTGCTGGATCATGTCAGTGACAAGTTGAAAAACATCATTGATGAACATGGCCCGGATTCGGTCGCATTTTATGTGTCGGGGCAAATCCTCACCGAAGATTACTATATGGCCAACAAGCTGATGAAAGGCTTTATTGGCAGCGGCAATATCGAGACCAATTCACGTTTGTGTATGTCCTCGGCAGTAGCCGCCCATAAACGGGCCTTTGGCAGTGATACCGTGCCATGCAGTTATGAAGATCTTGAGCAGACTGATCTGCTGGTGATTGTTGGTTCGAATACCGCATGGTGTCATCCGGTATTGTTTCAGCGAATTACTCAGGCCAAACAGAATCGACCCAATATGAAAGTGGTGGTGATTGATCCACGCAAAACTGCCACCTGCGATATCGCCGATCTGCATCTGCCATTACGTCCTGGTGCTGATGCATTTCTGTTTAACGGATTGTTGAATTATCTGAAACAGCATGACTGCGTGGACTGGCATTATCTTGAACAACATGTGGAAGGCTTCGCCTCATCATTAGACTCGGCCAGCAAAACAGCGGCGAACATCCCTCAGGTAGCACGCCAGACAGAACTGTCAGAAGAAGATGTGGCGAAGTTTTATCAATTGTTTGCCTCGACCGAAAAAACCATCACATTATTCTCGCAAGGCGTTAATCAATCGACCAGTGGTACAGATAAATGTAATGCCATTATTAACTGTCATCTGGCCACTGGCCGTATTGGTAAAGTCGGTATGGGGCCGTTTTCCATCACCGGACAACCCAATGCGATGGGCGGACGGGAAGTCGGCGGACTGAGTAATCAGCTGGCAGCCCATATGGAAATCGACAAGCCGGAACATCATGAACGCTTGTCACGTTTCTGGAACACCGATAGGCTCACCAAAACCGCCGGTCATAAAACCATTGAGATGTTTCAGGCGATCGAGCGTGGCGACATCAAGGCTGTCTGGATCGTAGCAACCAATCCGGTGGTGAGCATACCGGATGCCGATCAGATCAAAAGAGCATTAACACAATGCGAATTGGTTATTGTCTCCGAAATTGAAAAACAAACCGACTGTACCGAATTTGCCGATGTGTTGTTACCCGCTTTGGGCTGGGGTGAAAAAGATGGCACGGTCACCAATTCAGAACGCCGTATCAGTCATCAGCGGGCTTTTTTACCGGCTCCCGGAGAAGCCAAAGCCGATTGGTGGATGCTTAAAGAAGTCGGTAAACGACTGGGCTTTGCCGAGCAATTCCAGTTTGAAACGGCGGTAGACGTGTTTCGTGAACATGCAAGGTTATCGGCCTTTGAAAATGCGGGGCAGCGGGATTTTGATATCAGCGCGCTGGCCAATATCACCGAACAGGAATATGCCGCCCTGCAACCTATTCAATGGCCGGTGACCGATAATGCCCCGCAAGGCACCGCCCGGATGTTTACCGACAATCATTTTTATACAGCGTCCGGCAAAGCCAGAATGATTGCGGTGGAGCCACATTACCCACAAAACGAAGTGGATGATGTGTATCCGTTAGTGCTTAATACCGGTCGCATTCGGGACCAATGGCATACCATGACCCGCACCGGTCGGGCACCCAGACTCAATGCCCATATCAGTGAGCCGATGATTGACATGCATCCGGTAGATGCCGGGCATTGGCAGATCCAGAACAAGGCATTGGCACAAGTCGAGAGCAAATGGGGACGTTTGACCGGACGGGTCAATTTAACTCAGGAACAACGGCCGGGCAGTATTTTTGTGCCGATTCACTGGAATGGACAATTTGCTTCACAAGCGCGTGTCGATACCCTGGTTGCACCGATTACCGATCCGATTTCCGGTCAGCCCGAATCTAAACATACCCCGGTGAATGTACGACCCTTTTTACCACGCTGGCATGGTTTTATTTTGTCTCGCCAACCCTTGAGTCTCACTGAAACAGCCTATTGGGTGAAGGTCAAAGGCCAGCAGTTCTGGCGTTATGAACTGGCCGGTGAAAATTGGGTGGAACAGCCACTTGAGTGGATTCAGAATCTTACCGAGCAACAAGGTGAATGGCTGGAATTCAGTGATCAGCGAGCGGGGCGCTATCGTGCCGCCAATATTCTCGATAATCAGTTACAAACGGTGATGTTTCTGGCGGCGGACCATCATCTGCCGGAGCGCGGCTGGTTGTCACAATTATTTACTGAAGAAACCCTGGATGGAGCTGCCCGGCAAAGTCTGCTGGCGGGACGTCCGGGACCTGGACAACAGGATAAGGGAAAAATGGTCTGTGCCTGTTTTGGTGTAGGTGAAACCACAATTAAAGACACAATCCGTCAAGGTGAGGCCAAATCTGTGGAAGATATCGGCCGTTGTCTCAAAGCAGGAACCAACTGTGGATCCTGCATTCCCGAATTAAAACAGCTGTTAGCAAACTCCTGACGGTTGTTGGCAGAGACTTGTTTCTGCCTGAAAAAATTGACGAGCGGTCTGCATTTACGATGATGCTTTCCACTCTGAACCGCCCTGCGCGTATGCAGCCACAACGACGTGGCAAATCAATCTTTATTTTTTGATATTTCGGTTGCCGAACCAAGGTTCCGCGACCCGTAAGTTAAGGAAAGATCATGTCAAAATTACCTACATATACTGCAACGACGTTGATGGCGAGCTTGATTGGCACATTACCAATCACAGCAGTTTCTGCAGAGAAAGACAGTTTTTTGGAAGCACTGACCGGCGGTAAAGTCAGTTTCTCCGCCCGTGCCCGTTATGAGTCAGTCAAACAGGATAATGACCTGAAAGATGCCGATGCATTTACCGTGCGTTCAACGTTGGGTTATGAAACCGGTCGTTTAAACGGTTTCGGAGCTTTTATTGAATTTGAGAATGTGACCGATTTAGGTGGCGATAACTACAACAGTACGACCAATGGTGAAACCGACTATTCGGTGGTCGCTGATCCGGATGGTACTGAAGTAAACCAGGCTTATCTGAGTTATCAGGGCTTTGATACCTTGGCAAAATTTGGTCGGCAGCAAATCACTTATCGTGATGCACCATTTCATCGTTATATCGGTAATGTGCTATGGCGGCAGAATCATCAGACGTTTGATGCATTTTCCATCCAGAACAAGTCATTACCTGATACCCAGCTGAGCTATGCTTTTGTAAATAAAATCAATACCATTTTTGGTGATGATCGTGATTTTGGCATCATTAAAAATGGTGTGATTGATGTGAAAGCACATCTGTTTAATGCCCAGTACAGTGGTCTACCATTTGGCAAGCTCGAAGGTTATGGTTATTTGTTGGAGTATGAAGATGCTGAGGCCACATCTTCTAAAACGCTTGGTGTGCGATTCAGTGGTGCCCCTGCGATAAATGATGCCTGGAATCTGATTTATACCGCTGAATATGCACGTCAGAGCGACTATAAAAGCGGGACGATGGATGATCAGGATTATTATCTGGCAGAACTCGGTGCCAAACATAAAGGCTGGATGGCCAAACTGTCTTATGAAGTTCAGGAAGGTGATGGTACAGACAGTTTTAAAACGCCGCTGGGCACCAATCATGCGTTTCAGGGCTGGGCAGATCAATTCCTGACTACACCGGCACAGGGACTCAAAGATACCTATCTGACCGTGGTTGGCAATGTATTTTTCGGCGCTAAACTGATTGTTTCATATCACGACTTTGAGACTGATCAGGATAGTCTGGATGCCGGAAATGAGCTGGATATCCTGCTTGAAAAAACCTTTAATCAGCATTACACCGTGGGTGTGAAATACGCTGATTACAAAGCAGATAAAGAGTTTCCATCGCTGGTGGATACGGAAAAATTCTGGGTCTACGGACAAGTTAAATTCTGATATCTCCTCGGCTGATTGTTGGCCAGGCCAGCCCTGATCAGGGCTGGCTTTTTTTTTTGCCTTTATTCCAGGGGCTGTTGTTCTTTCAGATCAGTCTCTGTTAGGACTGAAAATGCACCAGTCAAGGCAGGAGCAATGCCGTTCATCCGGGGGGCATAAGTGTTGTATTTTCAGCCATACCCCGTAGGACCGAGACGATTTTTTCGCCTTGTTCGACAAAAAAATAGCCTACGGCAGAGGTGGATCTGAAAGATCAGCAGACCCAGGGTTTTCGCACCAAAAATAAGCAACTCGTTGTTTATTGCAACCCATTTTAATGCATGGTGTGACTTGGGTGATTCTTAATATATTGAAAAATATAGTGTTTTCCTCTGGCACAGCTTATGCAATGTCCCTTGTGTTGCCACACAAAGAAGGAGGCTACAACCATGGGATACCTAGTTGATTTTTTCTATTTGATGAAAGAGTTTTTCAAACTGCTTTTCTTGGTGTTGATTTCTCCACTGGGCCTAATGGCTGGTTATCTTTTCAGCTGGGAATAATGGAATAAAGATTAGTTGAGAGTCAGACTATGATAGTCAACCCCACCATAGCAGGTGCATTAACGGTAGCGGCATGCTTCGCCGCTACCAAACAATGGACGGTAAGTGTTCGTGATCAACGGCGTGTAAAACATGCCATTTCACAATTGGTTCGTCTCAAGCAGTTAATTGACCTCAGTCAGCAACATCGCGGAACCAGCAGTGCGGTTTGTGCTGGTAATGCCTCCCTCGCAGGCAAGCTGGTTTTCCTGCAAACAGAAATTGATCAATTTATTCAGGCCAGCGAAAACACCGATATGCAAACACTGCCGCAATGGCTGTCGTTTGTCGATCACTGGCCGCGTCTTAAAAAGCAAATCCAGGAACGCAGACTCACTTCACATCAGGTTATTCGTCAGCACAATGCCATGATTGACGGGCAATTGTCGTTGTTTGATGATCTCAGTCGTTTATACAATCTGCATCACTTCATGCTAGATAACATCACCCGTTTGTCCGAACTCTGCCTAGATACACTGCGTGCGGCTGAAACCCTGGGACAAATCCGTGCTGTGGGATCAACCTTGTGTGCCCGTGGGCAGGGCGGTGGTGCTGAGACCATGATGTTGTCTTTTCAACGTTTAACTGCCAACGGCAGAATTGCTGAACTGCTTAGAGAAATGGGTGGGATTCGGAATAAGGATTTGTTAAAGATACTTGCGGGCCAAAGCGACAAAATTGAGCGTGATACTGCTCTGTTATTACAGACGATAGATCAACAAGTGCTGATGGAAGGCGCCATTACGTTATCAGCCGATGATTTTTTTAAAACGGCTACCCGTGCCATTGAAACGGTACTCAATGTGTTTTCTCTTATCATTAATTATGCTGCGGATAATCATGCGAAACTCAACTGACATCACAACACAAAGTTTTAATTCCACATTGGTGTGCGATCGGTCAGATATTGCACAGCAATTAGTCGAACAATTGAACGGCACCATGTTCGAGGTGACCAACCAGTCGGCTTCTCTTCCTAAACTTGCGATGAAACAACTCGAATTCACCGGCATGTTCATTCTGGCAGTGCGAAACTGCGACAGTGACATGATGGCGCTGGTTGATATGTTGCTCAGGCAGCAACCCATGCCGGTGGTGATCTTTACGGATACCTATGATGCACAGGTCGAAAAACAAGCCATTCAGCTTGGAGTCAGTGCGTATGTGGTTGATGGTTTGCAACCGCATCGGGTGCTGCCATTACTCAGCACGGCACGCAATCGTTTTTTGCAACAACAAACGATGCGTGAACAAGTGCAATCACTGGAAACCAAACTGGCGGAACGCAAGATTATTGATCGAGCCAAGGGTGTGTTGATGCAGCAGCGTCAGTGCAGTGAGGATGAGGCTTATCGTCTGTTACGCACTACAGCGATGAACCAGAACATGCGTCTGGCTATGCTGGCAAAACAGGTGCTGGCCACAGCAAACCTGCTGGAAACTCATCCCCAAACCTGAAGCAAATCAATAAATTTGTCTGGTGTTGCACCATCTGGGTGCCAGACATTTTAATTAGCCCCAAATCGACGCAAGTTGCAGCAATGAGCTATATAGGGATCTATTGTAACTAACTGAAATATATGATTTTCTAAATAGGTATGTAGTTGGCATATTAACTGCAATGTGGACTCAAGACAATCCAATGCTGGATTGAAAACTGTAACCGGAATGGATTTTTTCTGGTATCCGGGCAACGCCGCCGTTTTCTGTCCCATGACTTGTTTATTTCGCATCATCTTATTAACAGATGTCTGAACTAAACAGTTTTAAGTTGGAGCTAACTATGTCTTTACCCCATAAGAATTCAAAACCTATGCGTCGATGGCTGTCTGCCGTTGCGATAACTACTGCTATCAGTTTTTCCTCTGCATTAGTTGCCGCCCCCGGAGAACTGGAAAAAGAAGACCTTCGTCTGGGCTTTATCAAACTCACCGATATGGCGCCATTGGCGATTGCTCAGGAAAAAGGTTTTTTTGAAGATGAAGGTCTGTACGTCACCCTGGAAGCTCAGGCGAATTGGAAAGTATTGCTGGACGGTGTGATCAATGGTGCACTTGATGGTGCACACATGCTGGCCGGCCAGCCCCTTGGCGCGACAATAGGCTATGGCACCCAGGCTGACATTATTACGGCATTCAGTATGGATCTGAATGGGAATGCCATTACCGTTTCCAATAAGGTTTGGGAGCAGATGAAACCCCATATTCCCATGCAGGAAGATGGGAATCCACAGCATCCAATCACTGCTGAGGCATTGAAGCCGGTCATTGAATCATTCAGGCAACAAGGTAAATCATTCAATATGGGCATGGTGTTCCCCGTATCGACCCATAACTATGAATTACGTTACTGGCTGGCGGCTGGTGGTATCCATCCCGGTTATTATGCCCCGCATAAAGGTGACAGCAGCGGTCAACTCCAGGCAGAGGCTTTGTTATCTGTCACACCTCCACCGCAAATGCCCTCGACCATGGAAGCTGGCACCATTGATGGTTACTGTGTGGGTGAGCCCTGGAATCAGCAAGCTGTATTTATGGGGATTGGCGTACCCGTCATTACCGATTATGAAATATGGAAAAATAATCCGGAAAAAGTTTTTGGTGTTAGCCAGCAATGGGCTGATAAACATCCCAATACCCATATCGCCATGGTCAAAGCGTTGATTCGTGCTGCACATTGGCTGGATGCCGAGAACAATGCCAATCGTCCTGAAGCGGTGGAGATTTTGTCCCAGAGCTATTACGTCGGTGCCGATTATGATGTGATTGCCAATAGCATGACGGGTACCTTTGAGTATGAAAAAGGCGATAAACGCGATATTCCGGATTTCAACGTGTTTTTCCGTCACAACGCGACCTACCCATACTACAGTGATGCTATCTGGTATCTGACACAGATGCGCCGTTGGGGACAGATTCCTGAGGCCAAACCGGATAGCTGGTACACCGATATGGCCAAGAAGGTATATCGCCCGGACATTTATCAGATTGCCGCAATGGAACTGATTGAAGAGGGCAAGTTAAGTGCAGCCGATTTTCCTGATTTTTCGACTGAAACCGGTTTTAAGCCGGCACAGAATGAGTTTATTGATGGCATTGAATATGACGGGACAGCACCTAATGCTTACCTGGAAAAATTTGCTATTGGCCTGAAAGGAGAGGAGCAGGCGGATTAATCGCCTGCTTTTCATAACACGGACAAAGATGAACTCTATGAAAGATAAATTTATATATTTTCTGGAAATGACGGGGCTGAACTGGTTCGTACCACTGGCGAAAATCGCCGGTGGGGAACCGGCCGGGTTCCAGTTTCAACAGCTGGTCAAAATGATTGGTTTACCGTTACTGGCCATGTTGGCTTTTTTAATGTTCTGGCATGTAGGCGCGGCTAAAGTGGATACCAGTCTCGGACAATTACCGGGGCCGGTTCAGGTTTGGGAACAGGTTAAGGTGCTTAATCAGGAGCATCAGGCCGAACGTCAACGGGCCAGCGACTTTTATCAGCGTCAGGCAGAACGCAATGCGGAAAAGCTGGCCAAAAACCCGGAAGCTGAGATTCGGGTTCGGGACTTTACGGGAAGACCCACTTTTGTCGATCAAATCTGGACCAGTCTGTTTACCGTATTTGTTGGCTTTCTATTAGCCAGTCTGATTGCCATACCAATAGGGATTGTCAGTGGCCTGAGTCAGAATCTTTACAACGCCATCAATCCGCTGATTCAGATTTTTAAACCTGTATCACCGTTAGCCTGGTTGCCCATTGTGACCATGGTGGTCAGTGCGGTGTATATTTCTGCCGATCCGATGTTTTCCAAATCCTTTATTACCTCGGCGATCACCGTCATGTTGTGTTCTTTGTGGCCAACGTTGATTAACACTGCAGTCGGTGTGTCATCTATTGATCGTGACTTATTGAATGTTGGCAAGGTGTTACGACTAGGCTATTTCACCACGGTATGGAAGATCGTTATTCCTTCCTCTATTCCGATGATTTTTACCGGTTTGAGAATTTCTCTGGGTATTGGCTGGATGGTACTGATTGCTGCAGAAATGCTGGCACAGAATCCGGGCCTGGGTAAGTTTGTCTGGGATGAGTTTCAAAATGGCAGTTCCAATTCGCTCAGTCGGATTATGGTGGCGGTGCTGGCAATCGGTCTGATTGGTTTTGTATTGGATCGCATTATGCTCACACTGCAGAAATTTTTCTCATACGACAAAACCGCGAATATTCGATAGGAGAATATGAAAATGGCTAGTTATTTAAATATCGATCATGTCAGCATTGATTTTCCAACGGCTAATGGACCGTTTCGCGCGTTGGACAATGTGAATATCCAAATCAACAAAGGTGAGTTTGTCAGTATAATTGGCCATTCCGGCTGCGGTAAATCCACGGTGATGAATATTGTCGGTGGTTTGTATCAGGCGACAGAGGGGGGGGTGATTCTGCAAGGCAGGGAAGTCAATGAACCTGGACCAGATCGGGCCATTGTGTTCCAGAATCATGCCTTGTTTCCCTGGCTGACCTGTTATCAGAATGTCGAACTGGCGGTGAAATCAGTGTTTGGCAAAACCCGTAACCGTCAGCAGATTCGTGACTGGACCTCGCATAATCTGGAACTGGTGCATATGACGCATGCCAGGGATAAACTGCCAGCAGAGATTTCCGGTGGTATGAAGCAGCGTATCGGTATTGCCAGGGCATTGGCGATGGAGCCAAAAGTGTTGTTAATGGATGAGCCATTCGGTGCTTTGGATGCGTTAACCCGGGCGCATTTGCAGGATTCGCTGATGGAAATTCAGTCAGAATTAAACAACACCGTTATCATGATCACCCATGATGTCGATGAAGCCGTGCTCCTATCTGACAAAATTGTGATGATGACCAATGGTCCGGCGGCCAGTATAGGCGAGATTATGGAGGTAAAACTTCCCCGACCAAGACAAAGACTGGCACTGGCGGATAACCCTGATTACAACCATTATCGTTCTGAAGTGATTAAATTTTTGCATCAAAGGCATGCCAGAAAAGTCGCCTGATGCGTTTTGAATAAGCTATAAAACGCCTAGGCATGGATGCAAATGTGAATCACACCTGCCCAATTTGGGCAGGTGTGATATTTAACAAAACTTCTCGGTGAAATGGCCGCTATATATGTTGTTAAACACAGTTGTATTCCAATCCATGAATAAAGGTATGCCTATGCAGCAGTTGCATGATGCTGAACAAACCAGTCTGTATGTGACGGCTGATTTTCACCATTTAACGTTGAGCAGTCATTTTCAGCCTATTTTCAGCATCTCACATCGTCGACCGGTCGGCTATGAAGGCCTGATTAGAGCGGTTGACCCGCAAAAACAGCCACAAACGCCTCTGGAGTTACTGGCTATCCCCCAAAACGGCGTGGAAAACCTATCCCTGGATCGTCTCTGCCGCCGGCTGCATATGCATAATTTTGCCCGGCAACCGAATGGTGAAGCCTGGTTGTTTTTAAATCTGAATTCACAATGCCTTGTGTCAGAACGGCCGGATGCCGGCTTTATGAATGCGTTATTTGAACAGACTGGTATCGCACCACAACGGGTGGTTATCGAAATTCTGGAAAGTGAAATTGATGACCGGCAATACTTACGCAGTCTGATTCGCCACTTCCGTCAGCTTGGCTGTCTGATAGCCATTGATGATTTTGGTGCCGGGCATTCCAATTTTGATCGTATATGGGAGCTGGAACCGGATATTGTCAAAATAGATCGCAGCATGATTCGTGGCGCCGGCACTTCCAGCCGGGTCGAGCGTATTCTGACCGGTGTTGTCTCGCTGATCCATGAAGCGGGTAGTCTTGTGGTAATCGAGGGGGTGGAAACCGAGCGGGAAGCGTTAGTCGCCATCGCAGCAAATGCCGATATGATCCAGGGCTTTTATTTTGCCAAACCACAGCAGCGTATTACGCCAAACCTCAAGTTTGCTGAAGACATTGATCATTTATTGAAAATACAGCAACGCCAGCGCTTTAAAAACAGCCACCAGATGAATCAGGATTTCAAAAAAATAGAGACACTCTTCCGTCAGGCGGTCAGTGAGTTTTCCATTACCAATGCGTTTGATACCAGCACCCATATTCTATTTAAGGAAAAACGCGCCGTACGATGTTATCTGTTGGACGAAGTTGGTTTTCAGATGGCACGTAATGTTTATTCCCCACATTATCAACAGAAAATGGACGCTCGTTTTACCCCTTTGCTGTCTGGTGATAATGCCAATTGGTCCCACAAACACTATCACTTCCGCGCGATTGAGCATCCCGGTGAAATGCAGGTCAGCCGTCCATATCTGTCGGTTGCTGACTCAAGAATGTGCATAACCGTCTCTCAAACGGTCGTGGTGCATAACAAACTGTACGTGTTCTGCTGTGATCTGGATTGGCAGGACGATTAATTCGGTCAACAAGTGGTGGCTTAATGAGCCGGGGAAAACAGGGGGAGGGGGGAATGCTGGAGGTCATCAAAAAATACCGCTTTTTTTTACTGCCACTTGGTTTAGTAGCGTTTTTTGATATTACCCTGCTGGCAATGAACTACGGCCTTTCTGCTCAGCTTGAAGCCTCATCAATCAATATCAATATTGCCGGCAGACAACGCATGTTGTCACAGAAAATGACCAAGTCCCTTTTACTGATGCATTATCAGCAGAAACAGGGAATAGATACGCAAGCGGCACATCAGGAGCTGATGGATGCCATGGAGTTGTTTGACCAGACCTTAACAGCCATGCGCTATGGTGGTGAAACGCTTAGCGCTGACAGCCGGCCGATTCGGGTCAAACAATTCAACGAAACCGTTATTCAAAAAACGCTGATGCAATCACTGGCATTGTGGGAACCACTGTATCGTTCGATTCAACAAATGCAGCTCAGCGAATCAGCGTTGGAGGAACTGGTTAATGCGATGGTGGCGGATAATCTGCAATTGCTGGCGTTAATGAATAAACTGACCAACCAGCTGGAAACGGCTGCCAAACGCCAGACTTATCTGCTGCGAGGTCTGCAGACCATTATTGTTATCCTGATTCTGCTGTCATTTGCCATGGCCATTAACCGCTTGATACGCCGGGAACAGTATTTCAGCAAATTGATGGAAAAAAGCTCAGATATTGTTATCGGCATTAACTCCGCGACCAGCCGTATTACCTTTATCAGTGCGTCGGTGAAGTTACTTTTACAACGCGATGAAAGTTATTATCTGGGCCATCCTTATCACCGGTTATTTAGTCAGGAATCGGCCTCGCGTATTTCACATTTGCTACTGCTTGCCAAAAAGTTTCGCCCCTTGCCTTATAACCGCTGTGAAGTGCAACTGATTCGGGCTGATAATGCGTTAATTGATGCCGAAATGCTGTTGCAGCTTAATCGTAGCGAAGATGGCCGTACGATTGAGCTAAGTGCGGATATTCGTGACATCACCGAACGTAAACAACTGGAACTGGCGCTGACTGAGATGGCCCATAAAGATAGTCTGACCGGACTGGCTAATCGGGCACAGTTCAGTTTAATGGCAGAGCAGGCCATTTTGCAGGCACAGCGTAAAAGCAGCTCGTTGGCCATGATGTTTATTGATCTGGATAATTTTAAATCAGTGAATGATATTTGCGGGCATCATGTCGGTGATGCGTTGCTGGTTGAAGTCGCGCAGCGGATAAATCAGCGCTTACGCGCATCGGATACGGTATTTCGAATTGGCGGAGATGAGTTTGTGGTGTTGCTGAGTGATGTGGCGCAGAATCAGCATTTGCAAACCGTTGGCGATAAAATCATAGCAGCGCTTTCCGAAAAAATACTGATCGATAACTGCCCTTGTCAGATAGGCGCCAGCATTGGAATTGCCCGCTATCCGGAAGATGGTGAAAACATAGATGCCTTGTTAAAGGCCGCTGATGAGGCTATGTATCGCGTCAAACAATCCGGCAAAAATGCTGTAGCTTTTGTTGCCTGATGGTCTGCACAGCTATGGTGCGCGTTCAGTCAGTTTGATTTAAACAGGTGCATTGGATACCTTTTTAACTGCTTGGATAACTATAAAATCAATAACTTAGAAGTTGGCATAATTCCCGCTTAAGTCGCTCACCAATGTTGGTCAAACGTTCTGAAGTGAGAACTCGATGTCTGCCTCAAATTTAAAATTTTTATCCTTCAGCGGTAACAGCCGCATCTTACATCTTAGCTGGATGGCCTTTTTTATCAGTTTTGTGGTCTGGTTTAACCATGCACCGCTACTGGTTTCGATTAAAGAAACGCTTGGCCTCACCGACCAGCAAATTAAAACCTTATTAATCCTCAATGTTGCTCTGACTATTCCCGCCCGGATTGTGGTGGGCATGCTGGTCGATAAATATGGCCCCAAAATCATGTATTCATTACTGCTGGGTATTTCCAGCATGTTGTGTTTCTTTTTTGCGATAGCCGACAGCTTTGAGCAAATGGCGCTGGCACGTTTTATGTTGGGTTTTGTCGGCGCCGGTTTTGTTATCGGTATCCGGATGATTTCAGAATGGTTTCCTGCCAAACAGGTCGGTCTGGCAGAGGGCATTTATGGTGGCTGGGGTAACTTCGGTTCTGCAGCGGCGGCAATGAGTCTGCCGACCATCGCATTGATATTTGGTGGTGATGAAGGCTGGCGCTATGCCGTGGCTTTGACCGGTTTTATCGCATTGGTTTATGCGTTTATCTATTACAACAGTGTGTCAGATACACCCAAAGGTTCAACCTATTTCAAACCGAAAAAATCCGGGGCGATGGAGGTCACCAGTAAAGGGGATTTTCTGCTGTTAATTCTGATGACCATTCCGATGTATGGCGCGCTGGGGTTGTTAGCCTGGAAACTGTCACCAAACGGGGTTTCATTACTGACTGAGTCGGTGACCATGTTGATCTATGGTGGACTGGTGTTACTGTTTCTCTATCAGCTTTATCATATCTATCAGGTCAACAAATCCATATTTCACACGCCTGTTCCAGAGATTCACCGTTATAAGTTCAAACAGGTGGCAGTGCTGAATCTGGCGTATCTGGCAACGTTTGGCTCTGAACTGGCGGTCGTATCAATGTTACCGTTATTTTTCAGCGAAACCTTTAATATCACTGTAGTGCAGGCAGGTTTGCTGGCCTCTGGTTTTGCCTTTATGAATCTGGTGTCACGACCTACCGGTGGTTATTTCAGTGATAAATTGGGGCGTAAACTGACGTTGACCATTTGTCTGGCAGGGCTGGCCGTCGGTTATTTTGTGATGGGTCTGATAACGCCGGAATGGTTTATTGTGTTGGCCGTATTGGCGACCATGTGCTGTTCGTTCTTTGTACAGGCAGGTGAGGGGGCGGTATTTGCCGTTGTACCTTTAGTACAACGTCGTTTGACCGGACAAATTGCCGGTATGGCGGGTGCTTATGGTAATGTCGGTGCATTGCTGTTTTTGACGGTATTGTCGGTAGTATCTGCTCAGTTATTTTTCTGGGTCATTGCGGCCACGGCCTTAGTCACCTTAATTGTGGTGCAGTTTATGGATGAGCCGCGCGGCCAGATGGCAGAAGTGTTACCGGATGGCACCGTGCAAATGATTGATGTGCATTAATAACGGGATAAGCTCATGCTGAAAGTCCGTTGTGGGCAATATTCTCAGGCTGGCGTAAAAGCTGAAAATCAGGATGCGATTGGTTTTTATGCCCCGGAGAATGCCTTACTGCTGGAGAGCAAAGGGGCCATCTGCGCGATTGCCGATGGCATCAGCAGCAGTGAGCAGGCACGTGAGGCCAGTCATGCCGCAATAACCGGATTCATTGCCGATTATTTCAGTACGCCGGATACCTGGTCGGTCAAGCAGTCAGGCGGTAAGGTCTTAACGGCGATTAATGTCTGGTTGTGCGGGCAGAGCCATCAGTTTCGGGAAATGTCACGGGGCTTTGCGACCACATTTTCTGCGGTGATCATCAAATCGGTGACTGCACATCTGTTCCATGTCGGTGATGCCCGAATCTATCTGTTTCGCAACAATACGCTGGAACAACTGACGCAGGATCACCGCATCAAACTTGATGAAGGTAAAGAATATTTGGGGCGTGCGCTGGGTGTTGATTACGCGCTGGAAATTGATTACAAACATCTCAGTGTCGAGCAAGGCGATGTGTTTGTTTTGATGACTGATGGCGTTTATGAATTTGTTGCTGACAGTGTCATCAAACAGCAGTTGAGCGCAACCGAAGATCCTGAACAATCTGCCAAAATGTTATGTGAACTCGCGTTACAAAATGGCGGCCAGGACAATGTCAGTTGTCAGCTGTTTTGCATTGATGCCTTGGCTGATCCCAAACCGGATGAAGTCTATGCCAGGTTAACGGCGTTACCGTTTCCTCCCGAATTGTATGAAGGTGTCATCCTCGATGGTTATCGGGTATTGCGTGAATTGCATGCCAGTTCGACCAGTCAGTTGTATCTGGCCATTGATACCGAAACCAATCAGAAAGTGGTGTTAAAAACCCCATCCGTCAATTTCGAGGATGATCCGGCGTATCTGGAGCGTTTTCAGCTTGAAGAATGGATCGGCCGTCGAATTGATAACCCGCATGTGGTGAGAATTGTTGAACAGCCGCGTCCACGGCGTTTTTTATATTACGTAATGGAATATATCGCTGGCAAAACCCTGCAACAGAAACTGGATGATGAAGGACCGCTAAGTCTCGGTGAAGTCAGGCAACTGCTACCGCAACTAATTTCCGGAATCAGAGCCTTCCATCGACTGGATATGCTGCACCAGGATCTCAAACCCGGCAATATTATGCTGAGTGATGAAGGTGTGGTAAAAATCATTGATTTTGGCTCCACCCGCATCGCCGGAATTGCCGATGTGGCTTCGCCGATTGAACGCAAAAAATTACTGGGAACCCGGGAATATACGGCACCCGAATATCTGTTGGGTGAACAGGCCGGAGTACAGGCCGATCAGTTTGCCCTGGGATCAATTCTTTATAATCTGCTCAGTGGCCAACTACCTTATGGCAAGCATTTTGAAAAAGCCATTAATCGTCAGCATCTCAGTCGACTGAACTATCAACCGTTAACACAGCTGCAAGCAGAGATCCCGGTATGGGTGGATAAAGCCATTCAAAAATCCGTTCAGCTAAATCCGCAAAGACGCTATGAAGTTTTATCCGAGCTGCAAACAGATCTGACAAAACCTAACCCGGTATTTTTACAAGATGAATATGTCCCGTTGATTGAACGTCATCCGCTGCGATTCTGGCAAACGCTCACTATTTTAAGTGTGCTGTTTAATCTGATATTGCTTTATCTTTTAGTGGGCTAATCAAATCAGCCTTAAAGCTGGAATTCAAGCTGACCAATCTTTATCAGCCGAGATACAAAAAAGCCGGGAATCATCCCGGCTTTTTGATTGCTTTGATTAAATTTACTTAATCGGCAGGAAATACAATTTTCCAGCTTTCATATCGGGCATCAGAATATGTTTGCCATCTGCTGATAAGGCGATATCTGCTGCAGATTCATATTCATCAGTGATAAGTTGGGGTGTCGCTTTGGGGTCAGCCAATTGCCACACCTGGCCACCTGCCCAGTCACTGATATACAGGACACCATTGGTATCCCTGACCAGGCCATCCGCCCCGCCGAAGCCGCTGTTTACTTTAGTGGCTTTGCCGTTGGCGATATCCAGCTGGAATAAGTCACCGGTACCAAAGTCGGCTACCAGCATTTTGTTATAGCCATCCATCAGCAGACCATTAGGCCGTTTAATACCGGATTTGGCATTAATGATTTCGCTGACCTCACCTTCGGCTGAAATTTGATAAATACCAGCATCTTTGCCGTCATCGTCACCACTATCAGATACATAGATATTGCCATGACCATCTATTTCAACATCATTCAGGAACACGGGTTTGCCGGGGAAGCCATCGGCTTTCACCATTATCTCGTGCTGACCGTCGAGACTGATTTTCACCAGTTGATCCACATCGGCGACAAACAGCGTGTTGTTAAACAGGTCGATACCTTTAGGATCATTAAGACCATCAACCAGTGTTTCAGTGCTGCCATCGGTATTTACAACAGTGACTTTGCCATCGCCTGGTTTACCAAATTCGCCGATTTCGGTAACAAATACCCGGCCATCCGGATGTGCGATAGCCGATTCGGGCATCACCAGTCCTTCCACTGTTTTGCTCGAATGAGCTGAGGTTGCGGTGCTGGCTGAGACAGTTTCTTCACCGTAACTGACACGGTAAATCACGCCATTAAAATCATCTGAAACCAGCACTGAACCATCGGGTAACTGCAGCACGTCTGTCGGGCGTCCCCAGGCTTCACCATCGATTAACCAGCCATCAATAAAAGTTTCGTGACCACTGACCTGATTATTATCATCAAAGGTTACACGAACCAATTCATAACCCACTGGCTCGGTACGGTTCCAGGAACCATGCTGGGCAATAATGACATCGCCTTTAAAGTCCTCCGGGAACATGTTGCCGGTATAAAACTTCATGCCCAATGCGGCTGTATGGGCTTGAAACTCGGCTACCGGAAAGGTGACATCTTTCGGCGGAGTTTTGTCTGCCCAGTCTTCGTGGCGTTCTTTACCACCGGCATAATATGGGAAGCCAAAGTGCATGCCTTTTTCGGGAGCGGCATTCAGTTCACCTGGCGGGATATCATCACCCATCATATCGGTATTGTTATCGGTGAAATACAACACGCCAGTGTCCGGCTGGAAATCCATGCCAACTGAGTTACGAATGCCTTCTGCATAGATCTCGGCATCACTGCCATCTGCATTCATCCGGATAATGGTGGCCTCGAAACCTTCGACATCACAGATATTGCAGGGTGCACCAACGGTGACATAAAGCTTACCATCAGGCCCAAAGTCAATATAACGCCAGCCATGATGGGCTTTGTCAGGCAGCTCTTCATATATGACTTCACGCATTTCCTTGAATGGCAAGGTCAGGTCAAAGCCGGGTGCAGCATAACGGGCAATGCGGTTCTGTTCGGCAATATAGAGATTTCCCTGGTGCATAGCGACACCATTGCCGACTTTAAGATCATCAAGAATCGTGACCACTTCATCGGCTTTACGATCCTTATTGCGATCCACAACAGCATAGGCTTTGGGGCCGCGGGTGCCGACAAATACGGTTCCGGTGGATTGGCCGAGAGCCATTTGGCGGGCACCGGGCACTTCGGCATAGACCTCAACTTTAAAGCCCTCTGGTACATTGAGTTTATGCAGATTTTTTTCGACATCTGCGGCACCGGCAAAGCTGCCTGTGCTGATTAGACCAAGCGAGGCAAGGGTTAAGGCACTTACGGTTTTGAGGTTAAACTTCATGGTGTTCCTCCATTGTGAAGATTTCAGATATTCGATGTGGTGACAATAATTTTGCCGACTTGTTGATTGGATTCCATGTATTGATGCGCAGCAACAATGTCATCCAGTGAAAATGTCTTGGCAATAATAGGTTTTAGATGGCCTGCAGCGAGTCCTTTTTCAATAAATTCCACTCCGCGTTGCAAGCGTTTGGCATCCTGGCTGATTTCGAACAGGGTATAGCCGCGAAACGTCAGTCCTTTTCCTAACGCAGCAAACAGCGGGAACGGGGAGCTTTCTGTACTGAGTGCGCCGTAAACGAAAATTTGTGCAAATTGGCCACAGGCATCGGCTAATTCATTCAATGCGGGGCCGGCAACGGGGTCAAACACCATATCTGCACCTTTGCCGCCCGTTATCAGCGTAACCTGCTCAGCGATTTGCTGGGATTCACTGACAATAACGTGTTTGGCGCCATGTTTTAGCAATAGTTCTTTTTTATCCGCGGAACGGGTAATCGCAACCGGGATCGCGCCTGCCTGATTGGCTATCTGGATGGCCGCCAGCCCGACACTGCTTGATGCGGCCGGAATTAACAACGTCTGACCTTCTGTTAGCTGACCGATATCAATTAATGCGCCCCAGGCCGTGAGATATTGCATCCACACTGCTGCAGCTTCTTCATCGGAAATATTGGCAGGTTGCCTGACCAGTGCGTGAATCGGCAACAAAGCTTTTTCAGCATAGGTGCCGTATTGGTTCATTGAAAAAGCCGGGATGACATTCACCTTGTCGCCGATTGAAAACTGGCTGACATTTGGCCCCACCTGTTCGATGATGCCAGAAGCTTCATAACCCAGTCGGGCAGGGAGTTGAGGTGTTTCGAGATACTGGCCATTACGAAACATGACTTCAGCGCGATTAAGACCGATGGTGTTAACTTTGACGAGCACTTCATCGGCTTGCGGAGCCGCCAAATCCATTTCATCCAATTGTAAAACCTCTGGTCCACCCATTTGGTGGAAACGAGCAACTTTGCTCATGCTCATATAAAAATCTCCATTAATTCTGTGGTTTTGTTAATACGTGTTGAAATAAGGTATCGATGAATGCTTGAAGCGGAGCGGTGCTGGAATGCATTTTGGCGCTAAGAACGGCACCTTGCCATCCGGATAACAGAAACTCGGCAAACTGTTCTGTATTGGTATTCCGGGGCAGTTCACCACAATCAATTGCGGCCTGCAGGCAAACGATGAATTGTTGTTTCCAACCTTCAAAGACCTGATCAAGGCGGAGTCTGAACGTTTCATTCTGGCTGGATAATTCCTGGCCGAGCGTGCCAATCAGACAACCACGTTTGCATTTTCCTTCGCGGATTGTGTCCAGACCGTTTTCCAGATAATCACGAATACGTTGTAGTGGTTGGACGTTTTCATTGGACAGAAAGGCATCAATTTTTTCGGCATAATCCAAAGCGAACTCATCAATCACCGCCAGCCCGAAATCTTCTTTACTGGCGAAATAATAATAAAAAGAGCCCTTGGGTACACCAGCCGTTTTCAACACCGTATTTAATCCGGTGGGATTAAAACCATGGCTTCCCAGCACTTCAGTGCCAACCTGAATTAACAATTTTTTTGTTTCTGTGCGTGTCATATTAGACCAGTCGTCTAGTAAATTTCTGACCATAATAGACCGGTCGTCTAGTAAATGCAAACCATCACAAAATAATCCGTTTTGTGTTGCTGTTCTGATTAAATCAGCATGAACTAAATTTCATATAAAAAGCTCATAAAGGTTTAAGCTGGGATTTTGTTTCAGAATTCAGCAAGCAAACAACAACAAGGAGATCGTAAATGGGCACTAAAACATTCAAATATTTGCCATTGGCATTGTTGCTAGGGATGGTTATCAATCCTGTTATGGCCGAGGAAAGAGAGAAATCGACAGTCGAAAAAATTGTTGATGTGCAACATGATTTATTTAACGGGCCGCGTGAGGGTTTACGTTCTAATCACACGAAAGGTGTCGTGCTAACCGGTGAGTTTCATCCCGCTGAGTCCGCACGTCAAATTACTTTTGCAGCCCATTTACAAAAGGATCCATCACCTGTAGTTGTGCGTTTTTCCAATGCGACCGGTTTTCCGGATATCGCTGACAACGATCCTAAGGGACTGGCAAAAGGCATGGCGATGCGGATTGATCTGGGAGACGAGGAATACACCGATATGGTACTCAGTTCAGTGCCACGTTTTCCCGTGGCGACTCCTGAAGCCTTTCTGGAAATGCTCACGGCAGTAAGAGATTCTGCTGCTTCAGATGCTGAAACCAAACCTATCCAGCAGTTTTTAGCTGATAACCCCAAAGCCAAACATTTTGTGGACTATCCCAAGCCATTTCCGGCCAGTTTTGCCAACCTTTCCTATCACGGCATAAATGCGTTTAAATTTACCAATGCTGAAGGTGAGTCGGTTTATGGTCGCTATATAGTAATGCCACTGGATGGTGTTAAAACGCTGGAAAAAGCTGATGCCGAAGCACAAAACGCAAATTACCTGATGAATGAGATTCGTGAGCGATTACCACAGCAAGCTGCTAAGTTTCGCTTATCAGTGCAACTCGCTGAGGACGGTGATGAAGTAAACGATGCGACTGTAGTCTGGCCAGATGATCGTCAGGTGGTCGAGTTAGGTACTATCGTGATCGAGGCGGCGATGGCGGATGCTGCAGCTTATGAAAAAGCGACTATGTTCAATCCCTTGGCCTTGCCGGAAGGTATAGAGCCTTCAGCGGACCCGATTTTACTGGCCAGACCCGGTGCGTATGCGGTCAGCTTTCAACATCGTATGGATTAATCATTATTCAGAGCTGGCTAAAATTGCAAAAACGCACCCATTAAAACATTCAAAGAGGATTGTTATGACACAAGCATCACAAACGTTAAGAGATATCGTAGGCTTAGGACATCAACCCGCCAAACTGAGTGATTCGGCGTTAATTATGATCGATTGTCAGAATACCTATCGAACCGGTGTTATGCAGCTGACCGGGGTGGAAAAAGCCATTGTTGAGGCTAAAGCGTTACTGGAGCGTGCAAGAGCACTGAATATTCCTGTTATTCATATACAACACGATGGCGGTGTTGGCTCACCCTACGATTTAACGACAGAGCTGGGACAGATATCCAACGAAGTTGCCCCCAGAGATGGGGAATACGTTATTACTAAAAACTTTCCCAATTCATTTATTCAGACGGAACTGGATGAGCGGCTAAAATCATTGAACATTGAGAATATTGTGTTGGCCGGTTTTATGACGCATATGTGCGTCAATTCCACAGCACATGGTGGTTTTAATCTGGGCTATAAACCGACGGTCGTGGCCAGTGCCACGGCCACACGCCCACTGCAGGCTGCACATGGTAAGGTTATATCGGCTGAACTGGTTCAGGATGGTGCCATAGCATCAACCCGGGATTTATATGCCGCTGTGGTAGATAGCATTGCTGATTTGCCAGATTAAGCGATACTAAAAAGCCCGGTAGTGGATTTAACTACCGGGCTTTGTATTAGTTTTCAAAAGGGACTGGAACGGGGGTATTCGCTGTGGAAGGCGGCAATTGCGGAATGGCAAATTGCGGCTGATCGCCCGTCAGGGTTTTCAAAAATGCAGTGATATTTTTGATGTCCTGTTCTTCCAGTTCCTGACCTAACTGTAATCTGGCCATGACATCCACAGCATCTTCCAGTTTCCAATATGCACCATCATGGAAGTAGGGATAGGTCAGCTCGACGTTGCGTAAGGTGGGCACTTTAAATGAAAAACGGTCGGCATCTTTTCCGGTGACAGCAATACGACCTTCTGCAGGATTTTCGGTCTGGTAGGGCTCCATGATCCCCATCCTCTGGAATGAACTGCCTCCTACGGCTTCACCATTATGACAAGCCACACAGCCGATTTGTTTGAACTTTTGATAACCGGCAATTTCCGTATCAGTTAACGCATTGTCGTTACCTTTAAGCCACAAATCAAAACGTGAATTGGGGGTAACCAGTGTTTCTTCAAAGGCGGCAATAGCATTGGTGACTTGGTCCAGAGTAATGTCATCACTGCCATAAATTTTATTGAACTCAGCCACATATTGTGGAATCGAACGCAATACATCGATGGCCAGAGAGTGACTGAAAGCCATTTCCATGGGATTGGCAATGGGACCAGCAGCCTGTTCCTGTAAATCAGCTGCACGACCGTCCCAGAATTGTGCGAGATTCATACTCGAATTGAGTACGGTAGGAGAGTTAATCGGGCCTTGCTGCCAATTATGTCCAATCGAAGTTGGAAGATTATCACTACCACCCATACTGAGGTTGTGGCATGAATTGCAGGAAATAAAACCGGAACGTGACAGTCTGGGATCAAAAAAAAGTTTTTTCCCGAGTTCAACTTTATCCGGTTCGGTAATAATAAATGTCTGGATGGGTTTGATTGGTTCATTTGCCAGACGATCAGCCATAACAGGAGATATATTCAGCATGCTGAACAGTCCCACTAACAGTATTTTATGCATCCCGCACCTCTATCCACCAATTATTGATAGTTTGATTGTAGGTGGAGCAATAATTTGCTGTAGGGTAAACGGGCACAGAATTGATCTGGATCAATAGATCCATCAATCATGATGAGGCATATCAGTTCGTTATTAATTGCTATCATGACAAAAAAATAATTATAGAGAGAAAAGAAAATGCGTTTAAAAGACTTCATCTGGATGGGAGGGTTGCTGGCGGGTATTTCCTTTCCGTTATTAGCTGCAGAACATGAATGGCCGGTCTATGGTGGAAATGATCTGCACCAGCGTCATAGCCAGTTGGTACAAATAAATAAAAGTAATGTGACGGGCCTGGTCGAAGCATGGGAGTTTGATACAGGTATCAACGATACTTTTCAGGCAACACCGGTAGTCCAGGATGGCGTAATGTACGTTTCCCTGCCATTCAATGACGTGGTCGCACTGGATGCAGGCAATGGAAAGCAGTTATGGCGTTATCAGCATGATCTGGACAAGGATTATCCTATTTGCTGCGGATCGGCTAATCGTGGGGTGGCCGTTGCCAATGGCATGGTATTTACCGGCACCATTGATGCGAGATTAATCGCTCTGGACGCTAAAACCGGTAAAAAACGTTGGGATCATCAGGTAATAGGGGAAAACACGGGTATCAGGGAAGATGTCAGCAAACTGGATGATACTGAGCTTGGTAGTGTTTCAGGGACCTCAGGTGCGGGTATTAATATGGCACCAATGATCTATCAGGATACTGTCATTATCGGCATCACGGGGGTCGGTTATGGGTTGCATCTGGATGCTACAGACTCTGACTCACCCTTGGGCACGGTTGTGGGTATTGCCGGAAAATTTGGTCGTCGTGGTTTTATGGCTGGCTATGATATTCATACCGGTGAGCAGAAGTGGCAGTTTGACACCATTAAATCAGAGAACTGGGAAGGAAACTTCGTTACCAAAACGGCTGATGGCATTGAATTACCTCGTGATATTGCCAAAGAAAAAGCGGCGATGAAAGAACATGCTGATGCCTGGCGTTATGGAGGGGCCTCGGCCTGGAGTACTCCGGTTATTGATCCCTATACCGGGATTCTGCATTTTGGTACAGGTAATCCTTCGCCACAAATGGAAGGCTCTTCGAGGCCCGGAGATAATCTCTACAGCAGCTCATTACTGGCACTTGATGCGAAGAGTGGTGATTACAGGTGGCATTATCAACAGGTGCCGCATGATAGCTGGGGCTATGATGTCGCCAGTCCACCGGTATTATTTGATATTACGATTAAAGGACAGCCTGTTCCGGCGATTGGTCAGGCAGGAAAAACCGGCTGGTTTTATGTGCATGACAGACGTAACGGTAAGTTTCTCTATAAAAGCGACGCTTTTGTCCCGCAGAAAAATATGTTTTCACTGCCCAGTGCAGAGGGCACTATTATTTATCCCGGCGTAATGGGCGGTGCGAACTGGTCACCTGTATCAGTGGATGCCCGCAGACGCCTGGTGTTTATTGCCGGTATTCACTGGCCGGTGGAATATAAACTACATCAACAAGCGGCGGCAGAGGGTAAGGAAGCCGTGCGTTACTCTTCAATGTCGCCATTAAACACCCCGGAAAAACACGGTTTATTGACAGCAATTGATTTAGATGACGGCAAAATTGTCTGGCAGGTTAAAACTGAAAATCCATTGATTGGTGGGGTATTAAGTACCGCCAGTGGCTTAGTGTTTACCGGTGAAGGCAGTGGTGAACTTATGGCTTTTGATGCTGATTCCGGGGACAAACGCTGGAGTGCTAAAACCGAAGCAGGCGTCAATGCGCCGCCTATTAGCTACAGTATTGATGGCAAGCAACATATTGCTGTCGCAGTAGGTGGTAACCGCTTATTTGGTTTTAAAACCGGGCAGAAAATCAAGGTCTGGCGTTTACCCTGAATTGATACCTGTTTCACTATTGTCACCATATCTCTCAATAAGATTTTTATAGATGAATACATTTGGAAACTTTGAATAGATGAATGGTATCAAGGCCAGGGTGATCCTGCTTTGTACCAGCCTGATTTTATTAACGGCCTTCACTATGCAGCTCAGTCATGGCTGGTTTATTCATCAGCATAATCAACGGCAGATTCATGAGCAGGTTGCCAATGCCTCGCATTTCCTGCATCAATACATTGATAGTCGTGAAACCAGCTTGCGTTATTCAACTGAAATAATAATTCAGGATTTCGGCTTCCGGGAAGCCCTTGCTACCAACGATTTGCCGACAATCAGCAGTATGCTCACGAATCATGCTCAGCGGATCCAGGCTGACCTGATGCTGTTAGTTGATAATGAAGGAAAGCTGGTTGCAGCGAATGAACTGAATTTTCCGTTAACGGAACTGGTTAATCTCAATTGGTCTGCATTGCAAAAAGTTTCTGGTCAGGGTCAGTTTGCAGAGATCAATAACCGTTTATATCGTTTGTTCAGTCTGCCGGTAAAAGCGCCTCATCAAATCGCAATGGCGTTTATTGCGTTTGAAGTGACCATTCCTCTGCTCGAGACATTAAAGGTGAAGACAGGGCTGGATATTATTTTTCAGTCCTCTCAGTCGGAGTTGTTTTTAACGACATTAACCATAGATAAAACTGAATTTGAAGAATACTTACTAAAAGATACTTCGCCGAATCTATGGTGGAAAAGGTCGCAATATTTATTGGAGCAGTCGTTCCTGCAAAGCCCGTTGGATCAGCAAATTGAATTGTTTTTACTGGCAGATTTATCAGTTTTTTACCGGGTTTTGGACCGGTTAAATTACTCGTTACTGGCATTAACATTTTGTATCGTATTATTGGCAGTGATTCTGAGTACACTGCTGGCCCGTCGATTGGCAAATCCATTGTCCAGCCTTTATCAGGATCTTACTTATCGGGCAACGCATGACCATTTAACTAAACTGTTAAATCGACATGCTGCTATTGAACGTATTTCTGAAGAGCTGATACGTTCCTCGCGCAGTGACAAAATCTACTGTGTGGCTCTGTGTGATATTGATAACTTCAAAAAAATAAATGATACCTATGGTCATGCCGTGGGTGATGAGGTGCTACGCCGGTTTGCATCCCGTTTAAAAACCACATTACGTCATTACGATGTGCTGGGGCGGTTTGGTGGCGAAGAATTTTTAATTGCCTTGCAATTAAAGCCTGATGAAGCAACGGCATCTTTTGAACGTTTGAGAACAATTATCGACTCGGCACCAATTGTCGGTGGTTCACACTTAATTCCGGTTACGATGAGTTGTGGGGTGTGTTTATTGTGGCCGGAGGAGGCCGTGCCGCCGATAGATGTGATTTTGCAGGCTGCCGATACGGCTTTATATAAAGCAAAAGATCATGGCCGTAATCAGGTTATATTTACGCATGTTCCACAGTTTCCAATGGTCGAAGCAGCCATTGAAGATGAAGTGTAATTAAAGATAGATAATTTCTTTGCGTAATGGCGCGAGTCGGGCAATCAGCTGATTTTGAATACGGTGTGGAATGCCTTCAGTGTCCATGGCATTAATTAATAAATCCACCATATGGTTAAAGTCTTTTTCATTGATATTCATACCGGTATGAATATCCACCATGTTATCGCCGGTGTATTTGCATGGACCATCGCTGATTGCACAAAAATGCTCTATCAGGTTTTCCTTAAAACGACTGACACTGGCTTCAGCGAAATAATGAAATATTTGTTTGTCTTGTCCAATCTCCTGCACCAGGTTTTCCACGATATTCTCAATGCCAGACTCTCCACCTAACTTTTTGTATAACGTGGTATCTGGGGGGCTGGCACAAGCTGATATCATCAAACAAAGTGCGACGAGAACGCTATATCGATATTTTAATGACATCAAAAGTAACCTGTAACAGAAAAATACGGGCCTTTTTGGTTTTTTGCTCCGGCGATTTCACCTAAGTCCAGCCAGGCGGCAGTTACGCTGATAACCTTATTGGGAAACCAGGCGATAAAGACATTAGACCAATCATCTTCTTTTAAACCCAGATTATCGGGTTTTTGACGGTATTCAACGCCTAACGCTAAATGTCGGCTGAATAATATTGCGGTGGAGGCTTCCCAAAAAACTTCACGCTGATTATCTCGCCCAGCATTACCGAAACCTAACAATCCAGTTTGATTGGCTTCTGTGGAGCGGGCAGTGATATTCCATAGCCAGTTATAACCAGCTATCGCGCCAAGATGCAGCTTACTTGCCGACAGATAGATATCGGTACCGGAATCTTCATCAGCGCCTAACAGATACGCCACAGTCGGATCATCAAGTTTTTTATGCTGCATGCCCAGACTGATTTGCGGGAAACGACTGTAGACAATATCGCCATAAAGTCGTGCTTTAATGCCCAGGACGCGTTGCTTGATATTCAGATTTAAGGTATCAACATGAAATTTCTGTTTGGCGACAGAAAATTCAACGCGATCATAAAAAGACGCTTGAGCACCACAGACATGCAAGTCGTAATGATCAACATTGGCACCACTACAGAATACGTTGGCAGCAATTTCATCACGGCTGCCATATCCGGCCAACTGTGCCCATGGAACAAAACCACCCCCGGCAGAACCTTCAATTGTGGAAATTCCGGGGGTGGCAATTAATTTGCCATCAGCAGCATAGAGCTGACTAGTGAGTGTTAATGTCAGCAGGAACAGAATAAGTGGCATTATTTTCACCTAACCAAGCGACAAGATCATTGGCATCTCGTGGTTTACTAATTAAATATCCCTGCACGCTATCGCAATCCATTTGTGTTAATAATTCATAACTGGCGCTGTTTTCAACGCCTTCAGCGACCACTTTCAGGCCGAGAGAGTGTGCCAGAAAAATAGTTGAGGAGACAATTTTCTGATCGGTATGTGATGTATCCAGATTTCTGATGAAACTCATATCCAGTTTCAGTTCATCGACTGGCAGAATTTTCAGTTTGGACAAAGAAGACTGACCAATTCCGTAGTCATCAACAGCAATTTTATAGCCCGCTTTTTTAAGACTTTTAAGTACCTCAATACCTAATGCTTCGTCGTACATGATATCGCGTTCAGTAATCTCAATGGTGACCAAGTCTGGCGGTATATTGTATAAACCGAATTGGGAATGCAGGAAGCGGCAAAATTCTGGATGTGCCAGATCTTCAGCCGAAACATTGATAGCGGCTTTGAGGTGTAACCCCATATCACGCCAGATGGCCAGTTGCTTTAGTGTTTGCTCGATGACCCAGTGACTGAGCTCAACAATCAGACCAGATTGCTCGGCGAGACCAATAAATTTATCCGGTGCGATGCGTCCTAGCCCCGGACGATGCCAGCGGATCAGTGTTTCAACCGTGTCAATTCTGCCATTGCTGAGTTCAACTTTTGGCTGGAAATTCAAGAATAATTCATTATTGCCGGGTTGTTTGAGTAAAGTTTGCAATGCTTCGATAATCGATAACTCTTCAAGATGTTCTTCATCTTCGCCCGGGGTATACACATGAATGGATGTGCGATTGATACGAGCATGATCCGCTGCAATCCTGACCCGGCGCAGCATGGTTTTGCTGTCAGTACCATCCGCAGGATAACAGCAAACACCAGCATAAAACTGAGCCGTCAAACTGATATTACTGATCTGAAAAGTCTGGGCCAGACTGTCCAGTAAAGATTCAACAATTTGCTTTGGACTTTGGCCTGGCATTAACTGGATCACTGATAAAAACTCGATACCTTCCAGTCGGGCATTGGTTTTATTTCCCGAGGTTTTGAACTGATTAAGGCGAGTTGCCAGTGCGTTGAGAAAAGCATCAGCGACTTCCGGTCCCAGTCGATCATTGATTTGCCTGAAATTTTGAATATACATCGCTACCACAATACACTGACTGTAGTCACGCATAATCGTGGTAAGCGTGCTGCGCATCGTGTGAATATTAAATAAACCGGTCAGGACATCATGTCGGGCTTGCCAGGTGACAACTTGTTCACGTTGTTTTATCTCTTCCCCCATATGGCGAAAAGCGACTGTTAAATCACGGACTTCACTGCTGGAGCGGCCTGGATCACGCCAGGCATCGTAATTCCCTTTGGCAAACTGGTGAGCAATTTCAACCAGTCGGGCTAAAGGTGTGGTCAGTTTGTGCGCGATGATCATACTGATAATAATGGCTGCCACTACTACCAGTAAAACAGTGAGCATGAGCTGTTTTGCCAGATCATCATATTGCTTATAGATCGGTCTTAAATCCGTGGTTAGCAGTATGCTGACAGGGTTTACGCTACTGGTGGCCGGTAACACTTCTGAATTGATAAAGGTTGGTCTTTGCAGCCCAAGCCATCTGCTTTGCATGGCATTCATCTTAGCAGCGAAATCTTCATCAGAATCAAGGCTATCCAGAGTGGAATAAACCGGCTGGTCGTTTTTAAGCAGGGTGATCTCCAGATCGGTAAGATGCTTCAGTTCATTCAGTGTGGTTTGATTCAACTCGAAACCAAGCAGACTAAACGCTATTGTTCTGGGGGCCATCACGGGCAACAGGATTAATTCATAGATTCGATCATTCAGCATCACAATATGTGCGACACCCGGTTTTTCCATCAGATCTTCCACTATCTGCCGTAGTAAGGTCTGATCGTAATGATTTGAACGACTGCTGGAAATCAACTGACCTGATAAATCGGTCAGTAACATTAAATCAGCTTTAATACGTGCGCCATGATTAGCCAGTACGCTGGCGATTGTATCGCTGTCACTGGATGCCACAGCCTGCTTAAAACCGAAATCTGCTGTCAGTACTCTCGCTGAATTCACCAGATTGTTTTCGTTGGAACGTATGTATTGACGCAGAATATTTTCTGCCTTGATGGTGTTCTGCTGTATCTGATGCTGATTAAACTTATTTGCAGACCACCAGGATATCGACTGAATAACCAGCGTCGACACCAGTATCAGTGAGAGGGCAAATAACAGAATTTGCGTGCGTAATTTAGTGATGCCCAGCCGCACCGAATGTATCCTCAAATGACTCGCGTGGGGGAGGAGGCGTCAACTCCAGCTGGATAATATATTCTCCCGGAGTATTTTGAATTAACGGATCTATTTCAACGGTTTTCCGGCTTTCGGCACCATTAGTTGTATATGGGTGCCATATACTTATCAGTGGCTTTGGTGCTGTTGTGTTAATAAAGGCGATGCCCTGCTCGGATGAGGTAACAACCGTTTCATGCTGGGCAACATAAATATAGCCGATCATGGCGTCATGAATATTGCAGCCGACCACAACTATGCCGGGGCTTTCAAAGAGTATTGGCTTTTCGGGTTTATCCGCATAAAGCTTGAGTTCAAATGTTTTAGCTTTGGAAAATGAGTAAACGTGATGACGGATATTGTCACTGTTAGGAAAATCAACAGTCTCTCCCTGCTGAATAATAATCTGTTCAGGAACAAAGGTTTTATCTATCTGATCCATGACGGTTACAGAATCTGGTTCACCATGACTTTCAGAGGAACTAAGCACTTCAATTATGGCGTTGGGGACAGCCTGTTGATTCTGATCAATTATTTTTAACGTAATTGCATCAGCCCGTGCAGCCAGTGTCATTGATGTGAACAATATGCTCACAGAGAACAAATAAATGAGTCTCAAATTTAAACCCCATAGGTCTTATGTTAAGAACTGATTACAAGAACCTTATACCAGTCCCTGTTCGAGCATGGCATCCGCGACTTTGCGAAATCCGGCAATGTTGGCGCCAAACACTAGATTACATGGTTGATGAAACTCTATGGCTGTTTCTGCACAGCGTTGATAGATACCTTGCATAATCACCTGTAGTCGTTTGTCCACTTCAGCAAATGACCATTGGGTCATACTGGCATTTTGTGCCATTTCAAGCTGGCTGGTGGCGACACCACCGGCATTGGCTGCTTTAGCTGGAGCATAATGAATTCCGGCGGCGATGATTTCTGCCTGTGCATCAGCGGTACAAGGCATATTGGCACCTTCAACAATACAGGTAATGCCATTCTGACAGAGCGCTTTAGCATCTGCCGCCGAGACTTCATTCTGAGTAGCGCATGGAAAAGCGGCATCTGCTTTTAATCGCCATACGGCATGGCCATCTTTTGGATATTCTTTTATTGAAATAAATTGAGCATCCGGGTGAGATTCCAGATAGTTGATTAATGAAGTTCGTTGTGTTTCTTTTAATTCCCTGAGTAAAATCAGATCAATACCTTTCTCATGATAAATCGTCCCGGTACTATCAGAGCAGCTAACCGGCAATGCGCCACATTGATATAGCTTTTCGATGGTATGTATGGCTACATTTCCCGCTCCGGATACCAGACATCTTTTACCATCCAGAGTGTCATCGTTAGCTTGCAACATATTTTCAGTGAAGTAGACCAGACCATAGCCCGTTGCTTCAGGACGTACCAGTGAACCACCCCAGTTGAGCGACTTGCCGGTCAGTACACCTTCAAAATGAAGATTCAAACGTTTGTATTGGCCAAAAAGATAGCCGATTTCGCGTTTTCCGACCCCAATATCACCTGCAGGGACATCAATGGTCGCACCGATATGACGATGTAATTCGGTCATATAGGCCTGACAGAAACGCATGATTTCGTTATCTGAGCGGTTTTTAGGATCAAAGTCCGAACCGCCTTTACCACCACCAAGCGATAGGCCTGTCAAAGCATTTTTAAAGATCTGCTCAAACCCCAGAAATTTAACCGTGCTGGCATTTACCGAAGGATGAAAACGGATTCCGCCTTTATAGGGGCCGAGTGAAGAGCTGAATTGGACGCGATAACCCTTGTTGACCTGCACGTTACCTTCATCATCCTGCCAGACGACCCTGAACATGATCTGACGTTCCGGTTCGACAATACGTTCAATGATATTTTGTTGCAGATAGATCGGGTTTTTGTCGAGTAAGGGGCGAATAGACTGCAGGATTTCTTCGGTGGCCTGATAAAACTCGGGCTGACTTGGGCTGCTTCGTTGCAGCTTTTTCATCGTCGTCTCAATATAAGACATTCATACCTCTGTGTTTAGGTTTAGTGCTCAGTTATGGTGATAATTTAACAGAAGCAGCCAAGCTTTTCAGACTTGGTAAGGTGTCAAAGGTTCGTAATGTTGTATGGATGGATAGTTTACAGATACAAACTAAATTTTTTATCAGCAACCTTTATCAATCTTGATGGCATCTTCAGTCGTCTCTTAGGTACAAGTTTTATGAATTAATCTACCAATTCATTATTTTTTCATGTAGAAAAATAGCAATTCATATCAAACTCACAGTGTTGAACCACAGGTTACACTTTCGCACTAAGTAATCGTTAAGTAGTAGATACCTGAAGTTGACTTATAAAATATGATCATATTACTCCAGGTAAATATTTATTTTAAGAATATAGGGTTAAATATAATGATCGCATTTTTCTGAAGTAATGCTGGATCAGTTAATGAGGGTTAAAGATAAAATATTTCTATATTCTTAACTAAAAAATACGGCTGGTTTACAGTTTTATTAAAAATATATTAATTTGAAATATTTTTCTTATATTGGTTGTTTCTTCAGTATTGAAATAGTAAATAATTCCCCAGCTTAAAAATATAAGAAAACTTGATTTCTAATCTGATTGGCTGGGGGGAGGGATCTAAATACTGTTCTGATCAGACAATGATTTTTCTGAATAATTATTATTGAAAGTATTTTGAAAATAGTTATCAGAAATTAAATTTTCAAAAACCATATGCCAATCTTCCATGGATAAATTGTTGGATATGAAGCTAAACTCAATTTCAGGCCCTGGTTGAACAAGCGGCTTATAACGTGTCCCTTTCATACAAAGTCCCGCCATAGATTCTGCTATGAAAGCAACACCTGTGCCCGCAGCAACAAATCCAAATATAGCATTACAGCTATCAGCCTCGATTATAGCGTTCGGAGAGAACTGGGCAGCCATGCAGCATTCAAGTATATGGTCATATAAGCTGGGGTTCTGGGGCTTTGGAAAGAGGATTAATGTTTCATATTGAAGTAGTTCGATCGGTATTTCATTTAGTGAGTTAAAAGGGTGGTTGTCCGGTATCATCAGCCCCATTAGTTCAGGGCGTATACTTATAGTCAGTAGGCTTTCGTGCTTCGGTTGAGCCATAATGAAGGCACAATGGATGTTATTGTTAAGTACTTTATCAATCAGTTCTGTCGTATTCCCTTCAGAGAATATCAATTCATAGTTTTCCAGTTTATCTGTGATTTCGCGTATCATTTCAGGTAAAAAACTGCTCATTGCAGCACATGTATAACCTAATTTTAATTTTTTCTTTTTTGTTAATGAAGTGAGTGACTCTGTTATTCCATTCAGGCTTTCAAAAACTATTGGTAATTTATTTTTTAGTTCTTCACCTTAAGGCGTTAATTTAACAGTGTTGTTTTCTCTGATAAAAAGTTGGCATTTTAATGCTTCTTCAAGTTGTGATATTTTTCGAGAAATTGCAGGCTGAGATATAAACAGATTTTCTGCTGCTTTGCTGAAACTTTTTTCTTTCGCTATTTCAAGAAAAGCTCTTAGTTGTTTCAGGTCATAATTGAACTGATAGCTTTTTGTTATACGTTGATTCATTTTTGGTATTAGACCTTTTGTTTAAAGAAAATATAGCCTTGGAGGGCGCTTAATTCTGTTTTTAAATTCCAAGGCTATAAAATGAAGATTAATGAACCGGTTACGCAAGTTGAAGAATCTTATAAAAGTGATGCAAATATACTTACCACTACAAATAGTAAGGGAATTATTACCTATGTCAATCGGGATTTTGTCGATATAAGCGGTTTTACTGAAGAGGAGCTGGTTGGTAAAAGCCATAATGTAGTAAGACATCCAGATATGCCCCCTGCAGCCTTTGCTGCTTTGTGGGAAAAGGTAAAATCCGATAAATCGTGGATGGGGATGGTCAAAAACCGTTGCAAAAATGGTAACCACTACTGGGTTGACGCTTATGTCACTCCGATAATGAAAGATGACGGAACACGTGAATATCAATCAATAAGAAGAAACCCCCGAAGAGAAAATGTTGATCGTGCCTCCAGACTCTATGAAAAACTCCGTAAAGGCAAAAAAGTTGCAGAGCTTAAAAACTCCATTTCAATAATCTTCAAAATAACGGTATTGATATTTTTGCTGATGATGATCCAGGTTATTTCAAGTCTGTTTTTTCAGAGTTGGCTATCAATTACTATTATTTCGCTGGTCTGTATCACTATTGCCGTTGGCGGGGTATATATCCTGCTAAGCCCCTTAAAAAGCATTGTTTCCAACGCGCGGAAAATCATAAATGATCCTGTGGCAAGGTATATTTACAGTGGGCGGCGCGATGAACTGGGCGATATTGCGCTGGCCATGAAGTTTCTGGAATCGGAAACAGCTGGATTAATCGGTCGTGTTGCCGACAGTGCAGCAACCATGGGCTCAAACACTTCTACACTAGGTGGTGCCATCAAGGCTTCCAAAGGTTATGCAGAACAGCAGTTTAATGAAACGGAACAGGTTGCTGCAGCAATAAATGAAATGTCGGCAAGTATCCAGGAAGTTTCACGCAATGCCCAGAGCAGTACATTAATTGCCAACAAAGGTGTGGAGGAAGTCGAAACAGGCAAAAAGGTTGTGCAAATAAGTGTCGACCTGATGCAGACATTGCGTGCGGGAGTAGAGCAGGCTGCCGATACCATTAAAGCTTTGGAAAAGAGTAGTAATGATATCGCTATTGTTCTCGACGTCATTAATGATATTTCGGAGCAAACCAACTTGCTTGCATTAAATGCGGCAATTGAAGCTGCCAGAGCAGGGGATGCCGGGCGTGGATTTGCCGTAGTCGCTGATGAGGTTCGCTCTCTTGCCAGTCGTACACGCAGTTCAACAGAAGAAATTCGTGTAATGGTGGAGAATCTTCAAAATAATTCAGCGACAGCTGTTAAAGCAATGAATGATGGTTTGAAACAGGCAGAAACCTGCGTGGGTCACAATCAGGATACCGTCAATTCCTTTGCCAACATTTTAGATGTCATTCAGCAAATTAATGATATGACCATGCAGATAGCATCTGCCGTAGAACAGCAAAGTGCCGTTGCTGAAGAAATCAGTAAAAGCATTCACAACATCAGAGATTCATCAGGGAATAATGTGAAGGAAGCAGATAACACGGTTTCAATAAGTACACATATGTTGTCATTAGCAACAAACTTTGAATCACTGGCTGCTCAATTCTGGGCAAAACAAACTAATTCATAACTATCATTAATAACGGGGTAAGAAAATAGTCCGGAGTCCATTATGTTCGATCTGAAAAATCAAGGGTTTCTCTTGATGCAACTGTTTCAAAAAGCCCAGGAAGGAATGATTATTACGGATGAAAAAGCACGTATTCTTGCTTGCAATGAAGCGTTTTGCCAGATTAGTGGTTTTAGCGAACAGGAATTAATTGGACAAAATCCCAGCATACTCAGCTCAGGACGGCAGGACAAAGATTTTTACACGAACATGTGGCTCACTATTGAAGAAACCGGCTTTTGGGAAGGTGAGGTATGGAACAGGAAAAAAGATGGTTCTTTCTATGCTGAATTGCTGAGTGTTAATAAAGTCAGTGTTCCTGGTACTGATAATGTCCACTATCTGGGGATGATGTCTGACATAACAAAAATGAAAGAGCATCATGCAAGCCTTGAAAAGTTAGCCCACTATGACGCTTTGACCAGTTTACCCAACAGAAACTTGCTGGAAGATCGCTTTAATCAGGCTGTTGCCAAAGCAAATCGAAATCATGAAATGTTGGCGGTTTGTTTCCTGGATCTGGATGATTTTAAACCGGTCAACGATACTTATGGACATCATGTTGGCGATTTGCTGCTAATAGAACTGGCTGAAAGAATAAAATCCCAGCTGAGAAAAGAAGACACTGTATCCAGGTATGGCGGGGACGAATTTGTCATTTTGCTGAGCGAAATTCACAGTCGGGCTGATTGTGACGCGATACTTCAAAAACTTTTGCATGCTGTCAGTCAGCCATATCAGCTTGTTGAAGGACGTCAAATAACCATCGGGGCCTCGATTGGTTACACCCTTTATCCTTTTGACAAAGGATCTTTGGGGTCATTAATAGAGCATGCTGATCAAACCTTATATCAGATTAAAAATGCAGGTAAATCAGCTTTTTTAATGTATGGAGACACGGAAAAGGTTAAGGAGATTTCGAAAGGTTCGTATAGTCACGCGGCCATATTTTCAGCGATAGATGATGAACAGATGCGTTTGTTTTTCCAGCCGAAAATTGATATGACCTCTGGCGACATTGTTGGGTTTGAAGCGCTTGTTCGCTGGCAGCACCCATCAAAAGGTCTTTTATCTCCGATTGAGTTTCTGCCCTCTATAAATGAGTCTGAAGTGGAAGTTCGTTTAGGCCACTACGTTATAAGAGAGGCTTTAAAATGTCTGGCGAATTGGCATAGCTACGGTTTAAAACTACGTGTCAGTGTTAATCTTTCTGCATATCATCTTGCAAGAAATTCATTTATAAAAAATCTTGAAGTTATTTGTAATGAGTTTCCAGATCTTGATTTGAGCTACTTTCAAATTGAAATACTGGAGAGCCATGCTTTGGATGAGTTATCCTCAATTCAGACAGTTATCTCGGAATGTGAAAAAAAGTTTAATATTTCGATGGCTCTTGATGACTTTGGTACTGGATATTCATCCCTGAGCCATATTCGAACGCTCTCTATAAAAACAATCAAAATAGATCAATCTTTTGTCCGAAATATGCTTAATGATGCTGATGATTATAAGATTGTTGAGAGTGTCATTTCGCTTGCGAACTCCTTTAATATCGAAGTGATTGCGGAGGGGGTAGAGTCGCTCAAACATGCTCAGATCCTTTTGTGCATGGGATGTAAGATCGCTCAAGGTTATGCTATTGCCAGACCTATGCCATCAGAGAGTGTGCTGGATTGGGCATGCAACTTTTATATGCCAGAAGTCATTGTTATTGAGAACAGGAAAAATGATTGTTTAAGAACTTCTCAATTAAGATTGTTTATGCATTTTCTTGAAATAGAAGTTGAATTTTTGAAAAGTAATATCAAGTCTAAAACCAGTAGCAATTTCCCCTTAATTTCATTGACACATAGCCATTGTGGATTTTGGTTAAAAAAAGCTAAGAGCATTCAGTTTATTGAAGAACTCCATGTGGAACAGTTGGAAAACCAATATTCAAAACTGTTGAAATTTATTTCCAATATCCATGTTTTATATCAATGTGGTGACAGGCAATCGGCACAGATTGCGTTTCAAGATATAGAAGAAGAATATAAAACTCTGATCGAGGCAGTAAATAATTTACGAAACAGATAAATTTCTTCGGGTATGCTTTGGCAGCCTAACAGGCTAGGGCTTGTTTATCTTCGCCTCTGTTGTGACTGAAAATGCACCAATCAAGGCGCGAGGAGTGTAGTTTGTGAGATACATCCGTGTATCTCACCCCTTCTTCGGGGCTGACGCTCAAAAACGTTTATCTCCATGGATGGAGTGTATGCAAAAGCAATGTCTGAAACATTGCTTGTTCCGGCGGTTTTGTAGTCGTTCTAAATAAACGACGAGCAACACAGGCCGGCATACAGTCCATCCGTGGACATAAGTGGTGCATTTTCAGCCACAACCCGCAGGGCTGGGACTATTTTTCCGCCCCACGGCGTTGGAAATGAATTATGTAGAACAACTACATCGCATCATTTCCGCCTTATTGGACGGAAAAATAGCCTCCAGCATTGGTGGTTATGAAAGATAAACAAGCCCTGGAGTGCGGCAGCTGAATAATTTTCAGCGGCAGATGACAGAAAATTAACCATCTGTTCCGGATAATTTATTCGCTAAAAGGATTAAAGAAACAGAAAAATGGTTTGGCACGTGGAAAAATCTTTTTGGATTAGCTTTTAAGATGAGAGAGTAAAATCCAGCAAAATTTCCGGAGCAAAAAAAAGCCTCAGAAGCGATGCTTATGAGGCTTTTTTTAATATATGGAGCCGGAGATAGGACTTGAACCTACGACCCACTGATTACAAATCAGTTGCTCTACCAACTGAGCTACACCGGCAACAAGAGGCGCATTATACAAACAGTCCGTGTGGCGTGCAAGCCTGAATCACGTGTTAAATAAAATGCTGAATCGATTATTTACTTACATTCGTATGAAGGTAAACAGGCGATTTCAATAAAGTGGGGTGAGTGATGGGGCTCGAACCCACGACCACCGGAATCACAATCCGGGGCTCTACCAACTGAGCTACACTCACCACAGAAATCTATTCAGAAAGTTACTCAAATAACTGGGTGACTTTCAGGAAGTCGACAATTGTACTGCCTTTATTTTTCTGGTCAAGGGAAATTGAGGTCTTAGGGGCTGTTTATCTTTCAGAGCCACAACTGAGGCCGCTATGAAAGCTCAACAGGCACTAAGCCAAATCCAGATCGATTTTCTTTTCATCCAGATCAACGCGTACCACTTTAACCCGAATAGAATCACCCAAACGATAGGATTTACGCGTTCTTTCACCCATTAATCGATGACCACTGGCATCAAACTGGTAATAATCATTTTTAAGGGCCGTGACATGAACCAAACCTTCTATATATATATCACTGAGTTCAACGAATAAGCCAAAGCCCGTTACCCCGCTAATGACACCTTCATGTACTTCACCAACACGATCACGCATATATTCGCATTTGAGCCAGTCAGCGACGTCACGAGTGGCTTCATCGGCGCGACGGCTGGCCATGGAGCAATGCTCGCCCAGCTGAACCATAGCTTCTTCGGAATACCGCCAGGCTGCCTTTTTTTGCCTGGAAATGGCATGTTTGATGGCTCGATGAACCAATAAATCCGGATAGCGACGAATTGGCGAGGTGAAATGCGCATAGGCTTCCAGACCCAAACCAAAATGACCGACATTGTCTGGAGAGTACACAGCCTGTTTCATGCTGCGTAACATGACCGTTTGCAACAAGTGCCCATCAGGACGTTTACTGACAGTTTTAAGTAATGAAGCATAATGACCCGGTTCAGGCTCATCACCGCCGCCTAAAAATAACCCGAGTTCACCCAAAAATTCCCGCAGGGCTGACAGTTTTTCAATTGAAGGCACTTCATGTACACGATATAAAACCGGTAATTTACTGGAGAGCAGATACTTCGCTGCAGCAACATTGGCCGCGATCATAAACTCTTCAATCAACCGATGCGCATCATTCCGTTTACGTGGTTCAATTGAAGCAATCTTCCGGTTTTCATCAAACAGGAACTGCGTTTCGGTCATTTCAAAATCAATTGCGCCGCGTTTATCACGGGCTTTGAGCATGATATGAAACAATTCATACATGGTTTCAAGACCCGGGAGCACATGAGCGAATTGTTCACGCAATGCCGTATCGCTATCTTGCAGGATGCTGGCAACCTGTTCGTAAATCAGCCGTGCCTTGGAGTTCATTACAGCCTGATGAAATTGATAGGATTCAATTTCACCATCCTGATTGATGATCATTTCGCAGGCCATGCACAAACGATCAACTTCAGGGTTTAACGAGCATAATCCGTTGGATAATGCTTCTGGCAGCATAGGAATGACCTGGCTCGGGAAATATACCGAGGTTGCCCTTTCCTGAGCGTCCTGGTCGAGATCATCTTCAGGTTTAACGTAATATGAAACATCGGCAATGGCGACCCACAGACGCCAGTTACCTGAATCAAGTTTTTCGGCGTAAACAGCATCATCAAAATCACGTGCGTCCGAGCCATCAATAGTGACTAAGGGCAGATCACGTAAATCCAATCTGTCTTTAATTGCTTCCTGTGGAATGGTTTCACCAAAGCTTTCTGCCTGGGCAAGTGCTTTGGGGGACCAGACATGAGGTAATTCAAAGCTGCGCAGCGCAATATCGATTTCCATACCCGGTGCCATGTGATCGCCAAGTACAGCAACAATCTTACCCAGAGGAGAGCGATGTTTATTAGGATGTTCGGTAATTTCGGCTTCAACGATTTGGCCGTCTTTGGCATCCATTAGCTCATGTGCAGGAATCATAATATCCTGACTGATACGACGATTATGCGGTATTAAATAAAACAGGCTGGCATCTGCCTGCAAACGACCCACCACAGTTTGATTGGCCCGCTGTACCACTTCTACAATCGCACCTTCTTTACGACCTTTACGATCAGTGCCACTCACACGGGCTAGTGCGCGATCTCCATGCAAAACCACACGCATTTCTCGTTCGCTGAGAAATAAATCTTCGCCGCCTTCATCGGGGATCAAAAAGCCAAAGCCTTCGGGATGACCCATTACGCGGCCACGGACCAGATTCATTTTGGAAACAATGCCATAGGCATTTTTACGATTACGTAATATTTGTCCGTCACGCTCCATAGCGCGCAAACGGCGGCGCAAAGCTTCAGTTTGGTCTTCCCCTTTAATATCCAGAAGTTTGGAAAGGTGTTTTCGGGAAAGCGGGGCTTTGTGTTCTTTAAGCAGCTCGAGAATAAATTCACGGCTAGGGATGGGATTGTCGTATTTCTCGGCTTCACGACCCTCAAAAGGGTCCGTTATGTTTTGTTCAGTCATTGACAGTTTTTATCTCGATCTATATGATGCGCGTCTTCTTGCCCAGGTGGCGGAATTGGTAGACGCGCTAGCTTCAGGTGCTAGTGTACGTATGTACGTGGGAGTTCGAGTCTCCCCCTGGGCACCATTCCGAATTTTTTTCTCTTTGTCACCCGACCATTTTAACTGCTTTGGTCGTTCCGGGTGAATGTTTCTCGCTTTAAAATTCCCAGAATCCTATTATTGCTGCTATTGAACCGCATTTAAGGTTACGATATTGTGCAACTTATACCGTGTCAGGTGCATCTTGATTGTGCCCAACGGATTATTAGCTTTTGCACAGTGAGAACGGACATGGCAACTTTTATAGATTCAATCGACGAACGCACCCAGCTTGCGGGCACCAATCACCTGGAAGTATTACTGTTCAGCCTTGGGACAAATGATGATACCGGTCGTAATGAGCTATTTGGTATCAACGTTTTCAAAGTCAGAGAAGTCCTTAATATTCCCGAAATTACCGGTGCTCCGGAAATGCCTGATGGTATTGAAGGTTTTGTCAGTTTGCGTGGCGATATGGTTCCTATCATCAATCTACAAAAGTTTTGTAAATTAAAATCACAGGAACCTCCTAAAATTCTGATGATAACGGAATACAACACTCACGTTCAGGGCTTTTTGGTGACTTCTGTCGATACCATCCAGCGATTAAGCTGGCAGCAGGTTAAAGAACCACCTCCATTAATTTCCAAACGTTTAGGCGGTTTAGTGACTGCGGTTGCTGAATTACAGGATAAACGTCTGGTGATGATCATGGATGTTGAGAAAGTGTTAGCTGATACCGGCGATTTCTATGATGATACTGCGTTTGAAGGCATCGAAAAAATGGAGAACGGTAAAAAGTATAAAGTGCTTTATGCTGATGATTCCAATGTTGCACGCAAGCAAATTACCCAGACTCTGGACAAGCTTGGGGTGAACCATACGGGTGTTATTAATGGCGCACTTGCCTGGAAAACGCTTGAGAAACTGGCTACTCAGTGCGAAGAGGAAAGCCGGGACATTACCACGGAAATCCAGGTTGTTTTAACCGATGTTGAAATGCCGGAGATGGACGGTTATGTACTGACCCAAAAAATTAAATCTGATCCACGCATGGCGCATCTGCCAGTGATTATGCATTCATCCTTGACTGCGGTAGCGAATCAGGCAATGGGACGAGGGGCAGGTTCTGATGCCTATGTATCAAAATTCCAACCGCTTGAATTAGCCGCAACGATTCGTGGTTTTATTGAAAACAAACATTAATAGGTAGGTCTACGCCATACTGATCTGAATTATGTTCGATAATGCTGATGCTTTTCGGCGCTCCGTTCTGATAAAGGCAAAACACTAATGCAACACCGTCATAGCAGTATACGAATTGTTGACAACCTTGCTGAAATTACCCGACATCATGATCGGCAGGTTTTGGAAAAAAGTCTGCTAAAAACGTTAAATGAATTATTTCCGGCACAATCCTTACGCTTGTTTCGGGTACGACGTCATGATCTGGTTCACGATATCAGCCTGTTGGCTTTCTGTGTGAATGACGTCATTTCGTCTTCTGACCAGCATCCCAAGCTGAATTCAGAAACGGCGGATGAACTGAGCGCTGCCATGACAGAAGCGATTGATAGAGAAGATATTGTTTCTTATCGTCAATCCGGGACGACAGGTTGGAATGTCATTTATCCCGCCTATGATTCACATGGCGAAATCTTTGCCAGTCTGGTTCACCATTGTGAAGAGTTGCCGTCACCCATTGACCAACGACTGGTCCATGGCATCCTGAGGGTGTATGCCAACTATCTGGCGTTAATCGATAAATCCCAACGCGATAAATTAACCGGTTTATACAATCGGGAAACGCTCGATGAGCAGATTACTAAAATTCTGGTCAATCAAAGCAGTGAACTGAATAAACTGATGGCTTCACCCAATGATTCCCGACGTCGTCGATATGCCATTAAACATTGGTTGGGCGTGGTGGATATTGATAAATTCAAAGTGATAAATGACACCTATGGTCATCTTTATGGTGATGAAGTGATTATTCTGGTTGCCCGGTTAATGACATCCGGTGTGATCCGCGACGACGATCTGATTTACCGTTTTGGTGGTGAGGAATTTGTAGTGTTGCTTAAAGCCGCTAATGAAACAGATGCCATGCAGGCATTTGAACGAATTCGTAAGGTGGTGGCAAATCATAATTTTCCTCAACTTGGCCAGGTCACGGTCAGTATTGGTTTTGTTGAAGTCTCGGCTCAATTATCGCCAACTGATGTTATCGGCCAGGCCGATGAGGCTTTATATAACGCGAAAAACGAAGGCCGAAATCAGGTACAGAACTACCATCATCTGCTTGCTGAAGGTAAAGTCACTGAGCCAAAGAAAATGACTGGCTCGGATGTAGAATTATTCTGAATTAACCCAGGAAAAATATGAGTTTCCGTAATCTGTTATTAACCGACAAAGTTATTATCGAACTGGATAAAGCATTAACGACTGTTTTGGGGGCACCGCCCTCCAGTGGCCGTGAGACTCCTGCCATGAACATTGATGATACGCCTCTTAACGATAGTGAACGTCGACAGTCAGTTGCTTTGATGCGGGTAAATCACGCTGGTGAAGTGTCTGCCCAAGCGCTGTATCAAGGGCAGGCATTAACTGCGAAATTAACCAATGTACGAGAAGCGATGCAGCAAGCTGCCGCTGAAGAAAATGATCATTTGCTGTGGTGTGAACAACGTATTCATGAACTTGATGGCCGTACCAGCTTGCTCAACCCCCTCTGGTATGTCGGTTCGTTTATGATTGGTGCTGTGGCTGGGAGAATCGGTGATAAATGGAGTTTGGGGTTTGTTGCTGAAACCGAAAAACAGGTAATTGAACATTTGGATGAACATCTGGATAAGATGAGTGAGGACGATCTGCGTAGTCGGTCAATTCTGGCGCAAATGCGTGAAGATGAGCGCCATCATCAGGATACTGCTTTAGCTGCTGGCGGTGCCGAACTGCCCTGGTTGGTTCGTAAAATCATGCAGCCCATGTCCAAAGTGATGACCCATAGCAGTTACTGGCTGTAAACCGGCTTAATATATTGTCGTAAACTTTACCGAAATGTTGAATTTTCCGGGATGTTCATCTAATGGCTGAACTCGGACCACTTCAGCTTCTGCGACAAAGTCAGCAAGCTCAGGGTTATGACTTTTTATACTGATTTGCAGTATTTCGCCCTCAATTACTGTTTCATCCGAAATCAAACTTAACCCACTCGCACTTAAATCCAGCCCTTCAGCGTGAAAAAATTCAGCTTGATCCTGACGTTTAATGTTGACCGGACCATTGACACGCATTCGGAAAAAATCGCGCTTCTCTTCATAATCCTGACCTGTCATAAGCTTGATTCCTTTTAATATGCAGTTGCCTATCAGATGTGCCTAGCCTAAGCTAAGTTCTGTTCATTCGTCCAGAGATATCCATGCCTGTTACTCAACTTGCTGCGTCACAACTTTACCATGCCTGTAATCCGGCTGATCTTCCCTTCAAAACTACGGCTACTGTCGAGCCTTTAACAGGGTTGATTGGTCAGGAGAGAGCTCGCGAAGCGATTGACTTTGCAGCGAATATTCAGGCTGATGGTTACAACCTTTACGTAATGGGTGAGGCGGGTATGGGGAAAAAGTCACTTGTCAGTGAATTTCTCACCAAACATAGCGCCAGCCGGCCAGATGCAAAAGACTGGGCCTATTTGCATAATTTCGATCTGCCCCAGCAACCCAAAGCTTTGTCATTACCTGCCGGAGAAGGTGCGCAACTTAAGCTGGATATTGAGCGTGTCATTAAAGAGCTGCAGCAACAATTACCGTATGCCTTTGATGATGAATATTATCGGGGACGGCTTCGTGCCATTGAGGAGGCCAGTCGTCAGCATCGGGTGCGTTTATTCGGAGCTTTGCAGATTGAAGCGGATAAACATGGTGTCGTGTTACTGAGAATGGAAGATGGTGCATATGCCTTTGCTGCACAACATGAAGGTGAACCTTTATCGGGAGAAGATTTTGAAGATCTTCCCTATGCCAAAAAAATGGAAACCGAAGAAGCCATTGCTAAATTGCAGGTGGCGATGCAGGAAACGTTGAGCGAAATTCATGAATGGGAACATGACACAGCAAATAAAATTACTTCGCTCAATGATCAGGTGGCCTTGGAAGTGGTTACCCGGCAAATAGATTTTTTACGCCACGCATATCCGAAATCCCAGCTATTACAGAATTATTTTGATGATATGCAGTTTGATATCCAACGCAATATCGAGATGTTTCTGAAAAATGAAGAGCGTCAGGAAGAGGTTCATGTTGATAATTGCCTGAAACGTTATCAGATTAATCTGATTGTGGATAATGCCGAACTGCATGGCGCACCGGTGGTGTATCTGAATCAACCAAATCATCAGAGTCTGTTGGGGTGTGTTGAGAACATGGCGATGATGGGGGCTTTGGTTACCGACTTTACTTTGATCAAAGCTGGCGCGTTACATCGGGCCAATGGTGGTTTTCTGATTGTGGATGCCGAAAAGCTGTTAGAACAGCCTTTTGCCTGGGAAGGCTTGAAAGCCGCTTTAAAAGCGGCTGAGATCCCGCTGGAAAATCTGGAGCGTACCTACAGTTTAGTGGCAACGGTGTCACTTGAACCTGAACCGATCCCGTTATCAGCAAAAGTTATATTGTTGGGAAATCGTGATCTGTATTATCAGCTTTATGAATGGGATCCTGAATTTGCAGGGTTATTTAAAGTGCTGGCTGATTTGGAAGATGAATTGCCGCGTACAGCAGAAACGCATATGCAAATGGCTAAATTGATTGCCTCAACCGCAATGAATGAACATTTGCCGGCCTTACAGCAAGGGGCAGTTGCATTGATGATCGAATATGCGGCCAGATCCATCAACGATGGCCAGCAGTTGTCATTGCATATTGGGGATATGACCGATCTGTTACGTGAATCGGCTTATTGGGCAAGAAAATACCAACAAGCGGAAATCACCGCTGATGCCGTCGATCATGCCTTGCAGCAACGTCTCAGAAGGGTTGATAGGGTGCGCTCTGTGGTTTATCAGCAAATCCAGCGGCAAATCATTCAGCTGGATGTGCGTGGCAAACGTGTCGGTCAGGTGAATGGTTTATCCGTTTTAAGTATCGGTGGCTTTCACTTTGGTGAACCCACCCGAATTACCGCCAGTTGCCGCTATGGCGATGATGCCATAATCGATATCGAACGTGAGGTAGAATTGGGTGGCAACCTGCATGCAAAAGGTGTAATGATTCTGGCGGCTTATCTGGGGTCATTTTACGCAGCGGACAAGCCACTATCCATGGCGGCCAGTATTGTGTTCGAACAGAACTATGGTGAGATTGACGGAGACAGCGCGACAGTCGCTGAATTATGTGCCTTATTATCGTCCATTGCTAAAATTCCGTTGAAACAATCCATGGCAATTACCGGTTCAATGAATCAGTTTGGTCATGTTCAGGCAATCGGCGGAGTCAATGAAAAAATTGAAGGGTTTTATGATGTCTGCAATCTGGTGGGATTAACGGGGTCACAGGGAGTGATTATTCCGCGCAGTAACATGCAGCACTTGATGTTAAAGCCTGAGGTGAGACAGTCTGTCGAGAATGGGTTATTTCATATTTATGCCGTTGATGATATTGCTGATGCAATCAATGTGTTAACTGATCACGAAGTTGGCGTGGCAGATGAGCAGGGAAATTACCCTGAAAATAGTTTTAATGCGGCTGTAGCAGCAAGATTGGCTAATTGGGCTGAGTTGCATAAACATGATAAAGAGTCTAGTCACGAAGCCAGTGATTAGGCTTTAGTCCGGGATATGTCTGCCGTTAACCAGATCAAGCAAACACGCTTATTGAAAGGTATGCAATTATGAAAAATCAATTTTTTATTAAACTGCACAGTCTGGTATTTATATTGATAGCTTTTCCGGTGCAGGCCCTAACACCGGTGCCAGTTCCAACAGAGCCCATTTATTACGAGCCACCCGTAGTTGAAATTACGGACGAAATTCGTAAGCATAGCTGTGTTGAAATTGATGGTGCGATTAATCAGCTTCATCCATACCGATATAGTTACAAACCTGGCTTTTATGACGATGGCAGTAACAAACTGGCTGCTACGTTAATTGTTTTTGATACGATTCCGGTTGTCGAAGGATGGTTGGGATTGGCTTATCTGGGTTATTCATCCCTGGTCGATGAAAAAGAAGCAAGACGTACGCAACAGATTGAGCAGAAAATTGCCATGTTGCAAAGGGTAAAAGCTGAAAAGCATTGCTTTGAATGAGATCTGTTTTCTATGCGTCATCGCATGGTTTTACTTGTAGTACGCTTTAGTTCTGGGGTAGTATCGAATTGTAAAACTACCCTGAGAGGTAAACACAATGAGTAGCACAATAGATATTAAAACAAAGTGGTACGAGACCAATCACGCAACGATAACCAGCATTAAAGCTAAGTTGCAATCCGCAAACGCAGTGAGAGATAAAATGAAAAAACTGCCTTGGTACAAAGCGGCGCAGAATCCTGTTAAGCATTCTGATCGTCCATGGTATGAAGCCAATATGGTGAAACATCTTGATACCAAGAAAAAATGGTATGAAGCCAATTTGCGTAGTGCTGTTGAAACAGTGCGGGCAAATCGTCATTGGTATGAAGCGAATCTTGATAATACGCCCACTGAAACGCATTGGTATGAGTTTGCCGATTCACAATACAGTGATCTGAAAAAACGCTGGCAACAGGCCAATCTGGCTAAATTCCGTGAGCAGCATCATAAATGGTATGAGGCCAACCTGGATCAAACACCAACGGACAAGCACTGGTATGAATTCAGCGATGAACAGACTGCCAGTGATAAGAAATGGTATGAAGCGAATCTGCAGGCCGCACGTGAAAGTCACCAGAAATGGTATGAGGCGAATCTGCATCCCGATCCCCATGCGGATATCAAAAAGAAATGGTACGAAGCCAATATCAGTCTGGCGCGTACACAGCAGATAAAACGTGACTGGTTTGCCTACAATACTCACGTGGCCCGTGAAAATGCTAAATGGTATGAAGCCAATCAGCGTCCTGCACAAAAACGTGATACGCACTGGTATGAAGCCAATATGGTGGATCATCTTGATACCAAGAAAAAGTGGTATGAAGCCAATTTACGCAGTGCCGTTGAAACGGTTAGAGCGAACCGGCAGCACTGGTATGAAGCGAATCTGGATAATACGCCTACTGAAACACACTGGTATGAGTTCAAAGAGGCGGGTGATACCGACTGGAAAAAACGCTTTCAGCAGGCGCATCTTGATAAATTTCGTGAGCAGCACAGCAAATGGTATGAGGCGAATCTCGATCAAACACCAACCGACAAACACTGGTATGAGTTCAGTGATGAACAGACTGCGAGTGATAAAAAATGGTATGAAGCCAACCTGCAAGCGGCGCGTGAAAGCCATAAAAAATGGTATGAAGCGAACTTGCATCCCGACCCGCATGCAGATATCAAACAGAAATGGTATGAGGCCAATATCAATCTGGCGCGTACCCAGAAAATCAAACGTGATTGGTTTGAAAACAATATGCGTTTAGCGCGTGAAACGCAGAATAAAACAGACAAATAGTCATTAGCAAATAAGACTATCAAGGCAGCTGGTTTAGCGACCAGCTGCTTTTTTTTGGGAGTCATAACAGATGCACATTACATGCTTCACCGTTGGTGCATTTCAGGTCAATACTTATTTGATTCAGGATGAAGCAACTGGAATGAGTGCTATTGTTGACACTGGCGAAACGGATGAATTAGTCAGAAAGGTTCTGGCTATCCATCCTCTGCCGGATATCCAGATGATATTATTAACTCATGGTCACCTCGACCATGCAGGCGGTTTAATTGCATTGCAAAAGCAGTTTGATGTGCCTACGTATTTACCGAGAAAAGAACTCCCACTGTTTGAAACACTACCTGTCCAGGGTGACTGGTTTGGTGAACCAGCATTTAATCGCCAATGCGGTCGCATTGATCATCTAGTGGATGATGGTGATGAAATTCAGTTAGGTGAGACCACACTGAGGTTTATTTCCACCCCGGGGCACACTCCAGGACAGGGTTGTTACTATGATGAGCAGGATATTTTCGTAGGAGACACGTTATTTTCCGGCAGCGTAGGGCGAACTGATCTGCCAATGGGAAATCCGGCTATAATGCAGCAGAGTCTGCAACGATTGATGCAATTACCAGGACATCTGCGAGTGCATAGCGGTCATGGGCCGGTTACTACCATTGCACATGAGAAACAACATAATCCTTTTTTAACGTTTTTGAGACACGTATAAATAATGGCTAATACAGATAGATTAATTGAAGGTTTTCAGCGATTTAAAAAACACTATTTTGGTCAGGACAGTCGTCTTTACGCCAGCATGAAAACCGGACAGCCAGCGAAAACCTTAATGGTCGGTTGTTGTGACTCTCGCGTCGATCCTGCAATTTTGACGGATTGTGATCCAGGGGATTTGTTTACCGTAAGAAATGTGGCCAATCTGATACCACCTTGTGAACTTGATGGCCTGCATCATGGTACCAGCTCCGCACTTGAGTTTGCGGTGAACAATTTGCAGGTCGAGAACATCATAGTCATGGGACATGCTAACTGCGGGGGTATAAGAGCGTTATGGGAAGATGATGGACAGCAAAACTCCAAGTTTATCCATCAATGGGTATCAATCGCGCAACCAGCAAAAGAGTGGGTCAAAAAGCATCATCATGGTGATGAATCTGCACAACTCAAAGCCTGTGAACAACGGGCCGTTTTAGTCTCATTGGATAATCTGATGAGTTTTGAATGTGTACAGGAACGTGTCGAAGATGGCCGGTTGACATTACACGGATGGTATTTTGATTTGGCCGCAGGTGAATTACTTTGTTTTAATTCCCAAACCGGTGAATTTGAACCGGTTCAGGAATCAACTGGTTAAGCGTTTACTGAATATCCGGAAGCTGACCTGCTGGTTGGTCTCCCATCCGGTCATTTGTATTTTCCGGTAGCGCTTCTTTCTGTTCTTTTTCAGCTGGATCAGTTTCGTTATCGTCATCAATGGTTTCGACGGTTTCTTCACCGAGGCCAATCAAGTTCAACATACTATTGAAAATGCCTGTTTTCTGTTCGGTGAGAGGCACCACAACATTGGTATCGGTGCGCTGATCTTCCGTTAATTGAATGTTTTCAACAATACGGGTGTTACCGTCAATATAATCAAGTGTTTCGGCTTCATCAAAATACAATGTAATCCGCCGTTGCTCACGAGAACCATTTCCCGGATGAAAACTGTAAATATAATCCCAACGGTTTGGATGGAATACATCAATTAACATCGGCGTTCCCATCACAAATGACACCTGGCTTTTGGTCATGCCGGGCTCTAGTTTGCTGAGCATTTCCTGGGTAACCTGATTACCTTGCTGAATATCAATTCGATAAACACCCGGGATTTTATCTTTGCTACAGGCGCTGAGAGTGAGAATAACCAAGGAAAGGCTATAAATAAGCAGGCTTTTCATTTAGTATTTGTTTCTGTGTTGATGACGAAAGTGCGATGATACGCTATTCGTAACTATTCTACGAGGCAACAATAATAATGGAAAGACAAGATTTAAGAAAAGCGGGATTGAAAATTACTCTGCCACGTTTGAAGGTGTTGGAGATACTGGAACACTCCAAACAGCGCCATTTAAGTGCTGAAGATGTTTACAAAGCCTTATTGGAAATGGGCGAAGAAATCGGCCTGGCAACTGTCTATCGTGTGCTTACCCAATTCGAAGGTGCGGGGCTGGTCTCCCGACTGAATATTGATGGTGGTCATGCGGTATTTGAATTGGAAGATGGCGCACATCATGACCATTTATTTTGCGTGAAATGTAACCGTATTATAGAGTTCTACGATGAGGTCATTGAAGAGCGGCAAAGAGCAATTGCTAAAGCAAATGGTTTTGAAATGACTGACCACAGCCTTTACATTTATGGCATTTGTAACCGCGAAGACTGCCAAAAAGAACGGTAATTAACGTTGTCCCTGATCCAGCATCTCTTCAGCATGTGAACGAGTTTTCTGGGTCAGGTTCATTCCACCCAGCATTCGGGCAATTTCTTCTATACGCTGCTCGCGATTAAGGTCGCTTATTTCAGTGTGGGTCTTGTCTTCACCCAGAATTTTCGTAACCTGTAATTGCTGATGGGCCTGCGCCGCCACCTGAGGCAAATGGGTAATGCAAATCACTTGCTGGGTAGATGCCAGTAATTTGAGATGCTGGCCAACAATTTCCGCTACGCCGCCACCAATTCCTACATCCACTTCATCAAATATCAAAGTCGGCACACTTCGCTTGCCAGCCGTGACGACCTGAATCGCCAGACTTATTCGTGCTAATTCTCCACCTGACGCAATTTTGGCTAATTCGCCTGCCGGTTGGCCGGGATTAGTACTGACTAACAGCTGAATATGATCTGCGCCATGCTCACTGAATTTGCCTTCCTCAAAAGGTCGAATAACAAATTCTATACGTCCAGCCGGGATAGCCAGTTGCTGAATAGATTCAGTAATGGTTTCTGCCAGCGGTTTTGCATGTTGCTTTCTGTTTGCACGGACTTGCGCGCACAACTCCAGGCATTGCTTTTCCAAAGAGTTCAGTTTCAGCGCCAGTTCAGTTTGGTTTTGTTGGGATTGGGAAAGGCTGTTTAACTCTTCACACAAAGCCTGATAGTGGGCTGGCAGACTTTCAATTTCGACATGGTGCTTACGCGCCAGATCATGCAAAACCGATAGCTGCGTCTCAACCGCTTCAAGCCGGGACGGATCCAGATCGGCACTGTCCAGGTAATGGCGAAGGGAAGTAGCCGTTTCATCCAGATTGATCGCCGCGCTGTTCAGAGTCTCAATAATCTCGGCAAAGCGAGGTTCATATTGCTGTAATTTTTCCAGTTCTGCCAGAGCAGAACCGATAAGGTCATACGCTGCGCCCTGATCCTGATCAAACAAGTGATGCAGAGTAGATTCACTAGTGTGAAGTAACTGGGCTGCATGAGCTAATTGTTGTTGTTCCTGCAACAACTGTTCAATGCTGCTATCTGTTAAATCTAATGGTTCCAGCTCACTGATCTGATAATTCAATAATTCCTGACGGGCCAGTTGCTGTTCAGATTGCTGACGTATTGCAGCCAGTTGTTGCTGGATTTGCAACCATTCAGCCTGAGCTTGCTTGAGGGCCTTAAGGGGGGCTTTATTATTCGCTACAATATCCAGTAACTCTCGCTGGGTTTCAGCACGTAATAAGGATTGATGTTCATGCTGGCCATGGATATCAATGCTTAATTCACTGATATTGCGAAGTTGGCTGAGCGGAACCTGGCGAGCGTTGATATAAGCTTTCGATCGCCCATCCCGGCTTATGGTCCGGCGAAGATGACATTGATCGTCATCATCCAGTTCCTGATCCTTGAGCCAGTCTTGTAATGCCGGATTGCTGCTGATATCAAAGCTGGCTTCAATTTCAGCGCGTTCACTGCCATGACGAACCATATTTGAATCAGCACGATCACCCAGAACCAACCCCAGGGCATCAACCAGAATGGATTTACCGGCCCCGGTTTCACCTGTCAGTGATGTCATACCGGATTTGAAAGTTAAGGATAAATCTTCCACGACCGCCAGTTGGCGAACAGTTAACGCAGTCAGCATGTCAGTTTTCGGCCCCATTCCAGTTTGGCACGTAAAATTGAATAATGATCATGATCTTCGAGATGCAGTAAATCAATGCGGTTAGGATGTCTTTGAATCCGGATACTATCACCGGGTTCAAGTAAATGACCTGGACGTCCGTCACAGGTAACCATCGCAGTCGTAATGTTTTTTTCACTCAATGTGATATCGATGACACTGCTTGCTGCAATAACTAAGGGCCGGTTACTGAGGGTATGTGGACAGACGGAGGTTAGTACCATCGCATCCAGATCCACATCAAGAATAGGACCGCCAGCTGACATCGCATAAGCAGTTGAACCTGTCGGTGTGGCTATAACCAGTCCATCAGCGCGTTGGCTATTTAAAAACCGGCCGTTAATGTGGGTTTCAAACTCAATCATATGCAGGCTTTGGTGAGAATGCACTACCACATCATTCATGGCGATACAGATTGGCTGTTCCGCGTTATTCAGATGCGCTTGTAGTAAAAAACGACTGTCATGACGATAGTGGCCATCCAGAATCCGGGTTAACTGGGATTGCAGGTTGGTAAGCGTCACATCTGCTAAAAAACCCAGTCGCCCCACATTAATTCCGACGATGGGTAAATCAAAGCCAGCTAATGCTCTTGAGGCTGAGAGCATGGTGCCGTCACCACCAATGGCGATCGTCAGATCACATTTTGACGGGAAATCGGCAATTGAAATCACCTCAAGGCCAGGTAAAAAACTCATTGGCTCATTACTTAATACCTTTAAAGCCCGGGAGTGCAGGAATTCACTGACTTGAATTACGGCCGATTCCAACACAGGATCATCTTTGCGGATAAACAGACCGATACGTTTAAATGTATTATTTATCATCGAATTTGCATTTGAGTTTTATCAAAAATAGTCTGCTGATGGTAATGGTTTTGTCATCAAATCCAAAGCAAAATTGCCTGCTTAATAAAAACTCTTGGAACGCTTCTATCTCTGAGCCCTATAGATGCTAGAATATGTCGATTTAATCCAATCAATCAATGAGGATACACATGGCGACTGAACGTACATTGTCAATTATCAAACCGGACGCGGTAGCAAAAAATGTTATAGGCGAGATTTACTCACGCTTTGAGAAAGCCGGTCTTTCTGTTGTAGCTGCCCGCATGGTGCATCTTACACAACAGCAAGCGGAAGGTTTTTATGCTGAACATAAAGCACGTCCGTTTTTTGGTGATTTAGTGAGCTTTATGACTTCTGGTCCTGTGATGATCCAGGTTCTGGAAGGTGATAATGCTGTGATGACTCACCGCGATTTGATGGGTGCAACTAATCCTGCTGATGCAGCACCAGGCACTATTCGTGCAGATTTTGCGCAAAGCATCGATGAAAACGCAGTTCACGGTTCAGATTCAGCTGAAAGTGCCGCACGAGAAATTGCCTACTTCTTCACTGACGATCAATTGTGCGCTCGCACACGCTAGTCTTTAACTGATGGCAACCGCATTGACCAATCTGCTTGGTCTGGATCTGAAAGGTCTGGAAGGGTTTTTCATCGAAATCGATGAGAAACCCTTTCGTGCGCGCCAGCTTTTACAATGGATTCATCAATATCGCGTTACTGATTTTGCTCAGATGAGCAATTTAAGTAAAACCCTGCGCGAAAAACTGAGTCAAATTGCCGAAATACGTGTACCGGAATTACTACACGAACATATATCCACTGATGGTACCCGCAAATGGATCATCAAAATGGATGGTGATAATTCGATTGAAACGGTGTTTATTCCTGAAAACGGACGAGGCACGTTATGTGTGTCTTCTCAAGTGGGATGTGCATTGACTTGTACCTTTTGTTCCACTGGGCAACAAGGTTTTAATCGTAATCTCAGTGCCGCTGAAATTATTGCTCAACTATGGATTGCCAATGAAGCCTTAGGCAAAGATCCGAAAGGCAATCGAATGGTGACCAATGTCGTGATGATGGGCATGGGTGAGCCGCTGACTAATTATACTAATGTCATTACCGCGATGAATCTGATGCGAGATGATCTGGCCTACGGTATTTCCTGGCGGCGACTTACATTGAGTACCTCTGGTGTGGTGCCGATGATTGATCGATTGAAAGAAGACTGTCATGTCAGTCTGGCCATTTCATTGCATGCTGCTAATGACAAGTTACGCAGCGAGATTATTCCGTTAAACGATAAATACCCGATTGCTGAATTATTGGCTGCTTGCAAACGTTATGTGACAGGTGAGCAATTGCGCCGGCATATCACTGTTGAATATGTCATGCTCGCTGGTATCAATGATTCAGAACAGGATGCACGGGATTTAATTCGAATTTTAAAAGGCATCCCCAATAAAATTAATCTTATACCGTTTAATCCATTTCCAGGCACCGATTATCAGTGTTCATCCCGAAATGTCATTAATCGTTTTAAAGAACAATTGATTGCTGCCGGTCTGGTCGCGACTGTACGAAAAACCCGTGGTGATGATATTGTGGCAGCCTGTGGTCAATTGGCTGGCGAAGTTCAGGATAAAACTCGTCGCACTCAGAAATTAGCTGAACGGGAGGTTGTGTTCGTCCGATGAAATCATATTTACAAATAGGTTTTCTGGCGACCTCAATCATGGTGCTCACTGCATGTGCTACAACAGGACCACGTGAACACATTGCGCCTGATCCTAAAGCTGCTGAATTGAATATGCAGTTGGGCTTAAGTTATCTGCAACGTGGTGATTACGAAATCGCCATGGAAAAACTGGATAAAGCACTTAAACAAAACCCGAATTTACCAAGTGCTCATAACACTATCGCTCTGCTTTATCAGCGCTTGGGTGAAAATGAAAAGGCCGAAAAACATTTTAAAGAAGCTGTCAGTAGGTCGCCACAGTATTCTGAAGCACAGAATAACTATGGCGTTTTTCTGTGCCAACAAGGTCAATATGAAGAAGCAGAGAAGCGTTTTTTAAAAGCTGTTGAAAACCCGCTTTATCAAAGTGCGGCAATGGCATTTGAAAATGCCGGTCTGTGTACCAGAGAAATTCCGGATTTGGTTAAGGCTGAATCCTATTTCAGACGAGCCTTACAGATTAACCCTAACCTGAGTAAATCATTAATGGGTATGGCAGATCTGAGCTATGAGCAAAAAAATTACATGCAAGCCCGGGCTTATGTTCAGCGTTTCAACAGTGTATCGCCCTGGACTCCCCAGTCGTTACTGACAGCGATTAAAACTGAGTCAAAACTGGGTAATGAGGATGCCGTATCCAGTTATAAATTAATTATGCGAGCCCGGTTCCCGGATTCCGATGAAATGCGTATGGTCAATGAAGGTATTTAACATTTATGACTGAGAGTCATACAGAAGAACCGAGTGTTGTTTCATCATCAGTTGATGTTGGCAAACGTTTACGTGATGCTCGGGAAGCAAAAAAAATCTCTGTTACAGATGCTGCAGCTCAACTGAGAGTAACTCGAGATGCCATTGTACATCTGGAAGAGCAAAACTGGGATAGATTGCATGGACGAACCTATGCCCGGGGGTATTTTTTGAGTTATGTAAAGTTCCTGGGGCTTCCGCAGGATGAAATGCTTGCAGGGTTCAATATAGAGTTTAGCGAGAATGAGAGCCGAAGCCCATCGGTCGCCCCCATTCAACAAATTAAACCAGCAAAATCAGCATTTCCATGGCTGCCATTAATTTTGTTGATCATTGTTGCTGTCGGAGCTTGGTTTGCCTATCAACAATGGCAAACCCATCAGGTTAACAGTCTGGCTGAGGAATTACCCAGTCAACCGTTTATCGAACCAGTAGAAGAACAACAAAGCGAGGAGAGCAGTGACGACTCCATACCAATAATTGAATCAAATGCTGAGCAGTTCACAAATGCTGATCAGCCGCCATTATTGAACGAAGTGGATGAGTCGCTGACAGCTTCTGAGCCTGCTTTAGCAGAACAATCATCTACGACAATTGAACTAATGGAAAACGAAGCGGCTGAGCCGTCAACTGTCGTCGATGCAAACCAAAAAGACCTCATCATTGGTATCAACTCAGACTGCTGGGTTGAAGTTCGTGATGCCAATCAGCAGGTATTGATTAGTCGGGTAGTCAGGGGCGGGAACACTGTTGAATTGACTGGGACCACGCCTTTTCAGGTCTCACTGGGACAGGCCAATGCCGCCTCAGTCAGATTTGATGGTGAGATTATTGATGTCTCTGAATATACACGCGGAAATGTAGCTCGCTTTACTTTGGGAGGAGACTCGTAATGCATACGCCTTCACCTATTAAGCGTCGAAAATCCAGGCAAATCATGGTGGGAAATGTTCCGGTTGGCGGTGACGCGCCGATTGCCGTGCAAAGTATGACCAATACCGAAACAACGGATGTTGCTGCGACGGTTGATCAAATCCAGCGTTTGCAAAAAGTAGGTGCTGATCTGGTTCGTGTTTCTGTACCGTCCATGGATGCTGCTGAAGCATTTGGCGCGATTCGTAAACAAGTGGATATTCCGTTAATCGCCGATATTCATTTTGATTACAGGATTGCCCTGCGTGTAGCGGAACTGGGCGTCGATTGTTTGCGTATCAATCCAGGCAACATCGGTCGCGAAGATCGGGTCCGTGCGGTTGTGGATAAAGCGCGTGATTTTGGTATTCCAATTCGTATTGGTGTAAACGCGGGGTCACTGGAAAAAGAATTACAAAAAAAATATGGTGAACCCACGCCAGAAGCATTGGTTGAATCAGCCTTAAGACATATCGATATTCTGGATCGGCTGAACTTTCCTGATTTTAAAGTCAGTTTGAAAGCATCAGATGTGTTTATGACAGTTCATGCCTATAGACAATTAGCAGATCAGATTGAACAACCTTTGCATTTGGGTATTACAGAAGCAGGCAGCCTGCGCAGTGGTGCCGTTAAATCCGCAATTGGTCTGGGAATGTTATTGGCTGAAGGTATTGGTGATACCATTCGCGTCTCTTTGGCAGCTGATCCGATCGAAGAAATTCGTGTTGGGTTTGATATTCTGAAAAGTCTGCGAATCCGCAGTAAAGGCATTAATCTGATTGCCTGCCCATCCTGCTCCAGACAGGAGTTTGATGTTATCTCGACCGTGAATGCACTTGAAGCTCGTTTGGAAGATATTATCGAGCCAATGGATGTTGCTGTCATTGGTTGTGTGGTGAATGGTCCGGGAGAAGCAAAAGAGGCTGCAATCGGTTTGACAGGTGGTTCACCAAATCTGCTGTACCGCGATGGAAAACCACACCATAAATTAGATAACGAATCATTGGTCGATCAGCTGGAAAAAGAAATTCGTCAGCGGATAGCCATGCGCAGTGATCAACCCGAAAAAGTAATTCCGATAAAGGACATAAGCTAAAGGTGGCAGAGATTATCCGTTCTGTCCGGGGAATGAACGACATTCTTCCGGAAATGACGCCGTATTGGCAATCAGTGGAAACCAGCCTTAAAAAGGTGCTTGATGGCTATGGCTATCAGGAAATCAGGTTACCCATTCTGGAAAAGACCGAATTGTTCAAACGCTCTATCGGAGAAGTTACTGACATCGTTGAGAAGGAAATGTATACCTTTGACGACCGCAATGGTGACAGCCTGACCTTGCGGCCTGAAGGCACGGCCGGATGCGTCAGGGCCGCTATGGAGCATGGTATGTTCCAGCAGCAGCAACGTCTCTGGTATATGGGACCAATGTTTCGTCATGAACGCCCACAGAAAGGCCGGTATCGTCAATTTCACCAATTAGGCGTTGAAGCTTATGGTTTCAGCGGTCCTGATATTGATGCGGAAATGATTCTGTTAACAGCACGTTTATGGAAAACTCTGGGGTTGAAAGATATTTCTTTGCAGATCAATTCGCTTGGAAGTACTGACGCTCGACTCAATTATCGTGAAAAACTGGTTGAGTATTACCAGGATAATTATTCACAACTTGATGAAGACAGTCAGCGACGATTAGTCAGTAATCCGTTACGTATTCTGGATAGTAAAAATCCCGCGATGCAGGCGCTTAATGACGCGGCACCCAAACTGATAGATTATCTGGATGCGGAATCTGCCGGGCATTTTGAGCAATTGTGTACTACCTTACGAGCAGCAGGCATTGCGTTTGAGATAAATTCGCGACTGGTTCGAGGGTTGGACTATTATGGCAAAACCGTTTTTGAATGGGTGACCGATCAGCTGGGAGCGCAAGGCACAGTCTGCGCCGGAGGACGTTATGATGGTCTGATCGAACAGCTGGGTGGTAAAGAGTCCACTGCTATCGGTTTTGCCATTGGTCTAGAACGTCTTATTGCATTGCTGGAAGCAGGAGGGGCTTTACCTGAAACGGTATCTCCTGATGTATATCTGGTTGCCGTTGGTGAAGCCGCAGCAGCGCAATCCTTGCTGCTGGCAGAAAGCCTTAGGGACCAGCTTCCCCAACTTCGCTTGATTAGCCACTGTGGTGGTGGTAGTTTTAAAAGCCAATTCAAGCGGGCTGATCGCAGTGGAGCGCGCTGGACCTTGATTTTGGGGGAGGAGGAAATGGCGCAGCAAATCATTGGCGTGAAAACCATGGCAACAGGTGAGCAACAAACCTTGCCCTGGTCTGAACTCGCGACTTTTCTTTCTGAATCAAAGCTCAATAACCGTTAACAAAAATAAGTAGAAATATGACGCCACTAAATATCGCCGAATGGCAATCATTGGATAGACATTATTCTGATATCAAGTATCTGTCGATGCGTGAGCAATTCGTACTTGATTCGGGACGTTTTGAGCGGTTTTCAATTCGCTCAGGTGATTTGTTATTGGATTATTCCAAAAATCGTATTACTCAGGAAACCATTGAGAAGCTGATCGCCCTGGCAGAAGCAGTAAAAGTAGAGTCCTGGATTGAACGCATGTTTTCTGGTGAGCAGATAAATCACACAGAAGGGCGTGCCGTATTGCACACGGCATTACGCAATCGAGCCAATACGCCTGTTTTGGTGGATGGTGAAGATGTGATGCCACAGGTAAATGCCGTTCTCGATAAGATGGCTGCCTTTTGTGAGCAGGTTCATAGTGGTAAGTGGGTGGGTTTCAGTGGCAAAAAAATTACCGATATTGTAAATATTGGTATTGGCGGTTCGGATCTTGGCCCAGCTATGATCTGTGATGCGCTGGAGCCTTATGGTATTGATGGTCTTGAGGCGCATTTTGTTTCTAATGTTGATGGTACTGATCTCAGTACTACGCTGGAAAAACTGAATCCTGAAACGACCCTGTTTATTGTTGCTTCAAAAACCTTTACGACTCAGGAAACCATAACCAACGCTCAGTCTGCGCGGAATTGGTTTCTCAAAGTTGCCACACAGGCAGATGTCGCTAAACATTTTGTTGCTGTCTCTACCAATGCCAAAGAAGTTGCCAGATTTGGCATTGATACGGCCAATATGTTTGAGATCTGGGACTGGGTTGGCGGCCGATATTCATTGTGGAGTGCCATTGGCTTACCGATTGCACTGTATGTCGGTATGGATAATTTTATTCGTCTGCTGGAAGGTGGACATGAAATGGATAACCATTTCCGCAGTAAACCATTAGCCGAAAATATCCCGGTTATCATGGGCATGCTGGGAATCTGGTATATCAATTTCTTTAATGCCCAAACGCATGCCATTGTACCGTATGACCATTCATTAGCCCGTTTCCCGAATCATATGCAGCAATTGGATATGGAAAGCAACGGCAAGTTTATTAACCGGCAGGGTGCCCGCATCAGTTATAAAACCGGACCGGTTATCTGGGGGACGCCCGGAACTAATGGTCAGCATGCCTATTTTCAGTTGATTCATCAGGGAACACAGTTAATACCGGTGGATTTTGTATTGCCGGTTAATAGTCATTACCCCGAATGTGATCATCAGTCTATTCTGCTGGCCAATGGCCTGGCGCAAGCTGAAGCCCTAATGAAGGGGAAAAGTGCCGAAGAAGTCAGGGAAGAGCTGATTAAAGAAGGTTATGAAGGCAAAACGCTGGATGCATTATTACCCCATAAAGTCTTTCCGGGAAATCGTCCAAGTAATGTGTTGTTATTTCCTAAATTGACACCGGAAATGCTTGGACAGCTGGTTGCACTCTATGAACATAAAGTGTTTGTACAAGGGGTAATCTGGAATATCAATTCGTTTGATCAGTGGGGCGTTGAACTTGGCAAGCAACTCGCAAAAGCCATTCTGCCCGACTTACAGGGCAATGCCGATATTTCCGTACATGATAGTTCCACAACTGAACTTATCAAAATGATCCGTACTTTACGTCAGTAATAGTATTCAGCGGCTCGTGTCATACGAGCCGCATGCTGCTTCAATGTTTCTTGCGAATAATGAGTCCTGCTAACGGCGGCAAATTTACGACAATTGAATAAGGTCTTTCCGACCATTCAGTTGGTTCACTATTAACTAGCGGACTGACGGGATAATTGCTGCCAGAGTAATATTCCGAATCTGAGTTGATGACCACTTCGTATTCACCTGCTTCCGGTACGCCAATGCGATAATTGTCGCGCACGACAGGGGTAAAATTAAACACCGCTACCACAATAGCGTCCTGTCCACGCCGCAGAAAACTAAGCACCGAATGCTCACGATCATTACAATCAATCCACTCAAAACCATGGGCATCAAAGTCATGATAGTGAAGTGCCGGACTTTCGCAATACACTTTATTCAAATCGGTAACAATCTGTAATAAACCTTGATGCTGCGGATAGTCGAGTAAATACCATTCAAGCGATTGTTCACTATTCCATTCGCTACCCTGCCCAAATTCCGACCCCATAAATAATAACTTCTTGCCGGGATAACTGAACATAAAGGTGTAAAGCAATCGCAGATTAGCAAATTGCTGCCATTCATCCCCAGGCATTTTATAACGCATCGACTTTTTGCCATGCACAACCTCATCGTGTGAGAAGGGCAGAACAAAATTCTCTGTAAATGCATAGAGCAAACCAAAGGTCAGTTGATCATGATGGTAACGTCGATGGATGGGATCTTGTTTCATATATTCGAGAATGTCATGCATCCAGCCCATATTCCATTTCATCGAAAATCCTAGTCCGCCCATATCGGCAGGCCTTGAAACCATTGGATAAGAGGTCGATTCTTCGGCGGCGATAATACAGCCAGGATGAGACTGATGCAGAATCGTGTTCACTTCCTGGAGAAAACTAATGACTTCAAGATTTTCACGTCCGCCATGAATATTGGGTAACCATTGACCTTCTTCACGCGAATAATCCAGATACAACATTGAGGCTACGGCATCAACCCGCAGACCATCTATATGAAACTCCTCCAGCCAGAAAAAAGCACTGGATAACAAAAAGTTGCGAACTTCATTGCGTCCATAGTTGAAAATCAATGTACCCCAGTCCTGATGTTCACCACGCCGTGGATCTTCATGTTCATAGAGTGCTGTGCCATCAAAACGGGCTAAGCCGAAACTGTCTTTTGGAAAATGTCCCGGGACCCAGTCGAGTAATACGCCGATATTATTTTGATGGCATTTATCAACTAAATATCGAAAATCATCCGGTGATCCGAAACGACTGGTTGCTGCATAATACCCGGTAGTCTGGTAGCCCCATGAAATATCCAGTGGATGCTCAGTAACCGGCAACAATTCAATATGGGTAAATCCCAGTTTATTGACATATGGCACCAGTTTGTCAGCCAGTTCACGATAGCTGCAGAAACTTCCGTCACTGTGTTTTTGCCAGGAGCCAAGGTGGACTTCATACACGCTATGTGGTGTATTCAGCCACTTGGCATGTTCTCGCCCAGACATCCAGTCTTTATCCTGCCATTGATAATTGCTGTTAAACACCACTGAAGCGGTGCTGGGACGCAGTTCGGCCTGTTGACAGTATGGGTCCATTTTCAGGTGCAGACTGCCATCATGATGATTACGTATTTCAAACTTATACAGCTCACCGATATCCAGGCCAGGAATAAATAATTCCCATACGCCGGTACTGCCCCTGGAGCGCATCGGATGACATCGACCATCCCAGCGGTTAAATGTACCTACGACACTTACACGCTGAGCATTGGGTGCCCAAGTGGCAAATATGACCCCTTCGACACCATTGACTGTACGTTTGTGTGAACCCAGTATTCGATAGGCGTGCCAATGTTTACCTTCAGCAAACAGGTACAGATCATAATCTGAAATCTGTGGTGGAAAGCTGTATGGATCATAATGGCTCTGAATTTGATTTTCCGAAGTGGTACGATGAATCTGATAGGGAGATGTTAAATCATCGGAAGCACCTGTCCATTCGAAAAGATCTGTACCTTGAACTCGCTGCATAGGTAAATTGTCACCTACTGTAGCTGCCTCGGTATCAGGTAAAAAAGCCCTTACATATATCCCATTTTTTGTTGGATGACGTCCCAATACTGCAAAGGGATCATGATGTCTGGCTTCTATGATTTTAAGTTGGTCGTCTGTCAAATTTTGTTCAAAAACCATAGATATACTGTCCTATAAATATTTCTATTGCTGACCACCTTAACGATGTGGCACGCTTAAAGCCATTACAACATATTTCACTGCATAGCTGGCTGGAGAATTCAATATGCCCAAAAATAATAGTACGCGTTTTGTCAGTCGACTGACCAGGGATACTCTGGCATTGATCCTTGCAGGAGGGCGTGGCTCTCGCCTGAAGCAACTGACAGGATGGCGTGCAAAACCTGCAGTGCCGTTTGGCGGAAAATTCAGGATTATTGATTTTCCATTATCCAATTGTGTTAATTCCGGTATTCGCAGGGTGGGTGTATTAACACAATATAAAGCGCATTCACTGATTCGGCATATTCAACAGGGTTGGGGCTTTATGCGCGGTGCCCTGGGCGAGTTTGTGGAGTTACTCCCAGCCTCTCAACGTACCGAACAGGGGTGGTACACCGGTACAGCAGATGCCGTTTATCAAAACATTGATATTTTGCGAAATCATGGTCCCGAATATGTATTGATACTGGCAGGTGATCACATTTATAAAATGGATTATGGTGATATGCTGGCGGAACATGTTGCGCAAAATGCCGATATGACGATTGGCTGTATTGAGGTACCACTGGATCAGGCTAAAGCCTTTGGCGTAATGTCTGTTGATACCAATCATCGCATTGTTGCATTTAACGAAAAACCGGAAGATCCTGCTCCTATTCCAGGGCAGGATGATGTGGCATTGGCTTCGATGGGGATATACATTTTTAATGCGGGCTTTCTTTATGAACAGTTGATTAAAGATGCTGATGACCCAAGGTCCAGTCATGATTTTGGTCATGACATCATTCCGTCGTTAATAAAAAAATATAAAGTTGTCGCGTTTCCGTACAAAGATGTTCAGGGTAATGACCCAGGTTATTGGCGCGATGTAGGAACTATTGATGCTTTCTGGTCTGCGAATCTGGAGTTGATAGGCGTGACACCCGAATTAAATCTTTATGATGAAGATTGGCCGATCTGGACTCATCAGGCGCAACTGCCGCCAGCCAAATTTGTTTTCGATGATGATGACCGCCGCGGCATGGCTGTAGACTCCATGGTTTCAGGTGGCTGCATCATTTCTGGTTCCACCGTTAGACACTCTGTATTGTTTTCAAATGTCGAAGTTCACAGCTTTAGTCTAATCGAAGATAGCGTGGTACTACCGGATGTTACTGTTGGCAGGCACTGTCGCCTGAAGAAAGTTGTGCTGGATAAAGGCTGTATCGTGCCTGAAGGTACCATTATCGGGGAAGACCCCATACTGGATGCGCAACGTTATGAAGTTTCACCCAATGGTGTTGTATTAGTGACACCGGAAATGCTGGGGCAAAATTACCGTTATGTCAGATAAATTAAAAGTTGTGCTGTGCTGGCATATGCACCAGCCACAATATAGTGAACCTATGGGCGGAAGTTATCAGCTTCCATGGACCTATTTGCATGCGATAAAAGATTATGTCGATATGGCATGGCATCTGGAGCAGGTACCTGATGCCAGAGCAGTAGTAAACTTTGCTCCTACCCTGCTTGAGCAGATTGATGATTATGATCAGCAGTTGAAAGGTCGTTTCAAAGGCACGGGTTGTCTTAAAGATCCTTTGTTAATTGCCTTGGATTCACCAGTACAGCCGGCGCATATTGAAGAGCGTCAAACGATTTTAAATGCCTGCCTGCGTGCCAATGATGAAAAACTTATAGCGCCGTTTCCAGTTTTTGCAAAACTGGCAGAAATGGCTAGATGGGTATTGGAAGATAAACAACGTCTGGCTTACCTGAATGATCAGTTCCTGGTCGATATGCTGGTCTGGTATCACTTGGTGTGGATGGGTGAGTCTGTTCGACGAAATGATGTTCGCATCCAGACATTAATGAAAAAAGGGCAGCAGTTTAATTTTCATGATCGCCGACAATTGATGATTGTTATCGGTGAACTTCTGAGTGACTTGATTCCACGTTACAGACGGCTTGCAGAAGCGAAAAAAGTAGAACTATCAGTCACGCCTTATGCACATCCAATTGTACCGTTATTGCTGGATATAAATAGTACTCTTGAAGCAATGCCGGATGCCCTGCTACCACAAATCCGTCATTACCCCGGAGGTGAATCACGTACTGACTGGCACATGGAAAAAGGTTTAGCGGTATTTGAATCCTTTTTTGGGTTTCGCCCCCAAGGCTGTTGGCCATCAGAAGGTGCAGTATCAAAGCCGACAATAGAATCGATTGCCAAACATGGATTTCAGTGGACTGCCAGTGGTGAAAATGTATTAAGAAATAGTCTCAATAAAAGTGATTTGTCTGACAGTAATATTCATAAACCCTATCAGCTTGAGGGTAAAGGGCCGGCATGTTTTTTCCGGGATGATGGATTATCGGATTTAATTGGATTTACTTATACCAAATGGAGTGCTGAAGACGCCGTTAACGATTTTATTCACCATCTGACAAATATTAAAGCAACAACTGAAGGCGATCCAGATAGAGTGGTTTCTGTCATTCTGGATGGTGAAAATGCCTGGGAACACTATTCCTATAACGGTTTTTACTTTCTGCAAAGTCTGTATAAACAGCTTTCTCGGCACCCTGAGTTTGAGTTAACCACCTTTGCTGAGTGTCTGGAAAAAGGGTGTAAATCGGCCTTATTACCAGAAATGGTGGCAGGGAGTTGGGTCTATGGTACGTTTTCAACCTGGATTGGGGATGTTGATAAAAACCGTGCTTGGGATTTACTTAGCCAGGCCAAGCAGGTTTACGACACAAAAATTGCAGAAGTAGCAATTGATGATGACATGCAACAAGCTATCGACAAACAACTCGCCATTTGTGAAGGATCTGACTGGTTCTGGTGGTTTGGGGATTACAACGCTGCTGACAGTGTCAGTGATTTTGAGCGTCTGTTCAGGTTGCATTTATCGAACCTTTATCAAATGCTGGGAGTTGAAGTACCACAAATCTTGTCAGAAGTTGTATCTTCGGGAGGAGGGGAAGCCGAGCAGGGTGGCACAATGCGCCGTGGTGGTTAATTAATGAAACAGGCACATATTTTTGATCAGCGCAGGGCAGGTGTCTTAATGCATATTACCAGTTTACCGACGGGTAATTTAGGTGCAGATGCTTATCGCTTTGTAGACTTTCTGCAACAAGCCGGGGTAACTATCTGGCAGATGCTGCCGCTAGGGCCGACTCATGAAGATGGATCGCCTTATCAATGTTTATCGGCACATGCCGGCAATAACAAGTTGTTGTGTGTTGACTATATTCAAGCTCAAGCCTGGATTAAGACAGAAGAACTAGCAGGTAAAAAAATCTTCACTATTGTTGCGAATGCTTATAAGCAATTTGTTGAGAATAGTACTGAAACCGATAAACTGGCGTTTAATAATTTTTGTCAGCAACAGGCCTTTTGGCTGGAAGACTATATTTTATATCGGGAGCTTCGCAATCTGAATCATGCATTGCCTTGGTATGACTGGCCACCCGAGTTTCGGGATCGTGAACCAGCTACGCTAAAATCGCTTAGTGAACAACGTTCAGAATCATTGAACATACGTCGTTTCGAACAATTTCTCTTTTTCCAGCAATGGCATAATTTAAAAAACTATGCGAATCAACATCACGTTAAATTGTTTGGTGATATGCCCATTTTTGTTGCTCATGACAGTGCTGATGTATGGGCTGCGCCGGAATTATTTACTTTAGATGAAAATGGACAGGCTACAAAGGTAACCGGTGTTCCGCCAGATTATTTTTCCGCGACAGGGCAACGTTGGGGTAATCCGCTTTATGACTGGCAGGCACATCTTGATGAAAATTTCGACTGGTGGGTAAAACGTTTATCCACTCAACTGGAATTATTTGATTTAATTCGAATTGATCATTTCAGAGGCTTTGAAGCATGTTGGGAGATTCCAGCCAGTTGTGAAACTGCAATAGAGGGAGATTGGGGTAAAGCACCCGGTGAGGCATTATTCAAAAAGCTGCTATCGGTTTTTGGCGAACTTCCTTTAGTTGCCGAGGACTTAGGTATCATAACTGAAGAAGTAACGGCTTTACGTGAACAGTTTGCGATGCCGGGTATGAAAATTCTGCAATTTGCCTTTGGCGGAGACGCTGATAATCCCTATCTTCCTCATCAACATTGTAAGGATAGTATTACTTATACAGGTACACACGATAATAACACCAGCTTGGGATGGTACCGGGAGATTGAAGAAAGTACCCGACAACACTTGCATGAATATATCGGGCCGAGTGATGAAGCAATGCCATGGTTGTTGATTCGAGTTGCTTTGAAATCCGTTTCTCAGCTTGCTGTTATTCCTTTGCAGGATTTATTCGAGCTTGAAGGTGAGCATCGTATGAATGTTCCCGGAACTCTGGATGGCAACTGGAAATGGCAGTTTGAATGGAGTATGGTTCCAAAAGATTGTACTGATCGATTAAGACACCTGAATCAAACTTATGGACGCATCATTCATGAATAATTCAGATGATTATTATTACAGTGAGTCCCATGTTTGGCTTGAAGAGCAGAGTACAGGCCTTTATACACTTGGTATCACAGAGCATGCCCAAAACAGTCTGGGAGATATTGTTTTTGTTGAATTGCCTTCCGAAGGCCAGCAATTTGCTGCTGGCGAAGGATGTGCCGTGATTGAGTCAGTAAAGTCAGCCTCAGACGTGATTATGCCTATTTCAGGTGAAATTATTGCTATTAATCAGCAGTTAGTGGATATGCCTGAACTAATTAATCAAGAACCTTTTAATAATGGTTGGATTGTGCGTTTTCGTTCCGAGGTTCCAATTGATGAAATTGCAGCAGAGTTAATGTCTGCTATTGATTATGAAGCCTTCTTAGACCAGTAAACTGCACCTAATATGCTTGGGCTCTGTGCGCCTGTAACATAACGTAAATCAAGCGCGTTTTGATGTATGGTTTGTTCGGCAAGCCATGCAAATGCAACGGCTTCAACCCATTGAGGATCCAAACCGATTGCTGCTGTAGTCGTTACCTCGATGTTATCCAGAGCGATTTGTAATTGTTGCATTAAAGCTGTATTTCTCGCTCCTCCCCCACAGACATAGACTTTATCCGTTTGTCTGGCGTATTGATGAATCGCATCAGTAATGGTTGATACAGTAAATGCCAGTAAAGTTGCCTGTATATCCTGAGCATTTACATCTTCACATTTTGCCATGATCAATTGCTGCTTTAACCAGTTTTGATTAAATAATTCACAACCCGTACTTTTGGGAATTTGTCTGTCAAAATAAGGATCAGACTTTAATTGCATCAGTAACGTTTGGTTAATTTCACCACCCTCAGCCCACTTTCCCTCATTATCAAATAGAAGGCCTTGATGTTTTTGAATCCAGGAATCCATAAGCGTATTTCCTGGTCCGGTATCAAATCCTTGGAGAGGGCTACCGCTATCCGCTGGCAATATACTGATGTTGCTTATACCACCAATATTCACAATAACGCGATTTTCGTTATCTGAACGAAACATAGCTGCATGAAAGGCAGGAGCTAACGGGGCCCCTTGACCGCCATTGACAATATCTTTTTGGCGGAAATCACAAATCGTTGTAATCCCCGTTTTTTCAGCAATAACATTGCCATTGCCAATTTGCATGCTAAACGGATAATTTGAATCAGGTGAGTGTAATACTGTTTGACCATGACAGCCGATGGCATCAATTTGATGTATCGTAGTGGTCGCTGAGGAAGTTAGCAGGCTCAGAATAGCATCAGCATATGCATGGCCAAGTTCAATATCTAATGCACCCAGTTGGGAGAGCTGACAGCGTTGAGAGTTAATCAAATCTTTCAATGCTTTTTGCAGTTCAACAGAAAAAGCTGTCGAGTGATGAGCGATTAATTTCGACGGCTCTGTTGGCGATGTTTCGATTAATGCAACATCAATTGCATCAAGACTAGTGCCTGACATCACACCGATGTAAAAGCCCATTTCTGTATTAATTAATCTTGGCGTAATGCCAGGGTTGGGACTTGTAAGTTGTCTAAACTGGCAAGTAGTGGTTGGGCAAGCGTCTTGAATTGCGCCAAATATTGACTTGGAATAGGTTCTGCTTTGGGCAAAGCGACGGTTAATGGATTTTTATGAACACCATCTACCCGAAATTCATAGTGCAAATGTGGCCCGGTAGCCAGGCCACTGCTACCAATATAGCCAATAATTTCACCTTGTCTCACACGTTGACCGACACGAATGCCTTTTTTGTACTTTGACATATGAGCAAAAAGTGTTGTGTAACGTCCACCATGTGACAGGATAACAGTACGGCCATAACCACCTTTAGTACCAACAAAGTCGACTTTACCATCACCGGTTGCCAGGATTGGTGTTCCGGTTGCGGCGGCGTAGTCAACACCGCGATGAGGACGGTTGGTTTGTAATACGGGATGTTTACGATTAGGGTTAAAGCCTGAACTTATACGTGAAATTGGCACTGGAGTTCGCGTAAAGGCCTTACGCATACTGTCGCCATTTGGTGTGTAGAAACGACTTTCACCGTTATTATCAGTGAAACGGATAGCACGGAAGGTTTTACCCCGATTGGTGAATTCTGCTGCCAGAATGTCACCATCAGCAATTTTTTCACCGTCTAGGAAGTTTTCATTATAAATGACTTTGAAGCTGTCACCCTGACGTAAATCCAGTGCAAAATCGACATCCCAGCCAAAAATATGGGCCATTTCCATAATTAATCTGTCTGACATGCCCGCTTTTTGTCCATCGACGAATAATGAACTTTGAATTTCGCCTGCAACCAGTTGACGTTGCTTATCGAGTTCACGTTCAACGACAGCTGTTTCAAAACCATTTCCAGTAGACGTTAAGGTTAACGTTTTCATCGGATTTAACTGTAATTGAAGCTGCTTAAGCACTAAGTTTTGATCAGTGTCGGTTATTGTTCCAAATCGAAATATTTGACCCGGCCGAAGGTTGAGAAGCGCTTTGGCATCGTCACCAGCCGTCTGAGCAACGTTATAAACATCACGGGCACTTAAGCCAGCTTTTGGAAAGATTAAAGAAAGGTTATCGCCAGATTTTACTTCGATTTCTTGCCAGCTAAGCTCGTCAGATGTGGATATTGCAGTGTTTTCTTCATTTGGGGTGAGAGCATCGTTTATGATAGAAATTTCTGTTTCTAGGGCAGGGGGGCTTTGTTGGTTAAGATGCAGGCGCTCGATTTCAGCAGATTCATCCGAAGAGATATCAGATTGAACTGGTTGAACGGTCTCGTTAATGTTGGAATCAAAAGGATCAGGTTGTACTGCAACGGACTTTGAGGGTAGAGAAATGATTGATTGATCTGACGCTGTTGTACTTTCGCTGCCTGCAGGCATATTTGGTAAGGCGACGGATTGGGTTTGATTGGTTGTTGCACTGGGTTCGCTTGTTGCAAGCACAATGCCCGTTATAAAAATACCGGTTAAAGCCATTAAGGATAAGATTGCAATATGTCTATTTTTGTGGGGAGACAGCGATTCAGATTTGAATAACTTTGATTGATGTGATGAGCTCAGAAGTCTATTACGTTTCTTCATGGGCATTCCCCGTTTATAGTAAATTCGTGCAATTCTCTCAGCATTTGCCCAGAATTGAAACCCCTCGGAGGCAAGATCTTGTGTTATATTGCCCGCCAATTTTTATAGTGCGGAGAACGATGATGAGAACTGTGCAAGAAACTTTGGCAGAAATCCGTCGTGGAGCAGAAGAAATTCTGGTCGAAAAAGAGTTAATCGAAAAGCTGGAAAGTGGTAAACCACTTCGTATTAAAGCTGGTTTTGACCCTACAGCTCCAGACTTGCATCTTGGTCATACGGTGTTACTCAATAAGTTACGCCTTTTTCAGGATTTAGGGCATGAAATCCTATTTTTGATCGGCGATTTTACCGGAATGATTGGTGATCCAACCGGCAAAAATGTGACGCGTCAGCCATTAACGCCAGAACAAGTGCAGCTGAATGCGGAAACATACCAACAGCAGGTATTCAAAATTCTGGATCCTGAACGGACTCAAGTAGTTTTCAATTCGCATTGGATGAACGAGTTGTCTTCTGCCGATATGATTCGACTGGCTTCTCACCATACTGTTGCACGCATGTTAGAGCGTGATGATTTTCATAAGCGGTATACAACTGGCCAATCCATTGCCATTCATGAGTTTTTGTATCCTTTAATTCAAGGATATGACTCAGTTGTGCTAGATGCTGATGTGGAATTGGGTGGAACGGACCAGAAATTTAACCTGCTTATGGGGCGCGAGTTACAAAAAGCTTACGGGAAATCACCACAATGCGTTCTGACGATGCCGCTTCTGGTTGGGTTGGATGGTGTGCAGAAAATGTCCAAATCTTTGGGTAACTATATTGGTATAGATGAAAGTCCTAAAGATATCTTTGGCAAACTTATGTCAATTTCGGATGAACTGATGTGGCGTTACATTGAATTGCTCAGTTTTAAATCGTTAGAAGAAGTCGCTGATTGGAAACAATCAGTAGCAGAGGGACGTAATCCCATTGAAATTAAAAAGTTATTTGCTGAGGAAATTGTTGCACGTTTTCATGGCGAAGCTGCTGGACCACAAGCTCGTCAGGACTTTGAAAATCAATTCAAAAAAGGTGAAGTCCCTGATGATATTGCGGAAGTTACCCTTACCGTTGGTTCTGAAGGTATGCCGATAGCCAATGTCCTTAAAGAAGCCGGGCTGACAAGCAGTACCTCAGATGCGATGCGTATGATCCAGCAGGGGGCTGTAAAAATTGACGGCGAAAAAGTAGATGATAAATCTTTGTTGATTAAAGCCGGTATCGTAGGCGTGTTTCAGGTAGGTAAACGTAAGTTCGCTCGTATTATTACCAACTGATCCTGTTTAGCGGGAGCATTTATCAGCTTACGTAATTCAGACAACTTGCCGACCGCAGCGCTTACAATTTTTTGTGTTTGAATCGTCATCAAAAGTAGTGCGAAATATAATGACAGCAGCTTTGCCAAAGCCATAACTGGTTACTAAAAGACTCGAATATAAATAGACATTAAAAGTAGTAAACAAGATCCCCGTAGGTATATAGGTTTCTGATAGCGGATCCAATACAGGAAACATTGCATACAATAAAAAAAGACTGGAATTGGTAAATGCTCCCGTTACCATCGCCCAGCGAACATGCCATGGCAATCCAATCCTTGCAGCATAAAACCCCAGAATCAAAGCACTCATTAATAAAAAGTCTATGTGAGCCTGCAACACTCGCATAGGTTTACCAGGAAATAAAGTCTCCAGAAAGCCAATCTGATTATAGATACCCACGAGTGACCAGGCCAGTAATAAAGCCATCAATATCCATAAGCAGGCCCCTCTTATCAGCACCACATTTCCGGCGTGGTTATCATTCTGTTTCATACTCTCTCCTGTTATTATTCTGAAATACAACAACAGTATGCCGAGCTTAAAATGAGTATTCTTTTCTCTAACGGCAGAGATCCTTGTACATTTGGGTGATGAGTTATGACAAACGCACTGATTACTCCCGCTGGCCAGAGAGCTGATGGTCGTGATTCGCTTGTTCGTCTCGGAGGGCAGCGTTTTTGCACGGAGCAACAACCCAGCGCTCAGCGGGTAGAGTGGCTGAAAGAAGTCATTGGCCGGGAATATGCTAACGTCGATATTAAACCGCCCAAGGATATGGTGTTATTCAATGATATGTTGATTTATCCCTGGCAAGAAGGTGTGCGGTTGTCACCTATCCAATCTAACGCAATTACACTGGAACGATTACCTCAAGAACCTTCTCAGGCCAGTCAAGACTGCTATTTCATGGTCGTGCTTACTTCCGGAAAATACAAGTTGGAACAGGGCGGGAGAGAAGTTTTTCTTAAACCAGGTGAAATGACGATTTATGACGCGACAGAGCCGCACAGAATTACCATTCCAGAAGCTTTTTCCAAGATATTGATTTCTATCCCCCGCAAGATTCTGGATCCACGGCTAAATAATATTGGAAGAATTACGGCTACCCGGATTCCTTCGGCTGAAGGTATTGGAGCACTCACCAGCAGTCTTATTCAATCTACAGTTAAACAACTGGAACAATTTTCCAAACCTACGTTTCAGTCATTATCGCAGCCAGTGGTTGATATGTTGACCTTGTCACTAGGGCAGGTTGTTGAGAATAAACTGACAACAACCAGCCACCGTCAGATTATGTTGATACGTATCAAACAATATATAAAGAGTGCTATGAGCGACCCAGAACTCACGGCAACAAAAATTGCCGATGCAACAGGCTTATCGAAACGTTATCTCAACAACTTATTCAACGAAGAAAATACCTCGCTGATGCACTTTCTGACAGAACAGAGATTAGAGTCGTGCCGACACTGTCTGGCAAGCGCCTTTTATGCTCACCTGTCTGTCACCCAGATTGCTATGCAATATGGTTTTAACAATATGTCCCATTTCAGCCGGATTTTTAAAAAATATTACGGGTATGCACCTAGGGCATATCGTCAACTATTTACCAATTTCTAGACTTGGCAGCACCAAAGTAAGTAAAAATTTACCTCTCGCCTATCGCACGTATTGTCATAATGACCAAAAAAACGACTGAATGGGGAGTGGTTAATGAGTAAGTTTTAATTATTTAATCAGTATTTTTCTTATTAATTCATAAGACTAGCGTCACCTAAAAACAATCAAGAAAAACTTCCTGTTGACGTATTCAGTTCAATCTGTAGAATGCGCCGTTCTGTTTCGACAGGCGGCTCTCAACGCTGATAAATAAACGATTTGAGGGTTGACAGATTGAGCGGTTTCTGTATAATTCTCGCTTCTTTG